>NZ_QTNQ01000100.1 GCF_018424695.1 Vannielia litorea
GTGAAGGCGGTGAAGGGGAGCACGAGCAGCGTCACCAGGAAGATCAGCACCCCGTCAACCAGCCAGGCAAAGAAGCGCTTGGCGGGGGTGTCGGCGTAGAACTCGGGGTTCAGCTCCGGGTCGGGGAGGGCGGTGGTGCTGTCCATGGTGGACATGTCGGGTGTCTCCTTCGGCAATGCAAGGGGCCCGCCACGACAGGGGGGGAACGCGTGGCGGGCCGTTGGGAGGCCAACGCGGGGGGCGCCGGCCTCGTTCCGTGATTTGGTTAGCGCGGCTCTGCGAGCGCGGGCTCGGCGCCCCCGTTCTGCGCATTGCCTTCGTCGTCCTCGTCGGAGGAGGATTGGGCGGCGGTGGCGCGGTCGTCCATGAAGGCGTCGAACTCTTCCTTGTCCTTCGCGGCGCGGAGCCGTTCGAGGAAGCTTTCGAAGGCCTCCTGCTCGTCTTCCAGACGGCGCAGGGTTTCGGCCTTGTAGCTGTCGAAGGCGGTGTTACCCGAGGAGCGGAAGCCGTGGCGACGGTTCATCCGGTGGGCTTCACGGTGGGGTCGGTGGGCGCAGCGGCCAGAAAACATGCGTTTGCTCCAGATCATGTAGGCGAGTAGGGCGAGACCGAGGGGCCAGAAGAAGATGAACCCCAGCACCATGGCTGCGATCCAGGCTCCCTTGCCACGCTCGTCCAGCCAGCCTTCGGCACGGGCAAACCAGCCGGGCTGGTGCGTGACGGTGGCGGTTTGGGCGGTGTTCATCAGGGTATCTCCGTTTGTTTTGCGTATGTGAATGTCTTTCACATTACGGAAGATGGGGGCTGGGCCGGGGGGCTTCAAGGGTAAATGTGAATGTTTTTTACATTTGCCGGCGGAGACCGATAAAAACTGCTGTTTTCAGGGGTTTTCTGCGCATCTGGCCGCTTGGGGAATCGGCTCCGGGCCTTCGGAAGAGAGGGTTTCGGAGATGCGCGGAGGCAGGGCACCTTCGGCGTTGGTGAGGGCTTGCGTGTAGGCGCGCGAAAGGGCCTGAGGCGTTGCGCTGTTGGCAGTGGGGGCGAGGGAGAGAACGGAGAGCGTGGCGATCTGGCGTGCTGTGGGCTCTTCGTTGGCCTCGACGTTCCAGAATGCGTTGGCTGCTGCGGGGAAGCCGGTGCAACCGCGCCCGAGATATGTCTTCAGCGCCCAGGCATTGACGATCTGGCTGTCTGTCAGGGCAACGCCAAGAAGTGCGGCTTCCTTCGTCAGGCGAAACTGCTCGTTCAGGGAGAGGCGGTGGCCGGGGAGATCGTTTGCCGGGTCGTCATCCATCTTTATCGCGAGCTCGCGCAGGATCGGGCCGAAGGTGGAAGGACTGCCATCGGCGCGTTGCTCGACGATGGCGACGACGAGGGCTTCAAGGCCGGGTGGCACGGGATGGAGGGAGCTCTGGGCGGCGAGCGGGGTGGCGAGCAGCAGGAGAGCGGCGGCAGCATGGCGGATCATGCGGTGAACTCGGCGGGTGTTGCGTTGGCGAGTCGGCTCATTTCGGCGGGGGCGATCTGGAAGATGTGGCGGGGGGTGCCGGCGGCGGCCCAGACCTGCTCGAACTCGGTCAGGCGGGGGTCGAGAAAGGCCTTGGGTGCGGTCAGGTGGCCGATGGGGGCGACGCCGCCGATGGCGAAGCCGGTGATCTTGCGCACGGCGTTGCCGTCGGCGCGGGTCAGCGGCTCGCCCGCCGCCGCGCTGGCCTTAGCCGGGTCCACCTGGTTGCCGCCTGCGGTGAGGAAGAGGTAGAGCGCGCCGCTCTCCTCCCCGGCGAAGATGATCGACTTGGCGATCTGGTCGATCTCGCAGCCTGCCGCCGCTGCAGCCTCGGCCGCCGTGCGGGTGCTTTCGGGCATTTCGCGGGTGGTGTCGGGCAGGCCCGCGGCCTGGAGCGCGGCGCGGACGCGCTTGAGGGATTTGGACATGCTCGGGCCTCGTGTGGTGATTTTGCGCCCACCCTACGGCGCGCACGGGCGGCGGCAAGGGGCTATGCCGCGCCGAGCCATACGAGATAGGCGGCATAGGGGGCGAGCAGCAGCCCGCCCTCGGTGCGGGTGACGCGCCAGCCGGTGGTGGCCAGCGTGAGCATGAGGGCGGTGGCCGCCAGCATCACCAGCGCATCGGGGATCATCGCGGCAGCATCGAGCGGGGCGGGCGAGAGCAGGGCGGTGGCGCCGAGGATGCCGAGGATGTTGTAGAGGTTGGAGCCGAGCACGTTGCCGAGCGCCAGCTCGGGCTGGCCCTTGCGGGCGGCCATGATGGAGGTGACCAGCTCGGGCAGGGAGGTGCCGACGGCGACGATGGTGAGGCCGATCACCGCCTCGGAGACGCCAAGCGCGCTGGCGAGGCCGATGGCGCCGGAGACAAGGAAGCGGGCGCCGAGCACGGTGAGGGCGATGCCGAGGGCGGTGAGGGCGAGGGCGGCGAGAGGGGAGAGGCGCGTGGCGCTGTCGTCGATTTCGGCCGGTTCGGCGCTGTCCGATTTCCATGCGTAGAGGAGGTAGGCCGCGAGGCCCGCGAGCAGCAGAACGCCGGAGAGGCGGGTGAAGCTGCCGGTGAGGGCGAGGGCGACGCAGGCGAGTGTGGCGAGCAGCACCGCCGCGCCATCGCGCATCAGTGCTGCGCGGCGCACCACCATCGGGGCCATGAGCGCTGCCGCGCCGAGGATCAGCAAAGCGTTGGCGATGTTGGAGCCGATGACATTGCCGAGCGCGATGTCGGGCGCGCCGGAGAAGGCGGCTTGCAGCGAGGTGAAGAGCTCGGGCGTGGAGGTGCCGAAGCCGACCACGGTAAGGCCGATGAAGAGCGGCGAGAGGCCGAGGCGCAGGGAAAGCGCGATGGCGCCGCGCAGGAGCAATTCGCCGCCGAGGATCAGCAGGGCGAGGCCGGCGGCCAGGGTGAGGAGGAGCATGGGAGGAAGCCTCAAGGGGTGCTTGGGCGGATATCGTCAGCGGCGGGGTGGGGCACAAGAGGCGGGCGAGACTATATTTGCACCCGTTGACCGCTGCGCGCGGGCGGGGGATGAAGGCGCATGGAATTTGAAAGCCGTATCACCCGCCTGCCGATTGCTGTTGACGAGAGCGCCGCCGCCACCGCGCGGGAGGCCGCTGGTTGGGCGAGCGACGAAACCGCCGCGCTTCTGGCGGGCACGGCGGGTTCGTCTCCCTATCTCGCGGGGCTGATCGGCAAGGAGGCGGATTGGCTTGAAGGCGCGCTGGCCGCGCCGGTGGAGGAGGTGGTGCCGCGCCTGCTGGAGGAGGCGGGCGAGGGCGATGTGGCGGTGTCGCTGCGGGTGGCCAAGCGGCGGCTCGCGCTGTTCACCGCGCTGGCCGACCTTGGCGGCGTCTGGCCGCTGGAGCGGGTGACGGGCGCGCTGACCGACCTCGCCGATGGCTCGGTGCAGATTGCCTGGCGCGCGGCGCTGGAGCGCGAGGCGGCGCGGCGCAAATCGGTGCTGGAGCCGGAGGACGTGGACGACGACCTTTGCGGGATTTTCGTGCTCGCCATGGGCAAGATGGGCGCGCATGAGCTGAACTATTCGTCCGACATCGACCTGATCGTTTTGTTCGATCAGGACCGTTGGCCGGAGCGGGATTTTCACGAGCTGCGCACCAGCCTTGTTCGGGCCACGCGGGAGGCGGCCAAGCTGCTGAGCGACAATACGGCGGAGGGCTATGTCTTTCGCACCGACCTGCGGCTGCGGCCCGATCCGAGCGTGACGCCGGTGTGCCTGAGCATGGAGGCGGCCGAGCGCTATTACGAGAGCCTTGGGCGCACATGGGAGCGGGCCGCCCATATCAAGGCGCGGGTCTGTGCCGGGGCGCGCGAGGCGGGGGCGGGCTACCTGGAGCGGCTGAGGCCCTTCATCTGGCGCAAGCACCTCGACTTTGCCGCCATTCAGGACGCCCATGACATGCGGCTGGCGATCCGCGAGCACAAGGGGCTTTACGGCACCGCGCTGGAGGGGCGTGACCTGAAGCTGGGGCGCGGCGGCATTCGGGAGATCGAGTTTTTCACCCAGACCCGGCAGATCATCGCGGGCGGGCGCGACCCGGAGTTGCGGGTGCGCGGCACCGTCGAGGGGCTGGCGCGGCTGGCAGAGAAGGGCTGGGTGGGCGAGAGCGAGGCGGCGCAGCTGACCGAGGATTACCGGGCGCACCGGGAGCTGGAGCACCGGATACAGATGGTGCACGACCAGCAGACCCATGCGCTGCCGAAGGATGCAGCGGGCATCGAGCGGGTGGCGCGGCTGGCGGGCGAGGGGGACACGGCGGCGTTTCGTGCGGCGCTGGAGGACCGGCTGGAGCGGGTGGCCTCGCTGGCCGAGGGCTTCTTTGCGCCCGGTGCCAAGCGCAAGGCGGAGGGGGAGCCCGAGTGGAGCGAGGGCGCGCGCGAGATCATGGCGCGCTGGAAGGGCTACGCGGCCTTTCGCTCGACGCGGGCGGGCGAGCTTTTTGCCCGCATCCGGCCCGAGTTGATGAGCCAGCTGGGCGGGGCGGCGAAGCCCGAGGAGGCGCTGGGCGCGTTTGACGGATTCTTGCGGGGGTTGCCCGCCGGGGTGCAGATTTTCTCGCTTTTTGCCTCCAACCCGCAGCTTCTGGGGCTGATCGTGGATATCTGCGCCACGGCGCCGGAGCTGGCGGAATACCTCAGCCACAACGCGGGCGTGCTGGATGCGGTGATCGGCGGCGATTTCTTTGCCGACTGGCCGGGCGTGGAGGTGCTGGCCGACGCGCTGGGCGAAGAGCTGGCGCGGGTGGAAGATTACGAGGGCAAGCTCGACACCGCGCGGCGGTGGGTGAAGGAGTGGCACTTCCGGATCGGGGTGCATCTGCTGCGCGGCCATGCTTCGGCACTGGTGGCGGGGGAGCAATATGCGCTGCTGGCTGAAGCGGTGCTGCGGGCGGTTTACCCGGTGGTGGAGGCCGAGCATGCCCGCCGGCACGGGCCCGCGCCGGGGCGTGGCGCGGTGGTGCTGGGCATGGGCTCGCTGGGGGCGGGCTGGCTTAACGCGAAATCGGATCTGGACCTGATCGTGATCTATGACGCTGACGGCGTCGAGGCGAGCGAGGGCAAGCGGCCGCTGACCGCGGGCGCGTGGTATGCCCGGCTCACCAAGGCGCTGGTGACGGCGCTGACGGCGCGGATGGCGGAGGGGCGGCTTTACGAGGTGGACATGCGGCTGAGGCCCTCGGGCAATGCCGGGCCGGTAGCGACCTCGCTCGCGGCCTTTGCCGCCTACCAGCGCGAGGAGGCCTGGACCTGGGAGCATCTGGCGCTGACCCGCGCCCGGGTGATCTGCGGCGAGGCGGCGCTGGCGGGCGAGGTGGAGGCGGTGCGCTGCGAGGTGCTGGCCGCGCGGCACGACCGCGCGAAGGTGCTGGCCGACGTGGCCGAGATGCGCGCGCGGATCTTCGAGGCGAAGCGGCCCGCGGGCGGGCTGGAGGCGAAGATCGGGCCCGGGCGGATGCAGGACATCGAACTGGCGGCGCAGGCGGCGGCGCTGCTGGCCGGGGTGCCGGGGCGGCGGCTGGACGCGCAACTGGCGGCGGCTGATGGCTGGCTGGGCGCGGAGGGCGCGGGTGTGCTGGGAGACACCTATGCGCTGATGCGCGCGGTGCAGGCCTGCGCCCGGCTGCTGACGGAAGGCGCGCTGGAGCCGGAGGAGCAGGGCGAGGGCGCACGCGCCTTGCTGGCCCGGGAGACGGGCGTGGAGGGGCTTGAGGCCCTTTCGGGCCGGATGGACACCACAGCCAGGGCGGCCGCAGAGGTCATCGACCGGGCGCTTGGCAAAGAACAGGAGAGGGATGCCTGATGGCAGAGATCGACGAGACGGCACGCTTCGACCACAAGGGGCTGATCCGCGAGGCCTACGCGATGGAGGGGGTTGGCCCCGGCGAGGCGCGCAGCATCTTCCTCGACTGGGCGCTGAGCCTGCCGGAGGCGGTGGCGCAGCGCGAGGCGCTGAGTGCGCTTTACGAGCAATATGGGCGTGCGGCGCCGGAGCACCCGATGAGCGCCGTGCTCAAGGAGGCCATGGAGGCCGACATGGAGCCGAAGCGGCGCGGAGGCTGGCGCGGGCGGCGGCAGTAGAGGGGCGGGGCCTCGCTTCGCTCGGCTGGTGTTCCGTGGCGTCATTGCGCTCGCTGAGCGTTCTGTTGCCTCGCTGCGCTCGGTGCGGTTTTCGGTGCCTCGCTGCGCTCGGTGAGGTCTGTGATGCCTCGCTGCGCTCGGCGGGGGAGCCTCTTCGGCTGCGCCTCATCGGCCCTGGGGCGGGACAGGTCCCGCCCTGCGGGGGGCAAGCGCTGCGCTCTGTTTTGGGTGTGGCTCGGGTGGTTGCTTTGGGGTTGAGTATTTTCAGCAAGAAAATGAAGTAGGTGCGCGCCAATCTTCAGGTCAGCGCGGGAGGGCGGCGGCCTCTTTTGCCAGCGCGGTGATGCCGGACCAGTCGCCGGATGTGACCTTGTCGCCCTGGGCCACCCAGCTTCCGCCGACGCACATCACGTTGGGCAGGCTGAGGTAGTCATTGGCGTTCTTCAGGCTGACCCCGCCGGTGGGGCAGAAGCTGATCTGGGGGATCGGCGCGCCGATGGCCTTGAGGGCGGGGGCGCCGCCGGAGGCTTCGGCGGGGAAGAATTTCATCGCCGTATAGCCGCGCTCGAGCAGGGCCATGGCCTCGGTGGCGGTGGCGGCGCCGGGGAGCAGCGGCAGGCCCTCGTCTTCGCAGGCTTTGAGAAGGGTGTCGGTGGCGCCGGGGGAGACGCCGAATTTTGCGCCTGCGGCGACGGCATCCTTCACGTCCTTCGGGGTGAGCAGGGTGCCTGCGCCGACGACGCCGCCTTCGACTTGCGCCATGGCGCGGATCACGTCGAGCGCGGCGGGCGTGCGCAGGGTGACTTCGAGCGCGGGCAGGCCGCCCGCGACCAGCGCCTGGGCGAGAGGCGCAGCATGGGCCACGTCCTCGACCACGAGCACCGGGACTACGGGGGCGAGGGCGCAGATTTCTTTTGTTTTTGCAGAGGCTTCGGCGGGGGTCATGATGTGATCCTTCAAGTGTCAGACGACCACCGCCGCGCCCTCGTCGGAGGTGCCGACCGACTGGCGGAAGGCCTCGAAGAGTTCGCGGCCGATGCCGTGTTTGTTGGCGGTGAGATCGGGGGCGGCAGGGGTGCGGGCCTCCCAGCCTTCGGTGAGGATGTCGAGGGTGCCGGAGGCGGCGTCGACGCGGACGAGGTCGCCATCCTGCACCTTGCCGATGGGGCCGCCCATCGCGGCCTCGGGGGTGACGTGGATGGCGGCGGGCACCTTGCCGGAGGCGCCGGACATGCGGCCGTCGGTCACGAGGGCGACCTTGAGGCCGCGATCCTGAAGCACGGCGAGCGGGGGCGTGAGCGAGTGCAGCTCGGGCATGCCGTTGGCCTTGGGGCCCTGAAAGCGGACGATGACCACGGTATCCTCGGTGAACTCCCCGGCCTGGAAGGCCTTTTTCACATCGTGCTGGTCATGGAAGACGCGGGCCTTTGCCTCGATCACGTGGCGCTCGGGGGCGACCGCAGAGACCTTCATCACGCCGCGACCGAGGGAGCCTTTCAGCTCCTTGAGGCCGCCGGTTTTCTGGAAGGGGTCGGTGGCGGGGCGCAGGATGCGATCATTCTGGCTGTCTTCGGCGGCGGGCTGCCAGGTGAGCTTGCCGTCGATGATCTTCGGCTCCTCGGTGTAGCTGCCGAGGCCCTCGCCCGCGACAGTGAGCGTGTCGTCATGCAGCAGGCCCTCGGACAGGAGCTGGCGGATGAGGTATTGCAGGCCCCCGGCGGCGTGGAAGTGGTTCACGTCGGCGAGGCCGTTGGGGTAGACCTTGGCCATCAGTGGCACGGTTTCGGAAATGTCGGAGAAATCCTGCAGGTCGAGGATCACCCCGGCGGCGCGGGCCATGGCGGGCAGGTGCAGCACGAGGTTGGTGGAGCCGCCGGTGGCCATGAGGCCGACGATGCCGTTGACGAAGGCTTTCTCGTCGAGCACCTGACCCGCCGGTCGATAGTCATTGCCGTGGGCGGTGATTTCGAGCGCGCGCTCGGTGCCGGCGACGGTGAGCGCGTCGCGGAGCGGCGTGTTGGGGTTGACGAAGCTGGCGCCGGGGAGGTGCAGGCCCATGAACTCCATCAGCATCTGGTTGGTGTTTGCGGTGCCGTAGAAGGTGCAGGTGCCGGGGCCGTGGTAGGAGGCCATCTCGGCCTCCATCAGCTTGTCGCGGCCCACTTCACCGGTGGCGAACTGCTGGCGGACCTTGGCCTTTTCGTCGTTGGGCAGGCCAGAGGTCATCGGGCCGGCGGGCAGGAAGACCGCGGGGATATGGCCGAAGGTGGCGGCGGCGATGATGAGGCCGGGCACGATCTTGTCGCAGACGCCGAGGTAGATGGCGCTGTCAAAGCAGTTGTGGCTGAGGCTGACCCCGGCGGCGAGTGCGATCACGTCCCGTGAGAAGAGCGAGAGTTCCATGCCGGGTTGGCCTTGGGTCACCCCATCGCACATTGCGGGCACGCCGCCCGCCACCTGCGCGGTGGCGCCCTTGGCGCGGGCTGCGGCGCGGATGAGATCGGGGAAGCGCTCGAAGGGCTGGTGGGCGGAAAGCATATCGTTATAGGCCGAAACTATGCCGATGTTGGGCGCGGTGCCCTTGGCGAGCGCGTCCTGATCCTCGCCCATCGGCGCATAGGCATGGGCCTGGTTGGAGCAGGAGAGATGCGCGCGCACCGGCCCGGCCTCTGCCGCCTTGCCGATCCGCTCGAGATAGGCGCCACGGGCCTCGGCGGAGCGGGCGATGATACGGTCGGTGACTTCGGCGATTTTCGGATTGAGCGGCAAGGGACGGCCTTTCGGGTGGCGTGAGCGATTCTGGCTGGTGGCAGGATAGCGTGTTAGCGCTAACGGGGCAAACCATGACCCGATTTGTCATGCAATTCTCTTTGACCATGGAGGGCAGGGGCGGGATATTTCAAGCCATGAGACTACTGCTTGCCCTTTTGTTTATCGCATTTGCAGTGCCGGCGACCGCCCAGAGCGCGGAGTTGACGCCTGAGGAGGCGGCGCTGTTCGAGGCCGGGCAGCAGGCGATCGGGCGGCAGGATGTGGCCGAGGCGGAGGCGTTGCTGCGGCAGGTGGTGGACAGCCTCGCCGCGCGGCTGCCGGAGAACCACCCGGAATTGCTGAACAAGATCGGCGAAGTGGCGGGCGTACTGGCGATGCAGAAGCGCTGGGACGAGGCGGTGGCGATGAAGCGCGACGTGCTGGCGCGGTTTCGGCAGGTGAGCACGGTCTATCACCCTTTGCACGCGATTGCGCAGATGTCGCTGGCCGAAACGCTGGCGGACACAGGCAACCTGCGCGAGGGGCTGGCGCTGGCCATCGAGGCGGTGAGCGTGGCCGAGCAGATCCACGGGGCTGACGATTTCGTGGCGAACGTCTGGCGCGGCAAGACGGCCAGCATGATGCAGGAGCTCGGGTTGCTGGAGGATGCGGAGGCGCTCTGGGCGCAATCCATTGCCGCGCTCGATCGGGTGGTGGCCACCTCCGACCCCGGTCAGGTGCGCGGGCTGCGGCTTTCGCTGCTGAGCTTCACCGAGCGGCGGGCCGGGGTGCTCTATGAGATGGGCCGCGATGCCGAGGCGGCGGTGGCCATGGCCGATGCGATTGCGCGGCGTGAGGCCTTCTTCGGGCGGGACGAGGGCGTTGTGGCGATGACGCTGGTGCTGGCCGATTACCAGCTTTCGGCGGGGCTGGTGGAGGAGATGCATGCCACGATTCAAGCGATCCGCCCGGTGATCGAGGCGGAGTATGGCGAAAGCCCCATGCTGGCGACGGCGCTGGCGGTGGATGCGCTCTGGTGGTTGCGCAAGGACTTTGGCGGGCCGGAATTCCTGCAGGGTGTGGAGATGCTGGAGCGGGCGGATGCGATGTTTGCCGCAACGTTGCCCGCGAGCCGGAGTGCGGGCTTTCAGCATCGTGGCTGGGGGCGGGCGCTGCTCAACCTCGCGGCGGTGCGCGAAGACCTTGAAGACTTGCCGGGCGCGATGGATGCGGTGTTGCGGGCCGAGGCGCTGGGCTGGGGCAGCCGCAACACGCTGATGCGCATTCTCGACAAGACCGGGGTGGCCGAGGTGAAGCCCTGGGGCGAGATCGTGCCCGAGGCCTTCCGCATTGCACAGCGGGCGCAGAGCACCAGCGCTGGCCATGCGCTGGAGCAGATGGCGGCGCGGGTGGGGCTGGGCGACAGCCCGGCGGCGCAGCTGCATCGCTCGATTACGGATGCGGTGGATCGGGAGGCGGCGCTTCAGGCTGAGTATGCCGCGCTGCTCCGGCGGCCCGCTGCCGCGCGTGATGCCGGGCGGGAGATTGCGCTGAAGGCGGAGCTTGCGGAGGTGAGCCTGACCCAGAAGCGCCTGACCGAGGAGCTGACGGCGACGGCGCCGGACTTTGCAGCGCTGGTCGGGGATGGCGTGGTGAGGGGGGATGAGATTCGCCCGCTGCTGGGGCCGGAGGAGGCGGTGGTGCTCTTCGATATCGGGGCGCGGGATGAGGACTTCGATTTCGTTTTCGTGCTGACCGCCGAGAGCAGCTATTGGTTGCCGATGCCGGTGAAGCCGAGCGAGCTGGCCGCCGCCGTGGCCGATGTGCGCGGGGCGGTCGACATGCAGCTCGGGGTGCGCGGGGCGACGGCGCTGAAGGCGGGGGCGCAGGAGGAGGAATTTCCGCTGGCGGCGGCGAGTTGGCTTTATGGCCAGACCTTCGGGCAGTTTGAATGGGCGCTGGAGGGCAAGAGCCACATCTATGTGGAATTGCGCGGGCCGCTGACGGCGCTTCCGCCGCAGCTGCTGGTGCGCAACCAACCGGCGAAGCTGGAAGATGCCCACTGGATGGTGCGGGACTATGCCATCACCGTGATTCCCTCGGTCTTTGCGCTGAAGGCGATGGAGATCGCCGCGACCGGCCCGCGGGCGCCCGAGCCGATCCTTGGCGTGGCCAATCCCGATTTCGATCCGGGCGGGGCGGCGCCGGTGAAGGTTTCGAACAACCGGGGCGGGGCGCTTTCGCCCCTGCCGGAAACCTTTGGCGAGGTGCAGGCGGTGGCGGGCTCGATGGGCGGGCAAGAGGTGTGGCAGCAGGGCGAGGCCAGCGAGGCGGCTGTGAAGGGGGCCGATCTGGAGCGGTTTCGGGTGCTCTACTTTGCCACGCATGGGCTGGTTTCGGGTGACGAGGTGAAAGACCTCGTGGTGCAGGAGCCGGCGCTGGCGCTTACCCCGGGCGGCGGGGAAGACGGCTTGCTGACCGCCTCGGAAATCGCCCACCTGCGGATGAACCCGGATTGGGTGGTGCTGAGCGCCTGCAACACGGCGGTGGGCGACACGCCGGATGCGGAGGCGCTGAGCGGGCTGGCGCAGTCTTTCCTCTACGCGGGCGCGCGGGCACTTCTGGTGAGCCACTGGCCGGTGGAGAGCCAGAGCGCGGTGAGCCTGATGACAGACATCTTCGCCCGGCGCGCCGCCGACCCCGGCCTGAGCGCGGCGGAGGCGCAGCGGCAGGCGATGCTGGCGATGATCGACGGGCCGAAAGCGGAGTGGCGGCACCCGGCCTATTGGGCGCCCTTCATCCTCGTGGGAGATCCGGACAGGTGAGGCGGGCGGCGCTCTTTCTGGCGGCGGCGCTCTGCCTTGCCGGGCCTGGGGCGGCCCAACCCATCGAGAGCCCGGCGCAGTGGGATGCGCTTTGGGGCGAGATGTTTGCCGCCGAGCGGGCGGGTGATTTCGACACCGCGTTGGCGATGATCGACCGGCTGTTGCCTGCCGCGCTCGCCGGGTGGGGCCCGGATGCGCAGCAGGTGCTGGAGGCCCGTGCGATGCGGGCGCGGCTGTTGAGCGCGCTGGGCGACTATCACGCCGGGCGGGAGGAGGGGCAGCGCGCCTACGAGGGATTTCTGCGCGTGCTGGGGCCGCAGAACCGGCGCACCCAGACCGAGGCGATGGCTTACGCGGTGCGGCTGAGCGAGGCGGGCGAGGTGGCCCGCGCGGTGCCGCTGGCGCTGGAGGCGATTGCCCAGGCCGAGGCAAACCTGGCGCCCGGCGATCCGCAGTTGAACCTCTGGCGCTACAACCTTGGTGGCTTTCTCAAGGATATGGGGCGGCTGGAGGAGGCCGAGGCGATCTTTGCCCGTGCCGACACCGCGTTGAAGGCGGGGCCGCCGAGCGTGGCGGCGGGGATTTAC
>NZ_QTNQ01000101.1 GCF_018424695.1 Vannielia litorea
CGGCGATGCGGGCATGCGTGGCCTGGGTGATGATGGCGGGCGCGGCCTGCGCGGCGGGGTCGGAGCAGGGGCCGGAACTGCCGTTTTTTGAAGGGAGTTACGAGCTGGTGGGGCGAGGGCCGGACGGGGCGCTGTGGGAGCAGAAGCTGGCGTTGCGGGCCGGGGTGCTTGGGCTGACCGGGCTGAAGGCGGAGGGCTGCGATGGCCCGGCGGGGCGGCTGCGCTGGGGGCGGGTGCACGAGAGCTGGCGCTTGCAGGGAGAGCTTTTCGGGCTGGAGGTAAGCTGCAATTACGCGGTGGACGCGGGCAACTACCCGCAGCTCATCTGCGCCGGGCCGGAGGGCGTGCGGCTGGTGGGGTGGCCGGAGCCGGAGTTTGGCGGGCCGTTGGCCTGCGAGTGAGGCGCCGCGCGGCTTTCGTGGGGATAGCCAGGTGCAGGTTTCGTGCTTAGGATGAGTGGGCGGCCGGACATGGCTGCGCGCTGCGCCGGTCAGGGCGCCTGGAGGGAGACTGTCATGATGAAGTTTACGGGACTTATCTTGGCTGCTCTGATGGCCGCAGCCCCGGTGGCCGCACAGGACCGCACCGAGCAGGTGCAGTTCGCGGCGGGCACAAGCGGGACGACGATCAATGACACAGTGTCGGGCCGGGATGCCGTGCTCTACAAGCTGGGCGCATCGGCGGGGCAGGAAATGCATGTGTCGCTCACCTCGAACAACGCGGCGACCTATTTCAACATCTACGCACCGGGGAAGGGCCCGGGCGACGAGGCGATGGCGATTGGGGAGTTGAGCGATACGATCAACGACTGGCGCGGTGCGCTGCCGAGTTCGGGCGAATACACGGTGATGGTGTTCCTGTATCGAAGCGCCGCGCGTCGGGGCGAAAGCGCAAACTACACACTGAACGTGTCGATCGGGGGCGAAAGCTCGGCCCAAGTGCAGGGCGATTATGCCGACGGGCTCGCGGGCGGGCCGGACTTTTACGAGGTGAGCGTGGGAGGTGGCGATACGCTGAACATGCGGGCCGGGCCCTCGACCGGGGAGCCGGTGGTGACGAAGCTGGCCAGCGGCACGCAGGTGCGCAACCTCGGCTGCCAGATGTCGGAGGGGCAACGCTGGTGCCGCATCGCGACGCTGGCGGACCCGGGATACGAGGGTTGGGCCGCGGGGCGCTACCTGATCGAAGGCACCGGGCAGGCCGCTGCGCCGTCAGCGCCGCAGGGCGACATGCCGACGGCGGCAGAGCAAGCCTGTCTGCGCGACGTGACGGCCGTGACCAACAACCCCGACGTGGTGCTGCTGGGCTCGGAGTTTTCGCAGGCGGGCACGATGGTGCGCGTGGGCGTCGGACCCGATCAGGCGCCGTGGCAGTGCATTGCCTACGAGGACGGGACAACGGCGGAGATCATGTCTCTGACAGACGAAGGCTCGCTCTGAGGGCGCGGGCATGACGCGGGCCCTGACGATCCTGCTCTGGGTGTTCGCCGTTCTCTACGTGGCGGCGCTGGCGCTCTTCCTGATCGGCACCTATGGCTGGTTCGGGCAGGAGCAGGATCCGTTGGCAGGGGTGTTCCTGCTGCCGTTGGGGCTGCCGTGGAACCTGATGACCGGGGCGCTGCCGGAGGCGCCTCGGCTCTGGGCGGCGCTGCTGGCGCCGGTCCTTAACATTGTGCTGCTGGTCGCGCTGCGCGGGTGGTTCGCCCGCAGGCGCTGAACGCCGGGTGCGCTACGCGGGGCGCAGCGCATCCAGGCCGGTTCAGCCCTTCTCGCCGCGGGCGAGGGCGACGATGCCGGTGCGGGCGGTTTCCTTCAGCCCGAGGGGGCGCATGAGATCGGCGAAGGCGTCGATTTTGTCGGAGGGGCCGGTGATTTCGAAGGTGAAGCTGTTGAGCGTGCTGTCGACCACGTTGGCGCGGAACACATCGGCGAGGCGGAGAGCCTCGACGCGCTCGTCGCCGGTGCCCTCGACCTTGAAGAGCGCGAGTTCACGCTCGACGGACGGGCCTTCGACGGTAAGATCGTGGACGTCATGCACCGGCACGAGGCGGCCGAGCTGGGCCTTGATCTGCTCGATGATCGAGGGTGTGCCTGTGGTGACGATGGTGATGCGCGAGCGGTGGCCCTCATGGTCCACCTCGGCGACGGTGAGGCTTTCGATGTTGTAGCCCCGGCCCGAGAACAGGCCGATGACGCGGGCGAGCACGCCGGCCTCGTTTTCGACCAGCACGGCGAGGGTGTGGGTTTCGATCACCTCGGCGTTGGGGTCTTTCAGGTCGTAAGCCGAATGCTTCGACAGGCCTTTTTTCAGTTTCAGCGCGGCCATGGGTGGCTCCTCTTCGATCTGGGCGTGGTTTTGCGGCTGGGGCGCGGATTGTCAATGGCGGGGGTGGGGCGTAGCCTCGGTGAGGTGACGCTAGGGAAATTCAGGTGAACGGGCCGGATGGGGCCTGCCCGCATTGCGGCGCGGCGGTGCCGGTTCATCGGCTGGCGGTGGCCGGGCATTGCGGCGCGCCGCTCTGTGCCGCCGCGCAGGGGCGGGTGGTTGCCGAAAGGGCGACCGAGCAGAACCGGGCCGGGGCCGAGGCGGCGCGCGCACGGGTGGCCGCTGCGGTGGCGCCGGTGATGCGCCGGGTGGAGGACGCGGCGGGCGAAGTGCCGCTGCTGGGCGCGGTGCCGCACCGGGTGCCGGTGCTGGTGCCCGCCGAGGAGGGCCGCCGCGCTGCCTTTCTGGCCCATGTGGCCCGGCTGTGCGACGCGGCCTTTGAGGTGGCGGAGGAGGAGATTGCGCCGGTCTATGACCGGGCGGCGCATGAGCCGGAGGAGCCCGATGCGGTTGGCCCGGCCTGTGCCTCCTGCCGGGGGCGGTGCTGCATCAGGGGCTACGGGCAGAACGCCTTCGTGAAGGTCGGCACCATACAGGCCTTTCGACGGGCCGAGCCGGGGCTGACGAAGGAGGCGCTGCTGGCACGCTACGCGGCACATTTTCCCGAAGAGAGCAGCGCGGGGGGCTGTATCTTTCAGGGGCCGATGGGGTGCAGCTTGCCGAGGGGCTACCGGGCCGGGATCTGCAATACGTTTCATTGCGAGTTGCTCGATGCCTTGATCGAAGAGGCCGCGGAGGCCCCCGGCCCGGTGGTGGTGGCTGCCGCCGATGAGGCGGGGGTGCAGGTGGTGAGCGTCATGGTGCCTGACGGGAGCTGGGAGGAGGTGGAGCCGTAGCGGCTCCACCTCAATCGATTACACCAGAACCGCGCCGCCTTCCTTGATGGCGTCGGAGGTGGAGGCGCCGGAGAGGAGCATCTTGTTGTGCGGCTCGCCCGAGGGGATCATCGGGAAGCAGTTTTCGTGCTTTTCCACGAGGCAGTCGAAGAGCACCGGGCCGTCGTAGGCCAGCATCTCCATGATCGCCTCGTCGAGGTCTGCCGGGTCGGAGACGCAGAAGCCCTTGGCGCCGAAGGCCTCGGCCAGCTTCACGAAGTCGGGCAGGCTCTCGGACCAGCTGTGCGAGTAGCGCTCGCCGTGCAGCAGCTCCTGCCACTGGCGGACCATCCCCAGGCGCTCGTTGTTGAGGATGAACTGTTTGACCGGCAGACGATACTGCGCGGCAGTGCCCATCTCCTGCATGTTCATCAGCCAGCTTGCCTCGCCCGCCACGTTGATGACCAGCGCATCGGGGTGGGCGATTTGGACGCCGATGGAGGCGGGGAAGCCGTAGCCCATCGTTCCCAGCCCGCCGGAGGTCATCCAGCGGTTGGGGTCTTCGAACCCGAGGAATTGGGCGGCCCACATCTGGTGCTGGCCGACCTCGGTGGTCACGTAGCGGTCACGGCCCTTGGTGAGGGCTTCCAGACGCTCCAGCGCATACTGCGGCTTGATGGTTTTTTTCGACGGCTCGTAGGAGAGGCAGCGGACCGCCTTCCAGTCGGCGATCTGCTTCCACCATTTCTCGAGGCCCGCCTTGTTGGTCTTGCGGCCACGGCTCTTCCAGATGCGCAGGGCGTCTTCGAGCACATGGGCTACATCGCCGACGATGGGCATGTCGACATGGATCACCTTGTTGATCGAGCTTGGGTCGATGTCGATATGGGCCTTCTGGCTGTGGGGCGAGAAGTCGGACACGCGGCCGGTGATCCGGTCGTCGAAGCGGGCGCCGACGTTGATCATCAGGTCGCAGCCGTGCATGGCGAGGTTGGCCTCGTAGAGACCGTGCATGCCCAGCATCCCCAGCCAGCTCTTGCCGGAGGCGGGGTAAGCGCCGAGGCCCATCAGGGTGGAGGTGATGGGGAAGCCGGTTTCATCGACGAACTCGCGCAGCAGCTGCGAGGCCGCCGTGCCGGAGTTGATTACGCCGCCGCCGGTGTAGAAGATCGGGCGCTCGGCCTCTTCCATCGCTTCCACCAGCGCGGTGATCATCTCGGCGTCGCCCTTCACCTTGGGCGCGTAGTGCGACTGCATCTGCTTGGGCGCGGTATAGGTGCCGGAGGCGAACTGCACATCTTTCGGGATGTCGATCAGCACCGGGCCGGGGCGGCCCGAGGTGGCGACGTGGAAGGCCTCGTGGATGGTTTGCCCGAGGTTGTCGGTGTCTTTTACCAGCCAGTTCATCTTGGTGCAGGGGCGGGTGATGCCGACGGTATCGGCCTCCTGGAAGGCATCGGAGCCGATCGCGAAGGTGGGCACCTGGCCGGTGAGCACGATCATCGGGATCGAATCCATCAGCGCGTCGGTGATGCCGGTGACGGCATTGGTTGCGCCGGGGCCGGAGGTGACCAGCACCACCCCGGGCTTGCCGGTGGAGCGGGCATAGCCCTCGGCGGCATGGGCCGCGCCCTGTTCATGACGAACCAGGATGTGGCGGATATCGTTTTGCTGGAAGATCTCGTCGTAAATCGGAAGGACGGCGCCGCCCGGGTATCCGAATACGACCTCCACGCCCTGATCCTTCAGGGCCTGGACCACCATTTTCGCTCCGGTCATCTGACGTGCCATTTTCTCTCTCCGTTCTGGCGTCATCTATCTGCGATTCGCATAAAAAAACCCCCGAGGGCAATCGGGGGCGCATGGGGTAAGGTGTTGAGCTTTCCGGCAATTACCGGCCCATGCGCCTTTCTCCTACAAGTACAAGAATGGTAGCCATTCGAGGTGCCTCATGCGTTTCGCGTGGGCGGAAACTAGGAGAGGCGGGGCGGGGCGTCAACCGGGTTTGTGGAGAAAGTTTCGCTATGGGCGGTTTGTTGGTAATTTTGTTTCAGCAACTGACGGGGCCAGTGGCGGCGGGCGGTGGAACCGTCTTGCGGGCGGGCACGTTGAGGCCCCAACGCGCAGAGCCCCGCACCGTGGGGCACAGCGCCCTCAAAAGTCAGGATACCCCATGAACCGCATTATCTATCTCGTCGGCCTCGTCGTCATCGTGCTCGCGATCCTCTCGTTCATCGGCTTGGGCTGAGCGCGGGATCAGAACTCCTTGCCGGTGCCTTGGAGCACGCCGTGCTCCAGCGCGTAGCGGGTGAGACCGGCGGTTGAAGATATTCCCAGCTTGGCGCGCAGGTTCTTGCGGTGGGTTTCCACCGTGCGCACCGAGATGTCGAGCGCGCTGGCGACCTCCTTGTTGCTTTTGCCCTGAGCCAGTTGCAGCAGGATCGTCTGCTCGCGGTTGGTGAGCTGTTCGACGCCTTCGCGAGTGGCGGGCTTCAGCGAGGCGTGGGCGCCGGTGCAGAGGTAACGCTCGCCCGCCATGACCTTGTCGATCGCCGTCTTGATCTCTTCGGTGGGCACATCCTTGAGGATGTAGCCCATGGCCCCATGCGATAGGGCGGAGGAAATGTAGCTTGATCCGTCGTGCATCGAGAGGATCAGCACGCGGGTGCCGGGGCGGCGCTCCAGCAGCAGTTCGGTGGCGGTGAGGCCGCCGATTCCGGGCATGTTGAGATCCAGCAGCACCACGTCGGGCGCGAGCGCATCGACGCTGTCGATGATCTCCTGGCCGCAGCTGAGGGTGCCGACCACTTCAATGTCGTCATAGGTTTGCAGGATGGCGCGGATGCCCTCGGCGACCATCGGGTGATCGTCGACGATGGCGACGCGGGTGGGCGAATGGGTCATGCGGTTGCTTTCTGCGGGTCTTCTGGGGGCAGCATGTGGCTGAGGGGCACCTGCGCCTCGATGACGGTGCCGTTGCGGGTGGAAAAGAGGCGCAGCGTGCCGTCGAGCTGTTCGATCCGTTCGGACATGTTGCGCAGGCCCATTCCCGCGCTCTCGGTGGCCCCGGACGGCAAGCCGGTGCCGTTGTCTTCGATCCGCAGCAGACCGCCGGAGCGGTTGCCGCGCAAGCGGATGTTGACGGTATCGGCGCCGGAGTGGCGCTCGATGTTGGTCAGCGCCTCCTGCGCGATGCGGTAGAGGGCGATCTTGGCTTCCTGATCGAGCCGGTTGCGGAACACCACGGTTTCGAAGTTGGCCTCGATGCCGGTGCGGGCCGAGAAACTTTCGGTCAGGGCCTGGAGGGCGGGGCCGAGGCCGAGATCGTCCAGCACGCCGGGGCGCAGATCGCGGCTGATGCGGCGGACCTCCTGAATGGCCCCGTTGAGGCCGGAGATGCCTTTGTCGAGACTGTCGCCAACCGCCGGATCGCCCGTCGCCTGCCGCCGCTTGGCAAGCTCCAGCGCGTAGCGCACGCCGACCAGAAGCTGGGAGATGGAATCGTGCAGCTCGCGCGCCACTCGGCCGCGCTCGTCTTCCTGCGCGTCGAGGATGCGCTGCGTCAGGGCCTTCAGCTTGCCATCGGCAAGGCGGCGCTCGCGGGTGGTGATGAGCAGGCCGGAGAGGAACACCACCAGCAGGGCGATCAGGGTGATGGCGGCGATCCAGAGGAAGGTGTCGCGCACCCGGGCTTCGGTGGCGGCGCGGGCGGCGGCGGTGGTGGCCAGCACGTCGTCGATGAAGACGCCTGTGCCCACCGCCCATTTCCAGTCCTGCAGCCCGCCGACATAGGAGATCATCAGGGCCTCTTCGCCGGTGGAGGGCTTGGGCCAGAGATAGGTGTGATAGCCGCCGCCGTCGCGGGCCAGCTCGATCAGCCGGTCGGTCACCGGGGTGCCTGCGCTGTCGGCCTGGCCGGCCCAATTGCGGGTGATCAGCTCGGTCTGGCGAGGCGCGACGAGGTTGGTGCCGTCATACTGGTAGACGAAGAACTGGCCGTCTGTGCCGTAGGTCATCGCCGCGAGGATCTGGGTGACGCGGGTCTTGGCAGCCTCGTCATCGGGCAGGGCGGAGGCATAGACCGAGTAAAAGGCGGCGCGGGCGAGGGTGACGTAGTTCTTCAGCTCGACCTTCTTGGCGGCGATCAGCTCGGCCTCGAGCGCGGCGATCTCGCTTTCTGCGAGACGGCGGGATTGCTGGACCACCAGCAGCGAGATTGCCGAAACCGCCAGCACCAGCGGCAGCGCGGCCAACAGAAAAAGCTTCTGCCCGTAGCGGGGGGCGAGGCGATCGAGGAGTCGTGTCATCGGGGGCAAAGATGCGCCCGGGGGCCGCTGGCGTCAATTGAGGCGCCTTCTGCGGGCATCAGACCGAAAATGGCGCATGTTTGGGCAGTTCTACGCAGTAGTTGGTATTTATTCGCCGATGCGATGCCGTTAACTTGCCTGCACCGAAAAAAGGGAAGGGCCGCGGAGAGGACTGCGGCTCAACATAACGGGAGGACACGAATGGACCGTCGTTCATTTCTCAAGACATCTGCGCTTGGTGGCGGGGCTGCTGCGGCAACTACGCTGGCCGCGCCTGCCTATGCACAGGGCAATCGCACGCTGACCATGGTCACCACTTGGCCCCGTGGCCTGGCGGGCGTGTGGGACTCGGTGGAACGGGTCGCCAACAACATCACCACGGCCACCGACGGGCAGATCACCGTTGAAGCCAAGGCCGCCGGCGAGCTGGTGGGCGCGCTTGAAAGCTTTGACGCGGTGGTTTCCGGCCAGGCCGACATGTATCACGGCGCCGACTACTACTGGGTTGGCCAGCACCCGGCATGGGCCTTCTTTACCGCCGTGCCCTTCGGCATGACCGTGCCCGAGCTGATGACCTGGTACTACGGCCAGGACGGCATGGCGCTGCACCACGAGCTGGGCGAAGTGTTCGGCGTGCGCGGCTTCATCGCCGGTCAGACCGGCGCCCAGGGTGGCGGCTGGTACCGCAACGAGGTGACCTCGGCCGATGATTTCAACGGCATGAAGTTCCGCATGCCCGGCCTCGGCGGCGAAGCCCTCAGCAAGCTGGGTGCCTCGGTGCAGGTGCTTCCGGGCGGCGAGATCTACCAGGCCCTGTCGACCGGCGCGCTGGACGCGACCGAGTGGATCGGTCCGTGGTCGGACGAGAAGCTGGGCCTGCAGGAAGTGTGTGACTACTACTACCCTGCCGGCTTCCACGAGCCCGGTGCGGCGCTTTCGGCTGGTATGAACCTCGAAGTCTTCAACTCGCTGACCCCGAGCCAGCAGAAGATCGTCGAGATTGCCTGTGCCGATGCCCACCAGGCCAACTACGCGCAGTTCATCGCCAACAACGGCCCGGCGCTGGCGCGCCTGGAATCGGGCGGCACCCAGGTGAAGGAATTCTCCGACGACGTGTGGGATGCCTTCGGCAAGGCTTCGGTCGAGCTGTTGCAGGGCTACACCTCGGACGATCTCTTCGCCAAGATCCACAAGAGCGCGATGGACTCCATGCGGGCCACCTCGGGTTGGCTCTCGGTGTCGGACAGCGCCTACGCCAACCAGCGGAACCGCGTGCTGGACGCGATGTAAGGCCGAGAGGCACTTGTAAGACCGGGCCGCGCGCGACTATACGCGCGCGGCCATTGCACATAAGGGGGCAGAGCGTATGGGGACCGCGCTCGTGTGGTTCATCCAGAATGTCGGGATGGGCTTTTACAACATCTTCTATGCGATCGCCCATCCGGGCACGTGGCTGGACTGGAGCAACGGCGAAAGCCTGATGCGCTTCATCTACTACGGCGGCTCGGTGGAGCTGTTCTTCGCGGTGTTCGACATTTTCCTCGTTCTGACCGTGGTGGGCATCGTCTGGCCCCGGATCATGTGGGGCGTCGTGCGCGGGCTGGAGTGGTTTGCCAACACCGTGGGGCGCCTGGTGGCCTGGATCGGGCTTGTGATGGTGCTTCAGCAGGTGATGGTCGTCTTTCTGCAATCGGTCTTTCGCTTCGGCGAGATCACGATTGCCCCCTTCGGTTTCGGCTTCACCCAGTCTGTCGGCTGGTTCTCGGAAGAACTGAAGCTTTACAACGCGATGATCGTGGCGCTTTGCGTCACCTATGCCTTCGTACAGGGCAGCCACGTGCGGGTGGACCTGATCTACTCGGTGGTGAAATTCCGCACCAAGAAGGTGATCGACATGTTCGGCTCGCTCTTCTTCATGGTGCCGGTGGCCGTGCTTACCTGGCTCTACGCGTGGTTCTTCCTCTGGCGCTCGCTCATCACGCCCAAGGTCAGCGCTTCGGAGGGGCTGGACCTGCTGATGCGCAAATCGGCGATCATGAAGTGGAACGTGGAAACCATCGGCTTCTCGCCCAATGGCTTCAACGGCTACTTCCTGTTCAAGATCCTGATGGTGGCCTTCTGCGCGCTGGTGCTGCTGCAAGCGGTGGCCTTCTTCTATCGCTCGTTCCTGGAGTTCCGGGAGGGGCCGGAGAGTGCTGACAAATATCTCGACAAAGACACCCTCGGTGAGGGTGAAGAAGCCTACGAAGGCACGCATTAGGGGTTGGGCAGATGATTTTCGGACTTGATGGCGTCGAGATCGGCCTGCTGATCGTTCTTCTGTGTCTCTTCGGGGGCATTCTTTCCGGCTTTCCGGTGGCCTTCGCCATCGGCGGGGCTGGTATTATTTCCTTTGGCATCATCGCGTTGCTGGACGGGCAGGGGCTGCTCATACACCAGGCGATCGACACCGGAAGCGCGGCTTACCAGGATGTGCTGGCGCAGGGGGTGCACCGGGATGACGTGAGCGTGTTCCGATACCCGGAGTTACCGAGGGTCGAGGTGCCGTTGTTCCCCGGTGGCTGGGAGCAGGCGGTGAACCGCAATCTCTCCTTCGTCGTGAACCGGATGAACGAGCGGGTCTTTGCGGGCCAGTCGATCGAGACGCTGCTGGCGGTGCTGATGTTCGTGATGATGGGCATCGTTCTGGAGCGCTCGAAGATCGCCGAAGACCTGTTGACCACCATGGCGCGGGTCTTTGGCCCGCTGCCGGGGGGGCTCGCGGTTTCGGTCGTGGTCGTGGGCGCCTTCCTTGCCGCTTCCACCGGCATCGTCGGCGCGACGGTGGTGACGATGGGCCTTTTGAGCCTGCCGACCATGCTGCGCAACGGCTACTCCGCCGAGCTTTCGACCGGGGTGATCGCGGCCTCCGGCACGCTGGGGCAGATCATTCCGCCTTCGATCGTGATCGTGTTGCTGGGCACACTGGCGGGCGACCTCTATTCGACGGCGCAGGAGGCTCGGGCGCAATCGGTGGGCTGCACCGATGCGCTGACGCTTCTGGGCAAACCTGCGGTTGTTTCGGTGGGCACGCTGTTTCAGGCGGCCATGCTGCCCGGGGTGATGCTGGCGGGGCTCTATGCAGCCTATGCGCTGGGCTATGCGATCTTCAACCCGTCGCGCGCGCCCTCGGTGCAGCTTGACGGTGGCGGCGGCGGTGTGCTGACGCGGCAGGAGAAGCTGACGTGGTTCCTTGCGCTGCCGGTCGTGCTGATTGGCGGGGCGATGGTGCTGGGGCAGCTCGGCGTGATCGGAAGCCAACGCGCGCTGGACCCGGCGGTGAGCGAGGCGCAGGCGGGCAATGACGGCCTTCTGACCCGCCTCAACGTGAGTGAGCAGTGCCAGGCGGCGATCATCGAGCTGCACGGGCAGGAGAAGTGGGATGCCTCCGTTGCCGCGGCCGCGTCGCGGGCCGAAGCCGTGCAGCAGCAGTCGGAAGCGGCGCCCGAAGCCGACGCCGGGGCGGACGACTCCGCAGCACCGGCGGAAGAGACCGAGGCCGCGGCGCTGCCGCCGTCGCTGGCGGCGCCCATCGGCACCGGCGTTGCCACGCTGGCGGTGCTGTTTGCGCTGATGTTCGTGGTGGCGCGGGGCGTGGCCCCGACCGCCTCGGCTCTGCCGCTTGCGATTGGCGGGGCCGCGATTGCGCTGATGTTGCTGGCGGACGGGCTCTTCATCCGGCCCGATGCCGGGCCATGGGCCACCCTGGCGATCCTCGCGGTGCCCCTCGCGGTGGTGCTCTGGGCCTCGGTCAGCGCGGCGAAGCGGCTTGCTGAAAACGAGCTGATCCGCGTGGTCTTCCCGCCGCTGGTTCTGATCGTGGCGGTGCTCGGCTCGATCCTGGGCGGTGTCACCAACCCGACCCCGGCTGCCGCGCTCGGCGCGGCGGGCGCGATCATGCTGGCGGCCTATCGCAAGCTGCGCGAAGAGGACAGCAGCCCGAAGGTGATCCTCGCGGCCACCTTCGCGACGGTGGTGATGATCCTGATGGGCATGAACTTCGACCTGCGGATCAACCAGGAGGTTGTCTCGGCCGGGGTCTGGCTGGCGTTCCTCGTCGCCTTCGCGGCCTATATGGTGGCCTTCTTCGGGGTGCTCTACGCGGTGTGGGTGCTCTACCGGACATCGGTAATGTCACCGGTGGTGCGGGAGACGGCGAAGGTGACGAGCATGGTGTTCACCATTCTCATCGGCTCGCAGCTTCTGAACCTCGTGGTCATCAGCTTCGGGGGGGAACATTACATCCAGCAGTTCCTCAAGAGCTTCGACAGCGAGTTCAAGGTCTTCCTGATCGTGATGCTGGTGATGTTCATCCTCGGCTTCGTGCTCGACTTCCTGGAGATCATCTACATCGTCGTGCCGATCGTGGGCCCGGTGATCTATGGCGGGACGATGGACCCGAAATGGGTGACGATCATGATCGCGGTGAACCTCCAGACCAGCTTCCTGACGCCGCCCTTCGGCTTTGCGCTGTTCTACCTGCGCGGGGTGGCCCCGCCGCAGGTGACGACGGGGCATATCTACCGGGGTGTGGCGCCCTTCGTGCTGATCCAGGTGGTGGGGCTGGCGCTGCTCTGGGCCTTCCCGGGGATCGTGTCGATCATCCCGGACCTGATCCCGAACTGATCGGGGTGGATGTGAGGTTGAGAGGGCGCCTTTCGGGGCGCCCTTTTCCTTGAGGTGCGGCCGTGCGT
>NZ_QTNQ01000102.1 GCF_018424695.1 Vannielia litorea
CCCCACGGAGACCCCAGCAGAGATTCCGCCCCCGCCGCCCAGCGAACCCGCATGTGCAGGTACAACCAGTGCGAGCACACAGAGGGCCGATGCCAAACCGCGTTTGGCTGTTTTAGCGTCTGCAAAATATAGCATTTCTATCCTCCAGCTATGCGTTGCCGTCCACCCTCCGTGACAAAGATCATAACACGAAACTCGCCTTTTCGATGTGTCTGGAGACATTTTTGCCCGTTCCCTGCCACGGCCTAGCGCTCTGCAACCTGCAATTGTTGTGTTAAATATGCGGCAATTTAGCAGCCAAATAAGGGCAATGGATGCAGTCCTTAACGAGGTAACAATCTTGTGGAAAACACTCTGTTTCCAAATCGATAACACCCTGATTCAATGGATAATTCTAACGCTGGCGTGAGTGCGCGTGAGCCGCAAACGCGCAACGTTCCCATTGCAAGGCCGCTTGGAACCCCACCGGAGAATCAGCATCTCCGCCCCGCATACGCCGCCCCGCGCGGCTCCCGGGGACGCCGGATCAAGGCCCGCGCGGCCCCGAAAGCACAGCTGCCCCGATCATCACACAAATTGCGCCTTTCCCTCCCACGGCCCTTTTCTTAAAAGGCGCGTGAGCATCAGGGGAGCCTCCATGACCGAACCCGCCATCACGCCCGAACTGATCGAAGCCCACGGCCTGAAGCCCGACGAATACGAGCGCATCCTCGAGATCATCGGGCGCACCCCCAGCTTCACCGAGCTCGGCATCTTCTCGGCCATGTGGAACGAGCACTGCTCCTACAAATCCTCCAAGATCCACCTGAGGAAGCTGCCCACCGAAGGCCCCCAGGTGATCTGCGGACCGGGCGAGAACGCGGGCATCGTCGATATCGGCGACGGGCAATGCGTGGTCTTCAAGATGGAAAGCCACAACCACCCCTCCTACATCGAGCCCTATCAGGGCGCGGCCACCGGCGTTGGCGGCATCCTGCGCGATGTCTTCACCATGGGTGCCCGCCCCATCGCCGCGATGAACGCCCTCTCCTTCGGGGAGCCGTCGCACCCGAAAACCCGCCAGCTCGTCAACGGCGTGGTCGAGGGCATCGGCGGCTACGGCAACTGCTTCGGCGTGCCCACCGTGGGCGGCGAGGTCCGCTTCCACCCCGCCTACAACGGCAACTGCCTCGTCAACGCCTTCGCCGCTGGCCTCGCCGACACCGACGCCATCTTCTACTCCGCCGCCTCCGGCATCGGCATGCCCGTGGTCTACCTCGGGGCCAAAACCGGGCGTGACGGCGTCGGCGGCGCCACCATGGCCTCCGCCGAGTTCGACGACACCATCGAAGAGAAGCGCCCCACCGTTCAGGTGGGTGATCCCTTCACCGAAAAGCGCCTGATGGAGGCCACGCTGGAGCTGATGCAGACCGGCGCCGTCATCTCCATTCAGGACATGGGCGCAGCGGGCCTCACCTGCTCCGCCGTCGAGATGGGCGACAAGGGCGGCCTCGGCATCAAGCTCAACCTTGATGCCGTGCCCCAGCGCGAAGAGAACATGACCGCCTATGAGATGATGCTCTCGGAGAGCCAGGAGCGCATGCTCATGGTCCTCAACCCCGAGAAAGAGGCCGAGGCCCGCGCCGTTTTCGAGAAATGGGATCTCGACTTTGCCATCGTCGGCGAGACCATTGCCGAAGACCGCTTCCTCGTGATGCACGGCAACGAAACCAAGGCAGACCTGCCGCTGGCCAACCTCTCCGGCTCGGCCCCTGAATATGACCGCCCCTGGGTCGAAACGCCCCCGGCGGCAGAGATGGACCCGGTCCCCGAGATCGACGCCATCGACGGCCTCAAATCACTCATCGCCTCCCCTAACTACGCCCACAAATCCTGGGTCTGGGAGCAGTATGACACCATGGTGATGGCCGATACGGTCGTCGCCCCAGGCGCGGGCTCCGGCGTGGTGCGTGTCCACGGCACCGAGAAGGCCCTCGCCTTCACCTCCGATGTCACCCCCCGCTACGTCAAGGCCAACCCTTATGAGGGCGGCAAGCAGGCGGTGGCCGAGGCCTACCGCAACCTTTCGGCAAAGGGCGCCCTGCCGCTGGCCACCACCGACAACCTCAACTTCGGCAACCCCGAGAAGCCCGAGATCATGGGCCAGTTCGTCGGCGCGCTGAAGGGCATCGGAGAAGCCTGCGCCGCGCTTAACACCCCCATCGTCTCCGGCAACGTCTCGCTCTACAACGAGACCGATGGCCAGGGCATCCTGCCCACCCCCACCATTGGCGCCGTCGGCCTGCTCGACAACCTCGACCAGCTGATCGACGGCACGGCCCGCGCCGGCCATGTCGCCCTGATGATCGGCCCCGAGGGCGCCCACCTCGGCCAATCCGCCCTGCTTGCTGAGGCATTTTCCCGCGAAGACGGCGACGCGCCTCATGTCGACCTCGCCGCCGAAAAGGCCCATGGCGATTTCATCCGCGGCAACGCGCAATTCATCGACGCCTGCACCGACCTCGCAGATGGCGGCCTTGCCCTTGCCGCCTTCGAAATGGCCGAAGCCGCTGGCGTGGGCGTGCAGATCGACGCGGCGGGCAACGGCCCCCTCTTCGGCGAGGATCAGGCACGCTACCTCATCGCCTGCTCCTTCGACAAGGCCGAGGCGCTGATGGTCGCCGCAGGGCAAGCGGGGGTGCCGATCCACACCGTCGGCAAGTTCGGCGGCGACACCGTCACCCTGGGCGGCAGCTCCGCCCCGCTCTCCGATCTCTCCGAAACCTATCGCAGCACCTTCGCTGCAAATTTCGCGTGACCCGCCCCATTTTCTTGCCGCAAATACTCCCGGGGGTGCGGGGGCAGCGCCCCCGCTCCAACGCATGAGCGACCTGCCAGACCTCACCCCCGATTGCTCCCGCTGCGCCGCGCTCTGCTGCATGGCGCTGGCCTTCGACGCGGGCGAGGATTTCGCCATCGACAAACCCGCCGGACTGCCCTGCCCCAAGCTGGAGCGCCACCTTTGCTCCATCTACGAAGACCTTGAAGAGGAAGGTTTTTCCGGCTGCGCCCGCTACACCTGCAACGGCGCGGGCCAGCGGGTGACGCAAGAGGTGTTCGAGGGCAAAAGCTGGCACGACGAGCCCGAGCTGGCTACGCCCATGTCAGAAGCCCTGCGCCAGATGAAAGCGGTGCACGAGGCGCTGGAACTGCTCGCCATGGCCGAAAATCTCGGGCTGGAAGACGAAGACGAACTCACCCGTGACGCCCTTCTCACCGCGCTCTCGCCCGAAGACGGTTTCACCCCCGAAACCCTCGCCGCCACAGGCGACACCCTCAAGCGCGTCCCCGCCTTCCTCGCGACCCTCCGCGATTACATCTGAGGCACGATCTCGATCAGCCGCCGCAGCCCCTCGGCAATATCCGCCTCGCTCCGGGCATAGGAAAACCGCAGCCACCTCGCCCCCCGCGCGCTATCGAAATCCAGCCCCGGTGTCATCGCAACACCCGTCTTTTCAAGGATTTGCTGCGAGAACTTCAAGCTATCGTCGGTCATCTCCGACACATCGGCATAAACGTAAAACGCCCCGTCCGGCGGCGCAAAGCGGGTGAACCCGGCCTTGGGCAACCCCGCCAGCATCGCCGCGCGGTTCCGGGCATAGACGGCCCGGTTGGCCTCCAGCTCTTCCTCGCAGTCCAGCGCCGCCAGCGCGGCGACCTGCGCCACATGGGGCGGGCAGATGAACATGTTCTGCGCCAGCCGCTCATAGGTGCGAATGTCGGCCTCCGGCACCACCATCCAGCCCACGCGCCAGCCGGTCATCGAGAAATACTTGCTGAACGAATTGATCACCACCACATCATCCGTCAGCTCCAGCGCGCTCACCGCCCGGTCGCCGTAATGCAGCCCGTGGTAAATCTCGTCGCTCACCACCGAGGCGCCCACTTCCCCGGCCCGCTCCAGCAACGCGCCAAGCGCACCCCGGTCCAAGATGGTCCCCGTCGGGTTGCCCGGACTCGCCAGGATCAGCCCCGAAAGCCCCTCCGGCACATCCTCCGGCGCAGGCTGCATCCGCGTCGCCAGCCGCGCCTCTATCTCCACCGGCTGCAAGCTCAACGCCCGCAGGATCTGCCGGTAACTCGGATACCCCGGCGCCCCCAGCCCTACCTTCTCGCCCGCCTCGAACAGCGCCGTAAACGCCAACAGAAATGCCCCCGAAGAGCCCGTCGTCACGATCACCCGCTCCGGGTTCAGCTCCACGCCATACCACCGCGCATAAAGCCGCGCGATCCCGGCGCGCAGCTCCGGCAGCCCCAACGCCACCGTGTAGCCCATCGGCCCGGCCTCCAGCGCGGCCGCCACTGCTTCCCGCGCCCCCTTCGGCGCAGGCGTGCCCGGCTGGCCCACCTCCATGTGGATCACAGAACGCCCCGCCGTCTCGGCCGCCCGGGCCGCCTCCATCACATCCATCACGATGAAGGGATCAACTTCGCTTCGCCTTGAAACCCGCATGCCAGCCTCCTTAACCTGTCGTCACCACTATCAAGCGGCACCCTGCCGTCAATGCCGCGCGCGCTTGCGGCCCCGCCCCAACCGTGCCACACCCGCGCACGACCGAAAGCCAAAGGACGACGCCCATGTTTCGCGCCCCCCTTCTCGCCGCTGCCCTCGCCCTCACCGCCCTGCCCGCCGCCGCCTTCGATGCCTCCAGCATGACGGATGCCGAGCGCGAGGCCTTCCGCGCCGAGATCCGCGCCTACCTGCTCGACAATCCCGAGGTGCTGATGGAGGCCATCAGCGTGCTCGAAGAGCGCCAGGCCGCCGAACAGGCACAAGGCGACGTGGCACTGGTCGCCGCCCACGCCGATGCGCTCTTCAATGACGGCTATTCCTACGTCGGCGGCAACCCCGAGGGCGACATCACCATTGTCGAGTTCATGGATTACCGCTGCGGCTACTGCAAAAAGGCCTTCCCCGAGGTCGAAAGCCTGATCGAGGGCGATGGCAACATCCGCTTTATCGTCAAGGAATTCCCCATCCTCGGCGAGCAATCTGTGGTGGCCTCCCGCTTTGCCATCGCCACCCTCCAGGTGGCCGGCCCCGAGGCCTACAAGGCCGTGCACGATGCGATGATGCAGCAGCGCGGCGAGTTCAACGAGGCGTCGCTGCGGTCGCTCGCCGAGCAGGCCGGAACCGACCCCGAGCCGATCCTCGCCGCGATGGAAAGTGACGAGGTCAGCGCCGTCATCGCCGAGAACCACGCCCTGGCGCAGGCCATGCAGATCACCGGCACGCCCACCTTCGTGCTCGACGACCAGATGCTGCGCGGCTACGTGCCGCTCCAGGCGATGATGGGCATCGTCGACGAAGTCCGCGGGTCCAAGTAGCGTAACGGAAAAATCTTCCCGAAGATTTTTCCGCCATCGCCGAAGAATTTTCAGAAAATTCTTCGGCTCCCCGACCGGCCCGAACCTACTCCGCCGCCTCGGCTCCCGCCTGCTCCCGAGCCTCGATCTCGGAGGCCTTGGCTTCCACCTCACGCACGATGTGGTCGATCATCTGATCGTTGCTGATCTTGTGGTCCTGCTTGCCCGCCAGGTAGACCATGCCATGCCCGGCCCCGCCGCCGGTGAAGCCCACATCCGTCATCAGCGCCTCGCCCGGCCCGTTGACCACGCAACCGATGATCGAGAGGCTCATCGGCGTCTTGATGTGCTCCAGCCGCTTCTCCAGCACCTCGACCGTCTTGATCACGTCAAACCCCTGCCGCGCGCAGCTCGGGCAGGATATGATGTTGACGCCCCGGTGCCGCAGGCCCAGCGACTTCAAAATCTCATAGCCCACTTTCACCTCTTCCACCGGATCGGCAGAGAGGCTCACGCGGATCGTGTCGCCAATGCCCATCCAGAGCAGGTTGCCAAGGCCGATGGCGCTCTTGATCGTGCCGCTCGTCAGCCCGCCCGCCTCGGTGATCCCGAGGTGGATCGGCGCATCGGTGGCCTCGGCCAGCTGCTGGTAGGCCGCCGCGCTCAGGAACACATCCGAGGCCTTGCAGCTGATCTTGAATTCATGAAAATCGTTGTCCTGCAAAAGCTTGATATGGTCGAGCCCACTCTCCACCATCGCCTCCGGGCAGGGCTCGCCGTATTTTTCCAGCAGGTGCCGCTCCAGCGACCCGGCATTCACCCCGATCCGGATCGAGCAGCCGTGGTCCTTCGCCGCCCGCACAACCTCCTTCACGCGCGCCGAATCCCCGATGTTGCCGGGGTTGATCCGCAGGCAAGCCGCGCCCGCCTCGGCGCTCTCCAGCGCCCGCTTGTAGTGAAAGTGAATGTCCGCGACGATCGGCACAGGGCTTTCCGCCACGATCTCCTTCAACGCCCGGCTGGAGGCCTCGTCGGGCACGGAAACCCGCACAATGTCTGCCCCTGCCTCGGCACAGCGCTGCACCTGCGCGATGGTGGCCTTCGCGTCGCTGGTGTCGGTGTTGGTCATCGTCTGCACCGAAATCGGCGCACCGCCCCCTACCGGCACCTTGCCCACCATCACCTGGCGGCTTTCGCGGCGATAGATGCTGCGCCACGGGCGCACTTCGTTGATCGACATGGGGCCTCCGGAGGTTCGCGCGTCAGGCCGAGAGATAGGCCGCACGCCCCCGCCCGGCAATGCGAGATTTCAACGCGGGCCGTAGGGTGCGCATTCATGGCGCACCTTTGCCAGACGTTACTCCGAAACCAGCGGCCCGTTCTCCGCCACCATCACGCTTTGCAGCGCCGGGTCGCGGCTGAGGTCGGCGACGGCGAGGCTCTCTGTCGCCCCCTCGGCAGAGAGCGCGAAGTTCGAAACCACCTCGCCCCGGCTGCCAATCGGGCCATAGGCCTGGCCGGCGGCCACCACGTAGACAGAGCCCGCATCGCCGGTGCGCAGCGTGGCCGCCACCTCGGCCTGCGGCAGGGTGTAACGGTCGCCCGGCTGCATGGTGCGCTCATAAATCGTGGAGCCATCGGCGGCGCGCACCCGAACCCAGCTCGGGCGCACGGCCACAAGCTCCACCACCGGCTTGCCATCGGCGGTCACCTTGGGCGCATTCGCCACGATCGCCTCGGCGGCAGCGCGCAGCTCCTCGTAGTTTTCCGGCGCGTTCAGCGGCTTCTGCGGCGCCTCGGCCAGAACGCGGTCCAGCGCGCCATCGCGGCCCGCATCGGCCACGGTGAAGGCGTCACGCAGGGCGTCGCGGTCCAGCGCGAGGTCCGACACCACGTTGCCGCGCGGCCCGGCGGGGCCATATGTCTTGCCGTCCATCGCGAAGTAGACAGCCCCTGCCGCGCCCGTGCGCAGCACCGCCACATCATCCGATCCGGCCTCGCCCTCGGGCACGATCCAGCGTTCCCCGGCGTTCAGTGTCTTCTCGAACAGGATGTTGCCCTCGGCGTCCTGCACCCGCACCCAGGCCGGGGCGGTTGCGAAGAGTTCCAGCACATCGGCGCTGGCCAGCTCGGTGCCATCGTCGCGGTGCACCTCGCCCGTCGTCCCGGCCACCAGCTCGGCGCCCGGGGCGGAGCCTGCGGCTGCGCCCGGCGCCAGCGCGCCCTGGGTGGAGGGGTCAAGCGCTGCAATCGGCCCGTCCCGCGGTGTCATTACCGGGGTGTCGAGCGCCTGCGGGCGATAGAGCCTGTCGAGCGCATCGGGCGTCGCGGCGGCCACGCCTGCATATTCCGGCGCGGGGGTATCAGTGAGTGTGGGGGCGGCCAGCGGGTCGATATCGGCCACCACGCCCGGGGCCTCCTCCACCGGCGCGACCGATACGCGCTGCACCTGCTGGAGCACGGCCCAGCCGCCATAGCCCACCGCCCCGATCAGGGCGAGAAGCACCAGCGAAGAGCCGATGGCCCCCGGCTCGATCCGCGAAAACATGCTGTCCCCGCGCGGGGTGAAGGTGACGTTCGGCTCCGCAAAGGGATCACGGGCACCGGCCACCCGGGTCACCGGGCGCGACTTGGGCTTGCCCGCCTGCTTCGGCCCGCCGCCTTTCAGCCGTGTGAGCATGCCCCCAAGGGCACCATCCGCGGCAGCCGTCGCTTCCTTGGAGACCTTGCTCGCCTCGCCCTTTCGGCCGTTCTGCTCCAGCCCCGAGAGGGTGGCAAAATCGGCCTCGCGGCAGAAGGTCTCGAAGGCCCATTCCGGGTCCAGCGCAAGGTAGCGGGCATAAGAGCGGACGTAACCGGCAATGAAGCCGGGCGTCTCGAAGGCACTCGGGTCAGAGTTTTCGATGGCAGCGATGTAGGTGGCCTTGATCTTCAGCTCGCGCTGCACGTCCAACAGACTCTTGCCCATGGTCGCGCGCTCGCCGCGCATGATGTCGCCGAGCTTGAGATCGAAATCGTCAAAACCCTTCGGAGGCGCTTCCTCCGCGTCCGGCTTTGGCGTCCTGCGCCTGATCATGTGGCCTGCCCCGTGCGCATATACAGATTTATCCCCAAGACCTACGGCGATTCGTGCGCTTTCCGCCTAGATCACATTCAGATTACCATGATGCTAAGGTTGATGCACTTGCAGAAGCGAGAACCGGAGGCTTCTTGCCGAAACGGAACCGCCAACTGTGCATCATTTCAGGGCATGTGCAGGAACATGCCCAATTCGTGCCCAGGCTCAGGCCGAGAGCTCCTGCCGGTTCAGCTCGCAGTGTTTCCACAGCCCGTCCATCGCTTTCACGAGGCCGTCGATCATCTTGGGATCATGCACCGGCGAAGGCGTGAAGCGCAGCCGCTCGGTGCCGCGCGGCACGGTGGGGAAGTTGATCGGCTGCACGTAAACGCCGTAATCGGCCAGCAGCATGTCGGAGATCATCTTGGTGTGCACCGGATCGCCCACGATCACCGGCACGATATGGCTACCGTGGTCGATGATCGGCAGGCCGAGCGCCTTGAGGCGGGTCTTCAGGATGCGGGCGTTGGTCTGATGCTGGTCGCGGATCGTCTGATCCACCTTCAGATGCGCCACGCTCGCGGCAGCCCCGGCGGCCACCACCGGCGGCAGGCTGGTGGTGAAGATGAAGCCCGGCGCGTAAGACCTTACGGCATCACACATTTTTTCGCTCGCGGCGATATAGCCACCATGCACGCCAAAGGCCTTGCCCAGCGTGCCGTTGATGATGTCGAGCCGGTCCATCAACCCGTCGCGCTCCGCCACGCCGCCGCCGCGCGGGCCATACATGCCCACCGCATGCACCTCGTCGAGGTAGGTCAGCGCGCCGAATTCGTCGGCCAGGTCGCAGATGTCCTTGATCGGGCCAAAGTCGCCATCCATCGAGTAGATCGACTCGAAGGCGATCAGCTTCGGCGTTGCCGGATCGTCGGCGGCCAGAAGCTCCCGAAGGTGCGCCACATCATTGTGCCGGAACACCCGCTTCGCCCCGCCATTGCGGCGAATGCCCTCGATCATCGAGGCATGGTTCAGCTCGTCGGAATAGATGATCAGGCCGGGCAGCAACTTCGGAAGCGTGCTCAGCGTCGCGTCATTGGCGATATAGGCCGAGGTGAACAGCAGCGCCGCTTCCTTGCCATGCAAGTCGGCCAGCTCGGCCTCCAGCCGCTTGTGATACACCGTGGTGCCGCTGATGTTCCGCGTCCCGCCCGAGCCCGCGCCGGTGGCTTCCAGCGCCTCATGCATCGCCGCAAGCACCACCGGGTGCTGGCCCATGCCGAGGTAATCGTTGCCGCACCACACGGTGATATCCTGCTCGCTCCCGTCGGGCTTCATCCAGACGGCATGCGGAAACTGCCCCTGGCGGCGCTCGATATCGATGAAGGTCCGGTAGCGGCCTTCCTCGTGTAGCCGGTCCAGAGCGGAGTCGATGCTGTCCAGCATGTCAGCCTTCGAAGAGATGGGGCATGTCACGGGGCGCGTCCTCCTTGGTCCGCTCTGCAGCGTTCTGAAGTCTTAACAGAGCCATATCGTTTCGTGAATATATGGCGCCTGCGATATTTTGGCGCTTTGATCCAGATCACGTCATATTCACGAAAACCAAACGCTCCGGCGTGAATCCGCGCCGCTGGACAAGCCTTCCCGTGGTGTTACCTTCCGCCCCAACAAAGGAGCGCCCATGTCTGCCGATCCCGTCCTCGCCCGCATCGATTCTCAACTTCCCGACGCGCTGGAGCGGCTGATGGCCCTGCTCCGCATCCCCTCCATCTCCACCGATCCCGCCTATAAGGCCGACTGTGCAAAAGCCGCCGACTGGCTGGTGGAAGACCTCAAGTCACTCGGCTTTGAAGCCTCCAAGCGCGACACCCCCGGCCATCCGATGGTGGTGGCCCACGGCGGCCCTGAAGGCACGCCCCACCTCCTCTTCTACGGCCACTATGACGTGCAGCCTGTGGACCCCCTCGACCTCTGGGATCGTGACCCTTTCGACCCCGAGATCCAGGACACCCCCAAGGGCCGCGTCATCCGCGCCCGCGGCGCCTCCGACGACAAGGGCCAGTTGATGACCTTCGTCGAAGCCCTGCGCGCCTGGGTCGCCGAGCACGGCAGCCTGCCCTGCAAGCTCACCATCTTCTTCGAGGGCGAGGAAGAAAGCGGCTCCCCCTCGCTCATCCCCTTCATGAAAGAGAACGCCGAAGAGTTGAAAGCCGACATCGCCCTCATCTGCGACACCGGCCTCTTCGCCGATAGCGTCCCTGCCATCATCACCCAGCTGCGCGGCCTTCTGGGTGAGGAGCTGACCATCACCGGGCCGGACAAGGACTTGCACTCCGGCATGTATGGCGGCGCCGCGATGAACCCCATCCGCGTGCTGACAAAGATCCTGGCCGCCCTGCATGACGACGAGGGCCGCATCACCGTCCCCCACTTCTACGACGGCGTGCCCGAGATCGGGGATAACCTGAAGAAAAGCTGGGAAGCCCTTGGCTTCGATGAAAAGTCCTTCCTCGGCGATGTCGGCCTCTCCGAGCTTGCCGGCGAAAAGGGCCGCATGGCGCTCGAGCAGCTCTGGTCCCGCCCGACCTGCGAGATCAACGGCATCAAGGGCGGCTACACCGGCGACGGCTTCAAGACGGTGCTGCCCTCCAAGGCCAGCGCCAAGGTCAGCTTCCGCCTCGTCGGCGAGCAGGATCCTCACAAAATTCGCGAGAACTTCCGCGAAATGGTCCGCTCCATGCTCCCGCCCGATTGCACGGTCGAGTTTCACGGCCACGGCACCGGCCCCGCCGGCCACATGAACGCCAGCCACGCCGCCTTCGAGCCCGCCCGCAAGGCGCTCAGCGAAGAATGGGGCACCGAGGCCGCCTACGTCGGCTGCGGCGGCTCCATCCCAATCGCGGGCTACTTCAAGAGCATCCTCGATATGGACGCCATGCTCATTGGCTTTGGCAAGGATGACGATGCCATCCACTCACCCAACGAGAAATACGACGTGGAGAGCTTCCACAAGGGCACGCGGTCCTGGGCGCGCATCCTTGCCGCGCTCACCGAATGATCGGCCCCGACTCCACCGCCGAGATCGACGGCCTGACAATCGCCTACGAGGCCGGGGGCGCCGCAACCGGCCTCCCGCTCCTCTTCCTCCACGGGTTCCCGCAAACCCGCGCGATGTGGCACCCCATCGCCCCCACATTCGCGCAGAACCACCCGCTCATCCTCGCAGATCTCCCCGGCTACGGCGCCTCCGACAAGCCACAAGACCTCGCCCCCTACAGCTTCCGCAACATGGCCCGCCGCCTCCTGGCCCTCATGGCCCACCTCGGCCACGAGACATTCGCCGTCATCGCCCACGACCGCGGCGCGCGGGTCGCCCACCGCATGGCACTCGATCACCCGCAGGCCGTCGCCGCCGTCACGCTAATGGACATCGTCCCAACCCACACCCTGCTCTCCGACCTCAAGCTGAAGGTCGCCCAGAGCTACTATCACTGGTTCTTCCTCGCCCAGCCCGAGCCCTTCCCGGAATCCCTGATCGCCCCCGACCCGAACGCCTATTACGAATCCTGCCTGCTCGGCTGGGGCGCCGCCAAACTCTCCGATTTCCACCCCGATCAACTCGCCGCCGGGCACCACGAGCAGGTGCATGTCGCCCAGCTCGCCGAGGTTCAGGTCGTCCGGCGTGTCTGCGCCGTCCCAGGCAAGGGAGAACACCGCGAGGTCGCCGCGCAGGTCGATGTGGTCGAAG
>NZ_QTNQ01000103.1 GCF_018424695.1 Vannielia litorea
AGCCCCCCCTGCCCGACGGCACGCCCCGCGAAGACAAGATCGCCGCCATCGGCATCCGGCTGCGCCGTTGGGTCAGCTTCCACGGGATCTCGATCAACCTCGAGCCGGATCTGGAGCATTTCTCCGGCATCACGCCCTGCGGCATCTCCGGCCACGGCGTCACCTCCCTGGTGGACCTCGGCCTGCCGGTCACAATGGACGATCTTGACCTCGCGCTGAAACGCGCCTTCGCGGCCACCTTCCCGCCGCCCTCCGAGACCGCCGCCTAAATCCGCTCCCCCGCGAGCATCCGCTCCACCCCATCGGCGAAGAGCGCGTTGCCTGCTTCGATCCGCGCGCGCAGCTCCGGATTCCGGTTGGGCATCGCCGGTGTCTTGTTGGCATCGATCAACACCGGTGCGCCATCGTCCATGAAGAAGTCGAACTTGCCGTAGTCAAAGCCCATCTTCTGTCGCAGCGCGCGCAGCGGCTCCGGCACCTCGGTGGGCATGCTCTTGTAGATATCGGTCGCCTTCACGGTCGATTTGGCAGAAAGATGCACCGTGCAGCGCTCCACCGGGCCGCAGAACACGTAATTCCGGCTGGCCCAGCCACCGTCATGCGCCTCGGCCATGTAGCGCTCCACAACCAGCGTCGGATCGTCCCACACTCCCGGCGGCACATCGGCAAGGGTCTCGTAGCGCTGATAGGGCCGCAACTCCCCCACAACAGGGTGCGGCGGCTGCATCAACCTCTTACGCGCCGAGCGGTTGTGCCGCCGCTCAGGCCGCCCCTGGCTGTTCAGATCCGATTTCACGAACACCGGCCCGGCGTGGTCGGAGCCACGGTCCAGCAAAGCACCGCTGACCACGCGTTTGCGAATGTCGGCCACCTCGCCGTTGATGGAGAGATCGAACCGCGCCGCGGCTTCGAGGTAGGGTTCGGCCACCTGCGAACAGTCCGCGTGCAGGATGCAAATGTCACCCTCGGGCACCTCCGCCGGATTGCGACTGATGCGCACCTCATGCCCACGGTGCTCCAGAACACGGAGCAGATGCCCAAGAATGTAGCGCTCCTCCATCAATCGGCCCCAGCGGGTGATGCGCAATCGATCAAACCTGTGTATAAGAACGGAAATTTTCGCCATGTTGCGCCAAATTTTTTTCAGGATATCGCATGAACAAAGACTGCACGCCGCATTTCCGCAAGCTGATTTCGCACTGGAGCCGTATGGGCCTGCCGCTCCGCCCCCTCTCTCCCCTGCCCGAGCACCTCGGCACCCTCCTGCCCCGCCCCGAGGCGAAGGTGCTCAACCTGGGCGTCACGCCCGACCACTACAGCGTAGGCGGCGATCTGACGGCGCTGGACTGGTCCGCCGAGATGATCGAACACGTCTGGCCGGGCGATACCGACACGCGCCGCGCCGTGCAGGGGGACTGGCGGCACATGCCGTTCGACGACGCCAGCTTCGATGCCGTCACCGGCGACAACTGCCTCGCCATGCTCGCCTTCCCGGACGCCGTGGATCAGGTGCTGGCCGAGGCGCGCCGGGTTCTGCGCCCGGGCGGTGCGGCGATCTTCCGGGTGTTTCTGGCCGCCGAGCCCGCCGATGATGATGCCACCTTGCGCGCCTTCGGCCTCGAAGGCTGCCAGGGCTCGATGGACGCTCTGCGCTGGCGCATGGTCATGGCCCAGTCAGACCCCGAGGGTGACGCGAACGTGCGCGTGGGCGACGGGTTTGCTCAGATTGAGCGGCTCTTCACTCGCGATGAACTCGCTGCGGCCCATGGCTTCACCGGGGAGGATTTCGCCCGCCTCGAAGTTTATCGCGACAGCGAAACGCACTTCTCCTTTCCAACGCGCACCCGGCTGGAGGCGCTGGCAAGCACGCATTTCTCAGGCGTGAAATTTCTGCCAAGCGGCACCTATCCCCTCGCCAAATCCGCCCCGTACATGCGCCTGACGCCCTGAAACTTCCGGACGAACGCTCGGCGCAATTTCGCCCATCGCGTGCATCAATCTATCCCCGCGTCAGACCGTCTGTCATCTGACCGTAACATGGCTGTCACAAAACCGAGTCCCGCAGCGCATAGCCACGGGGCCGACATCGCGGACAACCGCGATTCCAAGCGATGACAAGCCAGGGAGCCCCCATCATGACCGACCAGAAACACAACCTCTCCTTCGACGACTGGGACGAGGTCAATTTCCCCCGCCCCGAAGAGAACGACTTTGACCGCGTGGTCGAGCGCGCCGTCTCCCGCCGCGGCTTCCTCGGCTCCGTGCTGGCCTTCGGCTCCGGCGCCGCCGTCATGGGCACCGGACTGCTGAAAGGCACCACCGCGCTGGCCGAAACCCACGCGATGAAAAACCGCTTCCCCTTCACCCCCATCGACATTGCCACCGACCACGAGGTGCATGTGCCCGAGGGCTACACCTCCAAGGTGCTGGTGAGCTGGGGCGATCCGCTGTTCTCCGATGCCGAGGGCTATGACGTGAACGCCGGTGGCGGCGCCGTCGCCGGCTCCGACCGGGTGTTTGGCGAAAACACAGACGGCATGGAGCTGTTCTCCTTCGAGGGCCACGAGATCATCGCGGTGAACTCCGAGTACACCAACAACGATGAAAACCTGCCCGCCGATCAGGAAGGCGTCCCGGCCAATGCCGATGACGTGCTGAAGCTGCAGAACCTGCAAGGCGTGACGGTGATGGAAGTGGCCCCCGGCGACGATGGCTATTCGGTCGTGGTCGACAGCCCCTTCAACCGCCGCATCACCCACAACACCCCGATGACCATCGCCGGCCCCGCCGCGGGCCATGATCTGATGAAAACCGAAGCGGACCCGACCGGCACCACCTCGCTCGGCACCATGAACAACTGCGGTTCGGGCCGCACGCCGTGGGGCACCTACCTGACCTGCGAAGAAAACTTCAACGGCTACTTCGGCTCCACCGATGCCGATGCGGCGCGTCCCGATGGCTACGACCGTTACGGCATCGGCGCCGACGGCTGGGGTTACGACTACCACAAGTACGATGCGCGCTTCGACTATTCGAAAAACCCCAACGAGCCGCACCGCGTCGGCTGGATCGTCGAGATCGACCCGACCGATCCCGAGAGCACGCCGATCAAGCACACCGGCCTTGGCCGCATCAAGCACGAGAACGCCGCCTGTGCCGTGGCCCCCGATGGCCGCATCGTGGTGTACATGGGCGACGACGAGCGTGGCGAGTACATGTACAAGTTCGTCTCCAACGGCACCTGGGCACCCGGTGCCTCCACTGAGGGCCTGCTGGATGACGGCACGCTCTACGCCGCCAAGTTCAACGACGATGGCACCGGCGAATGGCTGGCGCTGACGCCCGAAAGCACCGGCATGGCCTCGCTGGCTGAAGTGCTGATCTTCGCCCGCATGGGCGCCTCCGCCGTGGGCGCGACCACGATGGACCGCCCCGAGTGGATCGCCGTGAACCCCCACGCGGTCGAGGCCTACTGCTGCCTGACCAACAACAAGAACCGCGGCGTGAAGGCCAATGCCGGAGGCGACGAAACCCCGGTCAACGGCCCCAACCCACGCGAAACCAACAACTTTGGTCAGATCGTCCGCTGGCGTCCCTCCGAGGATGACCACGCCGCCGGTACCTTCGAGTGGGATCTCTACGTCATGGCGGGCAACCCCGAGGTCTACCCGAACAACGAGTATGGCGGGTCCGACAACGTGACGCCGGGCAACATGTTCAACTCGCCCGACGGCATGGCCTTTGACAGCAACGGCCTGCTCTGGATCCAGACCGATGGGGACTACAGCAACGAAGGTGAGTTCGAGGGCCACGGCAACAACCAGATGCTGGTGGGCGACCCGGTGACCGGCGAGATCGCCCGTTTCCTGACCGGCCCGAACGGCTCCGAGGTGACCGGCGTCTGCTGGTCGGCGGATCGCCGCACAATGTTCGTCGGCATCCAGCACCCGGGCGGCAGCTGGCCCACTGGCGAGGGCCTGCCCCGCTCCTCGGTGATCCAGGTCACCCGCGACGATGGCGCTCTGATCGGCTAATCCGGTCTGTCTGAAAGTTCTCGGGCCGCCCCTCACCGGGCGGCCCGTTTGGTTTCCAATGCGCCGCGCAAGCCTACCGCTGTCGCCCGATGATCGAAGGCTCCCGCCTTGCCGGGCAGGCTTCGCGCGGGCAGATCCGGCACGACGTGCCCAGCTCCAGCACCTCCCGCGCCTCCCGTGCCCCGCCATAGCCCTCGTCGAGCAACAGCATGTTCGCCGCCAGAACCTGCGGGCGTCCAAAGGCCGTGTCCCCCACCGGGCGACAGATCGCGAAGGCGGTAAAGCGGCGCGGGCTGCGCCCCGCCATCTCCACCACAGCGCGCACCGGCAGCGTGGGCCGGGTCAGCGCGGCATACAGCGGCCAGAGAGCGCAGGCGGCCCCGAAGCGCGGCATAGGAAAACCCGAAACCGGCTTGCGAAACGTCAGCGTGCCCGAGCCGTCGCAGGTCACCAGCCCAATCTCCCCCGGAAGGCCCTCGCGCGGCAAGCTGGCCAACCGCCGCAAAACCGCCTCCACGGGCAGTCCGGCATCCGCGGCAAGGCGCCCCGGGTCGTACCCCGCCGCCTCGGCTGCTTCGGCGAAGGCCTCCAGCGGCATCACCTCGGCATCCGCACGGTAGCGCTCCATCTGCGCACGCGCCATGGATTGCGCCGCATCACTGCGCAGATGCCCCCGCCCCCGCGCCGTCTCAAGCATCGGTGCGGCCTCCTCCGCCTGCTCGCCTTCCAGCCCCGCGAGGTGAAAGCCCTGCGCCGCCAGCCAGGCCTCCACCTCTTCCTGCGGCGTGCCCGCGCCCTTGTCCGCGCCGCCGCCGTCGTCGAGATAGCGCACCAGGCCCTCGGCACTCTCGGCCAGCCTTGCGCTGTCGTCGTTGATATTGCGGTGAAACCGGTTCAGCCAGTCACGGTCGAGGTCCGGCGTGTCGGCGAGGATCGCGGCGGTGGAGCGGATCGCGGTGACCGACGAAAGCATCTCGTGTAGGCTGGCGCTGAGATGCGGGTCATGGCTCAGCCGGTCCGAGAGTGCTTCCACGCTGCGCTCGGCATCGCGCACCCGGGCGTGCAATTCGGCCAGCAGCGCGGCCCAACCGGGGAAGCGCCCGGCAAATTCCTCCACACGTTCCATTTCGTCGGCCGTCATCGCAGGCTGCGCGACCGCGCTGGCGCGCGGGCCCTCAACCGCCGCCTCGCGGAGCGCGTCCACCAGCGCGGTTTCGGCCCCCTCGGAAAGCGTGACAGGCTCGGTGTCGAGCGCGCGGGCCAGATTTACAAGCAGTTTGCCGCCGATTCTGCGCCGGTTGTGCTCGATCAGGTTGAGGTAGGACGGCGAGATCCCCACTCTTTCGGCCAGCTCGCTCTGCTTAAGGCCAAGGTCGGCCCGCCTCGCCCGGATGCGGCTGCCGGTCAGCACGTTCTTGGCCAAGGCTTTTCTCCCGTGATTTCAACGCCATTCTGCGCCTGCGTGACAATATTTTTACATCTTGGCTACAACGCCTGACAAAATATTTACAGAAAAATCGTTTATGACAAAGCGCTTGTTGCCAGATTTGCCATGTGCCCCTGATAATGTGGCAGCCCTGAAATGGGCCGTGGCGCAAGACGGGGGAGGAGCCCCGAAGCGTCGCCGAAACTCAACGGGAGGACATCCATGTCGACATCAAGATTCACACGCCGTGGCGTGCTGAAAACCGGCGCCGTTGCCGGTGCGGGCCTCGCCCTACCCACCATGTTTACCAGCCGGGCCAACGCCTACGTCAACGAGCCCACCGGCGACACCGTGACGCTGGGCTTCAACGTGCCCCAGTCCGGCCCCTATGCCGATGAGGGCGCCGACGAGCTGCGCGCGTTCGAACTGGCCGTCGAGCACCTGAACGGTGAAGGCGACGGCGGCATGCTCAACACCTTCTCGTCCAAGGCGCTGAAGGGCAACGGCATCCTCGGCAAGAAGGTGGCCTACGTCACCGGCGACACCCAGACCAAGTCCGACGCTGCCCGCGCCTCCGCCAAGTCGATGATCGAGAAGGACGGCGCAGTGATGATCTCGGGCGGTTCGTCCTCGGGCGTGGCCGTGGCCGTGCAGGGCCTCTGCCAGGAAGCCGGTGTCATCTTCATGGCCGGCCTGACCCACTCCAACGACACCACCGGCAAGGACAAGAAGGCCAACGGCTTCCGCCACTTCTTCGATGCCTACATGTCCGGCGCCGCGCTGGCTCCGGTGCTGAAAAACGAGTATGGCTCCGACCGCCGCGCCTATCACCTGACCGCCGACTACACCTGGGGCTGGACCCAGCAGGAGTCGATTCAGGCCTCCACCGAGGCGCTGGGCTGGGAAACCGTCGAGAACGTGCTGACGCCGCTGGCGGCAACCGACTTCTCGTCCTACATCGCCCCGGTGCTGAACTCCGGCGCCGATGTGCTGGTGCTCAACCACTACGGCGGCAACATGGTCAACTCGCTGACCAACGCCGTCCAGTTCGGCCTGCGCGACAAGCAGGTGAACGGCAAGAACTTCGAGATCGTCGTGCCGCTCTACTCCGAGCTGATGGCCAAGGGCGCCGGTGAAAACATCAAGGGCATCCTCGGCTCGTGCAACTGGCAGTGGTCGCTCCAGGACGAGGGCACCAAGGCCTTCGTTAAGTCCTTCGGCACCAAGTATGGCTTCCCGCCGAGCCAGGCCGCGCACACCTGCTACGTGCAAACGATCCTCTATGCCGACGCCGTCGAGCGTGCCGGCACCTTCGAGCCCTGCGCCGTCGTGGCCGCGCTCGAGGGCGATGGCTCCTCGCTTGAGGGTGTCGACAGCGCCTCCAACGCGGGGCTCGTCTTCGACGGGCTGGGCAACGGCCCCACGCTCTACCGCTCGGCCGATCACCAGTGCTTCAAGGACGTGCTGGTCACCAAGGGCAAGGAGAACCCGACCTCCGAGTTCGACCTTCTCGAAGTGGTCGAAGTCACGCCCGTCGATCAGGTCTGGTACGAGCCCGATCACCCGATGTTCGCCGGCGGCGACCTCGGCCAGTGCAACAACGGCGCCTGATCGCGCCACGCACATCGGGGGGGGGCGGGCGCGCTCCGCCCCCCAGCTTCCCCGCCCTTGCGGCGGGTCCGGGGCACAGCCCGGCAAGATCTAGAAACTGGTGAGAGACTCCCGGACAGGGACCTGTCGAGGCCGAACGCGCGGGGCATGCCAGCCACCGCGTGAATGGCCACACTAAAACTGAAGCCGCTCTCAAGGTGGGGACGATGGACGCAATCCTACTTCAAATCCTGAACGGGCTCGACAAGGGCAGCGCATATGCGCTGATCGCCCTCGGTCTGACGCTCATCTTCGGCACGCTCGGCGTGGTCAACTTCGCGCATGGCGCGCTGTTCATGATCGGCGCCTTCTGCGCCGTCACCCTGCAACGCCTGCTCTCGCTCAGCCACCAGGTGGAGGTGCCCGGGCAGGTCGACTTCCTCGGCAATCCGCTGATGGCCGATGTGCCCTATGTCACCGACTGGTTCGGCGAGGCAACGGGCAACGCCATCATCGACTGGTCGGTGCCACTGGCGATCCTGCTGACCATCCCGGTCATGCTGCTCGTCGGCTACGTGATGGAACGCGGCCTCATCAAGCACTTCTACAAGCGCCCCCACGCCGACCAGATCCTCGTCACCTTCGGCCTCGCCATCGTGCTGCAGGAAATCGTCAAGTATTACTACGGGGCCAACCCGATCCAGACGCCCGCGCCCGAGGCACTCTCCGGCGTGGCGCAGGTGCTGCCCGGCGTCGTCTACCCGATCTGGCGGATCGTCTACTTCTGCTTCGCCGCGCTGATCATCTCCGGCGTCTTCGCCTTCCTCCAGTTCACCACCTTCGGCATGGTGGTGCGCGCCGGCATGGCCGACCGCGAAACCGTGGGCCTGCTGGGCATCGACATCGACAAGCGCTTCACCTTCATGTTCGGCCTCGCGGCCGCCGTGGCCGGTCTCGCGGGGGTGATGTACGGGCCGATCAACGCGCCCAACTACCACATGGGCATGGATTTCCTCGTGCTCTCGTTCGTGGTTGTGGTCGTCGGCGGCATGGGCTCCCTGCCGGGCGCCGTTCTCGCGGGCTTCCTCCTAGGCATCCTCGAAAGTTTCGCCTCCACCACCTGGGCCACCACCACCCTGCCCGGGATCAACCAGATCATCATCTACCTCGTCGCCATCATCATCCTACTGACCCGTCCGCGCGGTCTGATGGGGCGCAAAGGCGTGATGGAGGACTAAGACCATGCTCGGACTGAACAAGAAAGATACCAACCTCCTCCTGGTGGTGCTCGCGCTCACAATGCTGGCCCCCTTCATCCTCAACCCCTTTCCCACCGATAGCGGGCTGGCCCAGTTCAACGCGGGTTATCCTGACCTGATGCAGCGCTTCGCGATCTTCGGGATCTTCGCCATCGGCTTCAACATCCTCTTCGGCCTCACCGGCTACCTCTCCTTCGGCCACGCGGCCTTTCTGGGGGTGGGGAGCTACTCGGCGGTCTGGATGTTCAAGCTGCTGTCGATGAACATCCTCCCGGCGATCATCCTCAGCGTCATCATCGCGGGCCTCTTCGCGCTGGTCATCGGCTACGTCTCGCTGCGCCGCTCCGGGATCTACTTCTCGATCCTCACACTGGCTTTCGCACAGATGTCCTTCGCGCTGGCCTACTCGGTGCTTACACCCGTCACCAACGGTGAAACCGGCCTCCAGCTCACCCTGAGTGACCCGCGCATCCTCGGCTCCTCGGCCGCGGCTGACGGGTCAATCCCGGTGACAAACCTCTTCGGGCTCGAAATGCGCTCGGCCTGGGATATGGCAGTGGGTCCGTGGACCTTCACCTTCTCGGCCGGATACTACTTCTGCGCCATTGTGCTCCTGGTGGCATTCTACCTCTCCATCCGCATCTTCCGCTCACCCTTCGGGATGATGCTGCGGGCGATCAAATCCAACCAGACCCGGCTCAACTACACCGGCCTCAACCCCAAGCCCTACACGCTGGCGGCCTTCGTGATCTCCGGCATGTATGCCGGCCTTGCCGGTGGCCTGATGGCGGCGATGGACCCTCTGGCCGGTGCGGAGCGGATGCAGTGGACCGCCTCGGGCGAGGTCGTGCTGATGACCATCCTCGGCGGCGCGGGCACGCTGATCGGGCCGGTGCTGGGCGCCGGCATGATCAAGTATTTCGAGAACATCCTCTCGAAGATCAACGAAAGCGTCCTGCACGGCTGGTTCGCCTTCATGCCCGACGGGCTCGAAGATTTCTTCGTCGCCATTGTCTACCCCTTCGTCGGCAAGGGCTGGCACCTCACACTGGGCATCCTCTTCATGCTCGTCGTGATCTTCCTGCCCGGCGGCCTCGTCGAAGGCGGCCAGCGGATCGGGGCGGCCTTCCGCCGCAAAGGCAAGAAAGCGGGCGGCGCCGAGGCAGAAGCCGCCAAACAGCAACCCGGCGAATAAGGAGACGGACAGATGGGAATTCTCGAAGTCAAAGGCGTCAACAAGCGCTTCGGCGGGTTGCAGGCGCTGGGGGACGTGAACCTCTCCGTGGAGGAAAACACCGTCCACGCCATCATCGGCCCCAACGGCGCGGGCAAGAGCACCCTGCTCAACTGCCTCGTGGGAAAGCTCATTCCCGATAGCGGCTCGGTCAGCTTCGCTGGCCAGTCGGTGCTTGGCCGCACGCCGCATGAAATCAACCAGATGGGCATATCCCGGGTGTTCCAGACGCCCGAGATCTTCGGCGATCTCACGGTGTACGAAAACACCATGATCCCCTGCTTCGCCCGGCGTGACGGCACCTTCAAGCTCAACGCTATCGGCTCGGTGGGCTCGCAAACCGACATCCGCGACCAGGCCATGGCCATGCTCGAAGACGTCAACATGGCCGACAAGGCCGATGTGCACGCCGCCTCGCTCTCGCGGGGCGACAAGCGGCGGCTCGAGATGGCGATGTGCCTCGCGCAGGAGCCCAAGATGCTGCTGCTCGACGAACCTACGGCGGGTATGGCGCGGGCCGACACCAACAACACCATCGACCTGCTGCGCGAGATCAAGGAAAAGCGCGACATCACCATCGCCATCATCGAGCACGACATGCACGTCGTGTTCTCGCTCGCCGAGCGGATCACCGTGCTGGCACAGGGCACGCCCCTCGTCGAGGACACGCCCGAAAACATCAAGGGCCACCCCAAGGTGCAGGAAGCCTATCTCGGAGGCCACGGCTGAGGCCGTAGGAGACAGACATGAACGTCAAACCCGACTTTTCCAAGAACGCCAACCAGGCGGCCACGGCTCCAGCCTTCTTCTCGGTCTGGGATCTGGAGGCCTATTACGGCGAGAGCTACATCGTCCAGGGCATCTCCTTCAACGTCCACGAGGGCGAGATCCTCGCGCTGCTGGGCCGCAACGGCGCGGGCAAGACCTCCACCCTGCGCGCCATCGCCCGGCTGGATGACCCGCAGGTGACACACGGTGAAATCTGGCTGGACCACGAGCCGCTTCACCTCAAGAAGGCCCATGAGGCCAGCCAGCTCGGCATGGGCCTCGTGCCCGAAGATCGCCGCATCATTCCCGGCCTGACGGTGGAGGAAAACATCAAGCTGGCCCAGATCGCCCCGCCCATCGGCTGGTCGCTCGACCGCCTCTACGAGCTCTTCCCCCGCCTCGGCGAGCGCAAGAACCAGGAGGGCGTCACCCTCTCGGGCGGCGAGCAGCAGATGCTCGCCATCGCCCGCGCCCTCTCGCGCGACATCAAGGTGCTGCTGCTGGATGAGCCCTACGAGGGCCTCGCCCCGGTGATCGTGGACGAAATCGAAAAGACCCTCCGCGTCATCAAGGAGCAGGGCATCACCACCATCATCGTCGAGCAGAACGCCGTGCGCGCCCTTGAACTCTCCGACAGAGCCGTCATCCTCGACACCGGCAAGATCGTCTTCGACGGCACCGCAAGCGAAGTGCTTGAGAACGAGAGCCTGCGCGCCGAATATCTCGCGATCTAATGCGACCTTTCGGGGGCTGGCCCTTGTCCTGGGCCGCCCCTACGACTTGCCACAGAGGAAGACCGGCCCGCCGCGCGCGCAGATGCGCCGGGGCCGAGAGGAGGACGACAATGACCGACACCCGCACTTACCCGCCGAGCGAAGAATTCGCCGCCAACGCCAATGTCGACGCCGCCAAGTACGAAGAGATGTATGCGGCCTCCGTCAACGACCCCGAGGGGTTCTGGCGCGAGCAGGCCAAGCGCCTCGACTGGATGACCTTCCCCGAGACGATCAAGAACACCTCGTTCAAGTCCGATGATGTGTCGATCAAGTGGTTCGAGGACGGCGTGCTGAACGTCGCCGCCAACTGCGTCGATCGCCACCTCGAAAAGCGCGCCGACCAGACGGCCATCATCTTCGAGCCCGACGATCCCGAAACGCCGGCCCAGCACATCACCTACCGCGAGCTGCACGAAAAAGTCTGCCGCATGGCCAACGTGCTGCTCTCACAAGGGGTGATGCGGGGCGACCGCGTGGTGATCTACCTGCCGATGATCCCCGAGGCGGCCTATGCCATGCTGGCCTGCGCGCGCATCGGCGCGATCCACTCCATCGTCTTTGCAGGGTTTTCTCCCGACGCTCTGGCCAACCGCATCAACGACAGCGGCGCCAAATGCGTGATCACCGCCGATACTGCCCCCCGCGGTGGCCGTGTCACCAAGCTAAAGTCCAACACCGATGCGGCGCTCCTGCACTGCTCCGACAAGGTCCGCTGCCTCGTCGTCAAGCACACCGGCGACCAGACCACCTGGATCGACGGCCGCGACGTGGACGTGAAGGCGTTGATGGAAACCGCCGCCCCCGAGTGCCCGCC
>NZ_QTNQ01000104.1 GCF_018424695.1 Vannielia litorea
GGGTGCGGGGGGCTGGCCCCCCGCTCCTGCCCTCTCAATCAGCGCAACCGCCGAATGCCTGCCACCAGATCGTCATTCTTCACGAAGGGCACCCCGTCAGGCGGCGCGTCATGGCCGGTCAGCTCCGCCACCTCGCCCAGAACCACCTCGGTGATGAAGGGCAGATCGAAGCTGCGGGCGCGGGTGAGCGGGATCCATTGCAGCAGCGACAGCTCGTCTTCGGCGCGCGAAAAATCATCCGCGTCGCCCGACACCCGGCTGGCAGGCGCAAGGAAGAAACGGGCGTCGAACCGGCGGGGGCGGCCCGGCGGGGTCACGGCGCGGTAGACAAAGCGCAGCCCCTCGGCGGAAGGCAGGTGGCCGGTGGCGGCAAAGCCGCGCCAGCCTTTCGGTGCCGCGCCGGGCCATGCGCCGGGCACGCCGAGGATCAGGCCGGTCTCTTCCCAGAGTTCGCGCACTGCGGCGGCCAGAAAGGCGGTCACCTGCCCTTCACCCGCCTCCAGCGCCAGCCGCGCCGCGCAGAGCGGGTCGGGGCCGGTGGCGAAGGGCACGGTCGCATCCACCGCATCCACCGCGCCGCCGGGAAAGACGAACTTGTTCGGCATGAAGGCCGCCGATGCGCCGCGCTGGCCCATCAGCACCTCGACCCCTTCCGCGCCCTCGCGGTAGAGGATGATCGTCGCCGCGTCGCGGAGTTGTGTCTTGTCCATGCGCCTCTCGCCCGGATCTGGCGGCTGAGGGAGCGGACCGGTCAGCCGCGCTCGCCGCCGAAGCCGTGCATCCGCTTGGCCCATTGCAGGCCGACCATCAGCCCTTTCAGCCGGGGCAGAAGGTAGAGCGAAAGCGCAACGCAGCCAACCGAAAACCCGGTGGCCATGATCAGCGGATCGGGGCGGAAAGTGGAATACACGAAGAGGATGAGCGGCGCGAGGATGTGGCCCACGATGACGATGGTCAGGTAGGCGGGGCCATCATCGGCGCGCTGGTGATGCAGCTCTTCCTCGCACACCGGGCAGGCATCGCGCACCTTGAGGTAGCCCGCCATCATCGGCCCGTTGCCGCAGCTCGGGCACCGTCGGCGCCAGCCGCGCAGCATGGCGGTCTTGGATTCACGATCTTCAATCATGGCCGGATCGGCCAGGGCACTCTCTGACGACATCTTGCGGGCATCCATGTTTCCTGTGTGGGGCCGGGCCATCGTGGCACGCTGCCGAAGCACACCCCTTCGCTACGACTTAAGTAGCGCAATGGGCGCCTTGGTGTGAGGGCACAGATTGTCCTTGCGGCGGGATGTCGCAAAACCAGTGGCCGAAAAAAGCTGCACCGCACCGACGGAAGCCGCGCCGCCGCCCGTTTGAGAAGCATCAACGGGCCAGCAAGACGGCCCGGAGGCAACCAACCACGAGCACTCCCAAGGAGGACACGACACATGAAACGCGTATTGCTTCTGACCACTCTCATCGCCACCGGCCTTACTGTGGCCCCGATGGCCGAAGCCCGTGGCCCAGGCGGCGGAATGGGCGGAATGGGCATGGGCCCGGGCGCCGACCCGACGCCGCCCAGCTTTGCCGAACTCGACACCAACGGTGACGGCAGCCTTTCTGCTGAAGAGCTCGCCGCCGGTGACGCGGTGCGCTTTGCCCGTGCCGATGCCAATGGCGACGGTGAGATCAGCGCCGAGGAGCTGGCCGCCGCAGCACAGGCCCGCGAAGAGGCCCGCCGCACGCAACGCGCCGAGCGGATGATCGAGCGGCTCGACACGGATGGCAACGGCACCGTCTCCGCCGAGGAGTTTGCCGCAGGCCGCCCCGAACGGGCGCAGGAGCGCCGGGCCCAGATGCTCGACACCCTGTTCGAGCGGATGGACACCAACGATGACGGCACGGTGAGCGAGCAGGAATTCGAGACGGCCATGGCCTTCCTCGCCGAGCGCGGTGAAGGGCGTGGCATGTGGGGCCGCGACCGCGACCACGACCGTGGCGCGCATCGCGGTGGCGACGAGCGGGGTGGCAAAGGACATGGCCACTACCGCCGGAACTGATCCGCGCCGTTTCGAAGCTTCCCTCCCCGCGTGTCGCGTCATCCCCCGAGACGCGCGGGGAGGGGGCCCTGCCTACGTGGGCGGGGCGTTGAGACCACAGGTAAGACCGGTTACTGACAGGCGATGCACATGCCCCTCGATGCGCCAACAGAGCCCGAAGACGACGTGCTCCTGGCCCGGTTCGCCGGTGGCGACCGCGCGGCTGCGCGGATGCTCACCCTCCGGCTGACGCCGATGGTGCTGGGCCTCGCCACCCGCAGGCTGGCCGACAGGGCCGAGGCCGAGGACGTGGCGCAGGAGGCGATGATGCGGCTGTGGAAGATCGCGCCGGACTGGCGCGCAGGCGAAGCAAAGGTGAGCACCTGGCTCTATCAGGTGGCCCGCAACCTCTGCACCGACCGGCTGCGCAAGAAGCGGGGGCAGGCGCTGGACAGCATCCCCGAGCCCGAAGACGAGCGGGCCGGAGTGGTGGAGCAGATGCAGGCCGAGGAGCGCGCGCAGGCGCTTTATGCCGCTCTCTCCGAGTTGCCCGAGCGGCAAGGCGAGGCGGTGCGGCTGCGGCACATAGAAGGCCTGGGCAATCCGGTGATTGCCCGGCAGATGGACATTTCCGTGGAGGCGGTCGAAAGTCTGATCGCTCGCGGCAAACGCGCACTGGCGGCCCGGCTGAGGGGTGCCCGCGCAGAACTGGGGTTGAGCGATGGCTGACCATGACGACAAGCTGACCGCCTCCGAGGAGGCCCTGCTGGAGAGCTTCTTCTCCGCCGCCTGCGCCGATGAAGCAGTCGCGGCAGAGCCCTCTCCAGAGCTTTTGGCGCGGGTGCTGGAAGATGGCTACGGCGTGCAGGATGCGCTGGCCGCTGTGCCTGCGCAGGCCGCCCCCTACCCCGCTCCGCGCCGCGGCATCTTCGCCGCACTCCTTGCCGCCATCGGTGGCGCACCGGGTCTTGCCGGGCTGGCCGCTGCGACGGTGGCCGGCGTCTGGTTCGGCGCAAGCCCGCCCGAGGCGGTTTCAAACGTGACGGCAAGCCTCTTTGCCCCCGCGAGCGCAAGCGAAGCCGTAGCGGACGATGACCTGCTGGGCTACGACATGGCCTATGCCGACCTGCTGACAGACGGCTGAGAACGAAGATGACAGACCTGCAACCGCCCCCGCCCGAAGACACCCCGCGCCCGCGTCGCCGCTGGATGCGCGTTGTGCTGGTGCTCTCGCTGGCCGCGAACCTCGCCGTGGCGGGCCTCGTGCTCGGGGCCTGGATCACCCATGGCGACAAGCACCGCGACGGCAGCAAGCGGGGGGAGCGGGTGACGCGCGAACTGGGCTTCGGCCCCTACGCACGCGCCATCCCACGTGAAAGCCGCGACGGTTTGAAGGAGGCCATAGAGGCCCGGCGCGGGGCCCTGCGGGCCAACCGTGACACCCTGCGCAGCGCCTTCGAGGCCACCCTTGCCACGCTGCGCGCCGAGCCCTTCGACCGCGCCGCGATGGCCGAGCAGATGGCTGCCCAGCGCGCGGCCATCTCCGACAGCCAGCAGATCGGACACGAGATCCTGCTGGACCGGCTGGAGCGGATGAGCCCCGAAGAGCGCGCGGCCTTTGCCGACCGGCTGGAGCGCGGCCTTGGCCGGGAGCCGGGCCGGAAGAAGGCGCGCGACTAGGCCACCGCTAAGGCCTGCCCCCTCCGCAGCACCCCGCAGCCCATCTGCTGGACGAATCCGCCGCGCGGCCCGATATATGGTCTATGTCGCTGCCACCCGGATTCCTTGACGAGTTGCGCACCCGCCTGTCGCTATCTGACGTGGTGGGCCGCAAGGTCATGTGGGACCGGAAGAAATCCAACCAGGGCAAGGGCGACATGTGGGCGCCCTGCCCGTTCCACCACGAGAAAACGGCCAGCTTCCACGTCGATGACAAGCAGGGGTTCTATTACTGCTTCGGATGCCATGCGAAGGGCGACGCCATCAGCTTTGTCCGCGAGACCGAGAACGTTGGTTTCATGGAGGCGGTGGAGATTCTTGCTGGGGAAGCGGGCATGCAGATGCCCGCGCGCGACCCGAGGGCGCAGGAGAAGGCCGATACCACGACCCGGCTGACCGAGGTGATGGAGCAGGCGGTGCAGTGGTTTCGCCTGCAGCTGAAAACCGCCGCCGGGGCCGAAACCCGCAGCTACCTCGCCGGGCGCGGGCTGGGCGAGGAGGCGCAGGAGCGCTGGGGCCTCGGCTTTGCCCCTCCAGGCTGGGAAGGGCTGCGTGAGGCGCTTGTTGGGAAGGGCGTGAGCGTGGATGACATGCTCGCCTGCCGCCTGCTGCGCGAGAGCGACAAGGGCCGCGCGCCCTATGATGCCTTCCGCAACCGCATCATGTTTCCGATCCGTGATATCCGGGGCCGCTGCATCGCCTTCGGCGGTCGCGCGATGGACCCGGCGGACAATGCGAAATACCTGAACAGCTCCGAGGGTCCGCTCTTTGACAAGGGGCGCGTGCTCTTCAACCATCAGCAGGCGCGCGGCGCGGTGGGCAAGGGGCAGACGCTGATCGTGGGCGAGGGCTACATGGATGTGATCGCGCTCAGCGAGGCGGGCTTCGGTGCCGCCGTCGCGCCGCTGGGCACCGCGATCACCGAAGATCAGCTGCAACTGCTGTGGCGCATGTCGCCCGAGCCGGTGGTGGCGCTCGACGGCGACAAGGCAGGCCTGCGCGCCGCGATGCGCCTCATCGACATGGCCCTGCCCGAGATCGGCCCGGGCCGGAGCTTGCGCTTTGCGCTGCTGCCCGAGGGCAAAGACCCCGACGACCTGCTGCGCGCCGAGGGCCCGCCCGCGATGCAGGCGGTGCTTGAGCGGGCCGAGCCGCTCTCCGCCCTGCTCTGGCGGCGCGAAACCGAAGATCGCGCGCTCGACAGCCCCGAGCGCCGCGCCGCGCTGGACGCGTCGCTGCGGGCCGCCACTGCGCTGATCCGGGATGCCGATGTGCGACGGCACTACGAGGAAGACTTCAAGCAGCGGAAGTGGGAGCTCTTCAACCCGCGCCGCAGCGCCTCCGCGGCGCCCGCGCAGCCCGGCCAGCAGCGCCAGTGGCGCCCGCGCGGCGCGCCCCTGCCTGCCCTGCCCACGCCCTCCACCCGCAGCTCGCTGCTGGCGGCGGCGGGGGCCGAGATCGAGGAGCACCTGCGCGAGGCGGTGATCCTCGCCACGCTTCTCACGCATCCCGAGTTGGCCGACGAGTTTGCCCATGCCATCGAGGAACTCGACTGGAAGGGTGACGGCCATGCCGCGCTGGCGATGGCCCTGCTCGCCCATGCCGATGCCCCCGATCCGCGCAGCGCGCTGGAAGCAGAATTTGGCGCAGCCGCCCTTGAAAAGCTGTTCACACCGGCACATGTCCGCATTGCGCCCTGCATCCGCAATCCCGGCGATATGGAGCTTGCTCGCATGTGTCTCGCCCAGGATTTCGCAATCCTTTCTGCCGATCGCGGGGCCGCGCGGGAGATCGCCGAGGCGATGCACCAGATCGACGGGCTGGCCGACGAGGGCCTGACCTGGCGTTTGGGGCAGGCTTCGGAAGCCCGGCACCGCGCCGCACATAACCACGAGACCGACAAGGCCGACTATGACATCGCCCCCAACGGCGCCCGCCTCGACCGCCATGAGCGCGCCAGCCTCGACGCCCTGCTGGAGCAGATCGGACACCAGAAGCCGCGCTGCAAAGGGAATTGAGTCGCATTGTCGACATTCCCGCCACAGGGCGCGCGCCTTTCACATCAATTTTTATGGGCTTCTGCTGGAATCTCCGGTGATTCGCGCTATTGATTCGGGAACCCCGAATCGCGCGTTCCCCCGGACCGCCCGGAACGCCCTTCAGGAGAGCTAGATGGCCGCCAAGGACAACGACGACAACAAGCCCGACGACAGCGAAGCCGAGCCGATGCTCGACGTGAGCCAGGCGGCGGTGAAGAAGATGATCGCCGAGGCGCGCGAACGCGGCTACATCACCTACGATCAGCTCAACCAGGTTCTGCCGCCCGATCAGGTCTCGTCCGACCAGATCGAGGATGTCATGTCGATGCTCTCCGAGATGGGCATCCAGGTGACAGAAGACGACGAGAACGAGGATGAAGACGAGGGCAAGGGCTCGACCGCCGTTGTCGAAACCTCCTCGTCGCGCGAAGTTGCCGTCGCCCAGACAGAGACCGAAAAGCTCGACCGCACCGATGACCCGGTGCGCATGTACCTGCGCGAGATGGGCTCGGTGGAGCTGCTGAGCCGCGAGGGCGAGATTGCCATCGCCAAACGCATCGAGGCCGGTCGGAACACCATGATCGCCGGGCTCTGCGAAAGCCCGCTGACTTTCCAGGCCATCACCATCTGGCGCGAGGAACTTCTCAACGAAGACATTCTGCTGCGCGACGTGATCGACCTCGAAACCACCTTTGGCCGCGGCCTCGACGGGGACGAGGAGGACGAGGAAGAGGTGGCCGAGGCCGCCCCCGCGTCGGACGAGGACAAGAAGGAAGAGAAGCAGGAGCTCGACGCCGACGGCAACCCGATTTCCAGCGACGACGATGACGACGATGACGACGACGAGCAGGCGAATATGTCGCTCGCCGCCATGGAGGCCGCGCTGAAGCCGCGCGTGCTGGAAATGCTCGACGTGATCGCCCGCGACTACACCGAACTGGCCGAGATGCAGGACCAGCGGATGTCGGCCACGCTGAACGAGGATGGCTCCTTCTCCGACAAGGCCGAGAAGAAGTACCAGAAGCTGCGCGGCGAGATCGTGCTGCTGGTGAACGAGCTTCACCTGCATAACAACCGGATCGAGGCGCTGATCGACCAGCTCTACGGCATCAACCGCCGGATCATGTCGATCGACTCCGCGATGGTGAAGCTGGCCGACCAGGCCCGCCTCAACCGCCGCGAGTTCATCGACGAGTATCGCGGCTACGAGCTGGACCCGACCTGGATGGACCGGATGTCGGAGAAGTCGGGCCGCGGCTGGCAGGCGCTGTTCGAGCGCTCCGCCGAGAAGGTCGCCGACCTGCGGATGGACATGGCACAGGTTGGCCAATACGTGGGCGTCGACATTCCCGAGTTCCGCCGCATCGTGCAGCAGGTTCAGAAGGGTGAGAAGGAAGCGCGCCAGGCCAAGAAGGAGATGGTGGAAGCCAACCTTCGCCTGGTGATCTCCATTGCCAAGAAATACACCAACCGTGGCCTGCAGTTCCTCGATCTCATTCAGGAAGGCAACATCGGCCTGATGAAGGCCGTCGACAAGTTCGAGTATCGGCGCGGCTACAAGTTCAGCACCTACGCCACTTGGTGGATCCGCCAGGCGATCACCCGCTCCATCGCCGACCAGGCCCGCACCATCCGCATCCCGGTGCATATGATCGAGACGATCAACAAGCTGGTGCGGACCGGCCGCCAGATGCTCCACGAGATCGGCCGCGAGCCGACGCCCGAGGAACTGGCCGAAAAGCTCCAGATGCCGCTGGAGAAGGTCCGCAAGGTGATGAAGATCGCCAAAGAGCCGATTTCTCTGGAAACGCCCATCGGCGACGAGGAAGACAGCCAGCTCGGCGATTTCATCGAGGACAAGAACGCCGTCCTGCCGCTGGATTCGGCCATTCAGGAGAACCTGAAAGAGACGACGACGCGCGTTCTGGCGTCCCTGACGCCGCGCGAAGAGCGCGTGCTGCGCATGCGCTTCGGCATCGGGATGAACACCGACCACACGCTGGAAGAAGTCGGCCAGCAATTCTCGGTGACGCGAGAACGTATCCGGCAGATCGAGGCGAAGGCGCTCAGGAAGCTAAAGCACCCGAGCCGGAGCCGGAAGCTGCGGAGTTTCCTGGATCAGTGAGGGTCGATGGGTGCGCCATGAATGCGCACCCTACACGCCCCGTAGGGTGCGCATTCATGGCGCACCTGTCTCTTGTCGATTAGCGGTCCGTTAACCATGGCGTGACACGATGGGTCATGTCCTGCTACCACCGCCCTCGCCTGAATGGCGCCTCGATCTTCTTCACGGTCTGCATTGCGCGGCGCGGGTCTTCCCAACTCATCGACAATGTTCACATCCTGCGCGAGGCCGTTCGCGTCACCAAACGGGAGCGCCCCTTTCACATAGACGCCTGGGTCGTGATGCCCGATCACCTGCATTGCGTCTGGACGCTGCCGGCTACGGATGCCGACTACGCAACCCGCTGGAGCGTGATTAAGGCCCGCGTCTCGCGTGCTCGCCCGCATTCTGCACGCCGAGCGAGCCATGCCCAGCGGCGCGAGCACGGCTTCTGGCAGCGTAGGTTCTGGGAGCACCATCTGCGTAGCCCGGCCGACAAGGCCACGGCCATTGAATATTGTTGGGTCAAACCGGTGAAACACGGTTTGGTCGAGCGACCGGAGGACTGGGATTGCACCTCCTGGCATCGCGAGCATCGTGCGGCATGAGCCAAGGTGCGCCATGAATGCGCACCCTACGTGAGCTCCTTGCTCCACCGTACACAATCACGTACACTCCACCCCATGAAACACGCCTCCTCCACCGACCTGCGCAAGAACCTCTCGGCGATGATGGATGCCGTTACCGCCGATCATGAGCCGCTGCTTGTCACCCGAGCGGGCGGCAAGCCGGTGGTCATGCTCTCGCTGGAAGACTACGAGGCGCTGGACGAGACCACCTATCTTCTCGCCAACCCGGCCAACGCGGCCATGCTGCGCCGGTCCATCGCCCAACTCGATACCGCCGAGACTATCACCAAGACCATGGATGAGTTGGACGCCATGGCGAAGGAATGAACGTTACCTTCACCGCCGAGGCCTGGAGCCACCACACCTACTGGCAGAAGGCCGACAAGAAGCTCATCGCCAAGATCAATGCCCTGATAAAGGAATGCCAGCGCCACCCCTTCGAGGGCACGGGCAAGCCTGAAGCGCTGAGAGGCGACCTGTCCGGCTTCGTGTCCCGCCGCATCAACCACGCACACCGGCTGGTCTACCGAATCCATGGCAACGCTATCGAAATCGTCAGTTGCCGCTACCACTACAGTTAGCCCATGCCCCTCACCCTCCACGACAATATCCTCACCGACCGCGGCTCCAAATACGCCGTCTCCGGTGGCCCCGCCGCCTCGAAAGACGAGGCCCTCGCCCTCGTCAAAGAGCTGAAACGGCAGAAGAAATTCGCCAAGGCGACCCATAACACATGGGCACTGCTCACCGAGGACGGCCCAATCAAGAACGACGATGGCGAGGCGGGCGCGGGCATGGTGATCGTGCGGATGCTGGAGCGCGCCGCCCTCACCAACCATGTCATCATCGTCACCCGCTGGTTTGGCGGCACCCATCTGGGCGGCGACCGCTTTCGCCGGGTGCAGGACTGCGTTACCTATTACATCGACCAGATGGAGTAGCCCCATGTCCCTGCTGTCCAAACTCTTCGGCAAATCCGAGCCGCCCGCGCCCGAGCCGGTGGAGCACGCGGGCTTTGCCATCACCCCCTGCCCCGAGAAGGCGGCAGGCGGGTTTCGCATCGGGGCAATGATCGAGAAAGACGGCAAGCGCCACCACATGATCCGTGCCGATGTGATCGCCGACGAACAGGACGCCATCGGGGCCAGCCTGCGCAAGGCGCGCCAGATGATCGACGAGCAGGGCGACCGGCTGTTCTGACTGGCGCCGGTCCGGCATGACCTTCGCTGCACTTGGCACGCCCTTGCCGCCTTGGCTCGTCGTCGCGCTGCTCTTCTGCGCCGTCAACCTTCTCGCCTTTGCGCTCTTCAGCTTGGACAAGACGAAAGCTCGCATGAGAGATCGCCGCATCTCCGAGGCTGCGCTTCTCACCGTTGCTGCCCTGGGCGGTGTCTGCGGGGCGAAGGCAGGCCAGCGACTGCTGCGCCACAAGACGCTCAAGCAGCCCTTCGCCCGTCGGCTGAACGCTATCGGGCTGCTTCAGGGGGTGCTCGTCGTCGCCCTGGTCTGGGCGGTCAGCCGGTAGGCATCACGAAGACTTCCTGCACACTGGCGCGCGGGTCGGCCTCCAGCGCGAAGAGAACCGCGCGGGCGATATCCTCGGGTTGCAGCTTGTCGGGCTTGGGCTCGTCGAAGAAAGCGGTGTCGACCATGCCGGGTGCAACCACCGTCACCCGCGCGCCGAACTCGCGGAACTCCTCGGCAAGGTTGCCGCCGTAGCCATGGACAAACCACTTTGTGGCGCCGTAGAGCGAGCCCTTGATATGCCGCCGCCCTGCCGCGGAGCCGGTCAGAAGCAGATGGCCGCCGCCGTCAAAATGCGCGCTCGCCGCTTTGGCCGTCCACATCACGCCAAGGATATTGAGGCGGATCATCGCCTCCCATTCCTCGGGGTCGCCGTCGCGGGTGCCCGGCGTGTCGAGGCCCATGCCTGCGTTGGCGAAGGCGGCATCGACCCCGCCGAAATGCGCAGCCAGCTTCTTCATCGCGCCCTGCTGGTCGTCGAGCAATGTGGCATCGCCGGGCAACGCCAAGGCCATGTCGCCCAACTCCTCCACCAGCGCGGCCAGCTTGTCTGCCGAGCGGGCGAATAGCCCCACGTTCCAGCCCTGCGCCACGGCAGCGCGTGCGGTTTCGGCCCCGATGCCGGAGGAGGCGCCGGTGATGAAGAGAGTCTTGTCGGTCATGTCGGTCCTTTCGCGTTTGTCAGGCAGACAACGTGGTGGGGCCGATCTGGTTGCGTGGCTAGGCCGGGCCGGATTGCTCCAGCCGCCCACCCTGGCGCACCTGCACCACCCGCTTGGCCAACCCTGTGCGATCATCCGTTTCCACATAGAGGCCGCAGAGCGTGGCCTCACCCATCGCGGGTTGAAAGCGGCCCTTGCTCATGCCGGTCACGAAGCGGCGCAGCGGCTCATCGGGCTCCATTCCGATCACTGAGTTGTAATCGCCGCACATTCCCGCATCGGCCTGAAAGGCGGTGCCCCGTGGCAGCAGCTGCGCGTCGCCCGTCGGCACATGGGTATGGGTGCCCACCACCACGCTGGCGCGCCCGTCGCAGAAGTGCCCCATACCCATCTTCTCGGAGGTCGCCTCGCAGTGCATGTCGATCAGCGCCGCCTGCACCAGCCCGCCCGGCGGATGGCTCTTCAGCACCGGCTCGATGGCCGAAAACGGATCATCGAAACACCGCTTCATGAAGACCTGCCCCAGCACCTGTGCCACCAGAACCTTGCGCCCGCCCGGCGCTTCGTACACCCGATAGCCCTTGCCCGGCGCGTCCTTGGCAAAGTTGATCGGGCGCAGGATGCGAGGCTCGTTGCCGATGTAGCTGAGCATCTCCTTCTGGTCGAAGGCATGATCGCCGAGCGTCACCACATCCGCCCCGGCCTCCAGCAGCCCCTTGGCATGGGCCGCCGAAAGTCCCGCGCCGGAGGTGGCATTCTCGCCGTTGACCACCACGAAATCGAGCCGCCAGTTGGCCCGCAGCTTGGGCAGCCGCTCGGCCACCGCCGTCCGGCCCGCGCGCCCCATTACATCGCCAAGAAAGAGTATCCGCATGTTCTAGCCCTAAGCCGACAGCGCAACGACGGCAAGCCTGCGCCACCCCCACCCCTCTCGGAGCTCCAAAACTATCCCCGCCGGAGGCACAAATCTTTTTCGGACCACCGCCAAAGGGCTGGGCGCCCCGCCCGCCTGGGCCGCGCGTGGCGGAACGCCCACCCGCC
>NZ_QTNQ01000105.1 GCF_018424695.1 Vannielia litorea
GAGCTGTGCCATGCCCGGCCACACGTCCACACTGCGAAACTCCGTTCCGCACCCCCTTCCCCTCGCCGCCCAATCCGTTACCTTGCCCGCCGAACAACCGGGAGGGAGACCACATGTCCGACAAAGCCACCTTCACCTGGGAAGACCCCTTCCGCCTCGATGCCCAGCTTGGTGAGGACGAGCGGATGCTCTCCCGCGCGGCGGCAGAGTTCGCGCAGGCTGAGCTTGCGCCGCGCATCATCGAGGCCTACCGCGAGGCCACCGTCGCGCCAGAGCTGTTTCCGCTGATGGGCGAGGCGGGCCTGCTCGGCGTCACCATCCCCGAAGAATACGGCGGCCTCGGCGCCTCCTACACCTCCTACGGCCTCATTGCCCGCGAGGTGGAGCGCGTCGACTCGGGCTACCGCTCGATGATGTCGGTGCAATCCTCGCTGGTGATCCACCCGATCAACGCCTATGGCTCCGAGGAGCAGCGCAAGAAATACCTGCCCGGCCTCTGCGCCGGCGAGCTCATCGGCTGCTTCGGTCTCACCGAGCCCGATGCCGGCTCCGATCCCGGTGGCATGAAGACCCGCGCCACCAAGGTGCAGGGCGGCTATGTGCTGAACGGCTCCAAGATGTGGATCTCCAACGCGCCGATCGCAGATGTCTTCGTGGTCTGGGCCAAGTCCGAGGAGCATGGCGGCAAGATACGTGGCTTCGTGCTGGAAAAGGGCATGAAGGGCCTCTCCGCCCCCAAGATCGGCGGCAAGCTCAGCTTGCGTGCCTCCGTGACCGGCGAGATCGTCATGGACAATGTCGAAGTCGGCGATGACGCCCTGCTGCCCAACACCGAGGGCCTCTCCGGCCCCTTCGGCTGCCTCAACCGCGCTCGCTTCGGCATCGCCTGGGGCGCGATGGGTGCCGCCGAGTTCTGCTGGCACGCGGCCCGGCAATACGGGCTCGACCGCAAGCAGTTCGGCAAGCCGCTGGCGGGCACTCAGCTGTTCCAGCTCAAGCTCGCCAACATGCAGACCGAGATCGCCCTTGGCCTACAAGGCGCACTGCGCGCCGGCCAGCTCTTCGACGCCGGGGACTGCCCGCCAGAACTCATCAGCCTCATGAAACGCAACAACTGCGGCAAGGCGCTCGAAATCGCCCGCGTGGCGCGCGACATGCACGGCGGCAATGGCATCTCCGAAGAGTTCCAGGTGATGCGCCACGCCGCCAACCTCGAAACCGTGAACACCTACGAGGGCACCCACGACATCCACGCATTGATCCTCGGGCGTGCACAAACCGGCATACAGGCGTTCTTCTAACGCTCATTCGTCAACAACGCGCCGCGGCGATGGATTCCGCCTTGGGAAGGTTTTATGGTTAAGGCCGGAACGCGCACGTGGGGTGCGCCGGGGCTGCCATGACCCAGGATAACGAATCCACTCGCCGCGCTCGCTGGCGCGTGACGCTCGACGCACATGGTGCCGAGCACGGCGTCCACCTGCGGCTGGGCGACGATCACGGCGCGCTGTTCACCGAAGATGGCGAGACCCTTCTCGTGACCTTCGAGATGGCCGAGAAGATCCGCGACGAGGGCCAGGGCGGCCTGCCCTACGGCCTTGAGATTGCCGGACGCGAAGGCTGCTCCCATCTCTGCCTCTACTCCGAGACCGATGGCTTCTTCCGCGATCCGAAGGTCTATGACTATTTCGACGGGCTGATCGACGAGGGCTTCTTCGACGAGTTCGACCGGGTGGTGTTCTACGGCTGCGGCCCCTGCGGTTACGCGGCGGCGGCCTATTCCGTGGCAGCCCCCTTCTCGACCGCCGTGCTGCTGCGCCCCCTCGCCACGCTCGATCCGGCGCGCACCGCGTGGGATCGCCGCTATCCCCAGATGCGCCGCAGCGATTTCACGTCACGCTATGGCTACGCGCCGGACATGCTGGAAGCTGCGGAGACCGCCTTCCTCGTCTACAACCCCGACTTCATCCGGGATGCCATGCATGCGTCGCTGTTCGAGGCCCCAAACGTTCACCGCCTGCGCACCCGGTGGCTCAGCAACAAGCTCGATACCGAGCTGGACGACATGGACATCCTTCAACCCATGCTCCGGGCAGCCTTGCGCGGCAAGCTCAGCCGTGCGGGGTTTGCGCGGCTGTGGCGGGCGCGGCATCGGCATGGGCCCTGGCTGCGACGGCTTGTGGACGCGCTCGATGCTGCCGAACGGCCCTGGCTCACCGGCATCGCGGCCCGCGCCGCCCTGGCCCGGTTCGACTGGCCGCGCCTGAGTAGCGCCTACGAAGCGGCCCAGGCCGCTTTGGCTGAGGATGGTCGGCGCCTGCCCGACCCGCTGAAACGAAAAGAGGCCGCCGAATAAACGGCAGCCCCTTTGCATCCGTCCCTCCCGGAACCTGCGGCCCACCACAGAGCAGCCCGTATCTGACCGCGCGCCGGGCGGTTGCCCGGTGACTGCCGCGATCAGGCGTCCAGTCAGACGTAGTAGATGTCGCGGAACACGTGGCGCACGATGTCTTCGCGCTTCAGACCACGGGCGGCGAGTTCTTCGTCGCTCAGCTCACTCAGGCGGGTCACCGCCTTCATGCGTGGGTTCGCTTCCGCCATGCTCACCAGAACGTTGAGGGCACGGTCGAGACCGGCGCCAACACGTGCCAGGAGGCTGGGGCGTTCGAATTGAATGTCGGTTGCTTGCGTTGCCATCTGGAAACCTTTCCGGAACTACTTTGTCTCTTCGGTTTCCTCCCTTGCACTCAACATAGGCCGCCAAGTGCCTGATGCACCACAGACAATCCCGCATGCCCGGGTTGCGCTCGCTGCAATGCAGAAAACTCGCGCAGCCTTCGCCGCATCTGCGAAGGCTTATTCGGGCGGTGCCTTGAAGAGCTCCACGATGCGATAGATGTCAGGCGCCTGCCCCAGCTCACCGGTGCCCAGAAACAGGGCAATCCCGAACTCCGGCAGGTAATCCAGATACTCCACGCTCGCCCCGGCATCTGCGTCGTCGCCATAGGTGTAGATCAGGCGGACCGGCACCGCGCTCACCGCGCAGTCGCCGTAGAGCACGCGGCGCCGTATCCCGGCTTCGATGGTAACCGTCAGCGGCGTTTCCACACCATTTTCCGGCACTGTCTCGACGCCGGTCAGTTCTACGTGACCGCCCTCAGCGACGGGAAAGGCCCCGCCCACATCATCCAGTGAGGTCAGCGTGACCGTCTCCGCCACCTGCGCGCCATTCGCCAGATCATAGCTCTCCTTCACCAGCAGGCCCCCGGCGGACCGGAGAAAGAAACCCGAGTTGTCATCGAAGAGCGTGGTTTCGAGCACCTCGCCCGGTTCAGCACCCCGCCGGAAGGTGGTAACCCCACCGGAATCGTCGCGCGCGGCGATTCCCTCCACGATGTCACCCGGCACCGGACACTCTGCAAAAACCGGTGCGGCGAGGGATACCGCCGCAATGCAAAGGCTCAGGACGCGTTTGAAAGGCCCCATATGGCAAAACCTCCGGGCAAAACTGTTACCCAAACCCTACTCCGGCGCAGGCATGTGACCAAGCAGCAAGGCAATCCTCAGATTTCCGTGCTATGGTGCGGCATGTCTGATCAGGATGACCCGAAAGACCATCAAAAACGCACCGAAGCCGAGGGGCCGAGCGTGGTCTATCTGCGCTTTCCCCGGATGTCTCAGCTTCCGCCTGACGAATGGTTCGAGGACGCGGAAGGGGACGCGGCCGTGCTGCGGGCCGAAGAAGAGCGGCTCGCGCGCCTCAGTGCCCGCCGGATGGGCCGCCTCTGAGGTGCGAAGCCCTCGTTACTGAATCTCCGGTCTCCGACGGCTCGCCGAATCGGGCCTGCCATCAACACCGGTTTCCCGTGGCCATCAGATCAAGCGGCGCTCAGGCCGAGTCACGCCGCGTCATCCCGGCGGCCAGGCGTGCCCGCGCGGCGCGGCGCTGCCCTCCGTGCAGGTTTCGGATCCGCTCCAATCGCCGCAAGTTGCGCCCGGTCGTGTAGCGCAGCGGTTGCATCATCGCGCGCCAGACCTCATCGGGTCGCCGCCCGCTCAGAGCCAGCAGCGCCCCCGCAATCGCCGCTGCCGAGAAGGCGGTGCCTTTCTCGACGAACATCCGGCTGACCTCATCCTTCCCACGCGGCGCAAGGCCAGACAGCCCCATCACCCGGTGCGAAATGACAGAGTGGCTTTCGGCCACCAGCCACGCGGCCTGCAGCCCGGTGGCCCAGACCTCGAGCGCCAGGCGTTCAGGGCGAACCGTCGCGATATAGGGCCATTGCGAGCCCTTGTTCAGGGGTATTGCACGCGGCACTTCGGTTTTCTCCGGGGTAAGGAGAGCCCGTGGACCGGACCCTCAAGGCTTCAAAAGGCTTCAAAATGTCAGAGGTTGCCTCTGCTCCCCCCAGACCCAAAGTCTCAGCGCGGCTCAAAGTCCGGTGCGAGGGTGATCTTGGGCTTTCCGCCAGTGCGGCGCGCAGCCTTGTCATCCCCATCCGGAGTCTTCTGCTTCGCCGCTTCGGGCGACGCGGAGACTGCCTTTTCCGCTGTATCCGGTTTCGCGACCTCGGCCTTGTGCTCCGGTGCGGGGTTGGAGGGCTCTGCCTTGACCTCGGGAGCCGATGCCGCAACCTCGACCTTTGGCTCAGAGGCGGGCTTGGGTGCCTCCGCTTTCGGCGCGGGTGCAGGCGTCGGAGCCTCGGCCTTGACCTCCGGTGCGGGCTTCGCCGCCTCTGCCTTCGGCTCGGGTGCTTTCGTGGCGGTCGAGGGCTTGGGGGCCTCGGCCTTCACCTCGGGTTTCGCCGCCGCGGGATTCGCCCGGGTCTGCGTCTTTGCAAGGGCCTTGCGCGCAGCGGGCTTGCGCTTCGCTGCCGGTTTCGGGGCCGCCTTGGCTTCGGCCTTTTCCGGCGCGGCCTTGGGGGCCGCCGTCGTCGCTTTCGGAGCGCTCTTTGTCACCTCTGCCTTGGCCGGTGCCTTGGCGGCAGGCGCCTTCGCAGCGGGTTTCGCCGTGCGCGGCGCGGGCTTTGCAGCCGGGGCCTTTGCCGTCTTTTTCGCAGGGGCTGCCTTGGCCGCAGGTGCCTTCGTGGCCGCCTTCTTCGCAGCGGGCTTGCTGGGTGTCGCAGGCTTGGACGCGGGCGTCTTCGCCGTCGCTGCCTTGGCGGCAGGCTTCTTTGCGGCGGGCTTCCCGGCGCTTTCTTTTCCAAGCGGCACAATCTCGGCCTCGGCTTTGGCCGCCGGCTTGGCCTTCGCTGCCGGTTTGGCCTTCGGCGCGGCTTTCGACGTCCGCGAAGGCGCCAGGCCGAACGGGCCTGTCATGAACTCTGCCGGCGAGCCGGGCCAGAAATCCATCATGCCAAGACCAGCCCGGGCGATGTCCATCTGGGTCTCGACCATCGAACTCCAGAGCACCACGCTGTTGCGCCACATGTCGATTGCGGAGAGTGCATGCCTCATCGTTCAGTCCTCTATTACCTTTCACCGCGTGGCTGTCTGCCCACGGGTCTCTGCTGTGCCAATCCAGCCCCGCTCACGTCAGAACGCAGCCGGGCAAGCGCCTGCCATCGGGCAAGCTGAACTCGCACCCAACCTATGCGATTGCTGCACCCGCGAAAAGCCTCCATCTCGCCGCAGGGGCGTTTATTTGCTGATATTTCGCAGCAGCACAGCTTTCTGCACAAAGAGAAAGCACCTGGAATATGCCGCGCCGCAGCAGAGCCGATCGCCGGAGCTTGCGCCATCCCCCCGAAATTGCTTCCGAATTCGCGCCAGGCCGACATGACGCCCAAAACCGGCCCCTTCCCTCGGCCTCCCGCGCGCGCTATCCCTCGCCTCATGACCCAGCGCCTCACGATCCGCCGCCCCGACGATTGGCACCTGCACCTGCGCGATGGTGCGATGCTCAAAGCCGTCTTGCCCCAGACCGTCGCCCATTTCTCGCGGGCCATCATCATGCCCAACCTCGTGCCCCCCGTGGTGACGATGGCCGATGCGATGGCCTACCGCGAGCGCATCCTCGCCGCCGCGCCCGGCGTGGGCCTCTTCGAACCGCTGATGACGCTCTATCTCACCGAAGACACCGACCCCGAGGATGTTGCCGCCGCCCATGGCTCCGGCCTCGTGAAGGCCGTCAAGCTCTATCCGGCGGGGGCCACCACCAACTCCGCCTCCGGCGTGCGCGACTTCGACAAGGTGCGCCCGGTTCTGGAGAAAATGGCCGAAATCGGGATGCCGCTTTGCGTGCACGGCGAGGTGACAACCCCTGAGGTGGATATCTTCGACCGCGAGGCGGTGTTCATCGACACGGTGCTCGACCCGCTGCGCCGCGCGACGCCCGGCCTGCGCGTGGTCATGGAGCACATCACCACAGCAGATGCGGTCGCCTACCTGCAGGACGGAAACGACGACCTCGGCGCCACGATCACCACCCACCACCTGATGATCAACCGCAACCACATGCTGGTTGGCGGCATCCGTCCGCATTATTACTGCCTGCCCATCGTGAAGCGAGAGAAGCACCGGGAAGCGCTGGTTGATCTGGCCACCAGCGGCTTCTCCCGCTGCTTCCTTGGTACCGACAGCGCCCCGCACCTGGCGACTGACAAGCAAAGCCCCTGCGGCTGCGCCGGCGTATTTTCGGCCCCGGTGACCATGAGCTGCCTGGCCGAAGTGTTCGAGGAGGCAGGCGCGCTGGACAAGCTCGAAAGCTTCGCCTCGCTCAACGGGCCCGCCTTCTACCGGCTGCCCGCCAACGAAGCCACGATCACGCTCGCCAAGGGAGAGCCCGCCGGCGTCCCGCCCCAGATCGAAACCGAGAACGGGCCCGTGGTGGTCTTCGACCCGGGCCGTCCGCTGCACTGGCACGTCGAAGACGAGCTCTGAGCGGGAGGCGCTCCCAGTTCGGCCTTCAGCCTTGCGGGCCCCGGCGTTTGCGTATTTAGAACGGCCAAGCAAGAAGGAGCCGCGCCATGATCCCCACCTCGCACCCAGATGACGCCACCATCGCCCGCATCAGCGCAGGGATGCTCTTGGAGATCGAGGCCGTCCACTTCAACCAGCGCGAGCCCTTCACCTATTCCTCCGGCCTCAAGGGGCCGACCTATATCGACTGCCGCAAGCTCATCAGCTTTCCGCGAATCCGCTCCACCCTGATGGATTTTCTCGTGGTCAAGGTCATGCGCGACGCGGGCTTCGAGGCCTTCGACAATATCGCAGGCGGCGAAACGGCGGGCATCCCTTTCGCCGCTTTCGTGGCCGACCGTATGGCCCTGCCGATGACCTACGTGCGCAAGAAGCCCAAGGGCTACGGCCGCAACGCCCGGATCGAAGGCGCGATGAGCGAGGGCCAGCGTGTGCTGCTGGTGGAGGATCTGACCACCGACGGCGGCTCCAAGATTTCTTTCGTCGACGCGATCCGTGAAACCGGCGCCACCTGTGCGCACACCGCAGTGATTTTCTACTACGGGATCTTCCCTGAAACCGAGAAAACGCTGGGCGACCATGGCGTCACCCTGCACCACCTCTGCACCTGGTGGGACGTGCTGGCCGTCGCCCGCGAACGCGGCACGTTCGACGCCGAAACGCTGGACGGGGTCGAGGCCTTCCTGAACGACCCGGAGAAGTGGCGCGCAGAAAACGGGGGATAACTCTGGGGAGGAGTTGTGAAGACTCTGGAAGAACCGGCGCAAGGAATCGCGGCTTTCCCCGCTTTAGAGCTTGACGGAAACAGACGGCCAAGATGGCTCGATTGGAATCACAACATCTGGTAGGCACGTGTAACGTGCACGCAACCGAGACCGAAGTTATCCACCGAGTTATCAAGGTTCTCAAACCGCGCCAAACCTGAGAAGACCCCAGTCCACAGGGGGACCGAGCAGCATGAACGAGATCACCGCTTTCAGGCCGGAAGGGCCGGAGGCGCAGGACACCGCGCCACATAACATCGAGGCCGAGCAGCAACTGCTTGGCGCGATTCTGACCAACAACGACATCTTTGACCGCATCGCCATGGTGGTGAGTGCGGATCACTTCTACGACCCGCTTCACGCGCGGATCTATGAAGTGGCGGCTTCCCGGATCGCCAAGAACCTCGCCGCCACGCCGGTGTCGCTGAAGAGCTACCTCGAGGATGAGCCCGGGCTGAAGGATGTGGGCGGCCCCGCCTACCTTGCCAAGCTCGCCGGTGTGGCCGTGGCCAGCTTCGCCGCCCGCGATTATGCCCAGATCATCTATGATCTCGCCATCCGCCGCGAGCTGATGGGGCTGGGACGCGACATTGCCGCCAAGGCCTCCGACATCAACGTGGCCTCCGAGCCGAAAGACCAGATCGTCGAGGCCGAGCAGGCGCTCTACAAGCTGTCTGAGCAAGGACGCACCGAGAGTGGCTTCCAGAGCTTCCTGAAGGCCGTCACCGATGCGGTCAACGTCGCCAATGCCGCCTACCAACGTGAGGGCGGGCTCGCAGGCATCTCCACCGGCCTCAACGACATGGACCGCAAGCTGGGCGGCCTCCACCCGTCTGACCTGTTGATCCTCGCCGGGCGCCCGTCCATGGGCAAAACCTCGCTGGCCACCAACCTCGCCTTCAACATCGCCAAGGCCTACAAGCGCGGAATGCGCCCCGATGGCACCGAAGGCGCGGTGGATGGCGGCGTGGTCGGCTTCTTCTCGCTCGAGATGAGCGCCGAACAGCTTGCCTCGCGCATCCTCTCCGAGGCCGCCGAGATCAGCAGCCACAAGATCCGCCAGGGCGACATGGACGAGGCCGAGTTCCGACGCTTCGTCGAGGCCGCCAAGGCGCTGGAATCCTGCCCGCTCTTCATCGACGACACCGCCGCGCTGCCGATCTCCCAGGTCGCCGCCCGCGCCCGCCGGCTGAAGCGCACCCACGGGCTCGACCTGATTATCGTCGACTACCTCCAGCTCCTGCGCGGCACCGCCGATAACCGGGTACAGGAGATCGGTGAAATCTCCATGGGCCTGAAGGCGATTGCGAAAGAGCTGAACATCCCCGTCATCGCCCTCTCCCAGCTCTCCCGCCAGGTCGAGAGCCGGGACGACAAACGCCCGCAGCTCTCCGACCTGCGGGAATCGGGCTCAATCGAGCAAGACGCCGACGTGGTGATGTTCGTCTTCCGTGAGGAATATTACGTCGAGCGCGAAAAACCCTCCGACGACCAGCTCGACAAGATGGCCGAATGGCAGGAGCGCATGGCGCGGCTGCACGGCAAGGCCGAGGTCATCATCGGCAAGCAGCGCCACGGCCCCATCGGCACTGTTGAACTTAGCTTCGAGAGTCAGTTCACCCGCTTCGGCAACCTCGTGCAGCCCTGGCAGCAGGGCGGCGGACAGGTCGACCAGTTTTGAGCAGTCCCCACCTCGCGGGCAACGGGGTGGGGTAATTTCGGCTCAACGCACCTGCACGCCCTTTGCTTCCAGCGCCTCCACCGGGCCCATGTCGCCGGTGTACTTGTCTTTCCGGATCGACACAGACTTAAGCGTTTCGATGTCCAGCAGGGGTGAAAGATCGGCCACCTCTGTGTCATCCAGGCTCAGCCGCTCCAGCGCAGGCAGCTTTGCCAGCGCCGAAACATCGCTCACCCCGGTTTGCCGCACCGACAGATCCTTCAGCCCCTGCATCCCGGCCAGCGGCGACAGGTCCGTCACCGAGGACCCGTCGAGATTGAGCCGTTGCAGCGTATGCACCCCGGAAAGCGGCGAAAGGTCCGTCACCGGGGTCTTGGCCAGATCGAGGTTGTAGAGCAGCTTCAACTCCGCCAGCGGCGAGAGGTCCGCCACCTGCGTGCCCGAAAGCACCAGCGCATACATCCGCGGCATCCCTGCCACCGGGCCGAGATCACTCAGCGCAACGTCGCGCGCATCGAGGTAGCGCAGCCCCACCAGCCCGCTGATCGGCGTAAGATCGGTCACCTTGGTCTTGTTGATGTTGAGCTGTGCCAGCGCCGTCAGTCCGCCGAGCGGGGTCAGGTCTTCGATCCCGGTGCTGTCGAGGTTGATGGACCACGTGCCCTTCAGCTCGCCCAACGGTGAAAAATCGGTAATCGCCGTGCGCGCCAATTGCAGCCGCTCGATATGCTGGATACCCGCCAGCGGTGAAATATCGGCAATCGGCGAGCTCTGAAGGTCCACGTTTTCCAACGCCTTCATCTCCGCCATCGCGCTGATGTCTGTCACCTTCGAGTTCTGCATCACGAAGCTGCGCAGGCCCACCAGCCCGGCGATGGGCGCAAGGTCGGTCACCTCGGTGCGCGACATGGTCAGCTTTTCCAGCTGGGTCAGCCCGGAGAGCGGGGACAGATCGGCCATCTTGGTGCCGGAAATGTCGAGCTCTTCGATCCAGTTCATCTCGGCCAGCGGGCTGAAATCGGTGATGTCGGTATTGCTCAACCGCAGCCCGTAGACGCCCTCCATCGTGAAGGCCTCCTCCGGAATAGCCGTCAGCCCCTTGATGCCGAAATCGGGCACCTTGCAGTTGGACTGCGCACAGCGCTCGAGGTTTTCCTTCAGCTTGTCGCTGACCTCATCGGCTGTTGCGGGGGTGGACAGGAAAGGGGCGCCCATGGCAAGGGCGAGCAGTGCATATCGCATGAAATCTCCAGTTCGCAAAAGGGTGCATCAAAATATCGTGCAGTTTGATGTTTGCAGAGCGCCGGGCCTCTGCCAAGCCCCCGATCCCGCGTTTTTGACTGGACAGAACGCAATGGTGCTGCACGATTGAAGGCATGCGCCGCGCCCTTGCCATGCTGTGTCTCGCAGCCCTGCCCGCCCATGCCCAGCCCATCGAGGTCGATGTCGAGCTCGCGCTCATGGTCGATGTCTCCCGCTCGATGACGCCCAACGAAGTCGAAATCCAGCGACGCGGCTATGCCGAGGCGATCCTTTCGAACGAGGTGATGACCGCCGTGCAATCGGGCCTTCTGGGCTCCATTGCCGTGACCTACGTGGAATGGGCCGGCAGCTACACCCAGCGCGAGATCGTGCCATGGACGATCATCCAGACGCCAGATGACGCGCGCGCCTTCGCCGAGGCCCTCAGCCAGACCTTCGCAGGCGGGATGCGCCGCACCTCCATTTCGGGGGCCATCGAATATGCCGCCGATTCGATGTCGAGAAACGCCTTCACCGGCCTGCGCCAGGTGATCGACGTGTCGGGCGATGGGCCGAACAATCAGGGCAGCCATATCGCCCCCGCACGGGATGCGGTTTTGGCCAAGGGGATCACCATTAACGGGCTGCCGCTGATGACGAACGAGGGCCTCGGCGGCCACTGGGACATCGGCGGGCTGGATCTCTACTACCGCGACTGTGTGATCGGCGGCGCCGGAGCCTTCGTAATCCCGGTGCTGGAGTGGAGCGAGTTCGCCTCCGCCGTGCGGCGCAAGCTGGTGCTCGAAATTGCCGGCCTCGCCCCGCCCGCCCAGATCATCCGTGCGCAGGGCACCTATGATTGCCTGATCGGCGAGAAGATGTGGGAAGAGCGTCGGCGCTACTGGAACGAGCCCTAGGC
>NZ_QTNQ01000106.1 GCF_018424695.1 Vannielia litorea
CCCGCGCAGTGACCCCAGAGAGGCCCCCAATGGTCGGAAATTTCGTTCTCCCCCCCACAGGCTACGGCCCCGGCTCCCAGCCTGACGAGGGCGACGGTGAGCTTGAGTATATGCAGATGCCGCAGGACATGCGCACCTTCTCGCCCCGCATCCCCGATGTTGAGGGCTGCGAGGCGCTGGCCCCGGCGCTGGCCCTGATGGCCGAGGTCGCTGCCGCCGCCGCCGTGGCGGGGCAGGGCGGGCCGAACGTGCAGTTCGATCTTGCGGCGCTCGATGCCGCCAACCGTGCGCTGGTGGCCGAGACCATGGGCGAGGGCGAGGTGGCCATGCGGGTGCACGGCATCCCGGCCATCGCGGTGCAGGAGAGCGTCTTCGCCGGGGTCTGGATGCTGAGCGGCGCGGGCGTAGATGCCGTGGAGGTCGGCCCGGTGCCGCAACTTGCGCTCGAGCGCGCCTTCGAGCCGCGCATGCTGCCAAAGTCCCACGCCGCCCCGCGCGGCCCCGGCGTGGTCAACGCCCCGCCGCTCCTCGTGGAGCTGGAGGACAAGTCCGCCACATTCGACCCGGCGGCGACCGACATGCACCTGCACACCGTCAACCTCACGCTGCTGCCCCACACCGAAGAAGACCTCGCCTGGCTCGACGCGGCAATGGGCAAGGGCGCGGTGGAGATCCTGTCGCGCGGTTATGGCAACTGCCGGATCACAGCCACCGCGCTGCCCCACGTCTGGCGCGTGCAGTTCTACAACTCCACCGATCAGCTCATTCTCGATACCTTCGAGGTTGTCAGCCTGCCCGAGGTCGCGCTGGCCGCACGGGAAGACCTCACCGACAGCGGCGCGCGGTTGGTAGAAGTGCTGGAGGCGATCCGATGAGCGGGTTCGAGGGCAGCTTCCTGGGCGCGAATGACAAGATCAGCCCCCGCGCGATCATGGAATGCAAGATCTGCTGGACGCCTTATGACCCGGCGGAGGGTGATGACACCCGGCAAGTCCTGCCCGGCACGCCCTTCCTCGCCCTGCCCGCCGATTGGAAGTGCCCCAACTGCGATGCGCCGAAGGAACAGTTCCTGGTGTCAGAAGATCCGGGCTCCGACGCCGCGCGCGAAGCCGAGGTTCTGGCCGAGCGCGCCCGCGCGCTGGAGGCCGATTTCACCGAGGTCTGGCACGCCAAGATGCGCGACGTGCCGATCGTCAACAAGCTGCTGCGGGTGCAGGCGGTCGGCTTCCGGATGCACCAGGGCCGCCTGCTGGGCGTGCTCATCTCGCCTTGGTTCCTCAACCTCGTGCAGCTTCCAGCCGAGGGGGAGGACTGGTCCGACCTGCGGGCAGGCGAGAAGGAGGTAATTGGCTTCGGGTCGGGCGAGTATGAGTTCATCCACAACGTCCGTGAGATGGTGGGGGGCTACAAGGCCTGCTCGCTCTTCTCCCCGATGAACGAGTTCAAGAGCCAGGCCGGGGCGGTGGAGGTGGCCGAGGCGGTGATGGTGGCGCTCTTCGACGAGGACCATCGCGCCGAGACAGACCGCAGCGCCGACATCCGCGCCGCCCGCGAAGACGCGCTGGCGGCAGCCGCAGAGGCCGAAGAGGCGGAGGCCGATGAGGCCCCCGCTTCCATTGGCGCCGAGCCCAGCCGCCGCAAGGTTCTCACTGCCGGGCTCTCCACGGACGGCTGAGCGGTGAACCAGCGCGCCCATATCACCCCCTGTTTCCGGGTGGAGCTGCCGGAACCACTCCCGGTGGAGGCGATGATGCGTGGCCGGGCGCCGCAGGAGGTGGCCGAGCTCTTGCCGCGTCTCTTCAACCTGTGCCGGCACGCTCAGGGGGCCGCCGCGCGGATGGCGCTGGGCCTCGGCGCGCCCGACCTCGCCGCGCTTGCCCGCGAGATCCGGGCCGAGCACAGGCTGCGGCTCACGCTCTTCCTGCCACGCGCTCTGGGGCTCACCCCGCTTGCCCTGCCGCATGATGTACCGGACAGGGCACTCTTCGGCGGCCGGTCCTTTCCCACCAGTGGGGCGGAGCTCACCGAGTTCCTCGAAAGCGGGCAGGGCCTCGCCCCGGTGCTCTCTGCACTGGCGGCACGTTTTGCCCCGGGAGAGGGCGTGGCACCCGGCCTGCCCGGGGTGACGGCTGACAGCGCGCTCAAAGCCTCGGCGCAGGAAAACAGCGCCGCCGCCCGCCACGCCGGCCACGCGGCGATGCGGCACATCGAGGCCACCTATGGGCGCGGACCGCTCTGGCGGATCGTGGGCCGGATGATCGACATGGAGGCCGCGGGCAGGGGCATTCTGCCAGCGCCCCGGATGATCGGGCCGGGCACGGCCATGGTGCCTTCGGCGCGCGGGGTCTATACCCTGCTGGCCGAGGTGGATGCCGGTCGTGTGGCCGCGCTGAAGCGGGTCACGCCGACCGATCACATGCTTGCTCCCGGCGGTGTGCTGGCGCAGTCTCTTGGCAGCCTCGGCACGGCGGGGCACGCGACCGCCGAGCTGTTGCTCGCGGTGCTCGACCCCTGCGTGCCGCTGACGCTTCGGGAGGTTCAAGATGCATGAAATGTCGCTCTGCGAAGGCATCCGCCAGGTGATCGACGAGGCCGCCGTGGCGCAGGGGTTCAAGGCGGTCAAGACCGTGCGGCTGGAGATCGGGCGCTTCGCCGGGGTCGAGAAACCTGCGTTGGAATTCGCCTGGGACGTGGTGATGCGCGGCGGCGTGGCGCAGGGCGCCGCACTGGTGATGATCGACCTGCCGGGCCGCGCGATGTGCACCGATTGCATGAAGGAAGTCGAGATCGCGGAGCGGCTCGACCCATGCCCCGACTGCGGCGGCGGACGCCTGCTGCCGATGGGGGGCGACGAGATGAAAATCAAGGACCTGGAGGTTGTCTGATGTGCACAGTTTGCGGATGCGGTGATGCGAAGGTGGAGGGCCACTCCCACGATCATTCTCACGAGCATGGTCACGCTCATGGCCAGCACCACCATCACCATCACGGCGATGATCTGCACTTCGGCCACGGCCCCGCCGGCGTCGAGGTGCCCGGCATGAGCCAGGAGCGGCTGGTGGAAATCGAAACCGGCATCCTCGCCAAGAATGACCGCTACGCCGCCGCCAACCGCACCCGGCTCGCGGGCCTCGGCACATTCGCCATCAACCTCGTATCATCCCCCGGCTCCGGTAAGACGACCCTCCTGTGCATGACCATCGAAGCGCTGGGCGATGCCCCCCTCGCCGTGATCGAGGGCGATCAGCAAACCGCCAATGACGCCGACCGCATCCGCGCCACCGGCGCGCAGGCGATCCAGGTGAACACCGGCAAGGGCTGCCACCTCGACGGCCATATGGTGGGCCACGCGATGGAGCATCTGGAGCTTGCCCGGAACGGCTATCTCTTCATCGAGAACGTCGGCAACCTCGTCTGCCCGGCGGGCTTCGATCTGGGCGAAGATTGCAAGGTGGCGATCCTCTCGGTCACCGAGGGCGAGGACAAGCCGTTGAAATACCCCGACATGTTCACCGCCGCCCGTCTCGCGCTGCTGAACAAGGTCGATCTCGCCCCGCATTGCGACTTGGATCTCGACCTTTACGAGGAAAACCTGCGGCGGGTGAACCCGGCCATAGAGGTCATCCGCGTCTCCGCCCGCACCGGCGAAGGGATGGAAAACTGGCTCAACTGGCTGCAAGGCGCGCTTGCCCGCAAAGCCTGTCGCGCGGCGGCGGAGTAGGGCCATGCCCGAGCCGCTCCCCACGATCCTTCTGGTCGACGACGAGGCCCATTCGCTCGCCGCGATGCGGATGGCGCTGGAGGACGACTTCGAGTGCCTCACCGCGCTGAACGCCGAGGAGGCCACGGCGTTGATGGAAGAGCATTACGTTCAGGTCATCTTCTGCGACCAGCGGATGCCGGGCCGCTCGGGCACCGAGTTTCTGACCGAGGTGCGCGACCGCTGGCCCGAGACGGTGCGGATCATCATCACCGGTTATACAGAAACCTCCGACATGATCGCGGCGATCAACGAGGCCGGGATCTACCAGTTTCTCACCAAGCCCTGGCACCCCGACCAGCTTTTGATGACGGCAAAGAACGCCGCTGATCTCTTCCGCCTCAACCGCGACCACGAGCGCATGTCGCTGGAAATGCGCTATCTTTCGCGCTCGGTCGAGAGCAAGCTGGAAGAGCAGCGCAAGGCGCTCCGCGAGGGGCTTGGCTTCGAAAACGTGCTGCGCGCGCCCAACTCGCCGCTGAACGCGCTCATCGAACAGGCCCGCCAGTTCGCTAGCTTCGACGTGCCGGTTATGATCGTCGGCGAGGCGGGCACCGGCAAGACGGCGCTGGCGCGGGCGGTCCACTACGGCTCGCTGCGCTCTGACAGGCCATTTCACGAGATCAACTGCACCGGCGTCGATGATGCCATTCTTGAAATCGAGCTGTTCGGGGCCAAGCGCGGCGCGGTGCCGGGGATTCAGGCCAACAAGATCGGCCTTTTGCAGCGCTCCGACAGGGGCACGCTCTTCCTCAACGGGCTGGCCGAGCTGTCACCCCGTATGCAGCTCGCGCTCTCCCGCGTGGCCATCGAGGGCCGGTTTCGCCCCATCGGCAGCCACGAGGAAATGCGCACCGACGTGCGGCTAATCACAGGCGCGCGGCGCGATCTGCGTGGCGAGGTGGCCGAGGGGCGCTTTCGCTCCGATCTCTACTTCGCCCTCGCTCAGGCCTCCCTTGCCCTTCCGCCGCTGCGCGAGCGTGCCGGCGACATCGCCGTGCTCTCCCAGCACATGCTGCTCGATGCGGCGGCGGCCCATGGCAAGCCGGTGCACGGCCTCTCTGACGACGCGATCCGCTTTCTGGAGCACTATGCTTGGCCCGGCAACCTGCGCGAGCTGGAAAACGAGATGATCCGGATGCTGATCTTCTCGCAGGATCGTATCCTGGGCCCCGAGCTGATCTCGCGCCACATCCTGCAAGCCGCCCCCGGCCGCCCGCAAGCCAGCCCGGCGGTGGACGAGGTGCTCACCTCCTCGGGCACGCTGAAGGAACGGGTGGAGCAGATCGAGATGCGAATCCTGCGCGAAACGCTCACCCGCCTGAAGTGGAACAAGAGCCGCGCCGCCGATGAGCTGGGCCTCAGCCGCGTCGGCCTGCGCGCCAAGATCGAACGCTACGCCATTGCCGAGCCGGGCAAGGCCAGCCAACCCGAGGAGGACTGACCCATGTGCCTGGGCATACCCGGACAGATCGTCGAAATCACCGATGAGGCCCGCATGATGGCGATGGCCGAGGTCTCCGGCGTGCGCCGCGAGGTGAACGTGATCCCGGTGGCCACCGGCCCGTTGGCGGGGCTGATCGACAAGTGGGCGCTGATCCACGTGGGCTTCGCGATGAGCCTGATCGACGAGGATGAGGCCGCCGCCACGCTGGAGGCGCTGGAAGGCCTCGGCGAGGCGCAGGAAACGCTGGAAGCGATGGCCGCCGGTGAGGCAGCCCTGGAGGAACAGCCATGAAGTTCGCAGAAGAGTTCCGCAACCCCGAGGCCGCCCGCAAGCTGCTTGCCGCCATCGAACGGGTGGTGGGTGAAATCGGTGCAACGGCGGAGAAGCCGGTGCACATCATGGAAATCTGCGGCGGCCACACCCACGCGATCTTCCGTTACGGGCTCGACAAGCTGACGCCGCCGGGCCTCGAGTTCATCCATGGGCCGGGCTGCCCCGTCTGCGTGCTGCCGATGAGCCGGGTGGATGAATGCGTGCAGATCGCCGAGCGTGAGGGCGTTATCTTCACCACCTTTGGCGACGCGATGCGCGTGCCCGGCACCCGAAAGTCGCTGATGCAGGCCAAGGCGGACGGGGCCGACATTCGCATGGTCTATTCGCCTTTAGACGCGCTTGAGCTGGCCCGCCGCAACCCTGAGCGGGAGGTGGTGTTCTTCGGTCTCGGGTTTGAAACCACCACCCCCTCCACCGCCTTCACCCTCCAGCAGGCGGCGCGCGAGGGGATCACGAACTTCTCGGTCTTCTGCAACCACATCACCGTGCCACCCCCCATCAAGGCGCTGCTCGACGATCCGCACATGCTGCTCGATGGCTTCGTGGGGCCGGGGCATGTGAGCATGGTCATCGGGGTGCATCCCTATGATTTCATTGCCGAAGAGTATCACAAGCCGATCGTCGTCGCCGGCTTCGAGCCGCTCGATCTGCTGCAATCGGTCCTGATGGTGCTGGAGCAGATCCGGGATGGCCGGGCGGAGGTGGAAAACCAGTATGCCCGCGTCGTGCCCGAACATGGAAATCCGGCCTCCATCGCCGCCATGGCCGATGTCTACGAGCCGCGCCCCAGCTTCGAATGGCGTGGCCTCGGCGAGATCGACGCGTCCGGGCTGCGCATCCGCGAGGCCTACCGCGCCTTCGATGCCGAGGAGAAGTTCGGCATCGGCTACGCCGCAGGCCCGCGCCACGTGGAAGAGCCCGAGGGCTGCGAATGCGGCGCGGTAATGACCGGGCGGATCAAGCCCGTGGCCTGCCCGCAGTTCGGCAAGGGCTGCACCCCCGAGATGCCGCTGGGCGCGCTCATGGTCAGCTCCGAGGGGGCCTGCGCGGCCTATTACCAATACGGCGGCGCCCGCGCGGTGGAGGCGGCGGAATGAACATGGCCGTCAAACCCCTCCCCGCAAATGTCACGCTTGCGCACGGCGGCGGCGGCAAGGCGATGCGCGACCTGATCGAAGGCGTCTTCACCGCCGCCTTCCAGCCCCCCGGCATGGAGGATCAGGCTCGGCTGATGAACGCTGCGCTGCAAGAGCCCGGCGCGCAGCTGGCCTTCACCACCGACAGCTTCGTGGTGGACCCGTTGGAATTTCCCGGCGGCGATATCGGCAAGATCGCCGTCTGCGGCACGGTCAACGACCTTGCCGTGGGCGGGGCCAAGCCGCTCTGGCTTTCGGCGGCCTTCATCATCGAGGAGGGTTGCGAGGTGGCGCTGCTCAGCCGCGTGGTCGCCTCGATGCAGGCCGAGGCTGAAAAGGCCGGCGTGCGGATCGTCACCGGCGACACGAAGGTGGTCGGGCGCGGCATGGCCGACACGCTCTTCATCACCACATCCGGCGTGGGGGTGATCCCGCCCGGGTGCAATCTCGCCGCGAACAACGTGCGCCCGGGGGACGTGGCGCTGGTCAACGGGGTGCTGGGCGACCACGGCGCAGCGATCCTGGCGGCACGCGGCGACATGGCGCTTTCTGCCGATATCCCCTCCGACTGCGCCGGGCTTGGCCACCTCATGGAGGCCGTGCTGCACGCCGCGCCGAACGCCCGCGCCGCGCGCGATGCGACCCGTGGAGGCCTCGCCTCGGCCCTCAACGAGATCGCCGAGGCGGCGGGCGTGGCGGTGGAAATCGAGGAAACCGCCCTGCCACTGCGCGCGGAAGTGAAGGGCATGTGCGAGATCCTCGGGCTCGACCCGCTCTATCTCGCCAACGAGGGGAGGCTGGTGGTGTTTGTCCCCGAGGCAGAGGCCGAGGCGGCACTGGCGGCCATGCGCAAGTTGCCGGAAGGGCAGGGGGCCTGCGCGGTGGGCCGTGCTCACGCGGGACGCCCGGGGCAGGTGACGATGCGCACCCTCTTCGGCGGCGCGCGGATCGTCGATATGCTGGTCGGGGAGCAGCTTCCGCGCATTTGCTGAGGGGCCTGCCCTCCCGTCGCGCGGAGGTCTAAGGTCGCCCCATGAGCGATTCTCCCACCACCTCCGACATCCACGAAGCCGACCGCCATTTCCTCCACCCCTGGGAGGATGTGACCGCCATCGGCGAGGCCCCCCGTACCGTTCTGACCGACAGCGAGGGCATCTACGTCACCGACAGCGACGGCAAGCGGATGATCGACGGCCCCGGCGGCATGTGGTGCGTGAACGTGGGGCATGGGCGGGAAGAGATCGTGGAGGCCTGCGCCGACCAGATGCGCCGCCTGTCGTATTTCTCTCCCTGGTCGATGGCCTCCGACGTGGCCGCCGCGCTGGCCAAACGGCTGGCAGCCCTGGCGCCGGGCGATCTGAACAACGTGTTCTTCACCACCGGCGGCTCGACGGCGGTGGACTCTGCCCTGCGCTTTGCCTTCTTCTACAACAACTGCCTCGGGAGGCCCGAGAAAAAGCACATTATTTCAAGGGTCAACGCCTATCACGGCTCCACCTATCTCACCGCCTCCTGTTCGGGGAAGATGCGCGAGAAGGCGGAGATGGACATGATCGAGGATCACATCCACTTCCTCTCCTGCCCCAAGCCAAAAGACCGGCCCGAGGGGCAATCGCTGGAAGACTTCACCGCCCAAAAGGTGGCCGAGCTGGAGGCGATGATCCTGAGCGTCGGCGCCGAAAAGGTCGCCGCCTTCATCGCAGAGCCGGTCATGGCCTCGGGCGGGGTGATCGTGCAGCCGGAGGGCTACCTTGCCGCCTGCGCTGAGATCTGCCGCAAGCATGACGTGCTTTTCATCGCCGACGAGGTGGTGACGAGCTTCGGGCGGCTCGGCCACTACTTTGCCAGCGAGCCCGTCTTCGGCGTGCAGCCCGACATGTTGACCACCGCCAAGGGGCTCACCTCGGGCTACCAGCCCTTGGGCGCGCTCTTCATCTCCGACCGGCTGATCGACGAGATTACGGCGGCCACCAACGAGGGCAAAGGCTTCACCTCGGGCTTCACCTATTCCGGCCACCCGGTCGCCTGTGCCGCAGCGATGGCCAACCTCGATATCTTCGAGCGCGATGGCCTCTTGGAGCACGTGCAACGCATCGCGCCCCACTTCGAGGCCGCTCTGAGTAGCCTGTCGGACATTCCGGTGATTTCCGACATCCGGGTGAAGGGGCTGATGGCGGGCATTGAATGCGAGCTGGACCCGGAAAACCCGGACGAAGACCGGGACATGGCCTTTGCCGCGCAGGTCGATGCGATCTGCCAGCGCCACGGGCTGCTGCTGCGCCCGGTCTACAACGCCTGCGTGATGTCGCCGCCGCTGACCATCACCGAGGGGCAGATCGACGAGATGGCGCGCATCCTGAGGCTGGGCTTCGAAGAGGCCCTCTCGGCGTGAGCTTTCTCACCGTTCTGGCCAACCCGATCCTGCCGGTCTTTGCCATCCTCGCGCTCGGCTGGGGGCTGGGGAAGGGCGGGCAGCTCAGCGAAGACTCGGCGCGCACGATCAACCGCTTCGCCATGACGGTGCTTGTGCCCATCGTGGTGCTCGACCTGCTGTGGAACGCGCCCTTCGATACCTTCCGCCTCACGCCGATCCTGCTCTACTCGGCGGCGCAGGTGATCCTCTTCGCGCTGGGGTACCAACTTGCGCGGCGGCTCTTCGGGGCGGGGCCGGGGGAGTCGGTGATCCTCGGTTACGCCGGGATCTTCGCCAACAACGTCTTTTACGGCCTGCCCATCGGCGTGCTGCTCTACGGCGAGAGCGGGGTGCTACCGATCACCATGGTCGTGGTGCTCGACAGCACGGTCAGCTTTGGCGGCACCATGTTCGTGTTGCAGGCGATCAAGCTGGGCCGCGTCTCTCCCGGCGCGGTGCTGGCGATCTTTGCCCGCACGCCGACGCTGCTGGCGATCTTCGGTGGTACGGCGCTGGGGCTGGCGGGCGTGCCGGTGCCCGCGCCGGTGCAGACCTTTCTCGACTTCAACGGCGTCGCCGCCGCGCCGGTGGCGTTGTTCTCGCTTGGCGTAGTGCTGAGCGCCGTGGCCTTCCGCTTCGATACGGCGGTGGCGGTGGTGAGCGGCATCAAGCTGGTGGTCTTCCCGGCCCTCGTGGCGCTGTTGCTGACGCTCTTCGCGGGCGGATGGGAAGCCAACAGGCTCTTCGTCTTCGCCGCCGCGCCGCCGACGGGCGCGATGGCGATGAGCCTTGCACTGCTCTACGACGTGCCCGCCGCGCGGGTGGCGCAAGTGATGGTCTGGACCGCTTTCCTCAGCCTCTTTGCGCTCGCGGTGTTGGCCTAGGCTTGACCTTGTCCGGCACCGGGCGCAGGCTCGCCGCGCAATTCCCATCCTTCGGAGCCGCGCCATGAACGTGCAATCGCCCAACGACCTCAGAGCCTTCTGGATGCCCTTCACGGCCAACCGGCAGTTCAAGGACAACCCGCGCATGTTCGTGGGCGCCAAGGACATGCATTACACCACCGCCGATGGGCGCGAGGTGCTGGATGGCACGGCGGGGCTCTGGTGCTGCAACGCGGGCCATGCGCGCCCGAAGATCGTGGAGGCGGTGCAGGCGCAGGTGGCGGAGATGGACTATGCCCCCGCCTTCCAGATGGGCCACCCCAAGGCCTTCGAGCTTGCCAACCGGCTGGTGGACATGGCCCCCGAGGGCATCGACCACGTGTTCTACACCAACTCCGGCTCGGAGAGTGTTGATACCGCGCTGAAAATCGCGCTGGCCTATCACCGGGCGCGCGGCGAGGGGCAGCGCACGCGGCTGATCGGGCGCGAGCGCGGCTATCACGGGGTGGGCTTCGGCGGCATCTCGGTGGGCGGGATCGTGAACAACCGCAAGTTCTTCGGTTCCCTGCTGAACGGGGTCGACCACCTGCCGCACACCCACCTGCCCGAGAAGAACGCTTATTCGCGCGGCGTGCCCGAGCACGGCGCCGAGCTGGCCGACGAGCTGGAGCGCATCGTGGCGCTGCACGGGCCGGAGACGATTGCGGCCGTGATCGTGGAGCCGATGGCGGGCTCGACGGGGGTGATCCTGCCGCCCAAGGGCTACCTCGAGCGGCTGCGGGCGATCACCAAAAAGCATGGCATCCTGCTCATCTTCGACGAGGTCATCACCGGCTTCGGGCGGCTGGGCACGCCCTTCGGGGCCGACTTCTTCGGCGTCACGCCCGACCTGATGACCACGGCCAAGGGCATCACCAACGGGGTCATCCCGATGGGTGCGGTGTTCTGTTCCGCAGATATCTACAACGCCTTCATGACCGGCCCGGAGAACGCGATCGAACTGTTCCACGGCTACACCTACTCGGGCCACCCGATCGCCGCCGCCGCCGGGCTGGCGACGCTGGAGACCTACAAGGAGGAGGGCCTGTTCGAGCGTTGCGTTGAGCTTGCGCCCTATTTCGAGGAGATGCTGCACGGCCTGAAAGGGCTGCCCCACGTCATCGACATCCGCAACCTCGGGCTGGTCGGCGCGGTGGAACTTGAAGGGGTGGCGGGGGCGCCGACGAAGCGCGCCTTCGAGGCCTTCCTCGCGGCTTACGAGGAGGGCGTGCTGATCCGCACGACAGGCGACATCATTGCTCTCTCGCCGCCGCTCATCATCGACAAGGCGCAGATCGACCGGATCGGCGATGTGCTGGCCAAGGTTTTGAAAACGCTGGCCTGATCCGGCGAGGTGCGGCCGTGGGTGGCTGTCTCTTATACCCATCT
>NZ_QTNQ01000107.1 GCF_018424695.1 Vannielia litorea
GCGCTACCTCAGGCGCCATGCGGATCGTCCAGAGCCTCTCCGATTTTCCCCCCGCGCTGCGCGGCGCCAGCCTCGCCATCGGCAATTTCGACGGGGTGCACCTTGGCCATCAGGCCGTGCTGGAGCAGGCCCGCGCCGCCGCGCCGGGCGCGCCGCTCGGCGTGCTCACCTTCGAGCCCCATCCGCGCGAGGTGTTCCAGCCCGCCGCCCCGCCCTTCCGCCTGATGAATGCCGAGGCCCGCGCGCACCGGCTGGAAAAGCTGGGCGTTGAGCTGCTGGTGGAGCTGCCCTTCGACGAGGCCTTCCGCTCGCTGACCGACGAGGCCTTCTGCCGCGAGGTGCTGGCGGAGGGCATTGGTGCCGCCCATGTGACGGTGGGCGCCGACTTTCGTTATGGCAAGGGCCGCGCGGGCGATGTGGAAAGCCTCGCCCGCGATGGCGCCGCCCTTGGCTTCGGCACCACAGTGGCCGAGCTGCGCGCCCTGCCCGGCGTCGGCGAGATCAGCTCCACCGCGATCCGCGAGGCGCTTACCGAGGGCCGTCCGCGCGAGGCCGCCGCGATGCTGGGCCACTGGCACCGCATCGAGGGCCCGGTCATCCATGGCGCAAAGCGCGGCCGCGAGCTGGGCTACCCCACCGCCAACATGGGCCTGCCCCGGCTGCATCGGCCCGCATTCGGGGTTTACGCGGTGATGGTCGACGTGCTCGACGGGCCACATGCGGGCACCCACACCGGCGTTGCCTCGCTTGGCATTCGCCCGATGTTCGAGGGGGATGCCCCGAACCTCGAAACCTTTCTGTTCGACTTCTCGGGCGATCTTTATGGCGCGCATCTCTCTGTCGGGCTTGTCGAATTCCTCCGCCCCGAAGCGAAGTTCGACGGGCTGCCTGCCCTCATCGAGCAGATGCAGCGCGACGAGGCGCGCGCGCGCAGCATTCTGGCCCGGCCATGAGGCCGCGCTTCTGGGAGCGACCGCTGGGCGAGCTGACAGGCGAGGAATGGGAGGCGCTCTGCGATGGCTGCGGAAAGTGTTGCCTGAACAAGCTGGAGGACGAAGAGAGTGGCGAGGTCGTCTTCACCCGCATCGCCTGCCGGCTTTTCGATGACACCCAATGCCGCTGCTCCAACTACGACGTACGGCTGAAGATCGTGCCGGAATGCGTGGTTCTGCGCCCCGAGACCATGCACAAGACCGCCTACTTCATGCCCGAGAGCTGCGCCTATCGGCTGCGGTACGAAGGCAAGCCCCTGCCCGCCTGGCATCCGCTCGTCACCGGCGATCCGGAGAGCACCCGCAAGGCGGGCCGGGCCGTGAAGGGGCCGACCTTTCCCGAGTTCGACATTCCCGAGGATGACTGGGAAGATTACGTGGCAGAAGAGGAAGACCTGTAATGCACTTCGCCTCCGACAACACCGGCCCCGCCCATCCCGCCGTGATGGAGGCGCTGGTGCGCGCCAACGAGGGCTATGCCATGCCTTATGGTGCCGATGCGCTCTCCGAGCAGGTTGTGGCGCAGGTGCGGGAGGTGTTCGAAGCGCCCGAGGCCGCCGTCTTTCTCGCCGCCACCGGGACCGCCGCCAACGTGCTGCTGCTGTCCACGCTGGCTGAGCCGTTCGAGACGATCTTCTGCTCGGCCTGCGCACATATCCACGAAGACGAGTGCAACGCGCCCGAGATGTTCACCGGCGGCACCAAGCTGACGCTGGTGCCCCACGAGGCCGGCAAGATCCGCCCCGAGGCGCTGGCCGCCACTATCGGCGCGGAGGGCACGCGTGGCGTGCATGGGCCAAAGCGCGGGCCGGTCTCTCTGACGCAGGCCACCGAGAAGGGCGCGGTCTACAGCCTCTCCGAACTGGCGGCGCTCACCACCGTGGCCCGCGGCTTCGGCCTTGCGACCCATATGGATGGTGCGCGCTTTGCCAATGCGGTGGCGCACCTGGGCTGTACGCCTGCGGAAGCGAGCTGGAAGGCGGGCATTGATGCGCTGTCGTTCGGCGGGACCAAGAACGGCCTGCTCGGCGTGGAAGCGATGGTGCTCTTCGACCCCGAGAAGGCCGAAGAGCTGGAATACCGCCGCAAACGCGGGGCGCAGCTCTTCTCAAAGCATCGCTACCTCGCCGCGCAGATGAGCGCCTACCTCACCAATGATCTCTGGATGGAAACCGCGAACACCGCCAATGCCGCCGCCGCCGCACTCGCGCGCGGTGTGGAGGCGGCGGGCGGACGGCTCCTGGCCCCGCAGGAGAGCAACCTGATCTTCGCCGACCTCCCCCGCGCCGCGCATCAACGGTTGAAGGCAGAAGGCGCGGAGTACCACATCTATGTGGGCGATCTTGAAGGGGACGACCCGGAGGAGATGCTCACCGCCCGTCTTGTCTGCGACTGGAACGCGAAAGAGGCCGACATAACCCGCTTTTGCGAACTCGCCGCCGGCTGACGGGCGCGGCCTGTTCATTTTCTTGCTTGAAATACTCCAGACCGACCGCAGAGCCTGCGCGCCCGGTCAGTTGGGCGTGCCGTGGAGCATCTTGATAAACTGGAGCTCCTCCACCCGGCCGGTGAGACGGGCGCGGTAGATCGGCAGGCTCTCGGTCACGCGCATCACGTAGTTGCGGGTCTCGCGGAAGGGGATCATCTCGACCCAGTCCACCACGTCGACGCCGGGATAGCGCGGATCGCCCCGGTCGCTCACCCAGTTCACCGCGCGGCCCGGCCCGGCGTTGTAGCCCACCGCCACCAGCACCGGCGCATCGCCGAAGATCTCGATCAGGCCCGCGAGGTAGGCGGTGCCGAGCTGGGCGTTATACTCCGGGTCTTCGGTCAGCTTGCCCTTGTCGTAGCGCACCTTCAGCTCGCCCGCCATGTCGCGCGCGGTGCCCGGCATCAGCTGCATCAGCCCGAGCGCCCCGGCAGGGCTGACGACCACCGGATCGAACTCGCTTTCGCGCCGGGCAATCGCCAGGGCCAATTCGTCGGGCACCGGCCAGTCGGTTTCGGCCATCTCGTGCAGCGGGTAGTAGGCGGCGGGGATCATGATGCCGTTGCGGGCCACCTTCTTGGCGATCTTCAGCGCAAGATGCACCTCGCCCCGCTCGATCATCAGCGCACCGAGGCTGCCCGCTTCCGGGCGCTCCAGCGTGCTGGCCAGATGGGTGAGGAAGCGCTCGGCTTCCGCGTCTTCCCCTTCTTCGATCATCCGCAGGCCCACCGCCAGCACCTCGGAACCTGCAAAGCTGGTGTCGGCCAGGGACGGAAATTCCTCGCGCCCCGTCAGGCTCACATCCATCGGCAGGCCCGCGGCTTCGGCGGCCAGCAGCCCGTAGTAGCTGGTTTGGTATTGCGCGCCGTAGGCATAGGCATCGCGCGCCTTTTCGGCATCGCCCAGGTCGGTGTAGGCGCGGCCCAGCCAATAGCCCGCGCGGCCAAGGCTGATTGGCGTTTCCACCGCTTCGCCGAAGCGCTCGAAGTGCCAGAGCGCCAGCTCGGGGTCTTTCAGGAAGCGCAGCGCGATGAAGCCCGCCAGCCACTCCAGATCGGCGTAATCCGAGCCGCTGGAGAGGAAGTGGCGGGCGGCGAGTGCATAGGCCTCGGGCACATTGCCGTCGCGCAACTGGCCCCGGGCATAGATGCGCCGGTAGTTTGACCAGAGCTCGGCCCGGCCCAGCGCCTCGGCAGAGCTGGAGCGCTCGACCATCAGCTCTTCGGCGCCCTCGTGCAGCCCCTTGCGCAGGCGCCAGTAGTAGCGCTCCCAGGCGAGGCCGGGATCGTCTTGCAGCGCCTCGGGCACGGCTTCGATCTTGGCATCGACCCCGGCGGCGCGGGCGCGCAGGGCCATCCGGGCCTCGGCGAGTGTCTTCCAGTCCTCGCCCACGCGGCCCATCTGGCGCAGCGCGGCGCTGCGGCTGTCGCGCCAGAGCAGATCATCGAGGCGTGCCTCGTGGTGGGGGGCGAGAATTTCGGGGTAGCGCGCCAGCAACTCGCGCTCGACATCGGCGTTCAGCGTTCGGGTGCGCCATGCCAGCACCGCCAGCGCGGCGGCGTCGCCATCTTCGCCGCGGGCGCGATGCGCCTCGACCAGCCGGAGCACGCCCATCGCGGTTTCGGGGATCTTGTCACCGAAGTAGGCCACCACCTTGGCCGGGTCTTCGCCGGTGCCGATCGAGGCCTCGCCCCGGTCATGGATATACTCCAGCGAGGGCCAGTCGGGGTGATCGCGCAGGAAGGCGATATACTCGTCGAACTCGCCGCCGCCGCCGCGCAGCTTGGCCCATTGCACGTAGCGCTCCAGCGCCGGGCCTTCGCGCTTGGCCGAAAACAGCGCCTGCCCCCAGTCGCCCCGCTCCAGCGCCCGCATGATCAGGGTGAAATCGCTGGCCTGCTTGGGCCGCGCGGGGGGCGGCTTGGCGGCGAGGGCCACACCCTCGAGCGCCTCGGCGCGCGGCAGGGGGCCCGGATCGCCGGCGTCGTCCGCCTCTGCGCTCGTGTCTGCGTCAGCCGCCGTGTCGGCGCTTTCGCCCTGGCCCTCGCCCTCCTCCTCGGACTCCATCGATGCCTCCTGCACCGTTTCCGGCGCGGGGTCGGCCGCCTGGGCCAGCGCAGGCGAAACAGCCCCGAGCAAGGCAGAGGCAAGGAGCGTCAGAACATAACGAAACATGGCTCAGGCGAACTCCGGAGCGGCAATTGGCGGTCCGCACAAGTGTAGCGTGTCATGGGGGACGGACAATACAACAACTTGGCATTGCGCCGCGCGGGCTCTATAGCTCCGCCCGGATGGGGATATGGCCGCGAAAGAGGAGGGCTCTCAGATGTTCAAGGGATCGATTCCAGCGCTGGTGACGCCTTTCAAGGACGGCGAGCTGGACCTTGAGAGCTTCGAAGCGCTGCTCGAGTGGCACATCGCCGAGGGCTCAAGCGGATTTGTGCCGGTCGGCACCACGGGCGAGAGCCCCACGCTGACCCATGCCGAGCATGACGAGGTGGTGGCCGCCTGTGTGCGCATCACGGCGGGCCGGGTGCCGGTGATTGCCGGCGCAGGCTCCAACTCCACCCGCGAGACGGTGCGTCTGGTGGAGGCCGCCAAGAGCGCGGGCGCCGATGCGGCGCTGGTGGTGACGCCCTATTACAACAAGCCGACCCAGAGCGGGCTAATCGCCCATTTCGAGGCCGCCGCCGAGGTTGGGCTTCCGATCATCATCTACAACATCCCGCCGCGCTCGGTTGTCGACATGCTGCCCGGCACCATGGCCGAACTGGCAAAGAACCCCAACATCATCGGGGTGAAGGACGCCACAGCCGATCTGGCCCGCGTGGCGATCACCCGCCAGATGTGCGGCCCAGACTTTGTCCAGCTGTCGGGCGAAGACCCGACGGCGGTGGGCTACAACGCGATGGGCGGCGTGGGCTGCATCAGCGTGACGGCCAACGTGGCTCCTCGGCTCTGCGCCGAGATGCAGGCGGCGACGCTGGCGGGTGACTACGCCAAGGCGCTGGACTACCAGGACAGGTTGATCCCGCTGCACCGGGCGATCTTTGCCGAGCCGGGGCTGTGCGGTGCGAAGTACGGCCTGTCGCTTCTGGGCAAATGCGCCGAAGACGTGCGCCGCCCCCATGTGCCCGTTTCGGATTTCGTGAAGACCCAGATCGAAGACGCGATGCGCTTTGCCGGGGTGATCAACTGATGCCGCTCCTTTGGAGCGAGACCTGAAACCGCCCCGCGACGGCGAGGAGCGGCTGGGCTATGACCCCGCCGCGCAGGCCGAGGCAGGGCTGCATTTTATCGGTGTGATCCGCTCGGACTGGCGCGAGGGCACCGCCCCGAAGAACCTGCGGCTGGCCCGCGAACAGGGCGGCGGCAACGCCCGGGTCGAGCTGAAGCCGGAGTTCGCCCCGGCGCTGAAGGGGCTGGAGCCCGGCGGGTGGATCATGCTGCTGTACTGGACCGGCGAAGCCCGGCGCGACCTGCTGGTGCAGCGCCCGCGCCACGCCGATGGCCCGCGAGGCACCTTCGCCCTGCGCTCGCCAGCGCGCCCCAACCCGGTGGCCTTGGGCTGCGTGCGGATCGAGGCGATCGAGGACGCGACAGTGCATATCGACGCCACCGATGCCTTCGACGGCACACCGGTGGTGGACATCAAGCCCTGGATCGAAACGGTGGACAGGCCACCGGAATGAAGCGGGGAAGAATTTTCCCAAAAATTCTTCCGCAGCCCGGAGCCACCACCAAGATTTTTCGCGAAAAATCTTGGAAGGCAGAAAAATCTTCCTGAAGATTTTTCCCGCGCCCGGGGCGACGACCGCTTTCCCCGGCCCGGTCTAACCCCTATATGCCCTCTCCATGGCCAAGAAAGACGACAACCCCAACTACAAGGTGATCGCCGAGAACCGGAAGGCGCGGCACGACTATGCCATCGAGGACGATCTCGAGGTGGGGATCGTGCTGGAGGGCTCGGAGGTGAAATCGCTGCGGGAGAACTCCAGCCAGATCAACGAGAGCTACGCCGCCGTCGAGGATGGCGAGCTGTGGCTGGTCAACGGCTACATTGCCCCCTACGACAAGGCGAAGACCTTCGGCCATGACGAGCGCCGCCGCCGCAAACTGCTTTGCTCCAAGAAGGAGCTGGCGCGGCTGTGGAACGACACCCAGCGCAAGGGGATGACGCTGGTGCCGCTGGTGCTCTACTTCAACCATCGCGGCATCGCGAAGATGAAGATCGGCATCGCCAAGGGCAAGAAGAACACCGACAAGCGCCAGACCGAGGCCAAGCGCGACTGGAATCGCCAGAAGCAGCGGTTGTTGAAGCAGGGCGGCTGAGGCAGGGCTCGTTGCGCGGCCGGGCTGTCGGGTTTACCATGCGTCATCGGCTCATGTCTCGGTGCCCGGATGCGACAGCTTCTGATCCCGGCCATTGCACTCGCCCTCGCGGCGACCATCGCGGGGATCACAGCGCTGCGGCTTGACGAGCCCCCCGAGGGAAGGTCCGCGCAAACCGCGCCGGGCAGGCTCGCCGTTTCACAACCCTACCGCAGCCCGCAGGCGGGGATTGCCCGTGCCATCACCGGGCAGCCGCGAGACCCGGCGCTTGTGCCTACGGAACCGGTGCTGCCTTGGGACAGCAGCGTTCTGCACAACTGGATGGAGCGCACGAGGGCCGAGCTGGAAGCGGAGATCACTGATCAGGCGGTGCTGGAGCGGGCCCGCGACCGGACGCCGAGAACCACCGAAGGCAGGCCCGGCGGGCTCTACTTTCACGCCACCTACGACGCCATCGACATGCTTTTCAGCGGTGCCGACAAAGCGACCCGGAGACATGGCTTCTACATCCTTCTGAGCACCGCGCTCGCGGGCGACGCCACCGCCTATCACAACCTCGGGGTCTACCTTGTTCTGAACCGTGACGTGCCGGGCGCCGAGCACCACTTCGCCTATTTCCGCCGCGCCGCCGACCGGGACTTCATGCCCTCCATAGTCAACACGATTGATATCCTCACGAAGGCTGCCCCTGAGGATGCTGAGACGATCGAGGCCTACCTGCGCTACGGGTTCGATCTTGACGTGGGTGCCGAGTATGGCGGGCAAGCCATTTTGCATCAGCTCCACGGTTTCTATGTCTTTGCCAACCCGGACCGTCCGGATGACGGCTACCTGGAACGCAGCATCGAACGCCATCTTGGCTTCGGCGACGTGCGGATGGCCCGTCTGACGGAGCTGCAAATGCGTGTGTTGCTGAACCGACTGCCGAAAGATCCGGCGCGGGAACTGGAGCTGGCCCAGCGGCTCGCCGGGCTGGGAGATGCCTGGGGAATGCAGATTGCCGGAAACCGTCTTGGCGATGCGCATGGTCCTGCCTTCAACAAGGATCTCGCGCGCGACTATTTCATGGCCTGCCTTCGGCTCGAGCCCGACAATGATTACTGCATGTTGAACATGGGCTCGCTCTACGCGCAGGACGAGGCGGGCCCCGCCGATTACGCGCTGGCGGTGGCGCTCTTCAACGTGAGTGCCGGTCTCGGCGGGCCGGCCGGCCCCAAGGGAGCCGGGCAATCCCGCCGCTTCATGAAGGCGCTTGGCCCCGGCGAATTGGCCACTTCGCAGCGCTACGAGCGCGCGATCCGCGAGGGCGACTTTAGCGCCCTGCCCCATGTGAAGGATGCGCGCCCGATCCCCGCTGTGGAGGAGCGGTAGCCCGGCCTTGCATCCGCGCCCGCCCCGGCGCAGCTTCGCGCCATGGATCTCGCCTTCTTCCTCCCCGCCTGTTTTGCGCTGAATCTAACCTTCGGCCCGTCGAACCTGCTCGCCCTCACCCATGGTGCGCAGACGGGTATCCGCTTTGCCTTCACCGCCGCGCTGGCGCGCATCGCCGTCTTCGCGCCGATGATCGCGGCTTCGGCGCTGGGGCTGGGGCTGCTGCTCACGGTCTCCGCCACGGCCTTCACGGCGGTGAAGATCGTTGGCGCCGCCTATCTCGTCTGGCTCGGGATCAAGCTGCTGCGCACAAAGCCCGACACCCACGCGCTAGGCCGCCCTGCTCCCAGCCTCGCCCGAGCCGCCCGCCGCGAGGCGCTGGTGGCGCTGGGCAACCCCAAGGCGATCCTGATCTTCGCGGCCTTCTTCCCGCAGTTCGTGGCGCCCGAGCGCTACTGGCAGGATTATGCCCTGCTGGGCGCGCTCTTCCTCGCGCTAGAGGGCTGCGCGGTGCTCGCCTATGCCACGGCCGGGCGCTTTGCCGCGCGGCTCGCGTCCACGCGGATGCACTGGCTGCAACGCACCTCGGGCGCCACCATGGTGCTCTTCGGCCTGCTGCTGCTTCTGGCCCGCGCGCCTGAGCGGGGTGCGGCCTAGACGCCGCCCCACTTGCCAGCCCGCGCCCTTCCGGCTAGCAACGCCTGCGACGCGAGAGGGGAGCGACCCATGGCCGACGATCCGAAGACGCTGGTTTCGACCGACTGGCTTGCCAGGCACCTGAAAGACCCGGACCTGCGGGTGCTGGATGCCTCCTGGTACCTGCCCGCGATGAACCGCGACGGGCGGGCGGAGTACGAGGCGGCTCACATCCCCGGCGCGCGGTACTTCGATATCGACGACATCTCAGACGCACGCTCGGAGCTGCCCCACATGGCGCCGCCGGTGGAGAAGTTCATGAGCCGGATGCGCGCCATGGGCGTCGGCGACGGGCACCAGGTGGTTGTTTACGACGGCGCCGGGCTGTTCTCGGCGGCCCGCGTGTGGTGGCTCTTCAAGCTGATGGGCAAGCAGGACGTGGCGGTGCTCGACGGCGGCTTCCCGAAGTGGCAAGCCGAGGAACGCCCGGTGGAAGACATGCCCCCGATCGTGCGCGACCGGCACATGACCGTGCAGCGCCAGGCCGACATGGTGAAAGACGTGACCCAGGTGGCCGCCGCCTCCAAGCTGGGCGATTGGCAAATCCTCGATGCCCGGAGCCCCGACCGCTTTGCCGGCGAGGCCCCCGAACCCCGCGAGGGCCTGCGCGCGGGCCATATCCCCGGCTCCAAGAACCTGCCCTTCGGCAACCTGTTCAAGGCCGATGGCACCATGAAGCGCGGGCAGGCGCTGCGCGAGGTGTTCGAGGATGCGGGCGTTGACCTGGCCAAGCCGGTAATCACCTCCTGCGGCTCGGGCGTGACCGCCGCAATCCTGTCGCTCGGGCTCGAGATGCTGGGCCACCCGCGCCACGCGCTCTACGATGGCAGCTGGTCGGAATGGGGCCTTTACGACGATCTCGGGATCGAAACCGGACGCTGACGCCCTGGGCGCGGTGCACGCGCCCTTGCCGCCGCCTGACGCCTGCGCCACCCTCTCAGCCCGTAGGGTGGGCACTCTGCCCACCCCCCAGGAGCCACCGCCATGCTCGAATCCATCCCGCCCCGCGAAGAAGACAAGATCCTCCGCCTGATGAAGCTCTTCGCCGAGGATCCGCGCGTGGGCAAGATCGACCTGGGCGTGGGCGTTTACCACGATGCGGAGGGACGCACGCCGATCTTTTCTGCCGTCAAGCAGGCCGAGCAGCGGCTGGTGGAGCGGCAGGAGAGCAAGGGCTATGTCGGTCTCGCGGGCGACCCGGCCTTCCACCGCGCCCTCGCCGGTCTGGTGCTGGGCGAGTTGGCAGACACCATGCCCTATGCGGCCTGCGGCACGCCGGGCGGCACGGGCGCGGTACGCCAGGGGTTTGAACTGATCAAGCTGGCGGGCAATCCGCAGCGGCGCATCTGGCTGCCCGATCCGAGCTGGATCAACCATGGCTCCATTCTCGACACGCTGGGCATTCCGCGCGCCGATTACCGCTATTACGACCCGGCCACCGGCGGTATAGACCGCGACGGGATGCTGGAAGACCTCGGGCGCGCTGCCCCGGGTGACGTGGTGCTGCTGCACGGCTGCTGCCACAACCCCACCGGCGCCGACATGAGCCTTCAGGACTGGGCCGATCTCACCCGCCTGCTCGCCGCGCGCGGCCTCACCCCCTTTGTCGACCTCGCCTACCAAGGCTTCGGCGATGGTCTGGAGGCCGATGTGGCGGGCCTGCGCGACATGGTGGCGGCGTTGCCGGAAACCATCATCACGGTTTCCGCCTCCAAGAATTTCGGCCTGTACCGCGAGCGCGTCGGCTGCGTGCTGGCGCCCTGCGCCGACGGACGGGCGCGTGACATGACCCACGCCGCTCTCGCGTGGCTGAACCGGCAGAACTACGCCTTCCCGCCTGACCACGGCGCACGGGTGGTGACGGAGATCCTCACCGATCCGGGCCTGCGCGCCGACTGGCAGGCCGAACTCGACGGGATGCGCGCCCGGATGAAGGACAACCGCGTTGCACTGGCCGCTGAATTGCGCCGGCTCACCGGCTCCGACCGCTTTGGCTTCTTGCAGGCGCACAAAGGCATGTTCACCGTACTGGGCCTCGGCCCCGAGCAGGTGACGACCCTGCGCGCGGAGCATGGCCTCTACATGGTGGAAGACAGCCGCATCAATCTCGCCGGACTGACCGACGCCACCATCCCGCTCGCCGCCGAGGCCATCGCCGCGGTGCTGTAAACCCGCTTTGGAGCGCTCCGCTGACGACAGAGCGGATGCGAAGTATCTGCGGAGTCGGGGTCGCCTGACACAGCAAGGAACGGCGGGGCACATCGGGTCATAGGGAATCGCCGCGGGGCCCCGCCAGCGGGGATACGGCTATTCCCTTTTATGCGGGGCGCGCCATCGGCCATGCCAGGGTGATGCGATGAAAGGCTTCAGGGCAGGTTTCCCGCTTTGCTGACTCACGAACTGACTCAACGCCCGCCAGAAGCGCGGGCCGGGCCTGGCCCGGCGGGGAG
>NZ_QTNQ01000108.1 GCF_018424695.1 Vannielia litorea
CGCCCGCCAAGAGCCATGGCCGGACAAGTGCTGAACACTCCAGCCCCATGGGGCTCTCGGTGGCCTCGCTACGCTCGGGGGCTGCCGCTGGCCGCTGCGCGGCGCGGCTCTTGCCGGGCGCGTAGCGCGGTGCCTTGCCTGCAAAGCGTCAACCGGTTCGGCGTGGCGTTGGCCTCGCTGCGCTCGGCCCGTGTCCACGGGCCGCGCTGTGAGCGGCGGACAGGTAACACAGCAAAAAGGCCGCCCCCTTTCGGGGAACAGCCCCCTGCCCGGCGGGTTCACGGCCTGCCTATGGCGTTTCGCCTTCAACCTCAGACATCGCGCATCGCCAGTTCTGTTGCGCAAAAGGCGAACGGCAGCGTATAGCGATTCAGGCCGCAGGCGACATGCTTCAGTAGATGTAGCGGATCTGGTCGCCCCAGTAGCGCTCCATCCGGCGGAGCGCGGCGGTGATCACTTCCAGCCCGTCCATGTCGATGGCGCCGCTGGTCTGGAGCCCCTCCGCGTGGCGCTCGAAGAGCTCTGCCACCAGATCGCGGATATGGCGGCCCCGTTCGGTCAGTCGCACCCGCACCGAGCGGCGATCAATCTCGCAGCGCTGGTGGTGCATGTAGCCCAGTTCGACCAGCTTCTTGAGGTTGTAGCTGACGTTGGAGCCCTGGTAGTAGCCACGCGTCTTCAACTCGCCGGCTGTCACCTCGTGGTCGCCCACGTTGAACAGCAGAAGCGCCTGCACTGCGTTGATCTCCAGCACGCCGACACGCTCGAACTCGTCCTTGATGACATCGAGCAGAAGCCGATGGAGCCGCTCCACCAGCGCCAGCGTCTCGAGATAGCCGCCCATGAAGCCCTGCCTCAGGCTGGGAGCGACGGGGGAATGGATGCTCATGGGCACCTCCGCCAGTTCTTGTCTGGCACCCCCATAGCGCGCGAAACCCTTAGAACTCGTTAAGTCCCGACAATTTTTCCGCAGATCATCTTTGTTTGCGCCACAAACTTCGCGCAGTTTTCGCCTCGGCCTGCAAGGTGGCGCGCCCGCTGCGCACCCGTGCAAAGAGGTGTCGGGCCGCAAGCTCAAAGCGCGCCTCCGGCGTATTCCTAAGCACGCCCCTCCGGCATCACTCTAAACACGCCTCCGGCATCACCTCATACACGCGCCTCTGGCGCGATCCGCCGCAGCATCGCAACGTGATGCTCAGGCGCAGGCGCCAGCCCGGTGACCCAGCGCAACAGGTCCTGGTCGGCCTCTTCCATCAGCGCCTCGAAAGCGTCCAGATCTTCATCGGAAAGCCCGGCCATCTCGCTATCGGCAAATCCGCCCAACAGCAGGTCCATCTCCTTGATGCCCCGCCGCCATGCCCGGATCTTCAACCGTTTCAGCCGCACCTCGCGGCTTTCGCCCGCGTGCACTCCGCCACTCAAGTCGAGGCCTCCAGTGCCGCCTCCAGCCGGGCCTCCAGCCGCTCCAGCCGCTGCGCCTGCAGAGTCATCTCGCCCCGCACGGCGCGGATCTCGGCCAGCAGCCCGGCAAGCTCGGCAGGCGCGGTCGCGGGCACCACGCCCTCGGGCAGCGGCGCCTCGATCCCCGGGCCTTCGCCCGACAGCAGCCAGCGCATCGACACACCGAGCATCCCCGCCAGCATCTGCAACTTGTTGGCGCGCGGCTCGCTGGCGTCGTTCTCCCACTGCTTCACCGTCTTGGTCTTCACCCCCAGCCGATCGGCCAGCTCCTTCTGGCTCCAGCCCAGCGCGTCCCGCGCCCCGGCCACGCGATCCCCGAAGGTCGCCGTCTCGGCGTCAAACCAGCTGCCGCTCTCGCTTTCCATGTCCCGTCCTCTCCTGTCCGGGCCGTATTGGCGCTTGAACGCGCATCCGCCCGGGCCTACTACTCGGCCCCGTCCGAACTCAGACCGGAGCCCAAAATGGCCTTCCTCTCCGACACGCTCTCGCGCGTGAAGCCCTCGCCCACCATCGCCGTCTCCAACCTCGCCGCCGAGCTGAAGGCCGCCGGCAAGGACGTGATCGGCCTCGGCGCGGGGGAGCCCGATTTCGATACGCCCGACAACATCAAGCAGGCGGGCATCAAGGCTATAACAGAGGGCAAGACCAAATATACAGCCGTAGACGGCATTCCAGAGCTGAAAGCGGCAATCTGCGCCAAGCTGAAGCGCGACAACGGGCTGAGCTACGAGCCCGCGCAGGTGTCGGTCGGCACCGGCGGCAAGCAGATTCTCTACAACGCCCTGATGGCCACGCTGAACCCCGGTGACGAGGTGGTGATTCCCGCGCCCTACTGGGTCTCCTACCCCGACATGACCCTGCTCGCAGGCGGCACGCCCGTTGTGGCCGAAGCCAAGGCCGAGAACGCCTACAAGCTGACGCCCGCAGAGCTTGAGGCCGCGATCACCCCCAAGACCAAGTGGCTGATCTTCAATTCCCCCTCCAACCCCACCGGCGCGGGCTACACATGGGACGAGCTGAAGGCGCTGACGGATGTGCTCCTTAAGCACCCCCACGTCTGGGTGATGACCGACGACATGTATGAACACCTCGTCTACGACGACTTCGAGTTCTGCACCCCCGCCCAGGTCGAGCCGCAACTCTACGACCGCACCCTCACCGTGAACGGCGTGTCGAAAGCCTACGCGATGACCGGCTGGCGCATCGGCTATGCCGCAGGCCCGAAAGAGCTGATCGCGGCGATGCGCAAGATCCAGAGCCAGAGCACCTCCAACCCCTGCTCGGTGTCCCAATGGGCCGCCGTCGAGGCGCTGAACGGCGCGCAGGACTTCATCCCGGTGAACAACGAAACCTTCAAGCGCCGCCGTGATCTGGTGGTGGAGATGCTGAACGCCGCCGAAGGCATCACCTGCGCCACCCCGGAAGGCGCCTTCTACGTCTACCCCGACGTGTCAGGCTGCATCGGCAAGACGACCGAAGGCGGCAAGACGATCTCCAACGACGAGGAGTTCTGCACCGCCCTGCTGGAAGAAAAAGGCGTCGCCGCCGTCTTCGGCGCGGCCTTCGGCCTCTCGCCCAACTTCCGCGTCAGCTACGCCACCTCCGACGAGAACCTGAAAGAAGCCTGCACCCGCATACAGGCCTTCTGCGCCGGGCTGAAGTAACCGCCCCCGCACCCTGACACCAAAAGGCCCGGCCCCACCGCCGGGCCTTTTTCGTAGGGCGGGACTTGTCCCGCCATCCTCCCCTGGCGGCCCCTGCCTGCTCTCCGAGTCCACGGACACGGGCAAGGCGACGACGTTCTACACCATCTTGCGCCAGTTCGACGTTGGGCGGCGCAAAGTGATCACCGTGGAAGACCCGATCGAATGTGAACAGCCGGGCCTCGCCCTTCACCACGCTCACCCCGTCTGCCGGGTAGGTGATGACCTCGGAGTTCGCCCCGGCGGCATCGAAGCTCCCCATCTGGCGCCGTGCCTCTCCCCCTGCTATCCCTTTGCAAACGAACGGGGACATGAGGCCGATGGCAGGCGAACTACCGGACTATTACTTCCGCGTGCGCGAAAACGGGGCGGTGGCCTTCCGGGTCGATACCGAAAACCGCCAGCGCCGCATCGAGATGGATCAGATCGCCGTGATCAACATCCGCAACGGCGAGGTAAAGCCGCACGGCGACCGAAAGCTCACCGAGGAAGACGTGGCCGCCATCACCGAGTGGATGACCGAGCGCACCGCCCTTCTGGCCCGGCGCGACATCGACGACATCCACCGCGCGGTGGATTACCTCAACATCACCACGCAATGGGTGCAGTCCAAGGCCGAGGAGGACCAGCTCGAAGAGGTCACCGACGCGCTGCTGCTGGCGATGCACGATCTGCGCTCCGTGCTGGTGCGCAAGAAGGCCGATCGGCTGATGCGGGCCAAGGGCGAGGGCTGAGGGCGCGGGCGGTTGCCTGCCCTCCGATTTGCTGCCAATCTGCGCCCGCGCATCGTTAATCAATTTGAAAGGGACACCCATGATCCGCAAGACGCTGCCCCTCCTCCTGGTCCTGGGCCTCGCTGCCTGCGTGCAGCCGGCACCCGAAGCCGATCCGGAACCCGTGATCGACGAAAACGGGGTCGAGGCTCTGCCGACCGACGACGTCATCACCGAGGACGAGCTGCTCTCGTAAGCGCCGCCTCTCCAAAACGACAAACCGGGCGGCGGGCATCCGGCCTGCCGCCCGGTCGCGTTCCGGCCCTCGGGCCACCCTTCAGGCCGACCTTTGGGCCGCCCCTCAGGCCGCCCCCTCAGGCCGCATTGTCAGGCTGTGCCCGCACCGCCCTGCGCCCTTTCAGCGATATCCGGTAGGGCGCGCCGTTCCGGCTCTCGATCAGCCGCCGCCTTCTGAGCCGGGTGAAGAGCCGCAGGCCGACCCCCTCCAGCACCAGCCCGTCATGGGTAAAACAGGTCACGCCCGTGACCTTGCCATTCGCACCGCGCTCATGGCGAATGCAGCCGCCCCGGGCCAGCACATGCAGCGCCCGCTGTTCGTCTCTTGAAATGTTCATCGAAGTCTCTGGATTGCACGACAGAAGGCTCAAGCCCTCCCGGGGCCTGTCCCGTCTCTCAGCTGCCACCCCACCGGGGCGGCCACCTCACGCAATCTCTGACATCAAGTCTCCATGGCCCGAACGCCGGGCCTGACCCGACAATGCCCCAGCAATCCCGCACAGGCAACCCGGCGCGCCCAACCCGCTGCGATGAGCGGCCGCGCCGCCAGGCAAGGCCCCGAAGAGCAGCGCCCGCCCTACTTCGCGAAGCCCAGCTCCATCTCCGCCCGCCAAAGCCGCTCCTCGGCGCTGGCATCGGCCATCTTCAGCGCCTCCAGCACCTTCTCGTGGCCCTCCGCATGCTCGAAGCGGCAGCCCCAGCGCTTGTCGAGGTGGATGAACTCCCAGATCTGGTCCAGCGTCATGCAGCCGTAGCTCTCGGCGCGGTCATAGGCATCCACCACCCGCGCCTCGCGCTCCTCTGCCGTGCGCTCGGGCATGTCAGGGCCAAGCTCGTGCACCGCGCGGCGACGCAGCCCCCGGCCATGCACGCCCGCCAGCTCGTCATATTGCTCCGACTTCAGCCTGAGCCGGCCGAACTCCGGCGGCGCGTTGTGGCTGGGGTTTTGCGTGTGCGTCACCTCGGCCCCCGGCGGCTGCATTGCGACAGACAGCGCGGCGCCAAAAAGCTGCCCGCGCTGGGTGTCATCCAGCACCGGAATCAGCAGCGACATCACATGCGGGTCGCCATGGCGAAACAGCACCGTCTCCCAGCCCGCACCCCTGTCGACCGCGCCCACCTGCCGCCGGCCCACGATGGGCTCGGCCCGGTTGGCCGGGATCTCCACCAGGTTCAGGCGCCGCAGATGGGCAAAAATGTTGTCGGCGCTCTTCTCGCCCTGATCGGGCCAGTCCCACCAGACCACGGCAGGCACCCCCGCGCAGACATCCGTCACCTGCTCCACGGCAAAGAGGTTGGGACAGGCCACAAGGTGCGGCCCACGGCCCAGCGCGGGCAGGTCGATCTCGTCGGTGAAGAGCGGAATCGCCTTCAGCCCCACGTCGCGGATTCGCCCCGGAAGGTCGTCAAAATGCGCGCCGTCGATCACCGCGAAGATCTTGCCCGGAAGGCGGCGCAGCAGGCTGCCCAACTGGTCTTTCGGTGCGCTGTCACTCATCACGGGCATCTCCTGCTCTAGATCGCCTGCATGCCTAGCACCACGCGCCCGGGCGGGGAAGGGCGTGCTCAGGCGGCAGCCTCTCCGCCCGGGGCGAGGGCCGCGCCAATCCGCACCGACCGGCCCCAGAACCGCCAGAGCAGCAGGATGCCGGCCACCGCCAGCCCCATGGCAAGGCCAAACCACACGCCCATGCCGCCCCAACCCAGCGGAAAGCCGAAGCCCCAGGCCAGCGGCGCGCCCACACCCCAGTAGGAGACGGCGGCAATCCACATCGGCACCCTGATGTCCTGCACCCCGCGCAGCAGGCCCATCGCCGTCACCTGCGCCCCGTCGAAAAGCTGGAACAGGGCCGCCATCGCCATCAGTCCGATGCCGGTGGCGATGATCGCCTCGCGCGCAGGCTCGTTCGGGTCCACGAACAGACCCACGAGGAAGGCCGGGAAGACGAGATAGGCCACCAGCGTTGCCAGCGCCCAGGCCACCGACAGCGCGATCGACACCGCCGCCCCACGCCGCAGCCCCGGCTCGTCGACCCGGCCAAAGGCCTTGCCCGCGCGGATCGTGGCCGCATTGCTGAGGCCAAGGTGCACCATGAAGGTCGCGCTGGCGATCTGGATGGCGATGCCGTGGGCCGCAAGCGCGATGGTGCCAATCCAGCCCATCAGCAGCGAGGAGAAGGCAAAGAGCCCCACCTCCGCCAGCAGCGTCAGCCCAATCGGCCAGCCCAGCGCAAAGACCTGCCGCAGGGCGTCGCCGTCGCCCCGCCACAGCCGGTGGAAGATGCCGTGCTCGGGGAGGATCCGGCGCGCGTAGAGCGCCAGCAGCGCCACCGAAAGCAAGTGCCCGGTCAGCGAGGCCCAGGCCGCACCCTTCAGCCCCAGTTCCGGCGCGCCAAGGTTGCCGAAGATCAGCACCCAGTTCAGGAAGACGTTCACGACGGCGGCGATCACCGCGATCCAGAGCAGCACCTGCGTGCGCTCCAGCGCCGAAAGGTAGCTCTTCAGCACCATGGTCAGCAGCGCAGGCAGAAGCGCCACGCCCGCGATCCGCAGGTAGCCCTGGGCCATGGCCGAAAGCTCCGGGTCCTGCCCCATGGCCACCAGGATCGGGCCGGAGAACCAGAAGGCGGGCTGGAAGGCGGCCCAGGCAAAGGCCGAGAGCCAGAAGCCCATCCGCGTGACCCGGCGCAACCGCACCACGCCCTCCTCGCCCCGCTCGCTGGCCTCGGCCACCATCGGCAGCACCGCCTGGCTGAAGCCGATGGAGAAGATGAAGGCCACGATCCAGAAGGTGCCCGCCAGCACCATCGCCGCGAGCCCGGGGATGGAATACCACCCCATCATCAGCGTGTCGGTGATCTGGATCGCCATCTGCGCCAGATGCCCGCCCACGAGGGGCAGCCCGAGGAGCAGAATCGCCTTGGCGTGCCCCGCATATGTCATCTGATCGCGCATGGCTCCTGCTAGGCCTTCGGCCCGCGCGGGGCAAGCCCATGCTGTCAGCAGAGAACCGCTCGCCCGAGTCCCACCCGGCACGGGGGCCGCTCTTCGGCGCCTCCGGCCCCTCATCGCATCGGCTCAGCCCCGGCCCGCCTTCTGCGCCGCAAACTCCATCAGCCGCCGGAACTTGGGGCAATCCATATGGCTCGCCGCCTTGCAATCGGCCACATGGCGCAGCGCCTCGCTGAGGCGGGTCAGCCCGCGGATCTGCTCATCCAGCGCATCGGCCCGCTGGCGCAGCTCCGCGCGCGGCAGCTCGGGCGTGCCGTCCCGGGCAAACATCGCGCCAATCTCGCCCAGCGAGAACCCCGCCATCTTGCCCAGCCCGATCAGCGCAAGCTGGGTGGCCACCGGCGCATCATACTGCCGCCGCAGCCCCTTGCGCCCGACCGGGCGGATCAGCCCGATCTCCTCGTAATAGCGCAGGGTCGAGGGCGGCAGCCCGGTGCGCTCGGCAAGTTCTCCGATATCGAGCAGTTTCATGTCTTGACCTCAAGCTGGCTTGAAGTGGCAGCTTACCGGCTCCCTGATCTCCAGCCAAGAGAGAGTCGCATGTCGCGCCCAAACACCCGCCCCCTGCTCGCCGCCCTCGCGGCGGCCACCCTCACCGCCTCCCTCGGCATCTCCACGGCCTCGGTCCTGCTGCCAGACCTCGCCCGCGCCTTCGCGGCCCCGATGCCGCAGGTGCAATGGGTGGTGCTCGCCTATCTCCCCGCCATCACCGTCGCCGTCGTCTCCGCCGGGCGGCTGGGAGACATCTTCGGCCCCCGCCGCGTGCTGCTCAGCGGCCTCGCCCTGTTCACTCTCGCCTCCATCGCCGCGGCCCTCGCGCCCTCCCTGCCGTCGCTCGTCGCGGCCCGGGCGGTGCAGGGCGGCGCGGGGGCGGTGATGATCGCCCTGCCTATGTCGCTCGCCCGCAACCGCCTGCCGGAAGGGCGGCTCGGCACCGCGATGGGTCTGCTCGGCACCACCTCCGCCATCGGCACGGCGCTGGGGCCGTCCATGGGCGGGCTGCTGCTGGCATGGGCCGACTGGCGTGCCGCCTTCTGGCTGCTGGCCGCCACCGCCCTTGCCAGCCTCGCCATGGCCCTTTCCACCATTCCGGCCAGCCCGCGTGCGCACCGCGCCACATGGGCGGGAACATGGGCAAGCCTCGACGCGCCCGGCACCCTGCTGCTGATCCTCACGCTCACCGCCTATGCGCTCGCCACCAGCGGCACCGCCCTGCCCGCCCGGCTTCCGCCCGGCCTGCTGCTGGCCACGGCCCTCGGCGCGGGCGCGCTCTTCGTGCTGGCCGAACGCCGCGCCCGCGCGCCCCTGCTGCCGCTCGCGTTGCTGCGCAGCCGGGCCACCGGAACCGGGCTGGCGATGAACACCGCGGTCGGCACCATCATGATGTCCACCCTCGTCGTCGGCCCCTTCTACCTCGCCTTCGCCCTCGGCCTCGGCCCCGCCCAGACAGGGCTGGTGCTCGCCACCGGCCCCTTCGTGGCCGCCCTCACGGGCCTGCCCGCCGGGTGGCTGACCGACCGGCTCGGCGCGGCCCGCACCATGCAGATCGGCCTCGCCCAGACGGTGCTGGGGCTGGTCGCCCTCGCCCTGCTACCCCGCGCCCTCGGCACCCCGGGTTACGTGCTGGCGCTCACCCTGCTCACCCCGGCCTTCCAGCTCTTTCTGGCAGGCAACAACACCGCCGTGCTGGCTGCCGCGCCCGAGGCCGACCGCGGGCGCATCTCGGGCCTGCTCGCCCTCTCGCGCAACCTCGGCCTGATGACAGGGGCCTCCGCCATGCCCGCGCTCTTCGTGATCTTTCAGGGCACGCCCGATCCGGCACAGGCCGCGCCAGAGGCCATCGCCCGCGCCTTCAGCCTGACCTTCCTCGCCGCCGCAGGGCTGGCGCTGGCCACGCTCGTGCTCGCGCTGACCCGCCGCCCGCAGACAGGCCACGCCGATGCCCCAAGCTGACAGGAAAGCTCTCTTAGAGCGCGCGCAACAGCAATTGCCCCGCGACCAACACCACAACAGCTCCGGCCGCCAGCTCCAGCACCGGCCCGGCAACCCGAAGCGCCCCACCGCGCCCTTCGAGCGCGCTCCACGTGCCCTCGCGCAGGGTCACGGCCATGATGGCCACGGCGATGGTCACCAGCGCCGTACCCAGCCCCATCGCAAAGGCCCCGGCCACGCCCGCACCCGAGAGCCCCAGGCGCCAGGTGATGACCAGCAAGAAAAGCGCGCCAGTGCAGGGCCGAATCGCGATGCCCGCGATCAGCAACAGGACATCCCGCAGGCTGCCCGCCTGCTCCACCTGCGCCAGCGTCGGCCCGTGGGCATGGCCGCAGGTCTCGCACACCGCCCAGTCGTCCGTGTGGTCGTGAGGGTGATGATCGTGGCCATGGTCATGGTCATGATCATGATGGTGATGGTGATGGTGATGGTGCCCATGGCCCCCACGATGCGCATGAGGCCCATCCGCATGCGCCTCGCCGTCCACGGCCCGCGCCCGGCGCAGCAGCCCGCGCACCCCGCGCCAGGCCAGCCAGAGCCCGATCAGCGCAATCGCCCCGTAACTCGCCGGGGCCAGCACGTCCTCGGTCAGGCCCTCCACCCGGTCGCCGCCCCAGCCCAGCACCGCGATCGCGCCGTAAACCAGCGCCACCGCTGCGCCCGCCTGTGCCAGAGACGAGAGCAGGGCAATCACCGAGAGTTTCACCAGCGGCACGCGCCGCCCCAGCCCGTAGCCGCCGATCAGCACCTTGCCGTGCCCCGGCCCGGCGGCATGCACCACGCCATAGGCAAACGATAGCCCGATCAGCCCCCAGATCGCCGCTGGCTGCCCGCCCTTCAGCGCCCGGATCGCCCCGGCCATGCTGCCCTGAAATTCCCTCTGCGCAGCCGAAGCCCAGCGCCCAAGCACGTCCACCGCGCCGCTCGCCCAAAGCCCCGCCAGCGCAATCGCCAGCAGAACGGCAACGCCTACGAGCCAGCGTCGCACGCCACCCGGACTTCCTGCGCAAACATGTCGCCCACCGGCGGAAACTCGGCCTCGTCCAGCCCCTGCGCCTGCGCGCTGCCCTGCAGCTCATCCAGCGCCGCCTGAAGCTGCTCGGCAGCGGCGTCGAAATCGGGCACCCAAAGCTCGGCGCGGCAGCCCTCGCGGCCCGTCAAAACCGTGTCGGATGTGACCTCATAGGCGCTGTAATAGCTCTCGTCATAGGGCGAGAGCACCACCACGCCCTCCGGGTTCACCGGCTCGGCGAGGCGGCGCAGGTGAATGGAGAAAACCATGCCATCGGCAAACCCCGCCCCGATCTCCTCGGGCGGGCCAAGCGGCACCTTCACGCCGTCGACCGTGAGGTGCGTATCCCCCTCGAAGCCCTCGGGCCAGCCCATGTCAAAGCCCTTCAGCGCTTCCAGCTCCGCCTCGGTGGCCTCGCCGTCGTAATCGCTGTCAACGCCGCGCTCCTCGGTGATGTAAAGCGAGGTCAGCTCATCGTAGCGCCAGTGCACCCGCACCGCCTCGATCAATCCGGCCTCGTCAAACAGCACCTCGAAGCCGGTTTCGACAAAAACATGCGGATGCGCCGAAAGGGCGCCCGGGGCGGCAAGAGCCATGGCTGTGAGAAGGTGCTTCATGGCGCCGAAGCTACAGCCGGTCGCCCCGGCCTCAAGCGCCTCCGCGCGCCCCTCGGCAAGATGTGACCAGCCCCGCAGGGCGGGACCTATCCCGCCATGCCATGCCGATGAGGCGCAGCCGAAGAGCCCCCCCGCCGAGGCGCAGCCGAGGCCCTGAATCCACACCCGAGGCGCAGCCGAGGCCGCTCAAAGCCGCACCACCCCTCACCCC
>NZ_QTNQ01000109.1 GCF_018424695.1 Vannielia litorea
GGGTGGGCGGGTAGAAGCAGCCTTCCGGGAGGTCGGTGCTCGCCACGTAGGTTTCGCCCTCGGTGTTGTTTGAGACCATCTCGGTGATGGTTTTCAGCTGGGTCGGGTCGACGACGGCGCCCACGTCAATGCATTTGTCGAGCGGGTCGCCGATGCGGAGGCCGTCCATGCGGGCCTTGAGCTTGGTGTGGAAGGCGTTGGCGATGCCTTCCTGGACCAGCAGGCGGGAGCCGGCGCAGCAGACCTGGCCCTGGTTGAACCAGATGGCATCGACGAGGCCTTCGACGGCGGAGTCTACGTCGGCGTCCTCGAAGACAATGTAGGGGGATTTGCCGCCGAGTTCGAGCGTGAGGGGGATGGAGCGCCCGGCGGTGGCCTCGCGGATACGGCGGCCGACGGCGGTGGAGCCGGTAAAGGCGAGTTTATCCACCTCGGCGTTCACCAGTGCTTCGCCGGTGGCGCCGTCGCCGGTGACCACGTTGAGGACGCCTGCGGGGAGGCCGGCCTCTTGCGAGATTTCGGAAAACAGGAGGGCGGTGAGGGAGGTGTATTCAGCCGGTTTGAGGACGACGGTGTTGCCCATGGCGAGGGCGGGCGCGACCTTCCAGGCGAGCATCAGGAGCGGGAAGTTCCACGGGATGATCTGGCCGGCGACGCCGAGGGGGGCACGGTCGGGCAGTTCGGTGGGGGCGAGCTGGGCGTGGCCTGCGTGGTAGTAGAAGTGGCGGGTGGCGAGCGGCACGTCAATGTCGCGGGACTCGCGGATGGGTTTGCCGTTGTCGAGGGTTTCGAGGACGGCGAAGAGGCGGCTGTGTTTTTGCAGCAGGCGGGCGAGGGCGTAGAGATACTTGGCGCGCTCATGGCCGGAGAGGGCGGCCCATTTGGGCTGCGCCTTGCCGGCGGCCTTCACCGCCTTCTCAACGTCCTTGGCGGTGCCTTGGGTGATCGTTGCCAGCTTGTCGCCAGTCGCGGGGTTCTTAGTGAGGAAGCCCTTGGCGGGTTTGGTGAAGGCACCGTCGATGAAATGGCCGAACTTGCGATTGTGCTTGTCGAGCCATGCGGCGGCCTCCGAGGCGGACTCGGGGGCGGGGCCGTAGGCGAGGGTGTCGAAGATTTCGGGGACGTTCATTGAAACTGGTCCTTCGATCAGAGCGGAGCACCCGGCCGCCAACGGCGGCCAGCGCCCGTCCCGCCCCCCTACGGGGCGGGCGCTTGGGTGACGTTGAGCTGGACAGAGCCGGAGCGCGTGACGGTGGCGGCGACGCTTGTGGAGAGGCGCCCCGTGCGGGACGTGCGCTGGCCTTGGGTCTGCATCAGGACCGTCATCCCATCGCGTGCCGGTAGGAGGCCGAGTAGGCGCCGGTGGTGTGGTGTTCGAGCTGGCGTTCGATGTCTCCCAGCAAGGAGGAGGCGCCGAAGCGGAAGAGGTCGGGCTGGACCCAGCGGGGGCCGAGTTCGTCCTTCAGGAGGGCGAGGTAGAGCAGCGCGTCTTTCGCCTTGGAGATGCCGCCGGCGGGCTTGTAGCCGACGCGGTGGCCGGTGGCTTCGAAATAGTCGCGGATGGCGCGGATCATGACGAGGGAGACGGGCAGGGTGGCGTTGACGCTTTCCTTGCCGGTGGAGGTCTTGATGAAGTCGGCGCCGGCCATCATGCAGACGAGGCTGGCGCGGGCGACGTTTTGCAGGGTGCCGAGCTCGCCGGTGGCGAGAATCGCCTTGACGTGGGCGGGGCCGCAAGCGGCGCGGAAGGCTTTCATCTCGTCGTAGAGCGCCTGCCAGTTGCCGGTGAGCACGTGGCGGCGGGAAATGACGATGTCGATCTCCTCGGCCCCGGCCTTCACGCTCTCCTCGATCTCGGCGAGGCGCAGGTGGAAGGGCGAGAGTCCGGCGGGGAAGCCGGTGGAGACGGCGGCGACGGGGATGTTGGAGCCGCGGAGGGCCTCGACGGCGGTTTCCACCATGTCGTGGTAGACGCAGACTGCACCGGTCGTGATCCCTTCCATTCCGAGGGCCTTTAGAAGGTCGGCGCGGACAGGCTGGCGGGCCTTGGCGCAGAGACGCTTCACGCGGCCCTCGGTGTCGTCACCGGCCAGCGTGGTGAGGTCGATCAGCGTGATTGCCTTGCAGAGCCAGGCCGCCTGAAACGCCTTCTTGACCGAGCGGCGCCCGGGCAACGTGGCGGCCCGGCGCTCGATGGCGGAGGTGTTGGCCTGGGCCCGCATGACCCAGTCCATATCCAGCTCCATGCCCGGGTTGCGGGCGAGCGTGAGCTGCGGCAGGTGCGCGGTGCTCGTCGCGGTGTCGGTCTTGGTGGTCAAGGGCGGGGCCTCCTCGCGGAAAGCGTGGCACGGGGCTGGGAAGATGGCAACGGGGTGCTTTTTACCAGATGGTCAAAATTGCGGCAAGGGTCACAGGGTGTGATAGCTTCCTCAACTCGGACCTTCTTCGCGATAATCCGCGTTTCCGGCAAGCCTTCCTTAATACAGTTCTGCGAAACCTCCCCCAACCGAAGCTTGGAGACATGTGATGGGCCTTGTTGGATTTGGGCGGACCCGCGTTCAGGTGCGCGATCCGATGGCGCTGCTGGGGGAGGCGGTGCAATCGACCTATGCGGTCATCTGGTTTGCGCCGGACGGCACCGTTCTTGATGCTAACGCCAACTTTTGCGGCGCCCTCGGCTACGCCCGCGAAGAGATCGTGGGGCAGCATCACAGGATGTTCGTGCAGCGCGGTTACGGGGCGAGCGAGGATTACAAGGACTTCTGGCAGCGGCTGGCGCGTGGCGAGAGCTTTTCGGCGGTGTTCCCGCGCATCGCCAAAGGGGATCGCAACATCTGGATCGAGGCCGCCTATGTGCCGATCCGCAACGCAGCCGGTGACGTGGAACAGGTGGTGAAATTCGCCACCGATGTGACGGAACGCGAGACCGCCGCCATCGGCGCCAGACGCAAGCTGGAGGCTCTGGACAAGAGCCAGGCGGTGATCGAGTTCGAACCCGATGGCACCATCGTCTCGGCGAACGCGAACTTTCTGGCGGCCGTCGGATACGAGCTGCACGAGATAAAGGGCAAGCATCACAGCATGTTTGTGCGCGAAGACCTGCGCAAGGCGCCGGAATACCAGGCTTTCTGGTCGGATCTCGCGAAGGGAGAGCCAAAGCTGGGCAAGTTCCGGCGCTGGGGCAAGGGCGGCCGCGAGATGTGGCTGGAGGCGACCTACAACCCGATTATCGACAGCCGCGGGAAGGTGGAGAGAGTGGTGAAGGTAGCCGCCGACATCACCGAGACCCGGATGCAAGCGATCGACTCGCAGGGCCAGCTCGAGGCGCTGGGCCGCAGCCAGGCGGTGATCGAGTTCTCGCCGGAGGGCATCGTGCAGCGGGCCAACGAGAACTTCCTGAAGGCGTTGGGCTACACCGAAGAGGAGATCGTGGGCCAGCACCACAGCATCTTCGTCGATCCGGAGGTGGTGAAGAGCCCGGACTATGCAACCTTCTGGGAAGAGCTTGCGGGCGGTGTGTTCCAGTCGGCGCAGTTCATGCGATTGGCCAAGGATGGGCGCGAAGTCTGGATTCAGGCAAGTTACAACCCGATCCTCGATGCCGATGGCAAGGTGGCCAAGGTCGTGAAGTTTGCCACCGAAATCACCGCGCAGAAGCGCGCCATAACTGAGCTTCAGGAGGCGGTGTCGCGGCTGGCCAGCCATGACCTCGGGGTGTGCATCGACGCGGATGTGCCGGAAGAGTTCTTGCAGCTGAAAGAAGAGTTCAACCTGTCGATAAGGGCCCTTTCCGAGGTCATCTCGGGCATTTCCGGGCGCGCCGACGCGATCCTGACCGAGACGGGCCAGATCTCTGTGGCCGCCCGCGACCTGAGCATGCGCACCGAGAAGCAGGCCGCAGCGCTGGAAGAGACCGCCGCGGCACTCGATGAGATGACATCATCGGTCCGCGGGGCCGCGATGAACGCCGACGACGCTGCCAAGACGGCAAGCGCGGCCGAAGAAAGCACGGCGAGCGGGCTGGAGATGTCTCGCAAGGCGGTCGAGGCGATGAAGGAAATCGCCGCCAGCTCCGAGCAGGTGTCCAACATTACCAGCGTGATCGACGAGATCGCCTTCCAGACCAATCTCCTGGCGCTGAACGCCGGGGTCGAGGCGGCGCGGGCGGGCGAAAGCGGGCGTGGCTTTGCCGTGGTCGCCTCGGAAGTGCGGCAACTGGCGCTGAGGTCCTCCGACAGTTCGCGGGAAATCGCCCAACTCGTGGCCTCGACCTTCGAGCGGATTCAGGCCGGGGTGAAGCTGGTGGACGAAAGCGGCACAGCGCTGGAGCAGATCGCGGGCTATGTGCAGGATATCCGTGGCCGCGTTGCCAGCCTTGCCACCTCCGCGCAGGAGCAATCGGTGGGTCTCGACGAGATCAACTCTGCGGTGAACGACCTGGACCGGGGCACCCAGCAGAACGCGGCGATGTTCGAAGAAACGAGTGCTGCGACACAGGCGCTCGAGCGCGAGGCAGAAACGCTTTCGGGCAGCACACGGCAGTTCCGCTTCGGCGGTGCCGGGCCGGAGGCAGATGCGTCGAGGAATTCGGCGGCCCAGTCCGGCCAGGCCGCCACAGGCTAGTGTCAAACCACCTGTCCCGGGCCCCCGGGGCAGGTGGTGTGCTTATCCGCGAGGGCCGAAGTCCGCGCTGGTAATGAAGCCGTCGCCATCCCGGTCCCGCTGGGTGAACCAGGCGTCGGAGAGGCCCTCGAACTCGCTGCGGGAAACGACGCCATTGCCGTCGGTATCGGCATAGTCCCGCGACATCGAGCGGTTGTAGTCACCAAGGCCCGGACCAGCCTGGCCCTTGCCTTGGCCCCGACCGTTACCCTTGCCATTGCCAACGCCCGGACCCTTGCCCGAGGCGCCAAGCGCTTCGGCGTTGGCCGCCATATCCGCCGCGCGAGTTTCATCAAAGGCGTCATACTCCTCTGACGACAGCACATCATCCTCGTCAGTATCGAACATCGTGAAGATGTCGGATCGCTTTTCCCTGGCTTCTGACAAGGACACCCGTCCGTCGCCGTCAGCGTCCCAGTTCTCGATGAAATGCGCCCCGGGGCTGCCTTGTTGGGCCAGGGATGGCGAGGCAATGGAGAGGGCAAGCGCGACTGGCGCGAGGAGTTTGGAGACAGACATGATCATTTCCATTCGTGAGATATGAATACATGAATGTAACGAGCGCCCTCCTGCTTTCCGTCGCATCCATCCCACCTTTTCCATTCGCTCGGGCCGCGAAGCCGAACCCAGCCCCAAGCGCCCACAAAACAATGGAGTGCGCCGCAAGGCGCGCCGCTGGATCGCGTCCACCCATGGGCCTGGGCAAACGCCACGGCAAAAAAAGCCCCGCCCGGGAGGCGGAGCTTTGCGCTTGTCGTTGGGTGGCGCTTACTGCGGAATTTCGCCTTCGAGGCCCTCGACGTAGAAGTTCATCCCTGCCAGCGTGCCGTCATCGGCGGTTTCGCCCTCGGCCAGCCAGTCGGAGCCATCCTGCTTTTTGATCGGGCCTGTGAAGGGGTGATACTCACCCGAGGCGATCGACGCCTGCAGCGCTTCGGCCTCGGCTTTCACCTCGGCGGGCACCTTGTCGGTGATCTCGCCGATGCCGACCATGCCCGGGCCGATGCCGTCCCAGGTGTTGGTCGACTCCCATGTGCCATCCATCACCGCCTTGGTGCGGGCGATGTAGTAGGGCGCCCAGTTGTCGATGATCGACGACACGCGCGGGCCGTCCTTGTATTCGGCCATGTCGGACGCCTGCCCGAAGCCGATCACGTTGCCCGCCTCGGCGGCCGCCGCGAGCGGGGCGGTGGAGTCGGTGTGCTGCAGGATCACGTCGGCGCCCTGTTCGATCAGCACCTTGGCGGCGTCGGCCTCTTTCGCCGGGTTGAACCACTCGTAGACCCAGACGATCTTGAACTGCACGTCGGGGTTGACCTTTTTCGCGTGGATGTAGGCGGAGTTGATGCCGCGTACCACCTCGGGGATCGGCACCGAGCCGATGTAGCCGATCACGTTGCTCTCGGTCATCCGGCCCGCGATGGTGCCCTGCACGGCGCGGCCCTCGTAGAAGCGGGCGGAATAGACCGACACGTTGGGCGCGGTCTTGTACCCGGTGGCATGCTCGAACTTCACGTCCGGAAACTTGGCGGCCACGTTGATCGTGGGGTCCATGTATCCGAAGGAGGTGGTGAAGATCAGGTCGGCGCCGTCGAGCGCCATCTGGGTGATGACCCGCTCGGCGTCGGGGCCCTCGGGCACGTTCTCGACATAGACGGTTTCGACCGCGCCGCCGAACTCGGCCTCGACGGCCTTGCGGCCCTGGTCGTGCTCATAGGTCCAGCCGCCGTCGCCGACGGGGCCGACATAGACGAAGCCGACCTTGGTTTTGTCCTGTGCCATCGCGGGCGTGGCGGCGAGCGCTAGCGCGGCGACGGCGCCTTTGAGGAGGGTTCTTTTCTTCATGTGGATTGCTCCCTGTTGGTTGTTGGAAAATGCCCCGGATTTCTACCCGGTGGCGTGGAAGGTCCGGCCCAGCGAGGCGGGCGCGCCAAGCGCCCCGCGGCTACGGCCGGAAGACATGATCACCAGCACGATGATGGTGATGATGTAGGGGGACATCGAGAGATACTCGACCGGCACCTTGAGGCCCGCGGCCTGAAGGTTGAGCTGCAGCACCGTGATGCCGCCGAAGAGATAGGCCCCGATCATCACGCGCCAGGGCCGCCAGGAGGCGAAGACGACGAGGGCCAGCGCGATCCAGCCTGCGCCGGAGGTCATGCCCTCGGTCCATTGCGGCACGCGGACGAGGCTGAGGTAGGCCCCGCCGAGGCCCGCGCAGGCGCCGCCGAAGGCGATGGCGGCGCAGCGGATGGCGATGACCTTGTAGCCCAGTGCATGGGCGGCCTCGTGATTTTCGCCCACCGCGCGCAGGGTGAGGCCCGCGCGGGTGTATTTGAGGAAGGCCCAGGTGCCCGCGACGATGGCGATGGCGACATAGACCATCAGGTCATGGTTGAAGAGCACCGGGCCGAGCACGGGGATGTCGGAGAGCAGCGGAATATCGAGCTTGGGCGTGGAGGGCGGCTTGAGGCCGACGTAGCTTTGGCCCATCAGCGAGGAAAGTCCGAGCCCGAAGAGGGTGAGGGCGAGGCCGGAGGCGACCTGGTTGGCGAGGGCAAACTGGGTGAGCACGGCGAAGAGCATGGAGAGCAGCGCGCCCGCCGCCGCGGCCCCGACGAAGCCGAGAGCTGGCGAGCCGGATTCGACGGCCATGGCGAAGCCCGCGATGGCGCCTGTAATCATCATGCCCTCCACGCCGAGGTTCAGCACGCCCGCCTTTTCCACCACGAGCTCTCCGATGCCCGCGAGCAAAATCGGCGTGGCGGCGACCATGAGGGAGGCGAGCAGGAGGAGCCAGTTGATCGAGGAGAGGTCCATCAGGCGGCGGCCCCCTGTTTCGGGCGGAAGCGGTAATTCGTCAGCAGGTCGACGGCGAGCAGGAAGAACAGCAGCATGCCCTGGAAGAGCTGGATCGCGGCGGCCGGGAGTTGCAGTTGCGACTGGGCGATTTCGCCGCCGATGTAGGTGAGCGCCATCAGCAGCCCGGCGAGCAGGATGCCGACGGGGTGGAGGCGCCCCAAGAAGGCGACGATGATGGCGGTGAAGCCGTAGCCGACGTTGAAATCGGTGGTGACCTGGCCGGCGGGGCCGGAGACTTCGAAGAGGCCTGCCAGCCCTGCCAGCGCGCCGGAGGTGCCAAGGCAGAAGAGCACGAGGCGTGTGGGGTTGACGCCAGAGAAGCGGGCGGCGCGGGGGGCCTGCCCGGCGAGGCGGATGTTGAAGCCGAGCATGTGGCGGGTCAGCAGGATGTAGGCGAAGATTACCGCGATGAGGGCGAAGACGACGCCCCAGTGTATCCCGGCGTTCTGGCTGATCCACGAGGTGGCGGAGGGGTATTGCGCGAGGTTGCGCGAGCCCGGGAAGCCGAAGCCCTCGGGGTTTTTCATCAGCCCCACGGCCATGCCGCGCAGCAGGTTTTCGGCGACGTAGACGAGCATCAGCGAAACGAGGATTTCATTAGTGCCGAAGCGGGTTTTCAGCAGGGCCGGGATCATCGCCCAGGCCCAGCCGCCGAGCGCGCCGGCGATGACCATGAGCGGGAAGATGATGAAGGACACAGTGGGATAGAAGGCGAGGCCGACGCCCGCACCGCAGAGCGCGCCGATGATGTATTGGCCCTCGGCACCGATGTTCCAGATGCCTGCGCGGAAGCCGAGCGAGAGGCCGATGGCGATGAGGATCAGCGGCGCGGCCTTCACCAGCAGTTGCGGGCGGTAGAAGAAGGCGTGCTGGCCGAAGAGCGGGTCGTAGAAAATTGTGCGGATGGCCACGAAGGGGTCTTTTCCGAGCGCGGCGAAGAGCAGGCCGCCGAAGATCATCGTCAGCAGGACGGCGAGCAGGGGCGTGGAGTAGGACCACGCCTTGGAGGGGTTGGGGCGCTTGTCGAGGCGGATCACCGGATGCCTCCCGTGGAATGAGTATTTGCAGCAAGAAAATGAGAGCGGGCGGGAACAATTTGAATCGAATTGCACATTTTCTTGCCGGAAATACTCCCGCCGGAGGCATGGAATCTTTTGGGAGCAACGGTCATGCCGGGGCCTCCGCGTGGTGTTCGTGGGCCACTTCCATGTCATGCGCGCCGCCCATCATCAGGCCGATCCGCTCCATCGTCAGCCCTTCCACCGGCACCGGCGCGGTGAGGCGGCCGCCGTTGAGGGCGGCGAAGCTGGTGGAAATTTCCATCAGTTCGTCGAGATCCTGAGAGATGACGACGATGGCCGCGCCACCTGCCGCGAGGTCGAGCAGGGCTTGCCGGATTTGTGCGGCGGCGGAGGCATCGACGCCCCATGTGGGCTGGTTGACCACCAGCACCTCGGGGGCTTGCTCGATCTCGCGCCCCATGACGAACTTTTGCAGGTTGCCACCCGAGAGCGAGCGGGCGGCGACGTGGGGGCCAGGGGTGCGGACATCGAAGGCTTCTATGACCTTCTCGGCATAGCTCTGCGTGGCCTTCCAGTTGATGAAGTCTTTCTTTGTCAGGCCCTTGCGGATGCGGGCCGAGAGCAGGGCGTTTTCGGTCAGCGACATTTCGGGGGCAGCGGCATGGCCCAGCCGTTCTTCGGGGGCTGAGAGGAGGCCGAGTTTGCGGCGAGCCGGTGGGGCTAGTTTGCCGATCGGATTGCCGTGAAGCTGCACCGCTTCGGGTGCGGCCAGTGCCTCGCCGGAGAGTGCGGCCAGAAGCTCGTCCTGCCCGTTGCCCGCGACGCCGCCGATACCCAGCACCTCGCCTTTGCGGACCATGAGGGAGACATTCTTGAGAGAGGTGCCGAAGGGGTTGGCGGATTTGACGCTGAGGTTTGTCACCTCCAGCGCGATTTCGCCGGAGGGCGCGAGCTCGCGCTCGGGGCGGTGGAGGGCGCTGCCCACCATCATTTCGGCCAGTTCGGCGGCGGATTTTTCGCGCGGGACGGCGTGGCCGACCACCTTGCCGAGCCGCAGTATGGTGGCCCGGTCGCAGAGCGCGCGGATTTCCTCCAGCTTGTGCGAGATGTAGAGGATCGAGGTGCCCTCGGTGCGCAGCTTCTCCAGCGTGGCGAAGAGAATTTCGACCTCTTGCGGGGTGAGCACCGATGTGGGCTCGTCCATGATCAGCAGGCGCGGGTCTTGCAGCAGGCAGCGGATGATCTCGACCCGCTGGCGCTCGCCTGCCGAGAGGTCGCCCACGGTGCGATGCGGGTCCAGCGGCAGGCCGTATTCGTTGGAGACCTCGGTGATACGGGCGGAGAGCTGGGCCGATTTAGGCGGATTCTCCATGCCGAGCGCCACGTTCTCGGCCACCGAGAGCGCATCGAAGAGCGAGAAGTGCTGGAAGACCATCGCCACCCCGGCGGAGCGGGCGGCGCGGGGTTCGGGCGGGGCGAAGGGTTCGCCGCGAAAGGTCATGTGGCCTTCGTCGGGTTTGACCAGCCCGTAGATCATCTTGACCAGCGTGGATTTGCCCGCGCCGTTCTCGCCCAGCAGTGCGTGAATTTCGCCTTCGTCGATGGAAAAGCTGACGTCGTCATTGGCGACGACACCGGGATAGGCCTTGCGCAGCCCATGGGCGGCAAAGAGTTCCGTCATCCCGTCATGTCCCCCTTGGTGGCACTTGCCTGCTTTTCGAGCATGGAGAGTAGCTGCGCGGCGGTGGAAATCGCAATGGCCTGCGGGTGTTTGCCGAAGGCAGGGTCACCGATTGGGCATTGGATGCGTGAAATTTGTGCAGTTGCGTGGCCTGCGGTGGCGAGGCGTGAGCGGAAGCGGGCCCATTTGGTGGCCGAGCCGATGAGGCCGATAGAGGCGGCAGGCCGGCGCAGGAGCGTGTCACAGAGGGCGAAGTCGAGCGTGTGGGAATAGGTGAGGATAAAGTGGTGAGCCGTTACGGGGGCGGTGGCGGCGAGGTGCGGCAGGTCGCCGACGGAAGGGGAGATCACCGGGGCCTCGGGAAAGCGCTCGGCGCTGGTGTCGGCCCAGGTGAGCGCGAGGTGATCGAGCGGGGCGAGGGTGGCGGCAAGGGCGCGGCCGACGTGGCCCGCGCCCCAGATCCAGACGGGGGTGCGC
>NZ_QTNQ01000010.1 GCF_018424695.1 Vannielia litorea
GTCATGCAGCGGGGGGCTGGCCCCCCGCTGCATGACGGCTCAGCCAAACACAACGCTCAGGGCAGACGCGCCGTCACCTCGATCTCGATCTTCATCGCCGGGCTGATGAGCCCCGCTTCAATCATCATCGCTGCCGGTCGCGCTTTGCCGAACGCATCCGCCAGCACCGGCCAGCATGGCTCGAAATCTGCTGCGACCGGCAGCACGTAGTTTACCCGCACGACGTCATCGAGCGTCGCGCCCGCCTTCACCAGCGCGCGCCGGATCGTCTCCAGCGTGTTCCGGCACTGCTCCACCACGCCATCCGGCATTTCGCCCGTCTCCGGGTCAGCCCCGGTGCTGCCTGCGACAAAGACCCAGCCGTCACACACCACCGCGCGGCTGTAACCGATCTTCTCTTCATACGGCCCGCCCGAGCTGATCAACCTCCGTTTCATACCCGTCTCCTTCGGTTGGGTGCGCCTTCGTGGCACCATGCAAAAAGGCCCCGCGTTCGCGAGGCCTTCATAATCGTCTAGCCGTTCTGCCTCAGGCCGAAGCGTTCTCGGCTTTGCTCTCTTCGGAGTAGATGAAAAGCGGTTGGGCATCAGAGGTCACGGCCTCTTCGTTCACAACCACTTCGTCCACCTCCTCCATGCCCGGCAGGTCGAACATGGTATCCAGCAAAATGTCTTCCATGATCGAGCGTAGGCCTCGGGCCCCGGTCTTCCGCTCGATCGCCCGCTTGGCGATGGCGCGAAGCGCATCGTCGGTGAAGGTCAACTCGGTGTCTTCCAGCTCGAACAGCCGCTGGTACTGCTTTACCAGCGCGTTTTTGGGCGCGGTGAGGATCGTCACCAGCGCATCCTCGTCGAGGTCTTCCAGCGTGGCCAGCACCGGCAGTCGGCCAACGAATTCCGGGATGAGGCCGAACTTCAGCAGGTCTTCCGGCTCAAGCTCGGTGAACACCTCACCCACACCCCGGTCGTCATTGTCCTTCACATCGGCACCGAAGCCGATGGCCGAGCCCTTGCCCCGCTGGGAGATGATCTTGTCGAGCCCCGCGAAGGCGCCGCCACAGATGAACAGGATGTTCGTGGTGTCGACCTGCAGGAACTCCTGCTGCGGATGCTTGCGCCCGCCCTGCGGTGGCACGGAGGCCACGGTGCCCTCCATGATCTTCAGCAGCGCCTGCTGCACGCCCTCGCCGCTTACATCACGGGTGATCGAGGGATTGTCGGACTTGCGAGTAATCTTGTCGACCTCGTCGATGTAGACGATGCCGCGCTGCGCCCGCTCCACGTTGTACTCGGATGCCTGCAGCAGCTTGAGGATGATGTTCTCCACGTCTTCACCCACGTAACCGGCCTCGGTCAGCGTGGTGGCGTCGGCCATGGTGAAGGGCACATCGAGGATGCGCGCCAGCGTCTGCGCCAGCAGGGTCTTGCCGCAGCCGGTGGGGCCGATCAGCAGGATGTTGGATTTGGCCAGCTCGATATCGCCGGTCTTGCCGGCGTGGTTGAGCCGCTTGTAGTGGTTGTGGACCGCCACGGAGAGCACGCGCTTGGCGTGGAACTGGCCGATCACGTAGTCATCGAGAACTTCGCAAATCTCCTTCGGCGTGGGCACGCCGTCGGAGGACTTCAGGCCCGAACTCTTGGTTTCCTCGCGGATGATGTCCATGCAAAGCTCGACGCATTCATCACAGATGAATACCGTTGGCCCTGCAATCAGCTTGCGCACCTCATGCTGGCTCTTTCCGCAAAAAGAGCAGTAGAGCGTGTTCTTGCTGTCACCACCTGAATTCGTCGCCATTCATAACCCCTCGGGCTGCCTTGCCCGTTGTCTTGCGTTCTGCCCCGTTTGCGCCCCGGATTTGAGGAATCCTATGGCAGCACCCTGCGGGACACAACGCCAAATTAAAGTGAACGACGCGCGCGTGGCCGCAGCTTACTTGCTGCCGCCCTCGTCGCCGCCCTTGTCGCGGTTCTCCACGATCTCGTCGATCAGGCCCCAGTCCTTGGCTTCCTCAGGGCTCATGAAGTTGTCCCGCTCCAGCGCAGCCTCCACCTTCTTCAGGCTCTGGCCGGTGTGCTTAACATAGATCTGGTTAAGCCGGTCTTTCAGCTTCTGGGTTTCCTGGGCGTGGATCATGATGTCCGTCGCCTGGCCCTGGTAGCCGCCCGAGGGCTGGTGCACCATGATGCGGCTGTTGGGCAGGGAAAAGCGCATGCCCTCGGCCCCTGCCGTCAGCAGGAGCGACCCCATGGAGGCCGCCTGGCCGATGACCAGAGTACTGACCTTGGGCCGGATATACTGCATCGTATCGTAAATCGAGAGACCGCTCGTCACCACGCCGCCTGGGCTGTTGATGTACATGCTGATCTCTTTCTTCGGGTTCTCGGCCTCGAGGTGCAGCAGCTGTGCCACCACGAGTTGGCTCATCCCGTCATGCACCGGGCCGTTCACGAAGACGATCCGCTCCTTCAGCAGGCGCGAGAAAATGTCATAGGCCCGCTCGCCGCGGCTGGTCTGCTCGACCACCATGGGAACGAGGTTCATGTAGGTTTCGACTGGGTCACTCATCGCTCGGGCCTCGGCTTTATGGAGCCCCGAAAACGGGGCCGTGCTTCGCGTCCCCTTGTCTTAGTGCTGGCATGGGGGGGCTGCAAGAGTACCGCGCCCAAAGACCTCATAAGCGTGAACAATTGGTTGAGGGCGCGGCGACTGGCGCGCGATCCGGTTCACCCCTTCCGGCTGGCGAGCTCGTTAAGCAGGTCCAGAAGCTGGTCCAGCCGCTCCTCCCCGAACCGTGCCTCCAGCGCATCGAAGATGCGGTTGCTCTCTCCCTTGTGACGCTCAAGCAGCGCGCGCCCCTCATCCGTGATTGTGAGCTGAAGCTTGCGGCCGTCATTCGGATCCTTCGCACGCGACATGAGGCCGCGCTCCTCCAGAGATTGCATGATCCGCGTCAGGCTGGGCAGCAGCAGGCACGCCTGCTCCGCCAGTGCCTTGGGCTCCATGGTGCGGTTCTCGTCGAGCACCCTGAGAACGCGCCACTGCTGCTCGGTCACACCGGTCGAAGCCAGCATTTCACGGAGCGGGGCCATAACCACTTCGCGGGCACGCAGGAGCGCAATTGGCAAGGAGCGTGATGTATGGCGCAGTGAACCATTACCATCCCGAGCCCCGCCAGAAGAGTTCGGGCTATCATCCGGCATATGCTATGTATGGCCGATGCCAAACGGTTCATCAAGCAAACCTACCGGGGCCCGCGAAGAATTTGCGCCCTACACTTGACCGCGGGAGGATATTTATTTAACTCGTTAATAAGTTTCGGGAGGAGATTCGTGCCACACATCCGAGTCGAGTATTCGGCCAACCTCGAGGCTTACGCAGACATGGCCGGGCTGTGCGAGGCCCTGCGTGTGGCGGGGATGGAAACCGGCGTTTTCCCCCTCGCCGGCCTCCGCGTCCGCGCCGCGCGTTGTGACGCCTATGCGATCGCCGACGGCGACCCAGCCAACATCTTCGTCGACATCTCCATCCGGCTGCGCGGTGGACGGCCGCAGGAAGCGAAGGAGGCCGCAACGGCCCACGTCTTCGCAGCGGCCCGCAGCTTCCTTGCGCCCGTCATCGAAAGCCAGCCGATCATGCTCTCGCTGGAAATGCGCGATATCGACCCCGCCCTTTCACCCAAGCTCAACACCGTGCGCGACCACCTCGCTGCTAAGGAGGCAAAATGACAGACCTCGCAACCAACCTCGACACGCTTGGCACTCCTCTTGCCCGCCTGAAGGAGACAGGCATCGCACACCGCATCGCCGGGAAAGATGTAACAGGCGCCACCTTCACCAACCATTCCCCGGTTGACGAAAGCGTAATCTGCGAAGTCGCGCGCGGCACCGCTGCCGACATCGACGCAGCAGCCCAAGCCGCCAAGGATGCCTTTCCCGAGTGGCGCGATATGCCAGGCTCTGCCCGCAAGAAGCTGCTCCACGCCGTGGCCGACGCCATCGAGGCCAACGCCGAAAAGATCGCGCTCTGCGAAGCGTGGGACACTGGGCAACCGATTCGCTTCATGGCCAAGGCAGCGCTGCGCGGTGCCGAGAACTTCCGCTTCTTTGCAGATCGCGCACCCGCAGCGCGCGATGGTCAACACCTTCCGTCCGCCACCTTGATGAACGTGACAACCCGCGTGCCCATCGGCCCGGTCGGAGTGATCACCCCGTGGAACACCCCGTTCATGCTGAGCACATGGAAGATCGCACCGGCGCTCGCGGCGGGCTGCACGATCGTCCACAAACCGGCCGAGTTCTCACCCGTGACCGCCCGCCTGCTGGTGGAGATCGCTGAAGAGGCCGGGTTGCCGCCCGGCGTCTGGAACATGGTGAACGGTTTCGGCGAAGAGGCTGGCAAGGCCCTCACGGAACACCCGGCGATCAAGGCCATCGCCTTCGTCGGTGAGAGCAGGACCGGCTCCATGATCCAGGCGCAGGGGGCGCCCACGCTCAAACGCGTCCATTTCGAGCTCGGCGGCAAGAACCCGGTGGTGGTTTTCGACGACGCAGACCTGCCACGGGCGCTCGATGCCGCCATCTTCATGATCTACTCGCTCAACGGCGAGCGCTGCACCTCCTCCTCGCGCCTGCTGGTGCAGGAGAGCATTGCCGACAAGTTCGAGGCCGAGCTGACCGCGCGGGTAAAGAACATAAAAGTCGGCCATCCGCTCGACCCGGCCACCGAGGTTGGCCCGCTGATTCACAAGACACATTTTGACAAGGTGTCGAGCTACTTCGACAAGGCCAGGGCCGAGGGCGCCACGATCGCTGCGGGCGGCACCCGCGTGGGCGAGGCGGGGCACTTCGTGGCCCCCACCCTTTTTACCGGTGCCTCCAATGCGATGGCCATTGCCCAGGAAGAAATCTTCGGCCCTGTCCTCACGACCATCCGCTTCAAGGATGAGGACGAGGCGCTCAGGATCGCCAATGACATCCCCTACGGCCTGACGGCCTATGTCTGGACGCAAGACATCACCCGCGCCATGCGCTTCACTGACAAGCTTGAGGCCGGAATGATCTGGGTGAACTCCGAGAACGTCCGCCACCTGCCCACCCCCTTCGGCGGGGTCAAGGCCAGCGGCATCGGCCGCGATGGCGGCGACTGGTCGTTCGAGTTCTACATGGAGCAAAAGCACATCGGCTTCGCCACCGGCACCCATAAGATCCCGCGCCTAGGCGCCTGACACCCAAGGAAACGCGCAGCATCCTAGGGAGGAGTAACCATGGGAAAGATCGTTCTTGCCGCCAAGATGACCCACGTGCCCACCATGCTCATGTCCGAGCAGGAGGGACCGGTGAAAGGCACGCGTCAGGCCGCCATCGACGGCCACGCCGAAATCGCGCGCCGCGCCAAGTCGCTCGGCGCCGATACCGTGGTGATCTGTGATACGCACTGGGTCATAAACGCAGGCTTCCACATCAACGCAAACAGCCGCTTCGAAGGACTCTTCACCTCCAACGAGTTCCCGCAGTTCATCCAGGATCTACCCTACGATTATGACGGTGACCCCGAGTTAGGCGACGCCATCGCCGCCGAAGCTTCCAAGCGTGGCGCCTACACGCTTGCGCACCACCTCAACAGCCTCGAGCTGGAGTACGGCACACTCGTGCCCATGCGCTTCATGAGCCGGGCTTACGAGATGAAGGTCGTGAGTATCGCCGCCTGGTGTACCGTGCACGACCACGATGAAAGCCGAATCGTGGGAGAGGCCATCCGCGCCGCCGTCGAGGCCTCCGACCGCAACGTGATGCTGGTCGCCTCCGGCTCGCTCTCGCACAAGATCTGGCCGAACAAGGACTATGCCGCCAACAACGGCACCTTCACCATCTCCTCGGAGTTCAACCGCCAGATGGATCTCCACGTGCTGGAAATGTGGAAAGCGGGCGACCACGCCAGCTTTCTCAAGATGCTGCCCGAATACGCAGCCCACTGCTGCGGCGAAGGCTCCATGCACGACACCGCGATGCTCTACGGCGCGCTCGGATGGGACGCCTACGACAAGCCCTGCGAGGTTGTCACACCGTACTTTCCGTCTTCCGGCACCGGCCAGACCAACGTGATCTTTCCCGTTTAACCCACGGAGTCCCCATGCCCATTCCCGCCCCCAACCTCACACCCGAGTTCAACATCTTGCGGCTCAGCCACGTTGAGCTGATCGTCACCGATCTGGCCAAGAGCCGCGCCTTCTACGTCGACACGCTGGGACTCCAGGTTACCGACGAGGACAGCGGCACGATCTACCTGCGCGCCATGGAAGAGCGCGGCCACCACTGCATTGTGCTCAAGCAAGGCGAGAAGGCCGAAGCCCGCGACCTGTCCTTCAAGGTCTTCGACGACGAGCACCTCGACCGCGCCGAGCATTTCTTCCGCGCCAAGGGCCACGCCACCGAATGGGTCGAGCGCCCCTACCAGTCCCGCACGTTCCGAACGCGTGACCCGCACGGTATACCGCTTGAATTCTACGCCCGGATGGACAGGCTCCCGCCCATCCACCAGCAGTACAAGCTTTACCACGGGGTCAAACCACTGCGGATCGACCACTTCAACTGCTTCTCCCCCAACGTCGACGCCTCGGTGGCCTTCTACAACGAACTGGGTTTCCGGGTGACAGAGTACACCGAGGATGAAGAAAGCGGCCGCCTTTGGGCTGCATGGTGCCACCGCAAGGGCGGCGTGCACGACATGGCCTTCACAAACGGCACCGGCCCGCGCCTGCACCACACCGCCTTCTGGGTGCCCACCCCGCTCAACATCATCGACCTGCTGGACCTGATGGCCACCACCGGCTGGGTCAAGAACATAGAGCGCGGCCCAGGCCGCCATGGCATCTCCAACGCCTTCTTCCTCTACATCCGCGACCCCGATGGCCACCGGATCGAGATTTACTGCTCCGATTACCAGACGGTCGACCCCGACCTCGAGCCGATCAAATGGGATCTGAAGGATCCACAACGCCAGACGCTCTGGGGCGCGCCCGCCCCCCGAAGCTGGTTCGAGGAAGGCTCGCTCTTCGAGGGCGCAGAGCCGGTTCCTGCCACACTGGCGGCTCAACCCATTGTCGCCCCTTGATCCGGCGCTACAGTCCGCATCAACCGGACCACTAGGAGGCCCCGCCATGCCCATGCCCAAGCTGAACGACCCATCGCTCCTGAAAGAAGCCTGCCTTGTTGCGGGCAAATGGATCCCTGCAGGGGACAACGCCATCGACGTGACCAACCCCTCTACGGGGGAGATCATCGGCCGCGTGCCCAAGCTCGGCAAAGTGGAAACCGACGCGGCCATCGAGGCCGCCCGCGTGGCGCAGAAAGACTGGGCCAAACGCACAGCCGAAGACCGCGCCAACGTACTGATGAAGTGGCATGACCTGATGATGGCAGCCCAGGACGACCTCGGCGCCATCATGACTGCCGAACAGGGCAAGCCGCTGGCCGAGGCCAAGGGCGAAATCGCCTATGGTGCCAGCTTCATCAAGTGGTTTGCCGAAGAGGCGCGCCGCACCTACGGCGAGGTGATCCCCGGCCACCAACCCGACAAGCGGATCGTGGTGCTCAAGCAGCCCGTCGGCGTCGTGGCCGCGATCACGCCCTGGAACTTTCCCAACGCGATGATCACCCGCAAGGCCGGCCCCGCCCTTGGCGCTGGCTGCGCCATGGTCCTGAAGCCCGCGTCGCAAACCCCCTTCTCAGCCCTCGCGCTGGGTGTGCTGGCCGAACGTGCGGGCCTGCCGCTGGAGCTGTTCTCGATCCTCACCGGTTCTGCTTCCGAAATCGGCAGTGCCATGACGGCAAGCGAGACCGTCCGCGCCCTCACCTTCACCGGCTCCACCGAGGTTGGCGCCAAGCTCTATGAGCAATGCGCGCCCACCATCAAGAAGCTGGGGCTCGAGCTCGGAGGCAACGCCCCCTTCCTCGTCTTCGATGACGCCGATGTGGATGCCGCCGTGGAAGGCGCGGTGATCGCCAAGTTCCGCAACAACGGCCAGACCTGCGTCTGCGCCAACCGGATCTATGTGCAATCCGGCGTCTATGACGAATTCGCCGAGAAGCTGGCGAAGAAGGTTGGCGAGATGAAAACCGGCGACGGCTTCGATGAGGGCGTCAACTTCGGGCCGCTGATCGACGATGCGGGCCTGGAGAAGGTCCGTGAGCATGTCGAGGATGCCAAGTCCAAGGGCGCCAAGGTGATCCTCGGTGGCGAGGCCCACGAGAAGGGCGGCACCTTCTGGCAGCCCACCGTGCTCACCGGAGTCGACACCTCGATGAAGGTGACAACCGAGGAAACCTTCGGCCCCGTCGCACCGCTCTTCAAGTTCGAAACCGAGGAAGAGGCGGTGGAGGCCGCCAATGCCACCGAGTTCGGCCTTGCCTCCTATTTCTATGCCCGCGACCTCTCCCGCGTCTGGCGGGTATCGGAGGCGCTCGATTACGGCATGGTCGGCATCAACACCGGCCTCATCTCCACCGCCGTCGCCCCCTTTGGCGGGGTCAAGCACTCGGGCCTCGGCCGCGAAGGCTCGTCCCACGGCATGGAGGAGTTCATGGAGCTGAAATACCTCTGCATGGACGTCTGACCGAACCCGCTCATCCGCCCTTCGAGGCGTCTTCGCGACAACCCGTAGGGTGCGCATTTATGGCGCACCCTCGAAAGGACCTCAAATGACCCGCCTCGCCACCGTCACCTGCCACGCCACCGGAGACACTCTCTGGGGCATCGTCACCGAAGAAGGCTTCTCCGCCCTCTCGCCGCACCACTTGGGCTTTCCCACGCTGCGCGAGGTGATCGAAGCAGGCGCGCTGGAAAAGATGGCGGCGCAGACCGGACCGATCACCCACGGACCGGGCGAATTTTCTTACCAGATTCCAGTGCCTTCGCCCGAGAAAATCATCTGTGTTGGTGTCAACTTCCCCGACCGGAACGCCGAGTACAAGGACGGCAAGGAAGCCCCGCCCAACCCCTCGCTCTTCATCCGCTTTCCACGCAGCTTTACCGGCCACGAACAGGCGCTCATACGCCCGCCGGAAACGCCGCAACTCGACTACGAGGGCGAGATCGCCGTGATCATCGGGAAGGGTGGCCGCCGCATCCCCGAAGCTGAGGCGCTCGACCACATCGCAGCTCTGACCCTCTGCAACGAGGGCACCCTGCGCGACTGGGTCCGCCACGCCAAGTTCAACGTGACGCAAGGCAAGAACTGGGACGCGAGCGGGTCAATGGGGCCGTGGCTGGTGCCCTTCACCGATCCGAAACAGATCACCGAAGCCGAGATCGAAACCCGGGTGAACGGCGAGTCGCGCCAGAAGGACAACACCGCCCGAATGCTCTTTCCCGTCGCCTTCCAGATCGCCTACATCAGCACCTTCACAACGCTGGTGCCCGGCGACATCATCGTATCCGGCACCCCCACCGGCGCCGGCGCCCGCTTCGATCCGCCGAAGTTCCTGAAGCCCGGCGACGTGGTCGAAGTCACCTCCCCCACCCTCGGAACCCTGCGCAACACGGTGCGAGACGCCTAGGGCGGGACTTGTTGTCCCGCCATACCATTCTCTAGATTTCCTAGCTTACGGCCTCGGAACCGCCACAAACAGGCCGGCAAGGAGGGCTCGGACTGACACGGTCGACGCGTGAAACGCAGTCGCCCGAAGTTGCGGCGCTCCAATCAACCCTCCTCGTGCAATGGCACATCCGCCGCCTCGGGTATTGCCGCCTTGATCGGCCCGAGCGACGCGCAAGTAGTGACGTGGTCATAGGGGCGAACCAAGTTCAGCAAGACGATCACGTCCAACGATAAGAGAACCGTACCTGCTCCGCGTGGCGCGGCGGTGGCAGTCATTCAGGCGAAAACTCAGAGGGTTCCTGGGGCGGCGCCCACGCCTAAGGCGCAGCGCTGCACCACTTAGACCGCCACCATGGTCAGCAGCTCATACTCCGCCACCGTCTCGCCGTCCTGCCTTATGATCTCCACCGCCCAGCGCACCTCGCCATGCTCTGCCGTGCGCCGCTTCTTGCTCGCCACTGTCAGTCGCACCGAAATGCTGTCACCCGGCACCACAGGTTGCATAAATGCAAGGCTCTCTAGCCCGGTGTTTGCCAGCACGGGCCCCTCCTCCGGATCAACGAACAGCCCGGCAGCGAAGCTCAACAGCAAGTATCCATGCGCCACACGGCCCGGGAAGAACGGGTTTCGCGCCGCCGCCTCCTCGTCCATATGCGCATAAAAGGTATCACCCGTGAATTCTGCAAAATGTTCGATATCTTCAAGCGTGATCTCGCGGGCTTTCGTCTCCAGAACCTGCCCCACCTCCAGCTCACCGAACTTGCGGCGGAACGGATGGCCCTCGGCCTCCACCTCCGGCGCGCCCTTCACCTGCACCCCGCTCACCGCCCGCAGCATCTCGGGTGATCCCTGCACCGCCGTGCGCTGCATGTAGTGGGTCACGGCCCGGATGCCACCCAGCTCCTCACCGCCACCGGCACGTCCCGGCCCGCCATGGACCATGTGCGGCATCGGTGCGCCATGGCCGGTGCTCTCCTTCATCGACATCCGGTCGTTAAGGTAAACCCGCCCGTGCCAGGCCGCGAGGCCCATCACCGCCTGCTGCGCCACCGCCGGATCATGGGTGATGACCGAGGCCACCAGCGAACCCTGCCCCCGCGCCGCGATCTCGCAGGCGTGGGCCATGTCGCGGTAGCCCATCACCGTGCTCACCGGCCCGAAAGCCTCGGTGTCATGCACGCGGCTCGCGCTGTCCGGGTCGGCCCGGAAGAGATGGGGCGCCACAAAAGCCCCGCCCTTCGCCCGCTCTCCGACCGGCGCGAAGCCTTCCATTCCACCATGCACCAGCTCTGCCTCAGAGCCGATAATCGCAGCCTTCTTCAGCACATCTGCCGCTTGCGATGCACTGACAAGGGCCCCCATCCGCACGCCCTCTTCGCGCGGGTCTCCCACCACGGTCTTGGCCAGCCGCGCCGAGATGGCCTCGATCACCGCGTCAACCTGTGCCTCCGGCACCAGCATGCGCCGGATCGCCGTGCACTTTTGCCCGGCCTTGGCCGTCATCTCGCGGTGAACCTCTTTGACAAACAGGTCAAATTCCGGGCTGTCCGGCCCCGCATCCGGCCCGAGGATCGAGGCATTGAGCGAGTCCTGCTCCGCCGTGAAGCGCACCGAGTTGCGCAGGATCGCTGGCGTGCCCCGCAGCTTCAGCGCCGTGTCGGCGGAGCCGGTGAAGGTCACCACATCCTGTGGGCCAAGCCGCTCCAGCGTGTCGCCCAGGCCGCCGGTGACAAGCTGCAACGCGCCCTCCGGCAGCACGCCGGCATCAAGCATCATCCGTACGCAGGCCTCGGTGACATGGGCAGTTGCCGTCGCCGGCTTCACCACTGCAGGCATCCCCGCCAACAGGCAGGGCGCGATCTTCTCCAGCATCCCCCAGACCGGGAAGTTGAAGGCGTTGATATGCACCGCAACGCCTTGAAGCGGCACGCAGATATGCCGCCCCCCAAAGCTGCCCGCTTTGCCGAAGAACTCCACATCGCCGTCCAGCAAAGGACCCTCCTCGGGCAGCTCCTTCACGCCCTTGGAAGCGTAGACGAAGAGCGTTCCGATGCCGCCGTCCACGTCGATCATGTGGTCAGCCGCCGTGCCGCCGGTGGTATAGGACAGATCGTAGAGCGCCTCCTTCTGCCCGCTGAGATGCAGCGCCAGCGCCTTCAGCATCTTTGCCCGCGCCTTGAAGCCCATCGCCCGCAGCACCGGCCCGCCAACCCTGCGGCCATGCTCCAGCATCGCGCCCGCATCCAACGCCGCATTGCCTGCGCGGCCAATACGCTCACCGGTAATCGCATCATGAATGTCTCGCGCACCCGCGCCCGGGGCCATCCACGCGCCGCCCACATAGCTGCCAACTTCGATCATGCTAAGATCCTCCCTGTTGTCGGAATTAATTGACCAACCGGACGGTTTATGCAAACGATTCCCTTGGGAGGACAGCGAAATGAGCGAAACAATACGCGTGGAGCGCCATGCTGATTGGGTGGAACTCACCCTGAACCGGCCGGAAAAGCTCAACAGTTTCAACGAGGAAATGCATCTGGCGCTGCGCGCCGCTTTCGATGCCGCGGCAGAGGCGCGCGCCATCCTCCTCACCGGCGCAGGCCGGGGATTCTGCGCCGGGCAGGATCTGGGTGATCGAGACCCCGCGAAAATGGACGGCACCCCAGATCTCTCCCAAACCCTAACAAAGTTCTACAACCCGCTGATCCGCCAGATCCGGGCCCTGCCCTGCCCGGTGATCTGCGCCGTCAACGGCGTGGCCGCAGGGGCCGGGGCGAACGTCGCGCTCGCTTGCGACATCGTGCTGGCCGCGACGAGCGCCAGGTTCATCCAGAGTTTCGGCAAGATCGGCCTCGTGCCGGATGCAGGCGGAACCTGGACCCTGCCCCATCTCATCGGCATGGCCCGTGCCAAGGCTCTCGCGCTCACGGCCGAGCCGCTGCCCGCCGAAACCGCCGCCGACTGGGGCCTGATCTGGAAGGCCCTGCCCGACGACGCACTCATGCCCGAAGCCCGCGCCCTTGCTAAAAAGCTCAGCCAAGGCCCCACCCACGGCCTCGGCCAGATCAAGCAGGCGCTGCACGCTTCCATGGCCAACACAATGGAAGAGCAGCTCGATCTCGAAGCTCAAACCCAAAAGATTTGCGGCGCGCATCCGGACTATGCCGAGGGCGTCGCCGCCTTCCTGCAAAAACGTACCCCGAACTTCGGTGTCAAGGAATGACCCCGCAAGAACGTGCCGCACATTCCGCCGCCGTCATGTGGGCGAGTGATGCCGCCTCCAAATGGTTCGGCATGGAACTGGGCAAGGTCACCGAAGGCACGGCGAGCCTCACGCTGACCGTCGCTCCCCACCATTGCAACGGCCATGGCATCTGCCACGGCGGGGTGATCTTCGCGCTGGCCGATTCAGCCTTCGCCTTCGCTTGCAACAGCCGCAACCAGTCCACCGTGGCCCAGCAGAACCAGATCACCTATCTCGCCCCGGGCCGCCTTGGCGAGACCCTGAAAGCCGAGGCGCAGGAAGCCAACCTGCAGGGCCGCACCGGTCTGACGGACGTCACCGTCACCGGCGACGACGGGCGCGTGATCGCCCTGTTCCGCGGCCTCTCCCGCGCCATCCCCGGCACCCTCTTCGACGAAGGGAACGAACAATGATCGACCTCACGCCCCCCCGTGACACCCTCGAGCCTATCGAAATCGCCTCGCGCGACGAAATAGAGGCGCTGCAACTGGAGCGCCTGAAATGGTCGCTCGCCCACGCCTACGAGAACGTGCCGTTCTACCGGGCCAGCTTCGATGCAGCCGGCGTGCACCCGAGCGACCTGAAGAGCCTGAAAGACCTCGCCAAGTTCCCCTTCACCGTGAAGTCGGACCTGCGCGACAACTACCCATTCGGCCTCTTCGCCGTCCCCCGCGAGCGCATCAATCGCCTGCACGCCTCCTCCGGCACCACTGGCAAGCCAACTGTCGTTGGCTACACCGCGAAGGACATCGACACCTGGGCCACGCTCGTCGCCCGCTCCATCCGCGCCTCTGGTGGCAAGCCGGGCGACGTGATCCACGTGGCCTATGGCTATGGCCTATTCACTGGCGGCCTTGGCGCGCATTACGGCGCCGAAAAGCTGGGCTGCACCGTGGTGCCCGTGTCAGGCGGCATGACCGAGCGGCAGGTCACGCTGATCGAGGACTTCGGTGCCTCCATTATCATGGTCACCCCCTCCTACATGCTGTCGATCCTTGACCAGTATCGCGCCGCCGGGCTCGATCCGGCCGCCTCGCCGCTGAAGGTCGGCATCTTCGGCGCCGAGCCATGGACAAACGCGATGCGGGAAGAGATCGAACAGGCCTTCAACATGCATGCGGTTGATATCTACGGCCTTTCAGAGGTAATGGGCCCCGGCGTGGCGAACGAGTGCGTCGAATCCAAGGACGGGCTGCACATCTGGGAAGATCACTTCTACCCCGAGATCATCAACCCCGAAACCGGCGAGCCGGTGGAAGACGGCGAGATGGGTGAGCTTGTGTTCACCACGCTCACCAAGGAGGGCATGCCGATCGTCCGCTACCGCACCCGCGACCTCACCCGCCTGCTGCCGGGCACCGCCCGCTCCATGCGGCGGATGGAGAAGGTGACAGGCCGCAGCGATGACATGATCATCCTGCGCGGTGTAAACGTCTTCCCCACCCAGATCGAGGAGCAACTGCTGAAGTGCCCCGGCCTCGCGCCGCATTTCCAGATCGAGCTGACCCGTGCCGGACGGATGGATGCGCTCACCGTGCATTGCGAGTGCACCGTCGAGGGCAGCGCCGCGCGAGAGGCTTCGGCAAAGGAACTGGCACATCACATCAAGTCGGTCATCGGCATCACCGCGCGGATCGAAGTGCATGACCCGGAGGGCGTGGCCCGCTCGCAGGGCAAGGCGCAACGGGTGGTCGACAGCCGCCCGAAAGATTAAGCCATGGCCCGCCCCATTGCCGCCGACCACGAGGAAAAGCGAGAGCACATCCTGCTCACCGCCGCCCGCGTCTTTGCTGAGGGCGGCTATGACCGCGCTTCGATGGCTTCGGTCGCGCGAGCATGCGGCATCTCCAAGGCGCTGATCTACCACTACTACGAGGGCAAGGAGGCGCTGCTTTTCGACATTCTCGATGTCCACCTCAAGCGCCTGCGCGATCGGATCCGCACGGTGGAGGCAGCGGAGGCCGAGGCGCGGCCCCGCCTTGTCGCCATGCTCCGGGTGATCCTGCGCGACTATGAGGGCGCCGACCACAAGCACCAGCTCCAGATGAACGCGCTCGCCACCCTGCCGGCAGAAAGCCAGGCCGTGCTTAAAGACTACCAGCGCGATATGGTGCACCGGGTTTCCTCTGCACTTGCGGCACTCGCCCCGGAAGCGCTTGCGCAAAACAACGCCCGGATGCGCGATGTCACGATGTCTGTCTTCGGAATGTTGAACTGGTTTCACATGTGGCAGCCCCACGCCTCGCCGGGCGAGCGCGACGACTATGCCGCGCTGGTGGCGGGGCTCGCCCTCGACGGGCTAAACGGTGTGCGGATCGTCCCCTGAGCCTTGGGAAAATGTCGGCGCGGTTTGGCCTACTGTGCCCGCCACTCCGTACCGGGATAGGCAACGCTGTAACTCCGGCCTGCGTCCAGCACCGTCCATGGGCTTGCCTGCCCATCGGGCCAGATGACGCGCACCTCGGCAGTGTCAGCCTGCCCCAGCCCAAAGTGCAGTGGCATCAGCTGCGATCCGGCATGGCCCCCGCCGATGGTACGTTCCTGCGCATCGGTCCGCCCGTTCGCCCGCACTTCCACCCAAGCGCCGACCGCATCACGGTTTGCGCCCGGCAACGCCGGGGCGACCGCAAGCCAGTTGCCGGTGCCCTCCGTCACGTTGCGATAGACTTCCAAGGGTGCGCGGCGGTTCACCACCACAAGGTCGAGCCGCCCGTCGCCATCCAGATCGGCCAGCGCCGCACCGCGTGAGCGCGCGGGCGACGCCACCCCTGCCACCACTCCGGCTTCATCAAAAACCCCGTCCGCCCCCTGCATCAGCAGGTTGTTCGGATCCTCCATTGCCATTCCCGGCATCTGGTCGACATTGCCCTTGGCAATAAACAGATCGGCCAACCCGTCGTTGTTCACATCACCAAACTCGGCATGCCATCCAGTGGAAGGCCGGCCATCCTCACCGGTGTGGGGCCTGGTGGCCGTGGTGCCGCTGCCATAGGGCGCGCGCACATAGCCCGCGCCATCCCACTCCATCAGCACCTGGTCGCCCATCGAGGTGAGCATGACCTCGGGCCGCCCGTCTCCGGTCAGATCGCGGCTGGCAATCCCCATGCCCCAGATCGACACCGGCTCGAACCCCTCGGCGTCCCCCAGCAGGCGCGGCACCGGCGCGAGCCGCCACATCTGTTCCGTCCCGCCAGACACGTAGTAATGCCGATCATTCGAGATCCGCAAATCCTGCTGCCCGCGCCGCGCCCAGTCCGAAAACAGGATCGAGAGCGCGCAAAAGCCCGGGGTGAGCACCTCGGGCGGCCCGTACCCTTCAGGGGCGGGGCGATAGAGATGATTCACATCACAGGCCTCGAATGGGCCGTCCGGGTTGTCGCGATCCACGTAGTTGCCAAAGGCAAGCGTGGGCCAGGCTGCGCCTGTCTCCCATGTGGCCGAGAAAGCAGTGGACCAGCGGTCTCCGCCGTCAAAACCCCAGCCTGCCGGTGCGAAGCCGCAACCACCCGTCCCCCGCAGCAGCGTGTTCGCACCCACTCGTGTCAAAGCAAGGTCGGTCAGCCCGTCGCTGTCAATATCGAGAGGAAACACCCCGGTGACCCGGGTGATCTCCGGGAATGCGCCCTTGGTGAACGCCATATCGCCGCCGTTGCGCAACAGCACGACGGGCGCATCTCCTCCTGCCGCCACGATCTCCGGCAGGCCATCGCCCGAACAGTCGAAAACCGCCACGCCACCACCGACAAAATGCTCCCACCCCCCCGTGTAAACATGCTCCACCGGCAAGGTCACAGACTCGAAACGAGGCTCGGCAAAAGTCGGCCCTGCCGCCAGTGCAGCCACCAAAGCAGATCGGATCACGCCGCCTCTCGCCCCACCAGTGTTTCGGCCGCGACTTCCAGCGCCAATGCCGCCGCGCCCCTCGCCCAGACCAGATCACCCCAGGCATTCACCGTTACCTCCGGCGCCTTGCGCCCCTTTCCCACGATCAATTCCTCCATCTCGCGCATCACTTCCTCGGCGTAGAGGTACTGATACTGCATGCGCTCGCCGGACAGGATGATGAGAGAGGGGTCGAAGAGGTTGATAACATTCGCCAGCCCCGCCGCCATGTAACGCCCGGCGCGGCGGAAGATACTGCGCGCGCCCTCGTTCCCTGCCTTGGCCCGGTCATGCAGGCTCTCCAGCACCATCTGCGGCGAAAGTTGCAAGCGGCTGTCGAGCTCCAGGGCAGTGTGTGCCTCCCGCACCAACGCGTAATCGGATGTGTAGGCTTCAAGGCACCCGCGTTGGCCGCAGCGGCACAGAGCACCGTCGAGCTGAACCTTTGTGTGCCCCAACTCCAGCGCCAACGAATGCGCCCCCCGAAACAGGCCCTGCCGCAGCACCAGCCCCATGCCAACACCCTGTTCGATGGAGACGACGGCGAAATCCCGCGCCATCCGTCCACGGCCGAACCAGAGCTCGGCGAGGGTGAGCAGATTGGTGTCATTGTCGATCCAGGTCGGGATACCAAGCGTTTCCGAAAGAAGCCGTGCGAGTGGCACAGCCTCGCCCTCCAGCACCGACGACCAATGCACCAGCCCCGCCGGATGGTCCACGAGCCCCGGCAGCCCGGCGCCCAGCGCAATGACAGCAGCAGGGTCGACGCCAGCCTTTTCGATCACGTCGGCAACGAGCGCCTCGGTTTCGCGCAATACCACTTTCAAGGATCTTGCGTGAGCTTCCCGATCCAGAGTGGCCGAGGCCATCGTCTTGCCCGCCATGTCCGTGAGCACTGCGGTGTGCTTGAACTCTGCCAATTTAAGCCCGATGACATAGCCTGCCCCGCCGCGCACCCTGAGCGCCACCGGAGGGCGTCCGCGCGCGCTGGTCCTGGCGGTGCCCTCGACCTCTTCAACAAGCGCCGCTCCAATGAGCTCGGTCACCACCGCCGTAACCGTCGCAGGGCTGACGTCCAGAGCGCGGGCGAGGTCCACACGGGCAATCTTTCCGGCGCTTCGGATGCGCTCATAGGCCGACAGTCGCAGCGGCGCGGCGTTTTCTCCGTCCGTTCGGCTTCGGATTGGCCCACACCCGGCGAGGCGATGGCTCGCATCTGCAGTCTGGTGGGTTAGATTGAGCTGCATTACTTCAACTTATCAAGTTAATGATCGCGCCTTGTCGTTCAGCTAGGCATGTTTCGAGCAAGAAACGCAAGGATTTAATCGGAAATCAAATTCTTAGCTTGTGAACAGCTCGACCCGCGAAACATTTATTTTGACAACCGAATGAAACATCTGCACGCTTGCCCTGCCTGAACGAAAGAGTCGGGTGCCTCACCGCGCCTCCGGGCGGGGCAGGCTGAACCCATGGGAGGACATCATGAAGAAGACAATCCTCGCCGCCGCGCTGGCGTCGGCAGCCTTCACCACATCCGCATTCGCCGAAAGCCACGGTGTCACCGTTGGCGTTTCGTGGTCCAACTTCCAGGAAGAGCGCTGGAAGACCGATGAGGCCGCAATCAAGTCGGCGCTCGAAGCCGCAGGGGCCACCTATGTGTCGACCGACGCACAAAGCTCGGCCTCCAAGCAGCTCACCGACGTCGAGAACCTGATCAGCCAGGGTGTCGACGCGCTTATCATCCTCGCGCAGGACGCACAGGCCATCGGCCCCGCCGTGCAGGCCGCCGCCGACGAGGAAATCCCGGTGGTGGGGTATGACCGGCTGATCGAGGACCCGCGCGCCTTCTACCTGACTTTCGATAACGTCGAAGTCGGGCGCATGCAGGCCCGCGCCGTGCTGGAGCAGGCCCCGAGCGGCAACTACGTCATGATCAAGGGCTCGCCCACCGATCCGAACGCCGATTTCCTGCGCGGCGGTCAGCAGGAGGTGCTGCAAGCCGCGATCGACGCCGGTGACATTACCATCGTCGGCGAGGCCTACACCGATGGCTGGCTCCCGGCCAACGCCCAGCGCAACATGGAGCAGATCCTGACCGAGAACGACAACAACGTCGATGCCGTCGTGGCCTCCAACGACGGCACCGCCGGCGGCGTTGTGGCCGCGCTCACCGCGCAGGGCATGCAGGGCATCCCGGTTTCGGGTCAGGATGGCGACCATGCAGCGCTGAACCGTATCGCCCAAGGCACTCAAACCGTCTCGGTCTGGAAGGATGCCCGTGAACTCGGCAAGCGTGCCGGTGAAATCGCCGTCGAGCTGGCCAGCGGCACCGCCATGGCCGACATCGAAGGCGCCGCGGAATGGACCTCGCCCGGCGGCACCACGCTGACCGCGCAGTTCCTCGAGCCCGTCCCCGTTACCCAGGACAACCTGACCACCGTGACGGACGCAGGCTGGATCGAGGTCGACGCGCTCTGCCAGGGCGTTACCGACGGCCCCGCGCCCTGTAACTGATACTGTACGCGAGTCCGGCCGCCACTTGCGCGCGGCCGGGCCCGCACCGCCTCTTCCCATAGGGGCCACCAAGCACACCGATATTTCCGGGGGGAGATCGAGCCTTGAGCGACGCCGCCACTTCCAAAACCACGGCCCCGCCGCGCCGCAGCCTGATGCAGACGCTGGAAATCGATACGCGCCTGCTCGGCATGATCGGCGCATTTCTGGCCATCTGCCTCGTTTTCAACTTCTACACCGACGGGCGTTTCCTTTCGGCCCGCAACATCTTCAACCTCACGATCCAGACGGTCTCGGTCGCCATCATGGCAACGGGAATGGTCTTCGTCATCGTGACCCGCCACATCGACCTTTCCGTGGGCGCGCTGTTGGCCTTCTGTTCCGCCATCATGGCCATGCTGCAAGCCCGCTGGTTGCCAGGCCTGGGGCTTGAGCTCGGCTCCCCGCTCATTGCGCCCCTTGCCATTGTTGCCGGTCTTGCCACCGGCGCGATCATCGGCTGTTTCAACGGCTGGCTCATCGGATACCAGGCAATTCCCGCGTTCATCGTGACCCTCGGCGGTTTTCTCGTCTGGCGCTTTGCAGCCTGGTATCTGACCTCCGGGCAAACCATCGGCCCACTCGACCAGACGGTGCTGCTCTTCGGTGGCTCCGAAGGCATCCTCGGCGAAACCTGGAGCTGGATCGTGGGGGGGCTGCTGGCCGCGCTCTCTGTACTCGCGATCTACGCAGCCCGCCGCAACAAGGTGCGCCACGACTTCCCCGTGAAGCCCGCCTGGGCTGAGGCGGTCATGGCTGCGCTGGCCGCCGGGTCGATCCTCGGCTTCACATGGCTCCTTAACAGCTACGACATTCCGCGCGGCAAACTGCGCCGGATGTTCGAGGCGCAGGGTCAGGAGCTGCCCGATGGCTTCACCACCGGCCATGGCCTGCCAATCTCTGTGCTCATCCTGATCGGCGTCGCCATTACGATGACGGTGGTGGCCCGCAAGACGCGCCTGGGGCGCTACATCTTCGCCACCGGCGGCAACCCCGATGCCGCCGAGCTTTCGGGCATCAACACCCGCAAGCTGACGGTCAAGGTCTTCGCCATCATGGGCACCCTCTGCGCGCTGTCCGCGCTGGTGGCCCAGGCCCGCCTGCAAAACCACGCCAACGACATCGGCACACTCGACGAGCTGCGGGTGATCGCGGCAGCCGTGATCGGCGGCACCGCCCTTTCGGGCGGCTCGGGCACCATCTACGGCGCCATCCTCGGTGCGCTCATCATGCAGTCCATCACCTCCGGCATGGGCATGGTCGGGGTCGATGCCCCGCTGCAGAACATCGTCGTCGGCTCGGTCCTCGTCTTCGCCGTCTGGATCGACCAGGTCTACCGCAAACGCATGGGGGTGAAGTGATGTCTGACACAACCGGAACACCCCTCGTCGAGATGAAGGATATCCGCATCGCCTTCGGTGGCGTGCAGGCCGTCGACGGCGTGTCGATCAACCTGCATGCAGGCGAAGTCGTGGGCCTGCTCGGCCACAACGGCGCGGGCAAATCCACCCTCATCAAGATTCTCTCGGGTGCCTACCAGATGGACTCGGGTGAAATCCGCATCAACGGCGAGAAGGCCACGATCACCTCGCCCCGCGATGCCCGCGACTACAACATAGAGACGATTTACCAAACGCTCGCACTTGCCGACAATCTCGATGCCCCCGCCAACCTCTTCCTCGGACGCGAGCTGGTGACGCCGCTGGGCTTCGTGGATGATGATAAGATGGAGGCCGAGACCCGCAAGATCATGGCGCGCCTCAACCCCAACTTCAAAAAGATCAAGGAGCCCGTCTCGGCCCTCTCCGGCGGCCAGCGCCAATCCGTCGCCATCGCCCGCGCAGTCTATTTCAACGCGCAAATCCTGATCATGGACGAGCCCACCGCCGCGCTCGGCGTTCATGAAACCAAGATGGTCGCCGACCTGATCCAGGAGCTGAAGGCCCAGGGCCTCGGCATCTTCCTCATCTCCCATGACACCCGCGAGATGCTGGAGCTGTGTGATCGCGTGTCCGTCATGAAGAACGGCCAGCTTGTCGGTACCGAGCGGGTCGAAGACGTGACGGAGGATGACATTCTGTCGATGATCATCCTCGGAAAGAATCCGAGGGAGGCCGCCTAGATGTTCCTCGGCGTCGATCTCGGAACCTCGGGCCTGAAGGCCGTTCTCATCGACGATGCGCAAGCCGTTGTCGGCGAGGCCCACGCGCCCCTCACCGTCCAGCGCCCCCATCCTGGTTGGTCCGAACAATGCCCGGCAGACTGGCTCTCGGCCACCGAGGCCGCGCTTGATGCGCTCGCCGCCCGTCACTCGCTGGCAAAGGTCCAGGGAATCGGCCTCTCAGGTCAGATGCACGGCGCGGTTTGTGTCGATGCCGCCGACGAAGTCCTGCGCCCCGCCATCCTGTGGAACGATACGCGCTCGGCAGATGAAGCCGCAGCGCTGGACGCAGATCCGAGCTTCCGCGCAATCTCCGGCAACATCGTCTTCCCTGGCTTCACCGCGCCCAAGATACATTGGATGGCCGCGCATGAGCCCGAGCTGCGAGACCGGATCGCACGCGTCTTTCTTCCAAAGGACTACCTCCGCTACTGGCTCACCGGCGAGGCCGTCTCCGAGATGTCCGACGCTTCCGGCACCAGCTGGCTCGATACCGGCGCGCGCGACTGGTCAGATACCCTGCTGAATGCCTCCGGTCTCACCCGTGACCAGATGCCGAGCCTCGTGGAAGGCTCCGCCCCTTCCGGCACCCTGCGGCCCGCACTGGCCAAGCGTTGGGGCATGGGGCCGAACGTGATCGTCGCTGGCGGCGGGGGCGACAACGCCTGTTCCGCCGTGGGCGTTGGCGTCGTGGGCAAGGCGCAGGCCTTTGTCAGCCTCGGCACCTCGGGCGTGTTGCTGGCGGCAACCGAAAGCTACGCCCCTGCGCCCGAAACCTCGGTGCACACCTTCTGCCACTCGCTCCCGGGCATCTGGCACCAGATGGGCGTGATCCTTGCCGCGACCGATGCGCTCGAATGGTATGCCCGCCTCACCGGCTCCCCCGCCGCGCAGCTCACCTCCGAGCTTGGCCCGCTGAAGGCCCCTGGCCGCGCGCTCTTCCTTCCCTATCTCGGCGGCGAGCGGACCCCGCACAACGATGCGCAGATCCGCGGCTCGCTCACCGGCATTGAGCATGTAACCGATCTGGATGCCGGCACCCGCGCCGTGCTCGAAGGCGTCACCCACGCCATCCGCGACTGCCATGATGCCCTCGCCGCCACCGGCACGCATTACGACAGCATCCTCGCCGTCGGCGGCGGCTCCCGCTCCGACTACTGGCTCTCGGCCATCGCCACATCTCTCGGCGTGCCGGTCGAGATCCCGGTCGCAGGCGACTTCGGCGGCGCCTATGGTGCCGCCCGCCTCGCCCTCATGGCCGCCACCGGCGCCGGGCCAGAGGCCGCCAAGCGCCCCGAGATCGCCCGCGTGATCCAGCCCGAGGCGGCGCTGCAAGACGCCTTCACCGAGGCGCACACCCGCTACCAGAAAACCTACAAAGCCCTGAAAGGCCTGAGCTGATGTCCTACTTCGCCGGTATCGAAGCCGCAAAATACGAAGGCCCCGAAAGCCTCAACCCGCTCGCCTTCCGCCACTACGACCCGACCGAGATGCTGGGCGACAAAACCCTCGAAGAGCACCTGCGCTTCGCCGTCGCATGGTGGCACAGCTTCGCCTGGGAGGGCGGCGACCCGTTTGGCGGGCGCACTTTCGAGCGGCCGTGGTTCGGCAACGAGATGGATAAGGCGAAGGCCAAAGCCGACGCGGCGTTCGATCTCTTCGCCATCCTCGGCCAGCCCTACTTCTGCTTCCACGATGTCGATATCCGCCCCGAGGGCGCGGGCTTTGCCGAGAACACGGCGAACCTCGAAGAGATGGTCGACTACATCGGCACCAGGATGGAGAGCGCGAAGACCAAGCTGCTCTGGGGCACCGCCAACCTCTTCTCGCACCGCCGCTTCATGTCGGGCGCTGCCACCAACCCCGACCCGGATGTCTTCGCCTTCTCTGCAGCGACGCTGAAAACCTGCATCGACGCCACAGCCAAGCTCGGCGGTGAGAACTACGTGCTCTGGGGCGGCCGCGAGGGCTATGAGACCCTGCTGAACACCGACCTCAAGCGCGAGCGCGAGCAGGCTGGGCGGATGCTCTCGATGGTCGTGGACTACGCCAAGAAGATCGGCTTTGGTGGCACCATCCTGATCGAGCCCAAGCCGCAGGAACCCACCAAGCACCAGTATGATTACGACGTCGCCACCGTCTACGGCTTCCTCAAGGACTTCGGCCTCGAAGGCGAGGTGAAGGTGAACATCGAGCAGGGCCATGCCATCCTCGCCGGTCACAGCTTCGAGCACGAGCTGGCACTGGCGGCCTCTCTCGGCATCCTCGGCTCCATCGACATGAACCGGAACGACTATCAATCCGGCTGGGATACGGACCAGTTCCCGGTGTCCCTGCGCGAAACCACCCTCGCCTACTACGAAATCCTCAAGGCAGGCGGCTTCACCACCGGCGGCACCAACTTCGACGCCAAGCTTCGCCGCCAATCGCTGGACCCGGAAGACCTGGTTGCCGCCCATATCGGCGGCATGGACATCTGCGCCCTTGGTCTGAAAAAGGCCCATGCGATGATCGAGGAAGGCTCGCTACAAGCGGCGCTGGACGAGCGCTATGCTGGCTGGAACGCCCCCGCCAACAAGGCCATGTTGACCTCCGACCTGGCCACTATCGCAGAGCGGGTGGCCAAGGAGGAGATCAACCCTGAGCCCCGTTCTGGCAAGCAGGAAAAGCTCGAAAACCTCGTCAGCCGATTCGTCGCCTGACCGGCCCGCCGGTCCCTCGCCCTGGTATCGCCCGCGCCCTCGGCGCGGGCGTCTGTATTTTTGGGCCTGTGACGGCCACATCTCTTCAGTTTCGCCCACTTGCACCCGTTGACGCTTCCCCGACCATTTTTAAGATACCTATGCAATTGATATTTCAATTTCAGTAAATTTCCGTGGGAGGAAACCAGATGACCATCTTCACCAAGACCGCGTGCCTCGCGGCCATCCTTTCGGCTGGCCTGACCTCGGCTGCGCTCGCCGAGACCACCATTCGTATCGGCACCGTGCTCGCCCCCGACGACCCGATGGGCCAGGGGCTTGAGAAGTTCGCCAGCGAAGTGCTTGAAGCCACCGATGGCGAGGTTGTCGTGGAGGTCTTCCACAACAGCCAGCTCGGCGACACGACCGAGATGCTCGATCAGGCCCGCGCGGGCGGCGGTGTGGGCACCGTAACTGACGTGGCCCGCCTGTCCGAATTCGTGCCCTCGCTCGCCATCATGTCGGCTCCCTTCCTCTTCGACACCTATGAGGACGCAGACAAGTTTGCACTCTCCGAGGCCTACCTGGGCTGGGGTGAGGAACTGGCCGAAGAGGCCGGACTCGTGATGCTGGCCTCCAACTGGTATCAGGGCGCACGCCATGCGCTGACGCAGAAGCCCATCACCTCGCCCGCCGATCTCGCCGGCGTGCGGATGCGCACCATCGGCGCCCCGGTCTGGATCGAAACCATCCGCGCCATGGGCGCCGAGCCCACGCCCATCGCCTGGGGCGAAGTCTATTCGGCCTTGCAACTCGGCACCATCGACGCCGCCGAGGCTCAGCCCACCGCGATCAAGGGCGCCAAACTCTACGAGGTGATCAAGAATGTCACCAAGACCGGCCACATCCAACTCGTCACCGCGCTGGTGATCTCCGCGGACTCGTGGAACGCGCTGTCTGACGAACACAAAACGATCGTGCGCGATCTCGCGGTCGAAAACGGACGCTATGCCTCCGGCCTCACCATCGAGATGGGCGACAAGGCGCTCGAAGACGTGGCCGCCAGCGGCGTCACCATTTCCGAGGTCGATCTGGAGCCGTTCAAAACGGCGGTGCAGCCGGTCTATGAACTGCTGAACCTGACCGCCGAAGCGCAGATGGTTCAGGACGTGCTGAGCGAGTGATCCTGCCCTGCTTGCAGCTAGTCCGGGCCGTCTTTCCAGCAGCCCGGTCCTTGCCGCGCCGGCATTGACCCCATGTTCAAACGCATCGAAATCACCCTCGCGTCCACGCTGCTGGCCGCCATCGTCCTGCTCGTCGCCACCGCCGCGGTGTCACGAAAGATGGGCACGCCAATCATCTGGTCACTTGAGGTCTCCACCGCGCTCTTCGTCTGGCTGGTGGTGCTGGCCATCGACATTGCCATGCAACAGCAACGCCACTTCGGCCTCTCTGTCGTGCTCGACAACGTGCCGCCCACCGCGCGCCGCTGGATCGAACTGGCCAATGTCGCCGTGGTGATGGGCCTGCTCTGCTACCTGCTCTATTACGCCGCCATCAACGTGCCGCTGATGCAAAAGCGCATGCTCGGTGCGTTGCAGATCCCCAAGTCCTACATCCACCTCGCCATGCCCGTCGGCATCCTGCTCTGGCTACGCACGCTCGGGGCACAACTAGTCACACGCTGGAAGGCGCCCTGATGCTGCTGCTCATCGCCTTCCTTTTCATCCTGTTCCTGATGATCGGCCTGCCCGTCGCCTTCTCGCTGATGCTCTCGGCGATCCCGGTTTTTGTGCTCACAGGCACCATGCCCACCACCATCGCCATCCAGAAGATGGTAACCGCGCTCGAAAAAGTCCCCCTGCTCGCCGTGCCCTTCTTCATCCTCGCTGGCAACCTGATGAACGAGGCGGGCATCACCGAGCGTCTGGTGCGCTTCTCACGCCTGCTCACCGGCTGGATGGCGGGCGGGCTGGCGCAGGTCTCCATTGTGCTTTCCATGCTGATGGGCGGCATCTCGGGCTCGGCGGTGGCCGACGCCTCGATGGAGGCGCGGCTGCTCGGCCCTTCGATGCGCGAGCAGGGCTATGCGCCCGCTTTCATCTCGGCGGTGCTGGCCTTCGGCTCGATCATCACCGCTACCATACCGCCCTCCATCGGGCTCATCCTCTTCGGCTACATCAACGAAGTCTCCATCGGGCGGCTCTTCGTGGGCGGCCTGCTGCCCGGGCTTCTGCTCACGGCAACGCTGATGCTCGCCGCCCTGCTGGTGTCCCGCCACCACGGTTACGCGCCCGACCTGCCCAAACCTCCTTCCCTGCGCGACCTCGGCCAAAGCTTCGTGGACAGTGTCTGGGCGCTGATGTTCCCGGTTTTCCTCGTGATCGGGTTCCGCTTCGGCTTCTTCACCGCGACCGAAGCCGGGGTGTTCCTCGTGCTCTACGCCATCGCCGTCGGCCTCTTCGCCTACCGCGAACTCACCCTGCGCCGCATCATCACCGCCTTCCATAACACCATGTCCGATCTGGGCATGGTCATGCTGCTCATCATGATGGCGGCCGTGCTCGGCTATGCCATGACAATCGAACGTGCCCCGCAGGAGATCACCTCCTTCATGACCTCGCTGACAGAAAACCCTTTGGGCCTGCTGCTCATCGTCTGTGGCATCCTCGTCGTGACGGGCATGTTTCTCGAAGGGGCAGCCAATATCCTGCTCGTCACCCCCATCGTCATGCCCATCCTGAACCACGCCGGGTTTGACCCGGTGCACATGGGCATCGTCATCGTGCTGCTGATCAACTTCGGCGGGCTCACCCCGCCCGTCGGGGTCATCATGTTCACCGTCTGCGGCATCCTCGACGTCAAGACCAGCGCCTATGCCCGCGCCGCCATTCCGTTCTTCCTCGCCTTCGCCGCGTTCTTCGCCATCCTGCTTGCATTCCCATGGCTCTCACTGGCACTACCCAACGCGATCATGCGATGAAGGAGATCGCCCTGCCCTTTTGCCCCAGCGCCCCCCGGAACTGCCAATGAGCACTGCAAGCCTGCCCGGTTTCGATGCAGCAGAGAGCCTTTCGCTCAATGCCAACGTCCCCGCATCCACCCGGGTCTTCGAAGAGCTGCGCACCCGTATCGTCGCCCTCAAGCTGCCCCCCGGCACCATCCTCAATCGCGCCGAACTGGCCGAGGCCTTCGGCGTCAGCCAGTCGCCCATTCGCGAGGCGATCCAGCGGCTCGAAGACATTTCGCTCGTCGTGTCCTATCGCCAGTCCCGCACCGAGGTTACACGGATCAACCGTGAGCGGCTGCGCAACGAGAATTTCCTGCGCACCGGGCTGGAATGCGAAGTGGTCGACCGGCTCTGCCGCCTGTGTGGCGACGCCGACCTCACCAAGGCCAAGGGCTACCTCAAGATCCAGGAAGCGCTCGTGGACGACCCCAGCCAGATCGAGCTGTTCCGCGAGCTGGACGAGAGCTTTCACGAGTCGCTCTTTATCGCCGCTGGCTACGAGGCGATGCACCGGCTCCAGATAGAGCACTCCAGCCAGATGGCGCGCCTGCGCACGCTGGATCTGCCCCGGAGCGACAAGATGCACTCGGTGATCGAGGCCCATGCCAAGGTGATCGCCTGCATCGAGGCAGGCGACAGGCAGGCAGCGACGGACGCCATGCGCGCCCATCTCTCCGGCACCATCGGGCGACTCCCCGACATCATGGCGGCCCACCGCGACTACTTCACCTGAGCGCCATACGGGTTGATATAGGTCCGCTCCGGCCCTACCTTGTGAGTCCAAGGAGGACCGTATCATGACCGATAAGACCCCCGACACCACGCTCAAGCACATGACCGAGGCCGCCAAGCGCCAGCCCCAAGAGGGGACGCACCCGGCCACCAAGGCCTCTCTACGCCGCCCCACGGCGCCCGACGCTGCGCGGAACGATCAATACGCCCGCATCGAACGCGGCCACACGGCCTGAGGCACAAAGGGCTCTTGAAACTTCTGCGGTTTCGCTGAAGGTCTCCGGGCATAGTCTGCCCGGAGCCTCCATTGCCCCACCAGCGCCCCGCGAAACCCACCTACGACGTTGTCATTGTCGGCGGCGCAGTCATTGGTGCGTCAGTCGCCTGGCACCTCGCCACCTCCACAGATTTCAACGGCTCTATCCTGGTTGTCGAGCGCGACCCGCGCTTTACCCAAGCATCCACAGCACTCTCCAGCTCGTCGATCCGGGTGCAGTTCTCGCACCCCACCAACGTTGCCATGTCGCTGCACGCCGGCGAGGTCATTGCCCGCTGGCCCGACGAGATGGGCTCGCCATCCGAAAGGCCGAGCCTGGGCTACCATCCGGGCGGGTACCTCTTTCTCGCCGCGACCGAAGCGCAGGAGGCGACGCTGCGGGCAAACCAGGCCACCCAGCGCGCCGCAGGGGCGGATGTGTCGCTGTGGTCGCCCGCTGATCTGGCCGCCGCCTTCCCGCACCTTGCCACCGAAGACCTCCGCCTTGCCTCTTACGGCAACGTCGGCGAAGGCTGGTTCGACAGCGCTATGATGATGCAAGGTTACCGCGCCCGCGCGCGCGATCATGGCGCCGAACTGTTGACGAACGAAGTCACCGGCCTCATCCGCGAAGGTGCCCGGCTCACCCATGTCACCCTCGCAAGCGGCGAGACCGTCGCCTGCGGCTGCGTTGTCAACGCCTCTGGCCCGCGCGCCGCACTTACGGCCCGCATGGCCGGACTCCACATCCCGGTGGAACCGCGCAAGCGCACCTCCTTCGTCTTTGACTGTGCCCAAAGCCCCGAGGGCACCGCCACGGTCAACGCAGGGCGCCTGCCACTGATGATCGACCCGTCGGGCATCTATGTCCGCCCTGAGGGGCGTTACTTTCTCACCGGCTGCGCCCCGCCCGTCGATACGGCAGCGGACTTCCATGATTTCGAGCCGCGTTACCAGGATTTCGAAGAGATCATCTGGCCGATCCTTGCCGCCCGCTCCCCCGCCTTCGAGGCGATCAAGATGGTCAACGCATGGGCCGGCCATTATGCAATGAACACGCTGGATCATAACCTCATCGTCGGGCCACACCCCGAGGTGGAAAATTTCCACTTCGCCAACGGCTTCTCCGGCCACGGCCTGCAACAGGCCCCGGCAGTGGGGCGCGGTCTATCAGAGCTCATCACCCACGGGCGCTATACAACGCTGGATCTTGGCCCAATGGGCTGGGGCCGCATCCTCGCTGCCACGGGCGAAGTCGAAACCGCCATTATCTGAGCGGTCGCCACCCTGAAAGCACGATGACCGCCCCCGGTCAGGGCACTGCCACCTGGCCGGGCATATCGGCCCGGAAGTCGGCCGCGCGTGCTTCCAAGGAGGCTCCTAGGGCGCGAGAACGGAGGGCAACCAGGTGGCGAGCGGCGGGATGTAGGTGACCGCGAGCAGCACGAGGATATTGGTGAGCAGGAAAGGCAGAATCGCCACCACCACCGGTGCCAACGGCAGTCGGGCGATGTTGGCGCAGACAAAAAGGCAAACGCCCACGGGTGGGGTGGTGAGGCCGATCATCAGGTTGAGCACCGCTACCGTGGCAAAGTGGATCGGGTCGATCCCCACCGCGTTCGACAACGCCAGCAAGGGCACGAACAGGATGATCAGCGCGGCGATGGTTTCAAGGAACATGCCGACGAAGAGCAGCAGCAGGTTGATCATCAGCAGCACGAGAAACTTGTTGTCGGTGAGCGAGAGCACGCCATCAGCAATGGCCTGCGGGATGCGCTCGGAGACGAGGATCCACCCGAAGACATTGGCAAAGCCGACAAGCGCGAGGATGCCGGCGGCGCCCACGGCGCTGTCGACCACGATGCCCGGAACCACCTTCAGCGGCAGTTCTCGGTAGATGAAGGCCCCGACCACGAAGGCATAGACCGAGGCTACCACCGCAGTTTCGGTCGGCGTGGCAAGGCCGGAAAGCAGGCCGTAGATGATGAGGAAGGTCATCGCCAGCGCCCAGATCGCCCCTCCAAAGCTACGCACCACCTCGCGGAAACCCTGCCACGGCTGGTGGGGGAAGCCCTTGCGCACCGAGATGACGTAGCAGGTGACCATCATCGCGAGGCCCATCAGGATGCCGGGGATCGCGCCAGCAAGGAACATCTTGCCCACCGAGATGCCCGAGAGCGCGCCGACGATGATCATCGGGACCGAGGGCGGGATGATCGGGCCGACGGTGGAGGAGGCAGCGGTGACGGCGGCGGAAAAGTCTGCCGGGTAGCCTGCTTTCTTCATGCCCGGGATCATCACGCCGCCGATAGAGGCGGCATCGGCCACGGCAGTGCCGGTGATGCCGCCGAAGAGCATGGATGCGGCAATATTGGTAAGGCCGAGGCCGCCCCGTATCCAGCCAACCAGCGCGTTGGCGAAGCGGATGATGCGCTGGGTGATGCCGCCACGGTTCATCAGGTTGCCCGCGAGGATGAAGCCGGGGATCGAGAGCAGCACGAACACGTCCATGCCCGCATACATCTTCTGCGGCATGACTACGGGCGGGATGCCCGCGTAAAGCAGATAGGCCAATGACGACAGGCCCAGCGTGATGGCCACCGGGATACCCAGCGCAAGGCCAAGGACGAAGACGGTAAGGAGGATGGTGACATCCATCGCCTCAGGCCTCCTCGTCCGGCTTTTCCGGGGTGCCATCTTCGGCCCCTGAGAGCATGGCTAAGCAGCGGAGCACGGCAAAAAGCGCGAGTCCGGTCAACAGGATGAAGACTGTGAGATGCGCGACATCCATCCGCACACCGAGTGCGGGGGCCGTCTGCATCTTGCCGATGGAAACGTATTTCCAAGCGTGGGGCAGGAGGTAGAGCGCAAGCCCGGCGGTGGCGAGGGCGGAGATCAGGCGCAGCAGCCACGGCAATTTGCCCGGCAGCGACTCGCTGATGGCATCAACATTCACGAGGTCACCGGTGCGCAGCGACAACCCTGCACCAAAGGCCACGAGGTAGAGCAGGGCAAAGCGTGTCAGTTCCTCGGTCCAGACCGGGGAGGACCCGACGGTGCGCCCAACCACCTGCACCAGTACGGCCGAGATGAGCACCGCGAAGGCCAGCCCCGCCCCCAAGCGGGCCAGCAGGGTGAACAGGCGGATGATCGGTCTGGCGTATCGCATGGCGCGTCTCCGGCGGGAGGCAGAAAACCGGCGCAGCATGGGCCGCGCCGGTCGGGTGCGTTGGGGGTCAGATGCCCCGGATTACTCGGCGAACAGCCCTTCGACGATCGGGCGGACCTCATCGCTGACATTGGCCAGCACCGCATCCTTGGCCGCGGCGGCAAAGGCGGCACCGTCGACCTCGACGAAGGTCATGCCGTTGGCCTCGAGGTAGGCGCGGTCATCTGCCACGCTCTGCTCAAACAGTTCCCGCTCGTAGGCCTGCGCCTTGGCCGCAGCCTCGAGAACCGCGGTCTGGTCGGCCTCGGAAAGCTTCTGCCAGGTGCTCTCGGCGATGGTCAGGTAGATCCACGAGCGCACGTGCTCGGTCAGGTTCACGTGGCTCTGCACCTCGTTGAAGCTCGCCGACCGGATCAGCGCCAGCGGGTTCTCCTGCGCCTCGATGGTGCCGTTCTGCAGCGAGGTGAACACCTCGGAGAAGGCCATCGGGCCGGGGGCCGCGCCGAGCGCGGACCAGACGTCGATGAAGAGCGGCACGTTCGGCACGCGCATCTTCAACCCGTTCAGGTCGGCGGGCGTGGTGATCGGACGATTCGAAGTCAGGTTGCGCGGCCCACGGGCGAAGTAGGCAATCGGGCGGATCTGGGCGGCAGAAATGATTTGCGCCTCGATCTGGTTACCGATGTCACCCGAAGCGACCTCGTCCATGTGCTCGATCGACTTGTAGGCATAGGGAACCGCCAGCAGCGAGGCCATCGGCGCCCAGTTCTGGAGCGTCTCGCCGGTGATCGTCATGTCGACGGTGCCGAGCTGCATCCCGTTGATCAGGTCGACCTCCTTGCCGAGCGACTCGTTGGGGAACACCTCCACCACGATCCGCCCGTCGGTCAGCGCGGCCAGCTCTTCACCGAACTTCACCGACGCGAGGTGCCAGGGATTTTCTTCGTTGGCGAGGTGGCCGAGTTTGAGGGTCATCTCCTGCGCGGCGGCAGGCGCGGCCATCAGCGCAGCCAGCGCGGCGGCGAGAACCGGCTTTTTCCAGTTGAGTGTCATGGGTCGTTTCCTCCTTGGGTGGGTGCATTGACCGGTTCGGGAACTCCCCCCTCCGGCACGTCAAAGAAATCTGGCTGGGCCGCGTGGATCTGCGGCAGGTCGATCAGGACCTCGCGCAAATGACTGCGAATTGCCGTCTCGGTGGCATTGATGTCGCCCTGCTCGACGGCGTCGACCACGGCCCTGTGTTGTTCGATCAGCTTGCCGACCGGGAAATGGCCGAGGGACAAAAAGCGCACCCGATCCATCTGCGATTTCAGCCCCTCGATCAGCTTCCAGGCGCCGCGCTTGGCAGCGCCATCGGCGAGGGTGCGGTGAAACTGCTCGTCGAGCGCGATGAAGTCCTTCGGGCTGGTTGCAGCGAGCTTTTCTTGTGCTTCAAGCTGATCCCGCAGCTCGCGCACCAAGTCCGGATCCGGATCCTGTGCGAGGATCTTTGCGATGTCGGCCTCTATGGCCTCGCGAAGAAAACGCGCGTTGAGAACGGCGGAATAGCTGATCCGGCTCACGATCGTGCCGCGCTGAGGCAAGACGGCCAGCAGCCCTTCACTTGCGAGGCGGATGAAGGCTTCGCGCACGGGTTGGCGGCTCACGCTCCAAGTGCGGGCAATCTCGGTTTCCGAGATGCGATCACCGGGGGCAAGACGGTTGCGAATTATGGCGTCACGCAGTTGGGCGTAGATCTGCGGCGTAATTGGTGCCGCCGGATCAAGCGCAACGGATGTGATGCGTTCTGCTTGCATGATTCGTCTTCCTCCCGCCACAGAGCTTACATACTTCCATACTTCCATACTAGTCAGGTTTGATCGAAGCTGATAGCTTGTCCGGCAACGACGACTCGGGAGGCCTCTCACATGAAACAGACCTGGCGGTGGTTTGGCCCGCGAGACATGGTGTCGATCGACGACACCTTGCAAGCTGGCGTTCAAGGCATCGTTTCGGCACTGCACCACATGCCCACGGGCGCCGTGTGGACCCGCGAAGAGATCGCGCGGCGCCAGCGCGAGATCGCCACCATGAAGGATGGCAGCGCCTCCGGCCTCGGTTGGGACGTGGTCGAAAGCCTGCCGGTCTCCGAAGACATCAAGAAGCAACAGGGCGACTGGCGCGCGCATATCACGGCCTACCGCACCAGCCTCGAAAACCTCGCCGCCGCCGGGATCGAGGTGGTCTGCTACAACTTCATGCCGGTGCTGGACTGGACCCGCACTGACCTCGCATGGCGGCTGCCCACTGGCGGCACCTGCATGCGTTTCGACCTCACCGATTTTGCCGCCTTCGATCTGCACATCCTTGCCCGCACCGCTGCTGCGGAAGACTACGACGACGCCTTGCGCGACGCCGCCGCCCGACGCTTTGCCGAGATGGACGAGGCCCGCCGCGCCCAACTGGCCAAGAACGTCGTCTTCGGCCTGCCCGGGGCGGCAGAGACCTTTTCGCTCGACGACGTCCGCGCTCACCTCGCCGAATACGCCGCGATAAGCGAAGACAGGCTGCGCAAGCACCTGCTCGATTTCCTTGCCGAGGTCGTGCCCACCGCCGAGCGGCTTGGCTTGCGGCTCTGCTGCCACCCCGATGACCCGCCCGTGCCTCTTCTGGGCTTGCCACGGATCATGTCTACCGAAGCGCAGTATCGCGCGCTGGTAGAGGGCGTCGACAGCCCCGCCAACGGCATCACCCTATGCTCTGGCTCGCTTGGCGCCCGGCCTGACAATGATCTGCCGGGCATGATGGAGCGGCTGGGCGACCGGGTCCATTTTCTTCACCTGCGCAACGTGAAGCGTGAGACCGGCGAGATCCGTGGCGACTTTCACGAGGCCGAGCATCTTGGCGGCGATACCGACATGGTGGCGCTTGTGGAAGCCGCACTTCAGGAGGAAGCGAGGCGCCGCGCCGCGGGCCGGGCCGACTGCTCCATCCCTTTCCGCCCCGATCATGGGCAAGACATTCTTGACGACCTGAAGCGCTCAGCCCAGCCGGGCTATCCCGCCATCGGGCGGCTCAAAGGGCTGGCCGAGCTGCGCGGCATCATTGCGGCGCTGGAGCCGAGGGTCAGCAGGGCATGACCGAACGTCTGACCTCGGCGGAGGACCTGCCGAACACTGTCGCCGCTCCGGGCTACACCCGCGCTGCCCATGGCCCGGGCATTGTTCACATAGGAATCGGCGCTTTCCACAAGGCGCATCAGGCTGTCTATACAGATGATGCCTTGGCAGCACAGGGCGGCGACTGGCGGATCATCGGCGTTAGCCTTCGCAGCGCCACGCCCTCAAGGCAGCTAACGCCTCAAACCGGCCTCTACACCACCATCGAGCGCAGCGCCAAGGGCACGAAGGCGCGCGTCGTTGGCTCTCTTGCCGCAGCCCTGAACCTCGGTGAGGACCGCGTGGCGGTGCTGGAGGCGCTGTGTGCCCGCGAGACCCGCATCGTCAGCCTGACCGTGACGGAAAAGGGCTACGGGATCGACCGCAAGACCGGGGGAGTCGACCTCTCACACCCCGCCATCGCCGCCGATCTCGCCGCGCCGGACAACCCGCAAGGGGTGGCCGGGCTACTGGTTTGGGCCTTGGCACGGCGCAGGGCTACAGGCGTGCCGCCCTTCACGGTTCTCTGTTGCGACAACCTGCCGGAAAACGGCCCCATGCTGCGCGGCCTGCTGATCGACTTCGCACGCCGGGCCATGCCTGAGATGGCAGATCATATCGCCAGTGAAGTCGCCTTCCCCGCAACCATGGTGGACAGGATCACACCGGCGACAAGCGCAGCCACGCTGGCCCTCGCCAAAGAGCTGACCGGGCATGTCGATGAGGCCGTAATCGAGTGCGAGGCCTTTCGCCAATGGGTGATCGAAGACAGCTTTCCCACCGGACGCCCCGCGTGGGAGGCCGGTGGCGCGGTATTCGTGGATAACGTCAGACCGTTCGAGGAGATGAAGCTTCGCATGCTGAACGGCACCCACTCGATGCTGGCGTACGCAGGCTTCCTCTCCGGGCACAGATATGTGCGTGACGTGATGGCAGATCCACTGCTGGCCACCCTCGTCCGTCGGCACCTCAAGGCCGCCGCCGCCACCTTGCACGGGCTGGAATCGGTGGATCTGGGCTCTTACGCCGAGGACCTCGCCCACCGATTCACCAACCCGCACCTCGCGCATGAAACCTACCAGATCGCCATGGATGGCTCCGAGAAGATGCCACAACGTATCTTCACGCCAGCCCTCGACGCACATGCGCATGGCTCACCGCTTGCCCCCTTTGCCTTCGCCACCGCCGCCTGGCTGCGCTACACGATTGGCCGCCATGATGACGGCACGCCCTACGCGCTGCGCGATCCGCTTGAAGCGCGGCTGCGCCCCGACCCTGCACATCAGCTCTCGGCGCGCGCCATCATCGATCAGCTTCACAGCATCGATGGCCTGGTGCCATACGCCCTGCAAGACGCCCTCGAATGGAGCGATGCTGTAGAACGCGACCTGGCACGCATGCTCAACGAAGGCATGGTGGCCGCCGTGCGCCACGCTGCTGAGGCAACCTGAGAGAGCGATCGTTTACCAACGCCAAAGCTTGCCTTGAGGGCGCCCATTAAGTTGAACACCCGCCAGCGCAATCATGTGCCACGCCAGCACCTGGTTCGAGCTGAGCACCGGGATCCCAAGCTCCGCCTCGAGTGCGGGCAATATCCCGAAGGTCTGCAAGTTGGTGCACGACAGGAAGAGGCCGTCGATCCGGTTGCGCGCGGCCAATGCCCGCGCCGCCTCGGCAATGGAGTGCGGGTCGATCCGCGCCACTCGCGCTTCCACCTCCTCGCCGAATGAGAGCATATCGGGCACCTCAATGCCCTGTGCCATGAAAACGGCCCGCAGCGGCTCTGCCACCGACGGAACATAGGGCGAGACGACTCCCACCCGGCGCAAACCCACGTGCTCAAACGCGAAAAGAGCCGCCGTCAGCGGATTGGTTACCGCCCCTGTCTTGGTGCCCGCATCCACAAGCGCCTGTACCCTCTCAGCCCCGATCAGCGCGGTTCCCGAGGTGCAGGCATAGCCCACTACGTCGAACTCCGCACTCGGAGGCAGCAGCGCCGCGGCCTCGGTCAGGCGCAGCGCCATCCCGGCAATGCTCTCGGGTGTCAGATCGTCGCCTGATGGCACGCGGCTCACATGAAGCCGGGCCGTGCCGAGCGGCAGGTAACGGCGAAGCTCCTCCTCGATGGTCTCGTCTACCCGCAACACAATCAGCCCCAACCCAGGCAGGGCGTGCTCGATCAGCCGATACGGGAAGTGTGTCACGTTGGCAGCTCCGGCATCTGTTCCGGCGCACGAGGTGAGAGCAGTTCGGCCCCGCCCGCCCGCAAAACCAGGTTCTCTTCATGCACCAGCATCCGCCCAGGCGCCACCCAAGCACCGGGTTCCAACGTGAGCACCATGCCCTCGCGCAGTTCCGACCTGTCCAGAGGCGTGAACGAGGGCCACTCGGTGAGCGACACCCCCAGACCATGCCCCAAGCGACCGGCGCCGGGCTGCACGCCGCGCCTTGCAAGGCCGTCCGAGAGAATCCAGTGCACATCACAGGCCAGCATCCCCGGCTTCAAGATCGCCAACGCCTCCTCCGTCACCTCCCACAGAGCCGCCTGGACTGTCCGGACCGCCGCCGAGGCGGGCCCCACCGCGTAGTTTCTGTCGAAGTCACAATAGTAACCGTCACACACCGCACCGGTGTCCAGCATGAGCACGTCGCCAGCCTCCAGAGGCGCCGGGCCTGCGGGCGAGATCACATCGGTGTAGCCGTCGGCACCCGCCGCACCAGCAACATAGCTCACCCAGTCCGCCCCCTCTTCCAGAATCGCGCATTGAAAGGCGCGGAAGACCTCGCTGAGGGGCCGTCCCTGGGCGGCCAGCTCCGGAACGCGCGCAAATGCCCGCCCGGCGACACCGCATGTGGCACGGATCTTCTCGATCTCCGCCTCGCTCTTGATCTCGCGCACGCGCTGCACTGTCGCTGTTCCATCCACAATTTCCCGGGGCACGATGCCCTCGGCCATCCGGGTGAAATCCGCCAAAGGCATGCGCAGATGCGTCTCAAGCCCCATCGGCACGCCGAGTCGGCCCGTCTCCGGCACCAGGCCGCACAGCGTGTCGATCAGCAGGCTCACACCGTCGTCCTCCGGGTGCGGCGCATCCCAGGTGCGCACCTGCCTCAGCCAGGTGCGGGACATCAGCTCCGCCCCGATCGACGGGATGACCGCAATCGGCGTCCCCGCGATAGGAACCACCACAAACCACGGGCGCGCCGGACTCTCCCAGAACCGGGTGAGAAACCCTGTGACATAAAAAAAATCCGCCGGCGTCGTCAGCAACAGAGCGTCAATCCCGCGCTCCGCCATCTCGGTCTGCAGCCGCCCGACCCGGCCCTCGAATTCGGCCACCGGGAACAGCGACGGAGCCTCAGCCATCCTCCGGTCCCTCGCTCACTATGGCCAGCACACGCGCTTCGGGCCCTGTTTCGAGCCCCGCCAACAGCGCCGCAAGCCCGGCCCCACCCGACGGAGTGGTCCCTATCCCTGCCTCGGCGAGCACAGCCACGCCCGCCTCAACCTCCGCCTCGGTCATCGTCACGAAGCGGTCGGCGTCACGTGCGAGCCCAGCCAACGCGATCAGCGAAGGTGCCTTGCAATCGAGCCGCCCCATGCAGGAAACCGGCCCATCCGTGGTCACGGCGCGGCCTGCACGAATGCTCTCGATGAGCGCGGGCGCAACCTCCGGCTCCACCACGATGATCTCCGGCCCATCGCCCCAGGCCAGGCGCGCATGGGCGGCCACCGCTGCCGCCAACCCGCCTACCCCGGCCTGAAGCAGGATATGTGTCGGGGCCTCTTCCAGCTGATCCACCGCCTCAGCGGCAAGCTGGGTGTAGCCTTCCATCACGCGGAGCGGCAGCTCGAAATATCCCTCCCAGGAACTGTCGGAAAGCAGCCGCCAGCCCCGCTCCTCTGCCGCGTGTTCCGCCGCCGCCATGCTGGCCGCGTAATCCGCCCCGGCCCGGACTACCTCGGCTCCATGCGCCTCCAACCGGGCGGCAAAGGCCGCGGGCACTGTCTGCGCAAGGTAGATCACCGCGCGCGCTCCGAAGATCCCGGCACCTGCCGCCACCGAAAGTCCGTGGTTCCCGGCGCTCGCTGCAACAAATGTCTGCCCAGCCAGCGCCGCCGTCAGAGCCGCCCCCTCCGGGGCCGCGGCAGCGGCCTCGCGCGCAATCGCATGCGCCGCGCCCAGGGCCTTGAAGCTGCCAAGGCCCATCCGTTCCCGCTCATCCTTTATCCAGACGGCCTCCACCCCGGCACGCCGGGCAATCTCCGAACAACTCCGAAGCGGCGTCACTTCGTGAGCCGGGCAGCGCGCCAGCAGCCCGGCCACATCGGAGGCATCGGCAATCGGCATCACCACGCCGAGATCGAGCCCGGTGCCACGCCAGGGGTTCTTGATAATCTTTGGCACACGCATTCTCCCTGCATTGGCACATGCACTATAGGGACCCAGCCCCGCTGGCCGTGCAATGCCCTCTCACGCATTTCCGCGCATCTGGTCCTGCGACGTGCCGAAGGCGAACTTGGAGTATCTGAATTCCAGCAACGAGCGTCACGAAAGAAAGAATGTCGCCTCGTCAGCCGCTCCTCCGCCTTCGGCTTCCGCCATCGCCACTCGCTGCGCTGTCCTTGTGTCCTTGCGCCACAAGCTTGCTTATCTCCGACACGGCATCACGGCCGACGGCTCGGCGGTCGAACGCTGGGCTCTGGGCATGGTCCGTGACATTTGCCCCCCAAGACCCAGCGGCCTGAAGCCAGGCTAGAGCTGCAAACAGGTGCTCTATAAGGGTTCGCTTGACGGTCCCCTTGAGCAGCCTTCATCGGGTGGTCCGGTTTGATCGTTGGTGGACTTCAGCCTGCACTCAAAAACGCCCCGACCTCATGCAGCAGGTAGAGAATACCATTGGAACGGCTTCCTGGCACTTGAAAGGAGGTCAGCATCGGCGTTGCTTTCCTGTTTCACTGGCATGCCGCCCGCTCGCCCGGAGATCGAGTGGCGGCAGCCAGGCGGCTGACGCAGGGCTGCCGTTTTGATCGTGGTTCCTACAGGCATCGAAGATCGCGCTGTCGGAACAGAGGTCGACGTGATCCTCGGCCCAGGGCAGCTTGTGGCGATCCGGCATGCCATCCCTTCACTCGCAAACCATCCAGAGATCAGATTCGGCCGGGGAAAATAGGATGCCCGAATGGCCAACTGAGGCATACCGTTCCTGTTTTTGTCTCTTTATGACCCGGTGCCTTGTTATCATGGCACCGAGCCGCGTGGCGGACTGGCTGCGGCCTGTGCGAGGGGCGCGGATATAGGGCGCGGGCTCATGGGAGAGCGAGAAACCCCGGCTTTAAACCCCGGCTTTTCGGGCCTGCGTCCGCCACTAGCCCCCTCGAAACCCGCTTTCTCCGATGTCCCAGAACACGCCCGCCATCACCCGCAACGCATCGCGACAGACAGGCTTGAGAACGTGTTCGTTTGGCGCATGTTGCGAGCAGCCGCGATAGGAATGGGGCACCCAGATCGTCGGCAGGCCGAGGATTTCGGTGAAGCTGTCATTTGGCAGCGACCCGGCGAGGTTGGGCAGCACGTGCAAATCGCCCGCGGTGGCCCGGATCGACTCGCCTACGAATTGCGCCCAGGGGTGGGTTGGGTCCAGCCGGGTGGCGGAGAAGAATCCACGGTCATGCTGCTGGATTTGCACGCGCGCAAAGCCGTGGGCGTCGAGATGACGGCGCAGCGCGGGCACAACCTCCTCGGGGTCGGTGCCGATGACAAAGCGCAGCTGGCAGGTGGCCCGCGCCCATCCGGAAATTGCGTTGACCGGGGCCTCGGGCACGCCGGAGACCATGGCCAGTACGGCAAAGCTGTTCCAGCCGAAGGCGCGTTCGGCGGGGGTCAGGCTTTCCTCGCCCCAATCGGGGTCAACCGCCGGGCCTTCGCCTCCTGCGACTGGCAGGTCGCGCAGCGCGTCGCGCACGCTGTCTGTCAGGCTATCGGGGCGCCACTCTGGCACCTTGATCTGGCCGCGCACGTCGGTGATGCAGGCCAGCGCATGGGCGAGGATCATCGCCGGATCTGCGAGCAGCCCGCCCCAGTTGCCGGAGTGATGCGCGCCTTCATGGGTCTCTACGACGAGGTCAAAGGTTGTCCCGCCGCGCGAGCCCATGAACATGGTCGGCACGTCGGGTTGCAGGCGCGGCCCGTCCGACGCGATCAGCACATCCGCGCTCAGCCGGTCCTTGTAGGTCCGGAATACCTCCGGCAGGCCGACGGAGCCGACCTCTTCACTCATTTCCAGAACGATCCGCGTGTTGAAGCCCAGGCTGCCGCGTGCCGCCAGAACGGCCTCGAGCGCTGCGAGATTGACCAGATGCTGGCATTTGTTGTCTGCCGTGCCGCGCCCATAGAGCCGGTCGCCCTCTTCGGTGATCTGCCAGGGCTCCAGGCCCTCGCGCCACATGCCTTCCTGGCCCAGCACTGTATCGCCGTGCCCATAGGTCAGGATCGTTGGCAAGCCCTCGCCTTCGTGGCGCTCTCCAAGCAGCAACGGGCCGCCCTTGGGGTCGGGGTTGTCGATGGTCTCGCAGGTAAATCCCAAGGCCTCGAGCCGGGGCTGCATCGCCTCGATCAGGTAGCGCTGCGACTCCGCGCGGGCTTCGGGGGCCGGGTTCTGGCTTTCGCTGCGGTAAGAGACAAGGCGGGCAAGGTCGGCCTGGAACGCGCCAGTTTCAAAATACTCGGTCGCTTTGGCAAGGGCGGTGTCTCTGGTCATTCTGTCTCTTCAAGGGCTGCGTCACCCCAGGGTGACATGATTTCGGTGCATCCGGTGTTGACCGCTCCCTCGCGCATCACCCCGGCGGGGCAAGCGAAGGCGTAAGGCAGCACGGTGCGTCGCGTGGTTTGGACGGGCATGACAGCCTCGATGGCCGTCAGAACTTCGGCTGGCAAGGTTTCATCCGCGATGGCCCCCGCCCCGCCCGACACGTCAATGCGCGGCGCGTGGAAGGCTGTGGCGAGGCCCATGCCGTTGTCGGTGACAAAGGACGCCAGTTGGGCAACTGCGGATACGATCTTGCGCCCGCCGGAGGCCCCGAGGGCGAAGCTGCGCGCGCCCTGCTGGCCCACGATGGGGCAGACGTTCATCAGGCAGGCCTTGTCGGGCGCGAGGGAGTTGGGTCTGCCCTGTTCGGGGTCGAACCACATGATGCCGTTGTTCATCAGCAGGCCGGTGGCGCGAGAGACCACGCGGCTGCCGAAGATGGAGAGCAGCGTTTGCGTATGCGCGACCATGTTGCCCGCGCGGTCGACGATCGAAAAATGGGTGGTGCAACCGGGCGCCTCGGCCACCTCGCCGGTGTCGCCCATGGTGCCGAGCCGCTCGGCATAGGCCCGGCTGAGGGCGCGGGCATAGGCGGGGAAGGCGCGGGCGGGGGTGGAGAGATCGGCCTCGGCCAGTTGCTCCATCACCCGCGCGAAGGTGGGCCCGGCGGTTAGCCCCGGGACGACGTTAAAGAGGGCGTCGCGGTAAGGCACCGGCTGCGCCGCGCCGATCCAGGCGCGATAGCCGCGCAGATCGTCCGCCGAGAGGCTGCCGCCCTTGGCCTGAACATCCCCGGCCAGCGCCTCTGCGATGTCGCCTTCATAAAACGCGCGCGGCCCGCCCTTGGCCAGAACCTCCAGCATGTCGGCCATCGCGCTTTGGTCCAGCCGGTTGTCGGGGATCGCCGTCCAGCCCGAGGCTTTGGGCCAAGTGCCGTCGTCAAGGAACAGGGCGGCTGCATCCGGATCTTCTGCGAGGTTGCGTGCGACCGAGGCAATCAGCAGTGCGGCATACCAGTCCACCAGCAGGCCCTCGCGGGCATGGGCAATGGCCGGGGCCAACAAATCAGCCCAGGGCAGGCAGCCCCAGCGGGCGTGGGCCTGAGCGACGCCCTCCACCGCGCCCGGCACGGCGATGGCGGTTGCGCCTTCGACGTTGCGATCCTCCACCACCCGTTCCCATGGGAAGAGATCGCCCGCCTGACCTTCGCCCGACAGCGGATAGTCGGCCACGTTCAGCGCCTTGGGCGAGCGCATGCCGAAGTTGATCGCCACGGCCTCGCCGGTGTCGGCGCGCCAGTGCACCGCCGCCCCGCCCCCGGCCGGGCCGCTCATCCAGGGCTCCAGCACGCCAAGCACGAAGGAAGTGGCCACCGCCGCATCCACCGCGTCGCCGCCTGCGCGCAGCACCTCGGCCCCGGCTTCGGCGGCGAGCCGGTGCTGGGAGGCGACCACGCCGCCGGGCGTTTCGATCACGTGCTTGCGGACCTCCTGGGTTCTGGACAGGGCACTCACGTCGCACTGCCCTCGAACATCGGGCTTTCGGGGTCGTGCAGGTGGCACTCCACTCGGCCTGCCTCGGTTTCGAGCGGGCGCGGCGCCTTTGCGGCGCAGAGCTCGGTGGCATGGGGGCAGCGGGGGTGGAAGGCACAGCCGGAGGGCGGCGCGATCGGGTTGGGATAGGCCGAACCGAGGGAGGTTTCCGGCACCCCCAGCCCCGGGTCCGGCGTGAGCACCGAATTGAGAAGGGCACGGGTGTAAGGATGGCGCGGGCGCTCGAAGAGGTCGGCCACAGGAGCCTCCTCCACGATCCGGCCGAGATACATCACCGCCACGCGCGTCGCCAGGTGCTCAACCACCGCCAGATCGTGGGAGATGAACAGGTAAGTGAGCCCGAACTCCTTGCGCAGATCGCCGAGCAGGTTGAGAATCTGGCTTTGCACCGAGACATCCAGCGCCGATGTCGGCTCGTCGCAAATGACGATCTCGGGCTTCATCACCAGCGCGCGTGCGATGGCGACGCGTTGGCGCTGGCCGCCCGACATCTGGCTTGGGTAGGTGTTGATGACCCGCGCCGGAAGGCCGACGATATCGAGAATCTCGAGCACCGCCTTGCGCTGGCTGGCCGCATCGCCGATGCGATGCACCCGCAGGGGCAACGAGACCAGATCATAGATGGACTTGCGCGGGTTCAGCGAGGAGTACGGGTCCTGAAAGATCGGCTGGAGCCGCCCGGCCAGCGCGCGCCGGTCGAGTTCCTGCATCCGGTCGCCCTCGACCAGCACGTGGCCGTCGGTCGGGGCTTCGAGGCCAAGCAGAAGCTTGGCGAGGGTGGATTTGCCACAGCCGGATTCACCGACCAGCCCCAGCACCTCGCCCTTGCGCATCGACAGGGTGACGTCATTCACCGCCGTCAGTGGCTTGCGCTTTCCGAAGAGGCCCTGCTTGACGCTGTAGGTCTTTCTCACATGATCGAGCGTGAGGATGTCGTTCATGCAACCTCTCCTTCTTCGGACAGCGCCCCATCGGCAAAGACACAGCGGAAGCGATGGCCGGCACCGCCCTGCATCGGGATCGCCGCGCGGCAGGCGGGTTGCGCGTGGGGGCAGCGGGTACGGAAGGCGCAGCCGGTGACCTCCCCCACCAGCGAGGGCACGATGCCCGCAATGGTGCCCAGCGGCGCCCCGCGTGCCGTCTTGCCCGGTTGCGGGATGCAGCGCAGAAGACCGCGCGTGTAGGGATGGCTCGGCGTGGCGAAGACATCGTGGGCCGGGCCGGTTTCGACCAGTTCGCCCGCATACATCACCGCCACCTTGTCGGCGACCCGCGCCACCACCCCGAGGTCATGGGTGATGAGGATCATGGCCATGTTCATCTCGCGCGTCAGCTCCACCAGAAGCCGCAGGATCTGCGCCTGAATCGTCACGTCCAGCGCCGTGGTCGGCTCGTCGGCGATCAGCAGGTCGGGCTCGCACATCAAGGCCATGGCGATCATCACCCGCTGACGCAGCCCGCCCGAAAGCTGGTGCGGATATTGCGACAACCGGCTGGCGGCGGCGGTGATGCCGACCTTCTCCAGCAGCTCCACCGCGCGGGCGCGAGCCTTCTCGCGGCTGACTTTGCGGTGCAGCAGCAGAGTCTCCATCAACTGGTCGCCGATGGTGTAGGCCGGGTTGAGCGAGGTCATCGGCTCCTGAAAGATCATCGCCATCCGGTTTCCGCGCAGGTCGCGCATCACCCGGTTGTTCGCCTTCAGCAGATCGGCCTTGTCGAAGCGGATCTCGTCCGCCGAGCGTTTGATCGACTTGCCCAGCAGGCCCATCACCGCGAGCGAGGTGAGTGACTTGCCCGAGCCGCTTTCGCCCACGATCGAGAGGGTTTCGCCGCGCTTGAGGTCAAAGTCGATGCCGCGCACCGCGTGCAGGGTGCCGCTGCCGGTGGGGATGTCGAGTGTGAGGTTTTTCACGGAAAGCAGGGTGTCGTCCATCGGTCAGCTCCGTCCTTCGGGGGCGGTCACGTCGCGCAGGCCGTCGCCCATGAGATTGATCGCCAGCACCAGCACGAACAGCACCGCGCCGGGGATCAGCACCAGCCACGGCTCGAACAGCATCATGTTCTTGCCCTCCGAAACCATCAGGCCCCAGGAGGGCGTTGGCGGCTGGACCCCGAGGCCGAGAAAGCTCAGCGCCGCTTCGAGAAGGATGGCGTGGGCCATTTCCAGCGTGACGATGACGATCAGGTTATTGAAGACGTTCGGCATGATCTCGGTCAGCAGGATGCGGGGCGTGGAGGCGCCGATGACCTGCGCGGCAGCCACGTAGTCGCGGCGGCTGATTTGCAGGGTCGAGGCGCGCATCACCACGGCGAAGCGATCCCAAAGCAGCAGGCCCAGCACGCAGATCACCACCGTGAGCGAGCCCCCGAGGATGGCCACCACGGCCAAGGCGACCAGCACCACCGGCATTGCGAGCCGCACGTTGATGAGGAAGGTCACGACGGCATCAACCTTGCCGCCGAAATAGCCCGCCGCAACCCCCATGGCGGTGCCGATCACGCCGGAGATCAGCGCGGCGACGGTGCCGATCAGCAGCGAGACGCGGGCGCCGTAGAGCAAACGCGAGAGGTAGTCGCGCCCGAGGTGATCGGTGCCGAGGGGATGCTCCCACGTTCCACCCATGAAGACGGGCGGCACCATGCGCTTCATCAGGCTCTGGGCGTAGGGATCGTGGGGCGCGAGGAGCGGCGCGAGGAGCGCGACCAGCACCAGCAGGCCCACGACGATGACGCCGAACATCAGGCCCTTGTGGGAGAAGGCGCGCGACTTGAGCATCTGGCGCGGTGACGGGCCCTGAAGTTCTGCAGAGAGCGGATCGGTGGCGTCGGTCATCTCAGGCGCTCCGCATTCTGGGGTCGAGCCAGGCGTTCATAACGTCGGCGAGGAAGGTGAAGACGATGTAGAACATCGAGAAGACGAGGATCAGCGCTTGAACCGTGGGCAGGTCGTTGCGGGCGATGCTCTCCCAGGCGAGATAGCCTGCGCCGTGCAGGGCAAAGACGCTTTCGACCACGATGGAGCCGCCCAGCATGAAGCCCATCTGCACCGCGGCAAGGCTGACCACGGGGATGATTGCGTTGCGCAGCCCGTGCTTGAACAGCACCCGGGTTTCGCCCGCCCCCTTGGCCCTTGCGGTGCGGATGTAATCGGAGTTGAGCACATCGAGCATGCCGGCGCGCGTCAGCCGCATGATCGCGGGCATGGCGTAGTAGCCCAGAACAATTGTGGGCATGATGAAGTGCCGCCAGCTTTCGGCGCCGGAGGGAGGCAGCCAGCCAAGTTGGATCGCGAAGACGACGATCAGGATCAGGCCGAACCAGAAGGAGGGCATGGCCTGCCCGGCGACCGACAGGAACAGCGCCAGCCGGTCGATCAGCGAGTTCGGTCGGATCGCGGCAGCGACGCCAAGCGGCACCGCTGTGACCAGCGCGAAGAGAATGCCGCAGACGCCGAGCGTCATCGTCACCTGCAGCCGCTCCGCGATCAGGCTCGCGACGGGGAGCTTGAAATAATAGCTCTCGCCGAAATCGCCGCGCAGCGCCGCGAACAGCCATTCGCCGTATTGCACCAGCATCGGCCTGTCGAACCCGTAGAGACGACGCAGCGCCTCGACATCCTCGCCGCTGGCGGTCTCCCCGGCTAGGGCGGCGGCCGGGTCACCGGACAGGAACAGGAGCGAGAAGCTGATGAAACTGACGGTAAAGGCGACCAAAAGCGCCAGGCCGAGGCGTTTTAGGATGAAAGCAAGCATGGCGGACCTTTCGCTGGCGCGATGAGCGGGCGTTGCCGGGGCGGATTTCTGTGGCGAAGAGAGGGCTGGCGAGGGGCAAGGCGCCCCCCGCCCGTCGCTGTTACTTCCAGCTCATGTCGACGAAGCGCAGCACCTCGTCGGGCGTGGGCGTGTAGGCGACTTCATCCTTGAACACGTAGTTGGTGTTATAGGTGAACATCGGTGCCCAGAAGGCCTCTTCGCTTATGCGTTGCAACGCCTTGGTGTAATACTCGATCCGCTCGTCCGGGTCGGTCGAGCTGTCGGCCACGTTGAGCCATTCGAGCACCTGATCGTCTTGCGCGTTGTCCAGCGAGCCGTGCTTGAAGAACTGGCTGACCATGGCCGAGGCATCGTTGATCGAGTAGCTGCCCCAGGTCTGGAAGGCGATGGGCACTTCGCCCTTCATGTTCAGCTCGCGCAGGGCGGAGTATTGCAACATGTTGAAGTTGGTCTGGATGCCCACCGCGTTGAGATACGATGTGATCGCCTCGGCATACTGACGGTCGCGGTAGGCGTAGAAGTCCACGGTGAAGCCATCGGGATAGCCGGCCTCGGCCAGCAGGGCCTTGGCCTTCTCCGGATCATACTCATACTCGGTCACGTCCTGCACACAGCCGAACTGGCTGGGGAAACAGGGGGTGTAGACAACCTTGGATTTGCCCTGCAGCAGCGCGTCGACCAGCTCTTGGCGGTTGATCGCGTGGTTCACCGCCTGACGCACCAGCTTGTTGGTGAAGGGGTTGTCACCGGAGCGGCCAGCGGCGTCCATCTGCACATAGCCCACGCGCATGGTGGATTCATTCGCCACCGTGAACTGCCCCATCTCCGCCAGCTTGTTGGCCTGGTCGGCGGGCACCTGCCAGATCAGGTCGAGCGAGCCGGAAAACAGCTCGGCCATCTGGGTGTTCACGTCCGGAATGGTGCGGATGTCGATCTTCGCGATCTCGGGCTGGCCCTTGGGGCTGTCGTAGTAGTTTTCGTTGGCCTCGAGCACGAAGTGCTGGCCCGGCACGACCTCGCTTACCTTGTAAGGGCCGGTGCCCACGGGCTTGAGGCCCATGCCGGAGGGGCCGACCTCTGCGTAATACTCGTTGGGATAGATCGAAACGGGGCCGGACAGAAACTCGATGGCCGCCGGAAACTTGTCCTTCAGGTGGATGCGCACGGTGTAGTCGTCGATCTTTTCGGCGGACTCCATCCAGTTGACGTTGCGCTGGGTCTTCACGCCGTTCTCTTCCTTGGCGACGAAATCGACAGTGAACACCACGTCATCGGCGTTGAACGCTTCGCCGTTGTGGAAGGTGACGCCCTCGCGCAGCTTGAACTCCAGCGTGGTGTCGTCGATCCACTCCCAGCTTGTCGCAAGGTTGCCGATGTATTCGTTGGTTTCCGGATCGCGATAGATCAACCCGTCCCAGATGGCGCGCTGCAACACGACGCCTTCGCGCGCCGAGTTGAAGTAGCTGTCGACATTCTCGAGCTCCTTGGTGAAGGCAACGTTGAGCGTGCCCGAGGCCTTGTCGGCCACAACAGGCATGGCGCTGCTGGCCATCAGGGTGGCGGCTGCGAGGGTCGCGACGGGTAATTTGACGTGCATGACTTTCCCTTGTTGTCTTTTGCTTGTATCATTATTTGATACTTTCCATCGTTATTTAACCAGTCTAGCAAAATGATTTGGGCATCCGTCAAGGCCCGTGGCGCAGCACGCTCCCTCGGAAGGCCGCAAGTGGAGGAAACGAATGAAAAAGCGGCAGGACAGTCTCTATGTCAGCACCCTCGCGCGGGGCCTGAAAATCCTGCGCGCCTTCGACGAATCGAATGTGTCGCTCTCGCTCACCGACCTGGTGGAGCGCACCGGGCTGGAGAAAAGCGCCGTGCAGCGGATGGCACACACGCTGCATCTGGAGGGGATGCTGGAGCGCGATCCGAAGACCCGCCGGTTTCGGCCGAGCCACGCCTGGCTGGAGCTGGCCTATACCTATTACTGGTCGGACCCGCTCATCGCCCGCGCCCTACCCAAGCTGATCGAGTTCAGCCAGGCCAACCGGGAGACGGTGAACCTTGCGCAGATGTCGGGCGACCACATCATCTATTCGCTCCGGCTGCCGACCCAGCGCATCCACTTCGGGGCCAGCATCGTGGGCCGTCGCCTGCCCGCGCTCACCACGGCGGCGGGGCGGGTGATGCTTTCGACCCGAAGCGAAGCGGAGATCGACGAGGCCTGCGCCAGCTGGCCGGTGGCAGCCTGGACACACAAGACGGTCACCGACCGGGCCGAGATCGCCCGATCGGTGCGGATCGCCGGGCAGGACGGGTTTTGCATCACCCGGGGCCAGATGCTGCTGAACGAGATCAGCCTCGCGGCGCCGGTGAAGGGGCCGGACGGCGTGGCCCATGCCGCCGTCCAGGTTTCGATTTCCTCCATCGACGCGGACGAGGAGCAGGTGGTTCGGAAGTTCCTGCGCGCGCTGCTCGACACGTCGGCGGGCATTCTGGGCTGAGCCAGCCGGTTGATGTGTCTGGCGCCTGATCGGTCGCTCTACCGGCTGCGCGCTCAAGACGAGATGAGCGTTTTCCAGGCCGCCGAGGCCGCCCTGTCGCCGACCGTCAGTTCGCTGACGGAGTTGACGATGGAGTGCCTGTCGATCCCGAAGTGGCGGTAGAGGTCGCCGATGGTGCCGGTCTGGCCAAAGTGCTCGACACCGTGAGGAATGGTCTTGTGCCCGCCGACCGCGCCCAGCCAGGCGAGGGTTGCCGGGTGCCCGTCGATGACGGTGACGATGGTGCAGGCGGGCGGCAGCCCCGCCATCAGCGCCTCGACGTGGCTCTTCGCCCCCGCGTTGCCCCGCGCGCGTTCCCGTTGGGCCGCCGTCCAGCCCGCGTTCAGGCGGTCGGAGGAGGTGACGGCGAGCACGCTTACGTCACGGCGGTGCTCACCGAGAATGCCGGCGGCGGCGATGGCCTCGGGCGCGACCGCACCCTGGTAGGCAATCACCACGTCGCAGTTGGGGCCCGGCTTTCGCAACCAATAGGCGCCATCGATGGCCCCTTGGCGGAAGTCGTCATCAACGCGTTTGCCCGGCTGTTCGATCGGGTTTGTCGTCAGGCGCAGATAGACCGACCCGCCGGTTTCATCGCGCAGCCATGTGCGTTCGTCCGGGTCGCCCTCGCCGCTGCGCTGCATGTAGTCGAAGGCCCATTCCATGATCACCGCCAGCTCGTCCACGAAGGCAGGCTCGAAAGCGGCCAGCCCGTCCTGCGACATGCCGATCAGCGGCGAGGCGATGGATTGGTGGGCACCGCCTTCGGGCGCCAGCGTCACCCCGGAGGGCGTGCCGACCAGCAGGAACCGCGCATCCTGGTAACAGGCGTAGTTCAACGCATCGAGTCCGCGAGAGACGAAGGGGTCGTAGACGGTGCCGATGGGGATCAGGCGCTTGCCGAAGAGAGAATGGCTGAGGCCCGCCGCCCCGAGCAGCAGCATCAGGTTCATCTCGGCGATGCCCAGCTCGATGTGCTGGCCTTCGGGAGCAAACTCCCACTTGGCGGTGGAGGGAATCTTGTGATCCCTGAAGGTGTCCGCCTGCCCCTTGCGGGCAAAGAGCTTGCGGCGGTTTACCCAGGGGCCGAGGTTGGTGGTGCCGGTCACGTCGGGCGAGGTGGTTACGATGCGGGCCGCCAGATCGCTGTCGCCCTTGGAGAGATCATCGAGGATCTTGCCGAAGCCCATCTGGGTGGAGATCTCGCGGTCGCTCGCAACCTCGATCTGCGGCACCGGGATCGCATCGTCCGTCAAACGACGCGGACCCTTGGCGAAGAAGGGGACGCTCTCGAGGAAGGCGCGGAAGGCGGCGGGGTCTTTCACCGTCGCGAGCGGCTCCCACTCCTGCCCCTCGGGCACACCCATAGCCGCCTGCCACTCGGCCATCTGGGCCTTGGTCATCAGCCCGCCGTGATTGTCTTTATGGCCGGCAATCGGCGTGCCCCAGCCTTTGATCGTATAGGCCAGAAAGCAAACCGGGCGGTCGTGATCTATGGCGGCGAAGGTCTCTGCCATCGTCTGCACACAGTTGCCGCCGAGGTTTTCCATCAGCGCGGCCAGCTCGGCATCGTTGCGCGCCTCCAAAAGCGCACTCACATCGCCCTGATCGCCGAGATCGTCCATCAGGTGTTTGCGCCAAACGGCACCGCCCATGTAGGTCAGGGCGGAATAAAGCTGGTTTGGACAACCATTGATCCAGGCGCGCAGCTTCTCGCCGCCGGGCTCGGCAAAGGTGGCGCGTTGCAGGGCACCGTATTTGACCCGCACCACATCCCAGCCGAAGGCGTCGAAGACCTTCTCGGCACGCTCGAAAAGCCCCTCGCGCACGATCCCGTCGAGCGACTGGCGGTTGTAGTCGATCACCCACCAGGTGTTGCGCAGGTCGTTCTTCCAGCCCTCTTGCAGGCATTCGTAAATGTTGCCCTCGTCCAGCTCAGCATCACCCATCAGGGCAATCATCCGCCCCAACGGCAGCGCCTTGCCCCAGCTCTTGGCCTGCACGTAATCCTGCACCATTGAGGCAAAGGAGGTGATCGCCACCCCGAGCCCGACAGAACCGGTGGAGAAATCGACATCGTCCAGGTCCTTGGTGCGCGACGGGTAGCTTTGCACGCCGCCGTAGCCGCGGAAGTTTTCCATCTTCTCGCGCGGCATGTGGCCCATGAGATACTGCATCGCGTGAAAGATCGGCGAGGCATGGGGTTTGACCGCCACCCGATCCTCGGGCCGGAGCACCGAGTAATAAAGCGCGGTCATGATCGAGACCATCGAGGCCGAAGACGCCTGATGCCCACCCACCTTGATCCCATCCACCTTGGGCCGCAGATGGTTGGCGTTGTGGATCATCCAGTGCGACAGCCAAAGGAGCCGTTGTTCCACGGTTTTTAGATGCGTGTTCTCGTCGGTCATGTAGCGTGCCTCCTACAATGATGCGGGCTGCGCAGCCCGAAAGCTGCGCAGCGGGTCGGGTCAGCCGTTGCGGTAAGTGTAGCTGTAACCGTTCAGTGCAGGCTGGCCGCCCAGGTGCGCGTAAAGCACCTTGGAACCCTCCGGGAAGAAGCCCTTCTTCACCAGGTCGATCATGCCCTGCATGGATTTGCCCTCATAGACCGGGTCGGTGATCATCGCCTCGGTCCGCGCAGCCAACCGGATCGCCTCGTTGGTCTCGGCGCTGGGCACGCCATAGGCCGGGTAGGCGTAATCAGGGTTGATGTGGATGTCCGCGTCCTCGATGGAATAACCGCATTCGATGAGGTCGCAGGTCTTGTTGGCGATCTCCTTCACCTGCGCGCGGGTCTGCTCGACGGTGCCGGAGGCATCAATGCCGATCACCCGGTCGGCGCGGCCATCCTTCTTGAAGCCCACGATCATGCCGCCCTGGGTGGAGCCGGTGACGACGCAGACGACAATGTAATCGAACTTGAAGCCCAGCTCGGCCTCCTGCTCACGGACTTCCTCGGCAAAGCCCACGTAGCCGAGGCAGCCATAGGGATGAACCGAGGCCCCGGCGGGGATGCCATAGGGCTTGCCGCCCTCCTTTTCGACATCCTTGATCGCCTCTTCATAGCTGGTGCGAATGCCGATATCGAAGCCGTCGTCGACCAGGCGGCTGTCAGCGCCCATGAGGCGGGTCATCAGGATGTTGCCGACGCGGTCATACACCGCATCGTCATGCGGCACCCAGGCCTCCTGCACCAGCCGGCACTTCATGCCGATCTTCGCCGCCGTCGCCGCAACCATGCGGGTGTGGTTGGACTGCACGCCGCCGATGGAGACCAGCGTATCGGCCCCCGAGGCAATCGCATCGGGCACAATGTACTCGAGCTTGCGCAGCTTGTTGCCACCCTGGGCGAGGCCGGAGTTGCAGTCTTCGCGCTTGGCGTAGATCTCGACTTTGCCACCAAGGGTCTCGGTCAGGCGGGGAAGATGCTCGATCGGCGTCTTGCCGAAGGTGAGCGGGTAGCGTTCGAATTTTTCCAGCATGTCGTGTTCCTTTTGCTAGCGCGCAGGGTAGCAACAACAAGGCGATGGGTGCTTTCAAATGCTAAGGACTTTTTGCGCTAAACGGATGTTCTTGACTGAGATACATCCAAGATGATTTCATAATTTTGAATAATTTCGGAAGAATCTTTCACCAATGACACTGGACCGAATCGACAGGCTGATGCTCCGCCATCTGCAAACGGACGGCAGGATCAGCAATGCAGACCTCGCTTCCAAAGTGAATGTCAGCCCCGCCACCTGCCACCGGCGCACCCAGAGACTGTTTGACGAGGGCCATATCGAAACGGTGCGCGCGGTGGTGAACCCGCAAAGCGTTGGCCTGGGTGCGATTGCGATGGTAGGAGTCGTGCTCGACCGCTCGACGCCGGAGAGTTTCGCCAAGTTCGAGGCCGCGATCCTTGCCTTGCCGATGATCCTCGACTGCCACCTGGTCGCCGGTGACTTCGACTATCTCCTGAAAATCCGTGTGGCCGACATGGCCGACTTCAGCCGGCTCCACGGAGGGGTTCTGATCGCCCTCCCCGAAGTCAGACAGGCGCGCACCTTCTTCGTGATGAAAGAAGTGAAGGATGGGGCAGCCCTCAACTTCTGAAGGCACCGCGCGATCTTGGGGCTGACGCGTGGTATGGAAACCGCAACTTCGCATTCTCGGTCAGTTCGATCTGGAGCAGGAACAGGCACGCTGGCGCGTGAAATCCCGCGATAGGCCGAGTGAACAGGTCACTTCAAAAGCGCTCAGCCCGCGAGCCAAATCATCCTGAGGAAGTGTAGCCCTGACCGAACGCAGTGAAGCCTGCTTGAAAGCTGACGTCTCAAAGATCCTACGTCCGCCGAGAGGCCTACTCACATAACGATGAAGTACTGGGAGTTTATGGTGCGGTCGAGAAGCAAGGCAGCCTTGTTCCAAGGCGTCCCACCGCGACCCAAATCCTTATGCATGGCAATGTGTTAGCCAATTTTTCAGTTTCAGAGCGTCTTGCCGTGTCCCATCATATCCCGTACACTTTGGGGGATATTTTGGGGGATGACATGTCCAAGCTTAGTTCGATGTTCGTGCGGACCGCTCCGCCTGGGAAGCACGAGGATGGCAACGGCCTACGATTGATCAAACGCCCAGATGGCGGTGGTCAATGGGTATATCGCTATATGCTGCGTGGTCGGCGTAGGGAGATGGGTCTCGGCGGCCTTGGAGCGATCTCCCTGAAAGACGCAAGGGAGATGGCCGCATCGAATCGAACTCTTGTGGCCAAGGGGATCGACCCAATCAAGCATCGCGATCAGTTGAGACGGGAAGCCGCGAAGAGCGAACATCTCCTTAAGGATGTCGCGCAAGATGCCTTCGAAAGTCGAAAAGCTAGCCTGAAAGGTGATGGTGTGGCCGGTCGCTGGTTTAGCCCTCTGGAACTGCATATTCTACCCGAACTCGGCAAACTGCCCATCATGGAGATCAACCAGCAAGACATTCGCCGGACGCTCGAACCGATATGGCATTCCAAAGCGTCGACAGCGAGAAAGGCCGCGGATCGCCTCAAGCTTGTGATCGATCATGCAGCCGCACTTGGCCTCGACGTTGATTTGCAGGCCGTGGCCAAAGCCAAACGGCTCCTGGGGCGCCAACGCCACGAAGTGACGTCGATACCAAGCATGCCCTGGCACGATGTGCCGGCGTTCTACGCCTCGCTCGAAGAACCGACGGTGACGCACCTTGCGCTTCGCCTACTTATCCTAACCGGGGCGCGCTCCAAGCCCGTGCGGTTCGCCCGCTTTGAGGAAATCGAAGACGATGTATGGACGATACCGGCAGCCAATATGAAGGCGCGCGTCGGCGCGGAGAGTGACTTCCGAATCCCTCTCTCAGATGAGGCCAAACGAGTGATCGACCTCGCAAGTCGTTTTGAACGCGAAGGCTACCTCTTTCCATCTGTTCGAAAGGGTGTGATCAGCGACGCCACGATGGCCCGACTGATGGAGCGGCGAAGCCTCGCAGCCCGCCCACACGGATTCCGATCGAGCTTACGCACTTGGATTGCCGAAAAAACCGACGCGCCGCACGAAGTCGCCGAAGCCGTGCTCGCGCATGTGTCCGACAGTAAGGTTGTGCGAACCTACCGCCAGACAGATTTTCTAGATCAGCGGCGGGATCTACTTAGCGCTTGGGCTCAGTTCTGTACCAGAAACGTAGACCAGTGAGCTGTTTTGACGACCCATTTTGCAGCTTCGCCCAAGCGGTTGTCCGGGTTGATGTTGCAAGAAGGGCATTTTCGAGACTTTCGGATCTTGGAAAAAAGAAGACTCCCAAGCACTCCTGATCACTCCACCTAGTGCCGCTTCGTAGCTATTCTGATCGTCCCTTCTCTGAACAATTCGGCGGGCAGCTTCAGAGGGAAGGATCAATAACGGGCTACCAACAACAGGACGCCTGCCGCAAGCGAGAGCGCGTGCCCGCAGGCTCAAGCGATTGGTGCCTGCCACCCGAGAAACGCGCGCAATCGAGTGCACGGTTGGAAGTTTCTGGCGCATCTATCCCGTTGAGCCGCACTAGCGTCCCGGCGACCACGATTGCGTCAGCGTCGCGAACCTAGGCACGACCTGAGATATCAGCCGCGTGAGCCTGGAAGGCCGCAATCCAGATTAGCCACTAGGGTAGTGCAGCTTTCAATCAGCCCCCTTACTTTTCGGCACCGAACCTTGTCAGACCAACATTGCCCTCAAGGCGAACCTAGTCGAAGAGCCCTATGGGGGAAAACTTCAATCCGAACTGGCCGCAAACCGAGCACAGGTAATCGCCATCCGTAAGCTCCAGATCTACGCTTCTGGTTGGCACTTCAGGTGTTTTTCCACGCAACCGCTCCAGCCATGTCCTTTCCCGAGGCTCTCCGCGCTCGACCCGAAGGCGCCATTTGACCGTTACCCTGCCTTCACCCGACCAGACCGCTGGATCGCTGGCGCGCTTCACCTCTCTGGATCCACACTCGGAGCAATTCAGTTCTTCCGCCTTGTGATTGGCCAGGCTCAGGGCTTTGCACCTTGTACACCAAACAGGCCATTTCGCGACCTTGCCGTGGTTCGTCATGCCAGCCCCTACCGCAAGGTTCCGGTGGAAATTACACTGCTCGCAGCGTGCGGCGACAATGGTCCCCATCGGTTTCACTCCTTGTCGTACAATCGGGGCTGATTAAGCCATAGCATGTGCCAGCGCTCCACCCTCATAGCCAGGCAGCTCCGACACCCGAGGTTCCACCGCCGCAGCAACTCAGAAAGCTTGACGTTCACCTCACCGGTAGGCGCCTATGAGTTGTGCTGCATCCTTCGACGGGTCTTGGCATTCGCAACGCTTGGCGAGCCCGAACGCAGAAACTCCTCCACAGCCTGGCCTGATTCGGGGCGGCGGCGTCTGGAGAAATCGGCAACTTTGTTGCGGTGTGAGGCGATTTCCTAACCGAACGAAGGGTCTAAGCAACTTGCAGGCAACTATTTTGCCGACTCGGCCAAACTACGAGGATCACGTCGCGCACGAAATCCTCCAGTATGGCAATTAGCTTACTATACTTATTACTCTTGCTATTCATATATACATTTCTTGGCAGCTTAGTCACATCGGAGGCCACAGGATGCTCATAATCCAAGATAAATTTCGCAACCTGCTGAAGCGAGAGAACCTCTCGCTACGGAAGCTTGCCAGAACGAGCGGCGTTGCTGAGCGCACTCTGAGTCGCATCAAAAACGGTCAGCGGTTGCAGCCCGGCAATGTGGCAAAAATAGCCGAGGCGCTGAAATCGTCTGTAGATGAGCTTTGCTCACCGACTGCCAAGAAAGATGCAGGAGCCCGCGACCCGAACGATTGTGAGTTCGATCTAGCCGCAGAGCGCTTCCATGTGCCGGTCGACTATGTTCGCCATGTCGGATGCCACCTTTTCGTGGCAGTTGCGGAGTATGCGTTGAAGCGTCGGCGTGAAGCGTTGGAAACATGGTTCGAAGACGTTCAGCGCCTCAGGGAGGCTCGCCCCCGCCCCGAGACTTTGCGTTCGTCATGTCCCCTCGATGATGCTGATGACATCTATGAGGCAGAGCTGATTGAGATCGACAGCTGTAGACTGCACACGCCTGGACAAGATGAAGATGACCACTTCTTTAGAGCACTTCATGATCTTGGCTTGGAGATTAATTTCGAAGGCTATGGCGATAGCGATACCTATAGTCTCCAGAGACTTTCGTACGACATCATTGTAAGCGATGCGCTCTGGGAAACGCTTCACTGGTTGGCGGGCGCGGAAGGTAACTACGATTCACCCCTGTCGCAAAGGGCGGAGGACGCAATCCTCAGTGGGCGAGTTTCCATTCAGGAGTTGCCCATCGAGCTGAAGAAGCCTGGGAAGGCTTTCGAACGCTCGCGCTGGCTTGCAAGCGAAGGTGGCAAGGCCGAACTGCCCGACCATTTATATCATGCAGACAGGGTGCAGGCGGCTCTCGATCTTGAGAGATGGAAGGACGACGTTTCTGGACTTCGCGACAAACTGGCTCGAGCGCCCAAGAACGAGCAAGAGCAAATCGCGGCAGAGCTCGAACGAGCAGAAGTGAAATTGAAGCATGCGCGCGCCGAACTCCGGTCAGGCGACGAGGAGTTGCTACTCGAGCGTCGCAAGGTTCGGGTCCAGACATCTCTGGGTCACCTGGAAGACTGCCGCAGGCAAGCCGAAGAGCTCGAGGAACGTCGTGGTTCGTCCGACGGCGATCCCCAAACGGAAATCGAAAAAGAACTCCAAGATACCAGAGAAGACATACTGCGAGCCGAGGAAGATCTGGCAATAGCCAAGCATGACCTAATCCGCAGTCAAGAGCGCGTCGCGGCTTCAGGCGACCAGCAAACAGCCGCGCAGACATCTGCTCGGGTTCAAACTTTGGGAGGAGAAGATGAATAGACATGTACGCCATTGCGTTGATATCTGCGTCGAAGAAGGTCTCGTGGTCGAGCGTTGGGCATTTGGCAAACATCTGAAGATCGAGACCGATAGGGGGCGAGTTGTGATGCCGTGTACTCCGAGTGATTCACGGTGGGCTCGAGAGGCCAGGTCATTTTGTCGGCGCCTGGCAAGGGGAGCTGTCTGACACGGGCCTCGATACAGAGGCATACGACGAGACACTCCCCCGCCAAGCCCTGTCAGACCAAGACAGCCCAAAATGGCACCTGACCTTTGACGGAACCAGAGATTATTGGCTCGCCACAGATATTGCATCTGTTCATGCTTGAAAGATGAAGCGACTTCAGATGAAACACAACCGACGCATGGAGCATACTAGCTACTGCCAGCTCGTTAACGCCGGGGGCGTCGGGTGATGCCAGACTCCGATGAACGCTCGAAGGACTTGTTCCCAAGCTTGGACAAGGCCGCAATTCAACGCATCGAGGCAGGTCTGCACAAGCACTACAAATCTGCCGCTCCGCAGATATCGACGTGCTCATGGAATAGACTCAAACTGACACTTGCACGCTATGCAGAGGAAGCAGATTATTTTCGAGGCTTTTTGAACAAGGGCGAGACCAAACAGCTTAACCGAGTTTCGGCTCAAGCACGCAAACTTCTGGACGATCTCGAAAAGGCGAAAGAAAAAGGTCTCATCAAGCTGCTCGAGGACGCCGTGGAACCAGCGTCGCTTGAGGCGATCGAAGCAACACTTCAAGCTATGACGAAGGAACTGGGCGACCAACCCGAGAGCGCGCCACTGCTTCACGACACCTCGCGCGACACGCTTTATCTCAGTTTCGAGACCTGGTGGCGGGACGCGACGGGTGACAAGCCGTGGATCTTGGAGGGTAAGGACGGCAAACCGCCACCAACGCCCTTCATGTATGTGGCAAATGAAGTGTTCAATCTTCCCGGCATGCCAGGTCCGACGGGAGCATCCTTCAAGTCCTTGAAGGACTTTCGCCGCAATGCGCTTGCTTCTCGCAATAAGGCACAACGCCTGGGTCGTAAGCTTCTCGAGGTCATTGGGAAGGATCCAAGCTCCGGTGACGGATAGCCATTTTCCGAATCCGGAAAACCGCCTATCCCCCTGATATTGTTGTCGCTGCACTCCCCTTCGTTCACGTTCCTATCGTGAAACACAGAAGCGTGGAGGACGACATGCCCGGACTTCAAGACACACCGCGACCCGAGATCGACAGACTGATCTCCTTTTCAGAAGCTCTCTCGCGGATCGGCGTGAGCCGGAGCACAGCCTACCGGCACATTGCAGATGGGCAGATGCCACAACCGGTTAAGATCGGCGCACTCACCTTCTTCTCTGAGAGGGAGCTGCAGACCTGGATCGCGGAGAAACTTGCTGCACGCGTCATGCGAGGCGCCAATGTCTGATCGCCCAACCGCTTATCAGCTTGCCCGTGCCATTCATCAGGAGCACGGGATACCTGTCTTCCCTGTCGCGCTTTCCCAGACGGAAACAGGCAAGTGGCGAAAGATGCCGCTCGTCAAATGGAGCCAGGTTTCCGGTGACCCACGCGAGGTCATCTGGCGCGGCGCGAACGCTATCGGCGTGCCGACCGGTCAACGTTCGGGCCTCTACGTCATCGATCTTGATGACTACAAGCCTGGATCCGAATCCGCAGATTGGCTCGCGGATCACAAACTTCCTGAAACACGCGTGCACCGGACCGCCTCGGGGGGCAGGCATATGATCTATCGGCTGCCGTCGGGCATTCAACTTGGGAACAGGGCGTCTGTGGTGCCAGGTCTCGACACTCGCGGCAATGGTGGAATGTTCGTCTGGGGAGACACCGACGGGCACTACAGCGTGTTGAACGGTCGAGCGGCGAGCGAACTACCCCGCGATGTTTGTGAAGAGCTCAAAGGGGACAAAGACAACGACGATGGCCCGGTCCTCGATACCGCAATTCCCGCGCTGGGCTATGTGGATATGATTGGGTTGCGGCAGAAGCTCACTTCAGCTTTCAACCGTCGAAGTGGTGGATCTTTGCGGGATCGCTTTGAGGGCTCCGTCGCCGACTTGACGGACAGTTCAGCAAGCGGACGTGATATGTCCCTTGCGGGCCTGCTGGCGCATCGCAGTTTTGGCTTTGACGAGATCACTCTCATCCTCCTAACCCAGTTCCCGCACGGCGTCGCGGCCCGCGACGGCTGGGATGATCGCACAGAACGGCTTGCCAAGCGCTGCGCCTACCGTGCGATCCAGAACAAACTGCGGCGTACAGAACTGCGCCAACAAGCGATGGAAAGACGTTTGGCCGAGCTGCGCGCTAGCTTCCCGCGTCAGGCTGGCGCAACATCGGAGATCGATCCATGAACGTTGTGGCCACCGGCGATGAGCCTTCTGAATTGACTGGCGAAGACACGCTCTCCGTGACGTCGGCATCGCAGGAATGGCTCGAGCAGGGGCTCCTGAGGGTCGCCAAAGGCGATCCGATCTACGATGCAACAGCGCTCAATGCGCTCAAATCTGACGGCCAGAAACGCGGTCTGAAGCTCGAAATCAGCCAACTTAAGAGGCGCATCGCGGAACTGCGCTCGGCCGCCAACGACGCGGAGCACATTCAAGGAGGCAAGACCGAATATGAAGCCCTCATCACGCGCCTGAATGAAGAGTTCTTCGTCTACGAGGGCGGCGACAAGGTTTATATCGGCTCGTGGAGGAAGCAGGGCACCCGCCGCGCGCTTGTCCAGAGAACCCAGCAAGATTTCCGGCTCCTACTGGCAAATGAGCCGAAGGTCTTTTCCCCTATCGCCGACAAAGCTATTCCCGCGGCCGAAGCTTGGCTCTCAGATCCACAACGACGCTCGGTCAAGGGTTTTGTCTTTGAGGCGGACCCCAAGAATGCCGCCGGGCTGGAGCGAGAGGGTCGGGAAAACCTCTTTGAGGGCTTCTCCGTAGAGCCGGAGCCGGGGTCGATCGAGCCCTTTCTAAAGCACTTGGAAGAGGTCGTCGTCTCTAATGAAGCCGAGCACCGGCGCGAAGATCTGACCCAATACTTACTTGATTGCTTTGCGCATATCGTTCAAAGGCCCGGCGTGCCGCTCCGGGTTGCTCTCGTTTTCCGTGGACGGCAGGGTTCCGGAAAATCCTTTATGACCGATACACTGGGCTCGCTCTTCAAAGGTAATGTCTTCGAGACGTCCCAAGCCGAAGACATCGTCGGCCGCTTTACTGGGCACCTTCTCAATGCGTGCCTCGTTGTAGGCGACGAGGCCCTTTTTGCCGGCTCAAGGAAGGATGCGGATGCCATAAAGCGGTTGATCACACAAGATACGCTTCGGGTCGAAGCCAAATACAGGGACGTTCAAAACGAGAAGAACCGGATCACCCTGATGCTGACATCTAATCATGCGCATGCGGTGCACATCGAACCGTCTGATAGACGTTTCTTTGTTTTGGATGTCGCGGACAGTCGCACGCCGCGCAATGAGCACGAGGAGTATTGGGAGCAGCTTTGGGGTTGGGCTCAATCTGAGGAAGGCAAGGCTGCGCTTCTAGACCACCTTCTCAATCGAGATATCTCGAGCTTCGATGCCCAACGTGACCGACCCCAAACGCAAGCCCGGCTCGACCAGATCCTGGCGTCACTTGACCCAGTTGGACGATGGTTTCATGAGGAACTTGTACAACGGGCGACGCCGCCTCATGAAATTTTGCATGGATCGGTACGCGATGGCGAGATTTCAGCTGAGACCGCCGATGGGTTGCCGCCCGACTCCAGAGTCATCCGAAAAGAGGCTCTGTTCGAAGCCTACGCCACGTGGGAGCAAGAAACACTACGATCAGCACGCTCTTTGAACCATCGCATGTTCTGGAAGAAATTTTGGGACATTCTCGACCAGAGCCTGGAAACTAGAATCCGTCTCAAAGGGCATCCAACCCGCGTCGTTTATCTTCCGCCCCTTAAAGTGCGCGCCTCGTGCTTTCTTAATGCAATTGGTTGCGCGGAACTCGGAATTGAGCTTCTTGACCTACCCGACGAAGAAGAAGCGCCTAGGAATCGGGCGGTTTGTGCGCCGTCTGAATCGAGACACAAAACTTTGCCTCTGACACAGGTTTAATCTTAGCTTTGGGCGAATCGCCAGCTAACGGAAAGGCCTTGTCAGAAGTGACCCGCCCCGAAACTAATAGCAATCGGACGCTCGATGCCCCCCCAAACATGGGCGAGATGGTGAAACCTGCCGAGCTTATCGAGGTTAAGGGCGCGTCCAAGCTGACACTGGCAGACCGGCGGCTGTTCAATGTGCTGCTACGCCATGCCTTCGGCTCTGACCTGGCGTCGGAGAACAGGCGCTGTGAAATCGCGGTTGCCGACCTAAGAGAAACGCACGAAAGCAATGATCGGCTTGTGCAGTCGATTGAATCCCTCATGACGACCGAGGTGACGATCCAGCGCCCGGACGGATCGACTGACCGCGTGCAGCTTCTGGGGTGGAACAACCTGTCAGACCCCAAGCGAAAGCGCGGCAACCTGAAATACTCGATCCCGCACGAGCTGGCGTTGCTGCTCAAGGATTCCACCGTTTTTTCCAAGCTGGAGCTGGAAGTGCTGCAGGCCTTTACCTCGAAATACGCACTGGCCCTCTATGAAGCCGTGGCGCGGCGTGTGCGGCTCAAGCATGAGTTCACCGAACGGTTCGCCTTAGATGACTTCCGGGAACTCTTAGGCGTGGAAGCGGACAAGCTGACCACCTATGGCAATCTGAACCAATACGCGATCAAGCCAGCATTGCTGGAAGTCAACGCCCTGTCTAACTTCACCGTGACCGTGATGCCCGAGAAGACCGGACGGCGCGTCACCCGTGTTTTGATCGGCTGGGGTGCGAAGGACACTAATGGCCGGAAAGCCGCCTATGCCGAGCCGCAATGCCCCCGCGTGGGCCGTAAGGCGCGGATTACCAGCACCGTTAAGGAAATGTTGCCGCGGGAGGTGATCGAATGAAGCACATGCACTCGCTGCCTGTTCTGCTCTTCGGAATCTTCATAGGGTCCTCCAGCACGGCGATGGAAGCGTCTGTTACGGTTCCAGGGTGCCCCTCTCCCGTCTCTTTTGAGCTGAACGATTATTGGTCAGATGCCAACCAAGCACCTGACATTATTCAGACTCTTTCGGCAAACAAGGCTAGAAAAGCCGAATACACAGCAGCGTGGATAGTCGAGCAAGAAGGAGCTGGTCCTGCGTGGGTAGCAATTGGAACGCTTGGCTCTCTCAAGCCAGCCCAAGGCAAAATCACTGTCAAACAGTTCGAGGAAATTCGAACTACTTTCCTCGCCCAAGTTGAAAATTTGTCGCCAGAAATCCGGGAAGCCGTGCGAGAGCGCTCCGATGCTTTAGCTCACGGGGCATTGGTCCCGTTCGATCAGCCCGAACATATGCTGTTTGGGTCACTTAACGGAGAAGCCGATTTTGCTATTCTCGGTGTTGTTAGCTCTCGTCAGGGCGCGTTTGTGTCCGCTTCAAAGCACTTCTTCTGGAACGGCTGCATGGCGGTAGCTCAGTTTTCCGTGCCGCTCGGAGGTCTAACGCTAGAAGGCGTCGAGGCGGCGGTCAGTGATGTTTCATTGTCAAAAGGCAATTGATCAGATGCGTACGCGTTCCGACCGAAGACGAGCCTGGACCGAGGAATCGGCGGCGAGAGTTAGGCTGCTCTCTTCTTTGGTCCTGTGTATATCCATGTTGGGAATGCCTTCATTCGCTCAGGAGCTGCACGAGATCGTGCGGGATCAAGAATATCTTGACGTTCGGAATGCTCTCGAACGGCAACAATGGTCCAAGCCCGATCTGTCAAAGGCCCTAGTTGCCGCAGCAGGACTTAACCGGTCAGCCGCCGCGCGACTCTTGCTCGAAGCCGGGGCCGATCCAAACTTCAAAATCTTCGGGAGCAGTGTTATAGTGACCGCCATGCGCGAGAATAGTGCCGCTACGCTAGATGTGATCCTTGAAAGCGGCGGGGACCCTAATCAACGGGTTGGATTCGACTGGACGCCGCTACACCACGCTATCCTAGCAGATGGTGTTAGATTTCAATCCCTGGGAATTTTGCTTGAACACGGCGCTGAGATTGACGCGCGAACAAGCTTGCAAGTGACTCCCCTGCACAGGGCTGCCGACTTCTGTCTTGCGAGAGCTGTAGAAGCTCTTCTGAACGCAGGTGCGGACCCTTCTCTGACCGAGAAGTATGGCAGAACTGCGTATCAACGATCTGTTGCTGCGGATTGCCCTGGGATAGGAGGGTTATCAGCACCCTGATTTCTTGCGAATGCGGGATGGCACTAAGCTGCCACCTGCTCAGCGCTGTTTTCCACCGTTAGAATATTCCGCACGGTAGTCGCGTGCCACTTTCCGCCCCGTGCCGTTTTGATCCCTCGTGCGTTTAATTCCGCCGCGATCTGGCGAAGGGACGCGGCCCCTGCCCTGATCTGCTCGATCACCGGCAACACGTTCTCAGCATGGGCAAGCGCACGCGCCTTATTCACCGCTGCGCCCTTGCGTGCCGCCTGACGCTGCTCAGAAGCCCGCTCGGGGATCGACCAGCCCAGTTTGACCCCGCGTGCCTTTGCCGCCGCCAGCGCTGCCTTGGTGCGCTCTGAGATTGCGCGGCCTTCTTGTTCCGCGACTGCGGCCATGATGTGCAGCACAAAGCGGTTCGCCTCTGGCATATCCGCCGCCGTGACCTCGACCCCGCTTTCCAGAAGGTTCGCAATGAAAGCGACATTGCGGGCGAGACGGTCCAGCTTGGCGATAAGCAGCACGGCCCCTGCCCGCTTCGCCTCCGCCAGCGCCCGCGCCAGCTCCGGGCGATCTGACCGCTTGCCGCTTTCGACCTCGACAAACTCAGCCACGACTTCGCCCCGGCCCAGGACATGCGCCGCGACCGCTGCGCGTTGCGCTTCCAGCCCCAAGCCGCTCTGGCCCTGGCGTTCGGTAGATACGCGAAGGTAGGTGACGAATTTCATGGCGCGGCCCTCTCGATCCTGGGGGAAACCTTAGGGTGTATAAAAACCCTACGTCCGTTGCGTTTTTATACTTATGAATGCGTTTACGTAATTCTGCAAGCACGTATGTATGAAATTATGCTTTTGCGGCTCTGCGCATTTGCGATAGCTATTGCCTATGAACAGACTGAAGCCCGCTAACCTAAAACGCCTTTCCTTGCCAGAGCTTCGCGCAAGGTACTCACTGGCAGAGACAGACGCCGATGAGAAAGCACGGATCGTTGTCGAGCTGAAGCAGCTCCAAAAGATGGCGAAGAAGCAAAAAGGCTCAGGCAATAAACCTACGGCGAGCGTCTCCAAGATTTATCAAACGAAGGTGCACGGCCCTGCCTTCAGGGGCGGTCGAATGAGTTAATATGCAATCGATACTTATAGCCGCTCGGAAAGGTGGGGCTGGCAAAACAACTTTGGCCCGCAAGCTTTCCGTTGCCGCTTCACAAGGCGGCCTCGGGGTGCTTTGCCTCGATCTAGGCCTTCAACCAAACTGGCCGAGGCCAGCCGAGTGTTCCAATGTGCCAATGAGTTTAGGCTATAGATCGTAGCGGGGACCAATGCCCCCCCACGTCCTGGGGCCCGTCGCAAACATGGGTCTGAGACGTACTAAGTTTCGGCGATGTCTCCAGGCACACTGGAACACCCGGACCGATCCCAAATCAGGGAAAGGCTTGGGTAAAGTGGCATTGGAAAACTGGAGCGTCCAGCCCGTGCTCTGACCCTACATAACTGGATCGTCTGAAGCGGGAGTGCACCGCTAGATTTCCGGAGCAGGAAGAGGACCGCTACTCTCCAGCGAGGAACTAATTACTCAGCCGTTAGTCACGCAGAAAGCCCCCCCCGGCGCGTGGGCGAATGTGGCAGATGTTTAAGAAAACTGTAGCTTAGCGACAGCCCGTTCAAGCCGCTCGCCAAAATCACCACCCATTCTACCCCCCTCATTCAGCCGCTTCACTTCTTCCAGTTCGCGAGCAAGTTGAATAACTTGCTCGGGCGCAAACTCGACGGCTTTTGGCTTTGGATAGACATATGGAATGATACCTTTCCAAGCGGCAATTGCTTGACCAAAGTCACCCATGCGTTCGGCAGTCTCCGCCAATCGCACGAGCGCCTGTACAGGGCATTTTCCCGCAGCGGTCAGTTCCTCGGCAATTACTTCACTGCGACGCATCCGAGAACCTACGGGCCGGCCTGCCCCAGCACGCTTACCGCCATGCTTACCACCAGAAACCGCCATCTTGAATTCTCCGCATTCTTATTCAAGTCCGACTTTACAATACCAGGTATTTCGCTATTCAAGAAGCCATTTCCAGATCGTCTGTATATTTTTTATTGCCTGATATCGAACCAATTCGCCCGAGCTCTTTTCCTTGGTCACAGCTTTACAAACAGATTTTTGGATGGAGCAAAAAAGGAGAACAATACTTCAGACGATCAGCTTTTCCCACATAGCGACGTTTTCTACAGACTTCTCATCGACCGCCTGCAAGCAGCAGGGGCGCTGGACCGCCCAGGACCGATGGTGGACCCAGGCGGACCAGGTATGACATCCTCAGTTTCCCTTTTGTTTACCGAGAGGCCGACGGACGTTGTGGACGCTGACCGTTCGCAAGTCTCGGCGGACTGGTGATGCGACTGAAGGACCGGCCACTAGCGCTGGCCGTTGATCAGCTTAAAGCCACTTACTAACAGAGCCGAGGCGCTCCTGCAGTCAACGGACCTTTCGGAACTTCCGCACGCTTTCCTTGGTCCATTCGGGCGCACTGATCGGCTTAATGCCGGCCTCGTTCAGTCGCGCCGCAATCTCGGCGTTGGTCATCTCCTCGACCGCAAGATGACCGATTGCCTCGCGGATCGCGGCCTTGCGTTCAGGCTTTGTCGCCCTGTAGGCGGCCTGTACATCTGACCACATTCGGAAGTGCTCAGTGGGGTCAAAGGTCTGGCCGTCAACTTCAATCGGCACCGGATCGAGTTCAGTAAAGGGCGTGCCAGACTCCGTCAGCCGCTGGTGTAGTGGCTTGTGTGTCCGCCAGCCAAAGGACTGAGCGAAGTCCACGAGAACGAGCTCTGCGCGCGCAGCCTGGCTCGCAACGATGGCCGCGTCGAGTGCGGGTAGAACAAACTGCGTGCCGCGATCCGGAGCCACCTCGAGAAAGATGCGCTCTCCAGCCAGATCACCTTTCTGTTCCTTTACCCAACGACGCACCCGATCTCGCTGATAGCGAATGGTGCGGCTTTGTCCTGCCGCCTCGTCCACGTCTTTGGGCAGTGCCGTGAAGTCCACGGATGGCACCGGAAGCGTCCAGTAGAAACCGAAGTAGCGCGGCATCGTCACCTCCCGGATGGGTGTCGAGGTGCGGAAAATTCCGACAGACCACCATGTGCCCGTCGTCGTGGTGTAATGTGTCCGCAACTTTAGACGATGGACGACGACATGCTATCCCAATCAGCCTTTCTCGCTGAAAGACGTCGCCAATCCTCGCACTTGGACATTTTATAGGGGGCAATCAACGTTGAATGATCGCAAGAAATTGGAGGCGCTGGCGGCCTTTCTGCCCGAGTTCTCGAAGGAGAGCTTTCAAGCAGGAAGGCACGCGGGAGGGGAGCAAGTTGGCAACGGCGTCTTTCGGATGCCCTATGTCCAGCTCGACGAAAAAGCTCATCGCTTCATCCAGTCGCTCTACGACAACATGTGGATCGACACGTCCTTCGATTGGGGGAAGTGGTCCAATTCCGAAGAGGCCCGGAAGATTGCCGAGGATCCGCGCCACCTGGAGACCGCGGATGCGCGACTTCTGTCGAAGGTTCTGACGGCCTACGTGCGAGCGGATCGATTCAATGATGGCGCCCTGCTGGGGGCTTTCGAGAGCGGTCATATTCTCGCGGTTCTGAACCGTGCGCAGGATCTTCTGGCTCCGGATGAGGTGCCTGAAGCATGCCCCATGCTTCCCGCCCCGGCTGACCTGCTGGGACACGTCGCCGATGCCGTGCTGCGTGCCGGCGTCATGCTTCGCGCCGAGTTCCATCGGCCGGGCGGCCCACGTGGGTCGGGGTCGAAAGCCCCGATCGACGACGAGGTAGAAGTAATGCTGCGGGATCGCCTGATGTCTCTCCACCAGTGCGGCTGGCACGGAGAAGAAACCGGCTCCGCCGCCTCCAGCTCCCCCGACACTTGGGTCGTCGATCCGCAGGATGGGACGCGCGCGTTCCTGAAGGGCCTGCGTGGGGCTGCGATTTCGGTCGCGCTGATCCGGAATGGCGCGGCGGTTTTGGGCATCGTGTATGCGCCCACTGCACCTGATGACGGTGGCGACTTCTTCGCTTGGGCCGAGGGTCTGCCGCCCACGCGCAACGGCGTACCGCTTGAAGCCTTAGCGCCGAGGTCAACGTTTGCGCCCGAAACTGTCGTGGCGCTCAACGAGGAGGCCGGAGATTTCGCCGCCGCGAACTATCGCCATATTGCGCATACCCGTGTCCTGGCCGTTCCAAGTATTGCCTACAGGCTCGCTCTGGCTGCCGCGGGGGAAGTCGATGTGAGCATCAGTTTCACGCAGGGTCTCGATCCCTACGATATCGCGGGCGGCCATGCGCTGCTGACAGCGGTCGGTGGGGAACTTAAGCAGTTGGACGAACGTCCGATCACCTATCGCCCCGGCACATCGTTCAACGGCTGCATCGGCGGAGGCGGCCTTGAAGTCGACGTGCTGCTCTGCTGCAACGTCGGCGCTCGGGGGACGCCTGTGCCGCGTACGCCGGCGCGTCCGATTTATCGCGTCGCATCAGCCCTCATGCTGTCGCGAGCCCAGGGCGCGATGCTTGGCCAGCTTGCGGGAGACGCACTGGGCTCGGCAGTGGAGTTCCGCATGGCATCGGACATTGCGGATCAGTTTCCGAACGGCGTGCGCGACCTGAAAGATGGCGGAACTTGGAACCTGCTGGCCGGGCAACCGACCGATGACAGCGAGATGGCGCTGGCGCTCGCGCGCAGCCTTGTTGAAGAGGGTAAGTTCGACGAAGTGACGGTCGGCCGAGCCTATGTCACTTGGGGCGCAAGCGGTCCTTTCGATATCGGCGGCACGACGAGCGCTGGGCTTGCGGCCATCGCGGGACACGGCCAACCGAACTGCAGGAGCCAATCGAACGGAGCACTCATGCGGGTGAGCCCAATCGGGGTATTCGCCGTGGACCGGCCGGGCTACGCCGCGCGTTTGGCCGCGCGCGACGCGGCAATGACCCATCCGCACCCGGTCTGCATCGCCGCCTCCGCGGCTTTCGCCGCGGCCATCTCCGTCGGGGTGTCAGGGGCTGACCCCTCGACCATGGTATCGGTGGCTCTTGCGCATGCTGGCAGCGGCGACGGGGCGGAGGTGGTGCGCCAGACGATCTTGCACGCCCTAGACGAACCGCCAGCGGACTACCTGCACAATATCGGCTGGGTACTCATCGCACTCGGCAACGCTTTCCACCGCCTCGCGATCCGCCAGCCGCTGGAGGATGCACTGATCGAAACGGTCGGCGAGGGAGGAGACACGGACACGAACGCCGCTATCGCGGGGGCGCTGCTCGGCGCTGCACAGGGCCGAAAGGCGGTGCCGGCCCGTTGGCGGAGAGCCGTCCTGTCGTGCCGCGCGGTGTCCGAGGACGGCGTCGCGCATCCGCGCCCCAAGGACTACTGGCCGGACGACGCGATGGACCTGGCAGAGGCCCTGCTGGTCGCTGGGCGGAAAGCCTGATGCGCTACGGGCTGCAACGGGTGATCGACCCTACCAAGCAATGCGAGGTCTGGGAAGGATCAAGGTAAGACTAGACGATGACAAGAAACTGCGATGTTTGCGGACGGAATTCGGAGCTGACAATCTTGTCGAGCCGGATGGCACCGATCAGCTATAGCTTGTGTTCTGACTGCACGACACGCGGGGCGGAGAACATCGGCTTCGTCTCGTTCTGGCGCGCCACATATGGCGGCGCAGACGCCGCGCCTGGTTTTCAGGCGGATCCTGTCGCTTGGGTCGATGCATCTTACGTGGGTTGGCCTCAGATCCGGGCGCATCACATCCGAAACGAGGATGAGATTCTAAGCTCTTTCGCCGAGGAATTCTCCCTCGGCGACGACCCGTACTTCGGCCCATGAAGCATTTCGGCGCATACGACCTGGCTGGTGCTGATCAGACGCGAGACAGTATCGCGATCTCCCACCTTAGCCGGCGACATAGCATCCATTGCGAGGCGTGCTTCGCACACGGTGTGCAGACTGGGCGCACGAACTCGGCCTTGCTGAACCGCCGGGAAATCGAAACACTGGCCCAACGATTGCCAAAGTTTGCCGCGACCCTGTGCCAGAACGAGGCGGAGCGATGAACTCATTTCAGGAACTCAAGAGCAAGCAACGCAGGCTCCGTGGAGGTTTTCCCGAGAACATGGCGCTTCGGGTCCACAGGGCTATCTCGTGGATCGGGCGAGCCGAGCAGTCGCCCGGCGATCCGGATGCGGCGTTCCTATTCCTCTGGATTGCGTTCAACGCAGCCTATGCAGGTGAAGCGGACGTGGAGGCCGGGCCCACGCTTGGGGACCGCAGCCAGTTCGCCGAATATCTCGCACGCGTTGTCTCCTACGATGAAACGGAGCGCCTTCACGACGCTGTCTGGAACAAGTTTGAGGGTCCGATCGCCAAACTCATGCAGAACCGTTACGTTTTCCGACCTTTCTGGCAGCACCAGAACGGCATCGCCGGGAACGAGGACTGGGACCGGAAGTTTGTCGCCTCTGCCAAGAGCTTTGTGCGTGCGATGGAGGAAAAACAGACTGTAAAGGTTCTGACCATCGTCTTCGACCGGCTCTATATGCTGCGCTGTCAATTGACGCACGGCGGCGCAACCTGGGGTGGCAAAGTCAACCGCGAGCAGCTCAAAGACGGCGCGGCCATCCTCGGCACGCTGCTGCCGGTTATGGTGGACCTTATGCTGGACAACCCCGAGGAAGACTGGGGCAGACCTTTCTACCCAGTCATCGGACCAATGCCGCGTTGAAGGACTGCCTCCAAACTGAAAGGCTTTCCACGTGATCGACCGTGGTTACACTAACCTTGACCGTTTTCGCTGCCTGCTCCGCATTCACCCAAAGACGATTGTATGACTCTTGATCCGCTAATGACATGGAACCCAACGACCGGGGCGCTTCGCCCGGTCGTGTCCGATCTGCTTCGCGAGGCCTACTTGGTTCCCGTCGTGCCGCCCGCCGATTTGGCGGCGATCCTGTCCGAAACGCCCGGCCCCTGGACCGAGAGCTTCGAGACCGCGCCGCGCGAAACCGTTGCTGCGGTCTCCAAGGCTCTGCGCGATCTCATGCTGGCAACGCCGCGGATCGAGACAGAGGATGTAGATATTTCGGGGTTGGAACCTCATTCGCGGCTCTACCGACACGTCGAAGCTCTCCTTGGTGTCTGGCGGAAGATGGGTATGGCCCTGCCCGAAGAGATCCAGGTCATGCGCCATGTGATCGGATCGGACGGCAGAGACGTGCTGGAAGCGCTACCAATCGTGGACACAGGCGAAGATAAATTTGCTCCCCGCGCCACGACTGAATTGCGCGCAGCACTCCTGCGGCATCACGGGCAGGCAAGTGAGAGCGCCAAGCAGCTTTGGCGGGCACGGCAAGCACGCATCTTCAGCGGCGCGAATGACGGCACCAGCCTGGCTCTTGCCCTAGAAGGGTTGACCGGCCCGGTCGGTGCGCCGCGCGATCCTGACGGTTCGCTTGGAGTCTGGGGGGTCCGGGATCTTTCGGAGGAGGCCGACCTGGCAGCCGCGCTCTGCCGGGGCATGATCGACAATGACACCAAGGCTGCGGACATCGCGATCCTGCTGCCCGGGGAGGCCGCCTACGCGTACCACCTCGGCCGGGCCTTCGCTGCGGCTGGTGTGCCGCTCTCGGGGCTGCCAGCGCCGACACCGCGCCGCGACATCGCGATGGAAACGCTCCTGCATTTTGTCCTCGCACTGAATAAGCCCGCCCCCGCGATGGTCCTGGCGAGCCTCTATGTCTCTCCTATGATGCCCTGGACTGCCGAAACAGGGGCTATCCTAGCCCGGGAGACCATGAAGGGCCGGTTCGAGCCGGTGCTAGCAAAGGCTTTCGACGGCAAAGCAAAACGGCTGTTCCAAACTCTGCGCGATGATCGGCCGAACAGCGCGGAAACGATCGCCCGGAAGATCGACCTTCTGACGCATTGCCTGACTGAAGACGAAGCTTTCCGCGAGGAAACCGCGTCGCTGAGAACTCGTGCAGCCCAATTGAAGGGCCTGCTTGCGTCCCTTGACTGGCCAAACTGGGAGGGGCTGCTAGAGGCGCTGAAGCCCACCGTGCCCGACGCGCCGCCGCCGGAGCGTTTTGTTGAAGGCGTCAGCGTTTTCCAGGAGACCGCCCTGCCCTGGCGTGGGGCGAAGCACCTGATCGTCCTCGGCGCGGTCAGTGGGCGTTACCCACGTGGGGCCTCAGCATCACCGCTGTTCCTCGACAGCGAACGCGAGGCCTTCCAGCAGGCAACCGGCCTGCATCTTCCTGGACGGGGCGAGCAGATCTCTCTCGGGCTCGAGTTGTTCCGCCGCCAATTTTCAGTTCCGAGCGAAAGTTGTACATTCCTCGTGCCCCGAAGAGATGCCAGCGGATCGCGACTGGCCACATCCACAGTGCTGTCGTTGATCGCACGAACGGTGCGCAACGGCTCAAAGACCGCGACAACCGCGATTGATGATCCCGAAAAACTTGTCCGCGATGTTCGATCCTTGCCCGGTGACGCCTGGCCTTGCAGGCGACGGACCGTTCCGCCAACCGGCTGGAATCCGGTCGCGCAACTCCCGAGCGACGGAGTTGTTAAACTGAACCGCAACCTGTTCATGATCCGACAGGACGCAGAAGGCAGCGCGCGGCGTCAGTCGCCCAGCCGTCTCGAAAAGCTGATGGTCAGCCCGCTCGCCTGGACCCTATCGGAATTTGGCGTGGACGAGGTACAATGGACGCCGGAGACCTATGACCACATCATTGCTGGGACGCTGGCCCACGAGGTGTTGGAATATCTCTTTCCAAAAGATCAGCCGTTGCCGGATGATGCGCGCCTCGAGGAGCAGGTCGGGCCGCTGCTGGATGCTGCAATTCGTCGGACGGCACCATTTCTCAGCACCGCAATTTGGCGCATCGAACGGCAGGGCCTGGAACGAGACATCCGGCGCGATGCGCGACTCTGGCGTGCAGCGCTGGCCTCGATCAGGGCAGAAGTGCTCGATAACGAAATCGACCTGATGGGCGAGGCGCACGGGCTGAACCTGTTCGGCCGCGCAGATTGCCTTCTCCGCATACCAGATGGCCGCCTGATCATCGTCGATCACAAGAAAAGCCGGACCGGTGGCCGACGGGACCGTATGCAGGTCGGCTGGGACCTCCAGTTGGGCCTCTACCGGGCCATGCTTCAGCGCCCTGCTTTGAAGGATGGCGTTCTGAGTAGGATGCTGGAGAACGAGCCGGACATAACGGTGGCCTATCACCTGATTAACGACAGCGGGATTCTTATGAACGGTACACCGGTCGGGGGTCAGGGGTTCGAAGTGATCGACGGCGACATTTCTCAATCCGCCATCGAAACCCTGAAGATGAGGATCGGCGAAGTCGGCAACGGATTGATCCGATTGAACACCACGGAGGATGCCGCGTACTTCCAGAAGACCGCGAAGCTGACGCCCTATGCTCTGAAGGACAGCACGCTGGTGGCGAGCTTCCTGGTTCCGGTCAGCAGTGACGAGGGAGCTGTGGATGACTAAGGCATTTACCGTCGTTCCAGCGGGCGCAGGATCGGGCAAGACATACCGGATCAAGACAGACCTGATGGACTGGGTGCGCGCCAAGACAGTCCTACCTCACCGGATCATGGCGGTAACCTTTACGGAAGCCGCGGCGGGGGAACTGAAGGAACGCATCCGTAGTTCACTCCTGGCCGAGGGCATGGTGAATGAGGCGCTGGACGTCGAGCGCGCCTATGTCTCGACGATCCACAGTCTTGGCCTGCGGATCATGACTGAGCACGCTTTCGCGACGGGCAGCTCCCCGCAACCGCGTCACCTGAGCGACGCAGAGCGCGACCTGCTAATCCGCAAGGAGCTGGTACATTGCGAGGCCCTTGATCCGATCAAGGCCAACTTGCCGCGCTTTGGCTACACCGCAAACGTGGGGACGGAAGAAACCGCCGAGGACAGATTCCGCAGCAGTGTATTCCGTACGATCGACCTGCTGCGCGGACTGGGTGACGGCGGCACCGACCCCGCGCTGGCGGAAGAGGCCACGGCGTCCTTGCGCGCCAGCTACGGCCCTGTTGCCGCGGACCCTGCCCCACTGCGCGATGACCTTCAGGCCGCCGCAACGGCGCTGCTGGCGGAGTTTCCGGAAGGCGGCAAACCCTTTGCGGGTACAACAAAGGCCGCCAGGGACGGATTCCGCGACCAACACCGCGCGTTGATTTCAGCGCGCGATGGCCGAGAGCTGGATCACGACTGGAAGCTCTGGCTGACGCTCTGCAAGCTTCGTGTGAAGGCGCGTGGGTCCGACATCCCGGACGACTTCGTCGCACTCTCGGAAGCTGTCATGGCGGCCGCCGGCAAGGTCGAGCGACATCCCGGGCCGCTTGAGGATGCCTGCACGAACCTCCGGAGCCTGATCCTGGGCGCTCAGACCATCATGGCAGGCTATGCCGAAAAGAAGCGCACGGCGGGCGTCATCGACTTCTCGGACATGGTGGTGGGCGCCGAACGCCTGCTGCGAACCCAGCCCGAGGTGCTTTCGGCGGTTTTGGCAGATATCGATTGCCTTATCGTGGACGAGTTCCAGGATACCAACCCGGTTCAATTTGCTCTTCTTTGGCGCATCGCACAGGCGGCTCCCCGCACGCTTCTGGTCGGCGACACAAAGCAGTCGATCATGGGCTTCCAGGGCGCCGACCCGCGCCTGACCGAGGAGTTGGTCCGTGCCTACCCTGACAAGGTGGAACCCCTCGATAAGAACTGGCGCAGCGACCCGCGGATCATGGCCTTCGTCAACGATGTAAGTGCGAATTTGTTCTGCACGGGCTACACCCCGCTGGAAGCACAGCGCCCCGAGACCGGTGAGACGGTCCTGGACTTTGTACGCATACCCCAGGGTCGAAGCTCGCGCGCGCCCAACGCCCGGCCGGAACAGCACATCGCGTCGCGCATCAAGGATCTACTGGACGAAGGGACGCGCGTTGCAGACCGACATAGCGACCTTGAGGCCCCGCAGATGCGCCCGGTCAGGCCGGGCGACATTGCTATTCTGTGCCAGACTCATACACAGGCCTCTCGCTACGCGGATCGCCTGCAGGACCTCGGGATCCCGGTCCGTATAAACCGAGAGGGCTGGCTGACGTCGCCACCGGTTTCCGCCGCATGCACCGCGCTGTCCTTCGTCGCAGATCCAACTGATGCCCATGCGGCGCTCTGCCTGTTGACCCTCGGACCCCATGCAATGTCCTTGCAGGACGCCATGACCGCTCTTTCCGAAGGCACCCTACTTGACCATGCAGTCCTTGCCCCCCTGCACGCCCTCGCAAGCGCCGCGCGCGCCATGCCCCTTGCCTCCCTCCTGCCGGCTACCATCGATGCGGCAGGGGTGCGCGAATGGGCCGACAGCCTGCCGGATCCGACGCAGATGCGCGCGGACCTTCTAAGGCTTGAAACCGAAGCCGCCGAGTTCGAAGCCGCCCACCAAGACATGAAGGCCGCCGCCGGCTTCTATGGCCAGAGCGCCCAGGTGTTTCTTGGCTGGCTCCGGTCCCGCCAGGGCGTGCGCGACTTCGACCGTCACCCCGATCCGGGCTCAGGCCCCGTCGAGGGCGTCGAGGTCGTCACCTGGCACGCCTCGAAAGGCCGGGAATGGAACATTGTGGTCGTAACAGGTCTCGACCATTCGATCGGTGAGAAGCCAGGCACGCTGCGGGCGGAGTTCGGAGACTTCTCGGACCTTTCCAACGTATTGGCTAAGGCTATCCTGCGTTACACGCCATCGCTGCATATTCCCGTAAAACAGGACATATTCGTCGAGGCACGGCGGCCGGCGGCGGAAGCCGACGCCCGGCGACTGCTATATGTCGCCCTCACGCGCGCGCGCGACAGACTGGTGCTGGAGTGGCCAGACTTCAAGCTGAAGAAGCCCTCGGAAGGCCCCGGCCCGGCGAATTTCGCCGAGATGCTCGTCCGCGAATGCAAGCTCGATCTGCGTGCCGGACACGCCATGGTCGGTGAACACGCCCACGCCGCCCGGCAGCTTTTTTGCACCGACGAGGCCCCGCCCGAGTTCGGGACACTCGCTGCCCCCACTTCGGCTCCCTATCTCGCTTTCGGGTTTCCAGGACCTCTTTCCGACGCCCCCACAACGCCATGGCGTATCCGCCCGTCGCAGTTGGCCAACGCGGAGAACACTGTGGCGCAGAGGATCGAATGGATCGACCTAGCGGCCTCTGTCCCGATGCTCGACGACACATTCGACGACGCCAGCAAGAGGGGGACGGCCTGGCACCTCGTATTTCGAACCGCCCTGCTAAGGGCCGATCTGATGACCAACGTACAGCGGGCAACTGGGCTCGACACCGCCGCGGTCACGGCCATCGAAGCCCAGGCCCGAGCGCTAAAGGCTTGGCTCAACGGGATGGGCTATGACCAGTTGCATTGCGAACTCCCAGTACAGATCGAAGAAGCCTCGGGCGCCCAGATTAACGCCACGATTGATCTCCTTGCGGAAGGTCCGGAGGGATTCCTTATAGTCGATCACAAGTCCGGAGCGTCGATGGATCTGGATGCGGGCTATGCGACCTACCGGCCGCAACTTGCGGCGTATGCAGCTGTCATCGAAAGGGTGTTCCCAGAAAAACGTGCCGCCGGCATGGCGATCAATTGGATGCGACAAGGAACAGTTGTCTGGGAGAAGCTATGAGCACGGAGATCACCGCAGCAAAAGAGGTACGGAAGACGTCACTGGACCCAATCAGCCTTCAGGATCTGTCCGAAAGGCTGAAAAAGTCGCCGATGTTCAACCTCTCACTGTCGTCGCGTGAGTTGTTTCATTCCAACTTCTTGGCGTGGCTATTTGACACCTACCCTACAAGCATCACACGCGTGATCGGCCTGGAAGCGCTTCAAGCAAAAAATGTTACTATCAAGCGCGAGTGGAAAAATCTTGATCTGCTGATCGAGGTCACCGACAGCAGTCAGAAGAAGATGATTGTTGCCATTGAAAACAAGGTTAAGGACGTCCCCAAGCTAGAGCAGCTTAAGAAGTATCAGCAGAGGCTAGAGCGTGACTTTCCGGCGGCCAATTTTGATCTCATCATATTATCCCTCGTGCCTCCATCCGAGAAAATTAAGAAGCAGGCGACTTGGAGGTACATGGACTACGAAACCCTCGGATATCGCCTACAGGACTGGGCTGAAGGCGAGAGCATGCTGGAGGGCCACATGACTATTATTTCCTCGTACGCCGAGATGGTCATCGACCTGTCTCAGCTGATTTCTATTGCGATTGGGCAAGACGGCCTTCCCGACAAGGATTGGTTCATAGGCAAGCCAACCAAACGCCAGAACGAGATCCTTAAGGTGCTTTCAAGACTCAGTTTTGACGATACAGTTGCAAAACACCAAGCTGCCGCGCTCCTGGACAAAGTAGAAGCAGAGACCTTCGAAACACTGACGGCGCTGCGTGAGAGACCAGATGGTCTAGAACTAGAAACTGGCCGTGATTTCCGCAACAAACAGCCTCTGATAGGCTTCTCCCTTACCAAGAACATTGGGCCAGGGAAGCTTTCCCTCGGAATCCAGGTGCAGAACAAGCAATACCGCCGATTCATTAGATTCTCAGGCTATAATATAGAATCTAAAGGAAAGGCAAAAGAGAAATACGAAAGCCTCCATAACCTAATTCGCAATACAGACAACTACAGATGGTTGATAGCGCCAAGACTTGATGGCAAAGGGTGGATCGTCCCCCGTGTCCAACGCTCTCGCGGCGCGTTCTCGGAGAAGCTGCGTACAAGTCTAAGAGAAAATGCCCCAATAAACAGCTATGCTCCGAATTTCGTGTACCAACATGTCCGGGTAGATCCAGAAGGGACCGCGGGCACCATAGCTTCATCGAAACTACCGGAAACCATTGCTGAGGATCTAAGGTACGCGGAATCCCTGCTGACTGATCCGGACTACGTGGCAACCTTTAGGGATAAGCGGTGAGCACTTCCAGAAATCGACCTCCGAAGGATTGGTCGACGAATACTTGTCGAGTCTGGCGGCTATTGCCTCGAGCGTACGTAATCGATGACCGCGCTGCCGAGGAATAGTCAACTAGGTCAGATAAAGAGATCGAATGTACGACATCATCCCAGACATCCATGGCCAAGCCGAGAAGTTCACGTCACGACTAACATCCCTAGGCTACCGTGAACGGCGCGGTGCTTGGCGTCATGATGACCCTCGCCGGCAGGTCGTCTTCTTGGGTGACTTCATCGATCGCGGTCCGCGAAACGGCGACGTGATCGACGTCGTCCGACGGATGGTCGATGCCGGCACGGCCCATGCCGTCATGGGCAATCACGAACTCAATGCCATCCATTTTCACACACCCCATCCCCAAACCGGTCTTCCGCTCCGCTCTCATTCATCGAAGAATATGGAACAGCACGCGTCGTTTCTTGGCGAGTATCCCGTCGGCTCCGCGGCGACCGCCGATGTAATCGCCTGGATGAAGTCGCTTCCCCTGTTTCTCGAGATGGATGGGTTCCGGTTCGTCCACGCCTGCTGGGACGAGGAAGTCATCTCGCAACTTCGGGAGGCCACCGTCGATGGCCGGCTCTCCGACGCTCAACTCATCGAGGCTGGCAAAAAGGGTGAGCCACTTCACGGTTTCGTCGAGACGACGACCAAAGGCCCTGAAACCGAGCTACCAGAGGGGTATTCGTTTCGCGACAAGGGGAACCACGAAAGGACCGAAGTGCGCCTGAAATGGTGGAACGGCGATGCCAAAACCTGGCGAGACATAGCCATCTCGGTGCCCGACCTGACCCAGTTGCCTGCCGAGGCACTTCCTTCCCGCGTCTCGAGATCGGTTTATTCCAAGGATGCGGATCCGGTCTTCTTCGGACATTATTGGCTGACTGGCGAGCCCGAGCAGCAGTCCCAGAACGCGCTCTGTCTCGATTATTCGGCCGGCAAGGACGGTCCCCTCGTCGCGTACTGTATCGCCGCGCCTGGAGAAGCGATTGACCTCAAGAACCTCGTGATCGGCTGACAGTCAAAGCCCCGCGTCTCGATCTTCGGCGCGATCTCTGTGACCGACCTCAATCGACAACTCTTGCGATCGATGCCAAGGACGTTTCTCCAGCCCTCCGGTCATGCACCAAAAAGACCGAAACACTCAGTGCGGTAGCACAAGAATATTCTCAACATTTCACAGTGACATCGGGAAGCGGCTGTACATCATCACAGCCGGCCAGGTGATCTCCGGGTTGTTCTTAGAGTATCGAAGAGGAGAACTTCAGGGCATCGCAGGACGATAGCTCCCGCCCTCCCCGCTTGAAGCCAAGTTCGTCCAAAAGAGCCTTCCAGCGTTTTTGGCCAAGCGATCACCGTTATTGTTCACTCCCACTCACCAAGCTATCGTATCCCCAGAAAAGCAAGTCGGGCTCGTTTTCGAGCCTAGAGCTTGCAGAACGGATGTCTTACAACGCGAAATGGCTGAACAGTTTAAACTAGACTTTGAAACCGCACACCGGCTGTGCGAATTTATCCTGCTCGCAGTTGCCGATGGCCCAGTTCCCTGGCAAAAAGTTGCTTCAGAGTTCCTAGCGACAGGAGCTCTTGAGAGTTGTGAAGAGTTTAGATGGCTATTCTCTCGGTGTATTGCTCAAATGCTTGTTGAGAACTGGCTGATCAAAGCAACTGATGGCCCCCACTACGAGATAGGCCTCACGTTCAAGGGCGGCACTGTACTTCGGCATATAACTGAAATCTCCGCATTCTACGATCGACACTTTGCGGCGATCATCCGAAAAACTGAACGAGCCAAGGCTGCAGCGCAGGCGAAGCGAGAAAAGCACCTCAAATCCGCCGAAAAAGCCGGACGGAAGGCAGAGAAGCGGAAAAAGAAGACGCGAAGCGCAAACCATTCGACTGCCCCCGTATCTCCCGCCAAGTCAGCAAAGATTGACCTCTTTAGTAGCGGCAAGAGGATCCGCACATCGATACCATCCAAAGACAATATCCAGCTTCTACAGCTCTGGAAATCGAACACTTTGGGTGCGGCCAGCTCTTCTGGCACAAAGCGTGACCAACACCTGCTGATCGTCGCAGCTATTGAGAAGGAATGGAAGCGTCGGATACGGGAATTGCCGGAGAGCGAGGCCTTCAAGTGGCCTTCCACTGATGTCGGTTCTGGATCTGGAGGCGGGAACTTTGAACGTCAGGAGATCAGTTATCTTAAGATCCTGGGCTATACAGTGGGAAGGACTGACGGCCTTCCCGAGTCCTCCAGGCAACTTATTCTAGATCGATGTTTTTCGGGGCAATTGCCACCCTACCAGAGCATCTCGGAAATGAGGAAATGGGGTGAGCCGAAAAGCTCGCTTCGGCTTAGGAAGATGGCCTATCACATCGCCTCACTTGCGAAGAATTTCAAGAAAATGCCATCAGGCGGCTATGATGGCGCAATCGCAGATTGGGAAGATGACCTGAAGTACCTATACGACAAATACTATGTACGTTACTTCCGCTTCGCGTGGCCATCCAATTGATCCAGTTCATCGGAAGTTTGAGCTACCACCCGAAATTCGGACACTGACATAAGCTACGATTTGCAGTCTTCTGATCTTCGACGAGAAGGAGATCAGAGATGTCGAAACGCAAGCAGCACGCACCCGAGTTCAAAGCGAAGGTCGCGCTGGAAGCCCTGAAGGGTGAAGAGACAGCGGCCGAGCTGGCGAGCCGGTTCGGGGTGCATCCCACGATGCTCCATCAATGGAAGCGGGCGCTGCTCGAAGGTGCTGCCGGCGTGTTCGAACGCGGGAGCCACAAGTAGCCGGAGATCGACGAGGAGCAGGTGCAGGAACTCCACGCCAAGATCGGGGAGCTGGCGGTGGCCATCTCTTTTTTTGGAACGAAAGCTGAAGCTCTGGGGCGGGAAGTGAGGCGCGGCATGATCGAGCCGGGCCACCCGGACCTGTCGATCGGCCAGCAGTGCAAGCTGCTGTCGATCGCGCGCTCGTCTTTCTACTACACCGCCACGGGCGAGACCGAACAGAACCTCGGCCTGATTCGGCGGATCGACGAGCAGTTCCTCGAGACCCCGTTCTTCGGTGTCGGCCAGATGACCTGGCACCTGCGCAACGACGGGCATCTGGTGAACGAGAAGCGGATACGCCGGCTAATGCGCCTCATGGGACTGATGCCGATTTACCAGAAGCCCAGCACGAGCAGACCGGCGAAAGGACACAAGACCTATCCTTACCTTCTGAAAGGGCTGCGCGTGGATCGTCCGAACCAGGTCTGGTGTTCGGACATCACCTACCTGCCGATGCGGCGCGTGTTCCTTTACCTCGTGGCGATCATGGACTGGCACACCCGCAAGGTTCTGTCCTGGCGGATCTAGAACACGCTGGAGGCCGACTTCTGTGTCGAGGCGCTGAACGAGGCCATCCACAAGTTCGGCCCGCCCGAGATCATGAATACGGACCAGGGATCCCAGTTCACATCCTTCGCCTGGACGGACCGGCTCCGCCGATCCGGCGTGCGCATCTCGATGGATGGGAAAGGCCGGTTCCTCGACAACATCTTCATCGAGCGGCTGTGGCGAACCCTGAAATACGAATGCGTCTACCTGCATGCGCGTGAGACCGGATCAGAGACGAAAGCGGCCATCCGGAAATGGATGACCGTCTACAACCACCAGCGTCCTCACTCAGCCCTCGGCGGCAAGCCACCGGCGCTTGTCTATTGGCAGAGAAATGATATCAACCAACCCGATCAGCTGGTGCAACGAGTAACTTAAATCACGCCAGATCCTGTCCAAAAGACGGGGAGTAGCTCAATCGGGCGCCGGCACCAGAGGTCATCATCCTCGTGGATCGACGGCCGACCATGCATTAGCATTTAAACCGGACCACTCGCTGGGGTCAGCTCAGTGAGATAGGGGGCTAGACAATGCTGGATTCACGCAGTGAATCCCCCATCCGATTTGTGCAACAAGGCCACGCGAAGCTATTCGCGCCTAACTGTCGATTTCGCGCATGAAATCTCTTGCAATCTGCCCCCACGAGAGCCGGACGTCTTGAAGCATATCTAGCTCTCGATCGGTAGCTTCGTCCTCCATGCGCGCCCAAGCTGTTAGCAGCAATTTCAATGCAACAAGAGCCGGGCTATCTTCGCTCGCTTCGTCCTCCCGGAGAAGTTCGATGAAGTTCTTATAGGCAGGGTGCCGCGTGTTCAGCTTGATGAAGTATTCGCCACGCTCTTGGGCAAGATCAAAGATCGCTGGAGACGAAAGTGCAGCTTCGCTGAACATGTAACGAATGCCTGAGCTGACCGCTTCAATTGAAAGCGTCTCGGCGTGTGCTTCGTCGTAACCGGAGTCCAGGTATGCCTTTTTAACGGCTTGGCGGCGTTCATCTTCGGTCGCGTTTGCAAAGGCCGTATCCGAAGCAGTAGCCTTCTGAGCTGCTCTGATCTCGGTAACCTTGGTGGCCGTTGTTTCTGCCCTGCGCGACTTCTCTTTCGCTTGGCGGCTTCCGGCATTCTGCTTACGAATATGCTCACGCAATGTCTTCAGGCGTGATGCCATTGCCATGGAAACCCTATAGTTTGCGAGCTTCGGGTCTTTTGTCTCTTGCAGCTGCTCCATAAGCTCGCTTGCTGACATTCCAAGGGTGTCCGCATCTTCTTTGTAGTCAGCAGCATAGAGGTTAGTAGCTGCTTGCTTGTCGTTGGTGACGCCGAAAATATCATCGAGCTCAGGTTGGAACTCGATCTCGATGCCCCACCAGCGCTCACGTGGCTCACTTGGGTTTACCCAAGATTGATTCATCTCGAGCTCACGCCCAGCACGTACAATGCTTACTCCCACATTCCTCTTAAGAAATTTACCGATAGGCGTGGCCCCGCCAGCCCCCCCTCCCTCTCCAGCTAACCTGGTGTCCTGCTTTGCAACTGAATAGCGAATGATAATCTCGCTTTCCCGACCATCAGGTAATGTCACTTTCAGAACATCAGGGTTACCGAATTCCTCGAATGCCGCCGTCTCTGCAAACTCATCGGGCGCGGAAGTCCCGAAGGTTAGCATCAGAGGATCATTTGGGCGAACATAGAGCTCGTCGAGAAACTCGTAGTTCGAATGATCAACCGCATCGTAGGCTCCAAACCGTATCTTAACCGAGCCATCGGCGATGAAGCGCCGGTATAGGCGGCCAATCAAGAACTCAGAGTTCCGGAAGAATGCGCGATGCCGAACCCAAGTAGTCTTGTCAAGATTGCGCCAAATCACGAGAGTGCCACTGTCCCCAATGTTGGATTTAACCAGCCGCTTATAGTGCTCGGGAAACGCTTTTACCTGAGGCTCCGGGACCTCACGCATTTTTCCGTCAAGAATTTGATCGACGCTCAGGAAAGTGTGGCGGCACTCTCCGTTTTGCCAGGAGTACACTTCCACAAAACGGCACTGGGATATAGAGGCGTTCGGAAGCCCCATACCAAATTTCCCGATACCCTTTTGGTTTTCCGGATCTAGGTTGGTCCCATGTCCGAACATAAGTGCCTTTCGAAGAAGGCTGGGATTCATTCCGGATGCATTGTCATAGACGATAATCTCGTCAATCCGCTTTGCTTGCCTCGATCCAATTTGGACAGGACGCTCCAAACAGACGACTTCGACGTTGGTTACGTCGTTCCCGCAGGCGAGACCCGCTTGGATGCTGTTGTCGATGAGTTCTGCAACGGCGTGGTCAGTGCTCTTGAAGCCGCTTGAACGCATTGCTCTGATGGCCAGATGCGGCGGGACAATATCGTAGACATCCTGTGACGACCGCTGCTCCGATGATTGCATATCTTCCATGTCTTACTGCTCCGTCCAAAGATCATCCCAAAAGGTGAATGCTTCACCGAGGTTCCTGAATCCGTACTTTTGATCCACGACCGTGATCACTTTACAAGTGTCGGTACCACCCGCTCTTATACCTCTGATCACACGACCAACCATTTGGCTGTACAAGACCAATGACTCTGTCGGTCGCGCAATGATTGCTACATTGGCCTTTGGTGCATCAAAACCCGTGCTCAGAACTCCATAGTTGCAAAGTACAGAGATCTCTCCCGACTTAAACCTCTCGATCGACCTCTGTCGTGACTGCCGTGTTGTTGCTCCAGTAACGCAAGCGGCGCTCGTCCCTCGCATCTTCAGAAGAGCCGTAAGAGTGTTTGCGTGCTCAACTGAGCAAGCAAACAAAATCACGCGATTGCCATCTTTTGCCTCTTTCTCAGTCCTTAGGAGAATGCGGAGGTTTCGTGCCGTATCTTCTCCGATCCTCTTTAGGGCAGCGCGGGGCACCTCACCTGTCGACGCAAGCTGTTCGATTTCAGCATCTGTGAGATCCGCGCCACCGTCGTACTTGATCTCTTCGGTTGTGACCTTCGCCAAATATCCTTCTGCAACGAGGTAATCCACGGGGCTGTCATAGCCCACGACGTCGAGCGTAACTTTCTTTCGATCAAAGAAATCAGCGAGCTCTTCATCTGCATCGACGTCAAGCCAACTGCGCCCAGGCGTTGCCGTGAGCCCCAGGAGTTTGCACGTACCCCTAGGTGCGAGGAGCTCGAGAACGTGGCGATAAGTGTCAGCGGTTGCTTTATGCGCTTCGTCGATCACAACCAAACCCGCAGATCGTCCCAGGGCGAAGAGCGCTCCGTCCCTCTGGCGGCTAAACGCCAAGGCGTGAGCTGACTGAAGACTAACGACAACAAATGCATTTTCAGGTGCGCCGATATCTTCCTTTGCCAGAGCGCCGAAGTGGCGGGTCACTCGCACGCTTCTATTGCCCAAAGACTTCCAGGCTTTCTCAAATTCGGAAGCCGCCTGCTCACAGAGCTCCTCAGAGTGGGCCAACCATATTGCAGAGCGTCCATCGGCGAGCTCACCGCGGAGAAGGTCTACAATAACGTTCATCGCAGACCGTGTCTTTCCCGCGCCGGTAGGCATGTGAAGGATCACTCTATTTCCGTCCCCGGATAGGGATTGGTGGACCCGGCTCACTGCACGGATTTGGTGCGCGAAAAGCGGATAGTCAGGAACAAGCTCGGATTGCTTGGGTTTTGAAACGATCTCCTCGTCCCCCGCCTCAACCTCCCAGGGATCAAGGCCTAACCATGTGAGGAACAAACTGTAGGCGTTGCTACCTTTACGGAACGTGACTTCGGCTAACTCAGACCAAGGCGCCAGTCCCGGCAGCCCAAGAAGTTGGGCGAGATCCGTCGCCTCATCTTTGGGAAGACTGTCGAATACAGCTGCTCGGACATCCTTTCGTGTCAAAAGGATGCCTTGGCCCTCCATGTCGACCAAGAGTTCTGCAAGCGCCTTCGGACCTACGCGACGATCATCTAGGCACGCCAAGATATCGACCGCCTCTTGGCCGAGCAGACTAGTTAGTTTCTCCTCACCCAGCCGCGCCAGGATCGATCGTTGTTTGTCCATGTTGTAAATGCTAGAGTTCGCTTAACGTATTAATATCAAGGCGATGCGGGGATCCATGACTGGCGGCAGTGAATTTGAGGACCTCTCTGAACTTGAAGCGGCAATCATTCTCTATGCTGCCACAGTAGTCGCAGATGGGGAAGTGCACGCGAAGGAAACAGAAGAACTTGTACAACAAATCAAGCTTATCGTTGGCGACTTGGGCAAAAGTGCGACAGAGTTTGAGGCAAACCTCTCAGAGTTCCTTCAGCATCTTAACACCGAAGAAGGGACGTCCCCCCTTGAGCTCAACAGACAGCAGGTCATGCTCCTTGCTGGCCTTATCGAAAGTGATGACCTCAAGATCCAGGTCATGAATGCGATCTTCGAAATTGCATATGCTGATGACGATTATCATGACACAGAGAGAGAGATCGTAACCATTCTTCGAGAGTGCTGGGGCGTCTAGTCTATGCGCCTATTACATGGAACCTCACTCCAACAAGCCATTCAGGAAGCGGCGTATGCATCTGAACGAGCATGGCTTGTGAGTGGTTTCATCAAGTCAGGCCTTTTGCCGAGAGCCGGAATCAACAAGAAATCAGATCTGAGAGTCTTCTCCCGATGGCGTCTCTCAGACCTTGTCGGCGGAGGGAGCGACCTAGACGCCGCCCGAGAGGTCCTTGCCGTTGGGGGAAACTTCTCAATCCATCCGAGGCTTCATGCAAAGGTCTTCGTTTTCGACGACATCGCATTCGTTGGAAGTGCTAACCTTACAGGCTCAGGACTTCCAACCGTTGAAGGTACAGGAAACCTCGAAGCTGCACTCGCCACTCCACAGATCTCTGAGGTCGTCGATTTTGTGACTGACCTTTGCAATCACTCAATGCTTCTGAGTGATGAGCTCGTCGAGGAGATCTCAAGAGAGGTTGAGCGGCTGACACAGCCTGAAGCGGTCGCGCTAACCGAAGCCTCCACTAGAATGCCCGCAGCTTTCGAGCGTGTCGCACGTGAGACACAACAAAGACCTTTCACGGGTGCTGACTTTCCGTGGTGCGATGGGCCCGCGGAGGTGATGATCGGCGAGGTTTCGGAACCATCAGTGGAACATGATCTTGAACTCTTTTCATTGGCACCAAATCCGAGTCTTGCCGCTCTCAAGACTTCTTTCCTCCAGAGTCGATGTTACGCGTGGCTTTCGTCTCAAACCGAAGATGAAGTCCGCTACGGCGATCTGACAGCTCGCTTGCACGATGCACTCGATGGCGACCCCAGGCCGTACCGCCGGGAGGTCAAACGGTTGCTGAGTAACCTTTTGGCTTGGGCTGTCGAGTGCGACCCTGATCGATTCCTCCAAATATCCCATAGCTACACACGGAGCTATCGATCTGTGCGTTAGGATACATCGAATTTGGCGCTTTGTGGTCGGGCATGCGTAGGCACTGCGTATTCAGGTAGGGCTTCCTAGATATCCACAGGAAATCCACCCTCAGGTAGATCTTGTGTGTCGACTAGCCGGTTGCATCCATATAGTGTGGAGACGAGCAGAACAGCCATGTCCAAACGAGCAGCGGAAAAGCGCACTAGCATGCGTCGTGAGATCTACCTCGATAACAACGCAACGACACGGCCATTGGGGTCGGTAGTTGATGCTATGGCCGAGTGCCTGGGAGACGGGTTCGGCAACCCGTCAAGCCCGCACGCCAGGGGCCGTCGTGCGAGACAAGCGCTAGAGCCCGCGCGTCAGTCGGTTGCAGAACTGGTCGCGATTGAGCCTGAGAACGTGATCTTCACAGCCGGCGCTACAGAGGCAAACAACACAGTCATCGCAGCGGCTCTGAGACATGAGCAAAAGGTCATTTGCACAGGTGGCGAGCACCCGTCGGTGGGAGCTGCCGCAGGTAGATTGATCGGCAGCCGTGTAGAAGTCGGGTTGGACCAAGATGGCATCGTGGATCTCGCTAGGCTCCGTGATGTACTTCTTGCTCATCCCAAATCGTTGGTTGCTATGCATTGGGCCAGCGGCGAAACCGGTGTTCTTCAGCCCGTGGAGGAGGTCTGCGAACTAGCGTCTTACTTCGGGGCACAAACTCTCTTCGACGGCGCTCAAGCCGTCGGGCGCGTGCCGCGTGAGGAATGTCACCCCAATTACGACTTCTTAACCTTTTCGTGTCACAAGCTTCACGGGCCTCAAGGTGTCGGCGCCTTGTGTTTTGGCGACAAAGCTGAAGTAGAACCGCTCCTGTTCGGTGGAGGACAAGAAGCCGGAATGAGGTCAGGCACGGAGAATCTACCCGGGATCGTGGGATTCGGCGTCGCATGTCGCGCTCGACATCAGTCGCTAGACTCGGATCTAGAAAAGTTGCGTCAATTGAGAGATTCCTTCGAAGCCAAGCTTGCAGAAGACGTTGAAGGCATCCGCATCAATGGGAAAGGCGCGCGACGCGTTCCCAACACGTCAAACATCAGTTTTCTTGGCGTGGACGGACAGGCTCTTGCTGCACGTCTGGATGCCGCGAACGTTTTCTGCTCCCAAGTATCTGCTTGCTCCTCCGCGCGTCCATCGCCGTCGAGTACACTGCTCGCGATGGGCGTCTCTGAAGAGGACGCGTTTTCATCTCTTCGGTTCTCATTCTCAATTTTAAACACCATGAAAGATGCTCTCGAAGCTGCGGAGATCGTGGCTTCCGAAGTGCGGTTTCTTAGGGAGGTCTTCGGATGTGTGCAATGAAGTTTGGCGGGCACGAAACCTTCTGCATCCGTCCAAACTGGCTCGCGAAAGGCCTTCTCCTCCTGGGGGAAGTGGACGATGTTACCTGGGCATCGAATGAGGCCTCTGACTCCATGGGTGTCGGGCGCAACATGTCCAAATCCATTGGATGGTGGTTGAACGCGACAGGCCTTTCTGAACGGCCGGCGGCAAATGGGGGGCTGCGCCTTTCACCGCTTGGCAATGTCATCTTCGAGCATGACCCATATTTCAGCGATCTCGGGACCTGGTGGTTTCTCCACCTCTCTCTTGCTTTGGCCAACGACGACCGTGTGTTCAGTTGGTTCTTCCAGAGTTATCGGACCAGTCGCTTCAAGCGAGCCGAGCTGATCGATGCGCTCAAGGCTCATTTGGACGCGAGCTCCGAGAAGATCCCGGTCCAAAAGACGCTGCAGCGAGATGTGGCTGTCCTGCTTCAAAGCTACGCGAGGCCGATACCCGCGCCATACCAAGACCCGGAGGACAATGCGGATTGCCCCTTCCGTCGTTTGGGTCTGCTGATCCTTCAAACGGAGCTCGATCAGTACGACCGCCGCGCGCCAAAGGCGAGCATTCCGGCGCATGTCTTGGCCGCAGGCCTCAGCCTCTTGGCACAAACGCCCTCCGAGGCGCGCTTTGACGTTGATCTTGACGGCGAAGGTGACGGACGCCGACTGGCCCGCTGCTTCAATCTCGACTCAGATTCCTTTGCGAAGCTAGTTGCGCGATCAGAGCAGGTTCTTGGTTCGAAACGGCTGGCAACTCGATTTCTTGCAGGGAGCCGCGTGGTCAGCGTCAGAAGCCGGTCAATCGCGGATTGGGCCAATCTCTACTTCAGCGACGAGGCCGCCAAGAAGAAAGACCGTACGTTGGAGGCAGTGCTGTGAGTTTCCTGAAATCCATTAGCATTACCGAAGATTTTCTAGTTCCATCTCGGGCTACGCACTATCGGCCAACAAAGAAGTCTCTCGAAATCGTGAGATCGGTTCTTGGTGAAAGCGGCAGCCAAGCAACCAGTGTGATCGCCTCCTATGGGAGCGGAAAATCTCTTGCGGCTTTGGTGGGTGGCCTCTTTGTCGAGGCCGCGAAATCCAAGGCGCCCGATCTTGAACCCGTTCTCAAGAGGTTGGAGGGCGTCGACCCCGAACTTGCGGACGCCCTTGCTGATCGTATGAAATCAACGGCTAGTGGAGCTGTAATCTCGCTGTCTGGATATGTGCCGGACCTTCCTCTGGCATTGGCTAAGAGCCTTGGCCTCAACAAGCCTAAGTCCATGGAGGCGGCACTTTCAGCAATTGCGAGATACCTGAAGCGAAATGATTGCGATCGCTTGGCTATCGTCTGGGACGAGTTCGGTCGGCACCTGGAGCGCTTGGTTTCCACGGGGCGTTCTGAGGAGCTCCTGGAAGTACAGGAGCTTGCCGAGTGGGTTGCTCGCAGGAAAACGCCCAGCGCTACGCTGACTGTTCTCCTTCATCAGAATTTTCAGCGCTACTCCGGCCGGCTGAGCCAGTCTGGTCAACTCGCTTGGCGGAAGATTGAAGGCCGTTTTGACACACTTACGATCGTCGAAGACAGCGACGAGATGTATGAGTTCATCGCAGAGCTAGCCTCAGAGACGCTTGGGAAAGAGGCTGTCGCGCTGACCGCAAACACGAACTTCACGGCCCTTGCTGAAAAAGCCTCCAAGGCTGGTTTCTTCTCAACCTTCGAAGATCAAGAAGCCTTAGAGTCATTGCTTGAGAAAGCGTGGCCTTTAACGCCAACGGCGTTCTACCTTCTGCCGAGGGTCTCTGCACGCGTTGGTCAGAATGAAAGAACCGTCTTTTCCTTCCTTGCTACTCTCGCGTCGGAAGACCTGGGAACTCGGGTTACGGTGGAGCACCTCTTTAATCACTTTGCCGAGGCCATGCGGCAAGACACCGGCCCCGGCGGCGTTCATCGACGGCTTGTAGAGACGGAAAGTGCCCGCGCTCGGGCAGAGACAGAGCTCGAGAGAGAAGCACTCGCTGCAGTCTGCCTCCTGCAACTGGGGGGTGGAGGCGAGCGAGATCATCTCTCAATGTCTCGCTTACAGGCAGCCTTAATCGCGGGAACCACTCATCGCGAAAGCGAAATAAAAGCGGCGACCGATGCACTCATTGCAAGAAAGCTGCTTCTCTACCGTACACGCACAGATGACGTATCTGTCTGGCACGGGGCTGACATCGACCTGCGGGCCAAGGTGACAGAAACCATCGCAGAACTCGCTTCTGAGAAGGATATCTTGGGGTGCATCGAGGATCTCGCACCAGCGATGTCCTATACCGCACTTCGCTATAACTTTGAGAAGAACCTCACTCGTTACGCTGCAGGCACCTATGTCCGTCTTGAGTGTCTCGTGAAACCTGAGAGCCGCGAGGGGTACGCGCAGCTCGCCGACCACCTAGACGGCTTGGTTGCGCTGGTCGTGGATGGCAGCTCGAAGGACATTCGATCGATAGATAGATCCTGGCTCAAGAAGCATCCGCACCTGATCGTTGCTCTTCCGCGCCAAGGCTTAGATCTTGAGGCAGCCACGCTCGAACTCGAGGCGTTGAGGCGGCTCTCCAAAGACAAGGAGCTCTTGGCCCTAGACCCCCTCATTGAGCGGGAGCTGGCAGAGCTGAGATCTAATGCCTTTGAGTACCTAACCTCTCGCTTGGATCTCCTTACCGAGCCCGACAGCGGCGGCGTCGTTTGGCATTCGGCAGGAGAAGCAATCCCGATGGACGGCCCCGGGTCGGTCTATGAGGCGTTATCCAAGATTTTTGACGCCCGCTTCCCCCAGACCCCACGCGTCCGCAACGAACAAATCGTCAGGCGGAAAGTAACCGCGCAGACCAAGAGTGCTCGAAAGCGCTGCATTCTGGGTGTCCTTGAAAGGACTGGCGACCCAGAGCTCGGATATGCCGGCGCGACTTCTGCTGACGCGTCCATCTTCAGAACTGTCTTCGGTGCCACCGGTCTTTACAATACCGAAGATAGTGCTGGCGCATGGTGTGACCCTGAACACCTCAAAGATCCCGGCATGCGAACTGTGTGGAGCAAGCTCAAGGAGTTTTTTGAGAATCCGGAAGATGAAGCGAAGAGCTTCACAGTGCTCATTGAAGAACTGACAAGCAGCCCAATCGGTCTTCGCAACGGCCTTGTCCCACTGCTGTTGGCCGCAGGACTTAAGGCGTTTGGTTCATGTCTTGCTCTCCGCCAAAACGTAGGCGGGCGGTGGGTCTATGTCGAAGATATCCAGCCTTCGGTAGTTGAAGCGATTGCAGAGACGCCCCAAGACTATGAACTTGAGGTGATCGCCAGATCAGAGACTCAGGCTCAGCGCATCGGACGATTGATTGAGGAGTTCAGCCCTATTGTCGATGGAAAGGAAGCGGACCAAGTCCGGGCCTTCTATGACGCTCTGTACTCTTGGAGGCGAAACCTACCACCATCCGCCCTGAAGTCGCGCGGGCTGGGCGATCATGCGACCCGCCTCCAAAGGGTTTTACGACAAACTGCCGGGGATCCGGTCCATCTTCTGTTCCGAGCGTTCCCAGACATTGCCTCTCGGAAAACGCTCGATGACAAGTGCGTTGAGTATATCTCCATAGCTCGGAAGCAAATCGAGCAGCTTACAGCAGTATATACGGAGCGCGCGATCATCACAGCCAAGCAAGCGTTCGCTGGGGATGCTTCGAATGCTGAAGGTTCACTCCTGCAAGCAGCCGACAATTGGGGCTCTGCGTTGCCTTCGACTTTGGACAAGCACACCGGCCTCGACAGGCTTAGCAAAGGTATCATCTCACGCGCGCGCCACGCCTTGAACGGTCGCTACACCGAGGCAAGTTTCGTTCGTGCGCTCTCTGGGATGTTGTCTGGTAAAGACTTCGAGGAGTGGGACGACGTGACAGCCCGAGAGTTCGAGCAGTCCCTTCGCGCCAATCTTCGTAAGATTGAAGATGTTGCCCTTTCGCTTGAAGACGGCGCGGATGGCCTACCACCCTTCCTGGAAAAGAAGGTCCGAGCACTCATCGAGAAGCACCGGCGTGTGGCTGGCGATGCTGCAACAAAGAAATTCATCACCGATGTTTTGAAAGAGGTCTAATGCAACCTGCGAGCCTGGATACCGCAATTTCCGATTCTGAACGCCGTCATATCGTTCCGCTCAGCGGAGGGAAAGACAGCACCGCGTTGGCGGTCTACATGCTCGAGAACCATGGGGACCTTCCGCTTGAGTTCATCTTCACGGACACCGGAGCGGAACTCCCAGAGACCTATCAGTACATTAAGCGCTTTGAGACAATCTTCGGCGTAGAGGTCCAGAAGTTAACCGCGTTGGATCTTCCTGAACTCAAGGTGCGGGATAAGGATGGACGGCGCTCCCCCTTCGATGTGCTCTTAGACGAAGTGTACAGCGGCTTTCTGCCCAACCCTCAGGCCCGTTGGTGTACGCGGATGCTAAAAATCAAACCATTTGAGATGTTTGTCGGGGATAGTGAATGTTATTCTTACATCGGTATTCGCGCAGATGAAACGCGAGATGGTTTCGGTGGGGCAGCCCGCAACCACGAAGGCGCGTACGAGGCGAAGCGAGCCAGCAAACCTGTGGCCCTAAGTGCCAAAGAGAACATTCAACCAGTCTATCCTTTCAAGGATATCGGCTTTGGGATCGATGATGTTCGAGACCTCCTTGAGGGCAGTGGATTGGGGCTGCCCAAGTACTACGAATGGCGGTCGCGCTCGGGCTGTTACTTCTGCTTTTACCAACAGGTTGGAGAATGGCAGGCACTTCGCAAGCGTCATCCAGAACTCTTCGAACGTGCGAAGGAGTATGAGGCCGAAGATGGCGACGGTCGTCGTTTTACTTGGATCCAACGCCGGTCTTTGGAGGAGCTGGAGCGCCTCAAGAAGGAATACGAGATCCCGGTGGGTGAACCAGACGATGGCTGTGCCATCTGTCACCTCTGACAAAGAGCTTACTTGATCCTCGCGGTCGTAGGGGAGCAGCGGTTAGAGAAACGCATGATGGACCTGAAATCGGATAATGGGAAAAGGCGGACATTTGGGAAGCGAGTTGGAGGTGCGCTGTACCTTCATCGCAGTGCGCTTGATGCGCTCTCCGAAGAAGACAGACAGCACATGCACAGAGCGGAAGCCTCTATTCCCGAGGGATTTGTTTGGTCAGTTCTAAAGCTCGACCGTAGGAGTTCGACGCAGGTTTCATTCCTAGACTACGAGGATTTCGAGGCCGTGGCTTTTCCGGCCTTGAAGCGCAGCTGCACGGTTGAGGTAAACTCAGGCAAGGCCGTCGTGCGGCGCTACTGTCCTGACAACCCACCAATTCTTCATCGTAAGGAGCTGTTGCTGCAGGATTCAGATCCACGGCGTACGGAATTTTCCGATCTGACGCAGCGCCTTGAACGGCTGGGTCTCTTCAAGAACATGAGCAGAATGGGGCGGCGGCGACCGTGGGAAGATGCTCTTATGTCAGCTGGTCTGGACGTAAATGGGGGTTCTCTTGACTAAGTCCTCTCCCGATCTCCTAACCCGGATGACCGTTCAGGCTTGTCGTATCCCTCCGCGGGCTTTCAGGAGAGGGGCATGAGCACCCCACAAAGAGCCTCCGCAACAGAGGTAGAGCGCCACAAGACCGCGATACCTCGGACATCAGTATCCGCCCCCATATTCCTTCTGCAATCAGGCGGCGTCATAACCGATAAGACGACCGTCCTCGATTATGGGTGCGGCAAGGGCAACGATCTCGAAGCCCTAAAACAAGCGGGCATCAACGCGTACGGTTGGGATCCCCATTTTGCGCCCAACACTGATAAGCTCGTGGAGTCTGACGTCGTCAACTTGGGCTTCGTTCTAAACGTGATCGAAGACCGCAGTGAACGGGAAGAAGCACTTCGAAAGGCATTCGGGTACGCGCGACAGTGCTTAGCAGTCTCGGTCATGCTTATTGGGAAGGGAGACCTGAGAAACTCCCGCCCGTACAAGGATGGCTTTATAACTTCCCGCAGAACCTTTCAAAAATACTACTCACAGGGCGAACTACGCGAGTTCGTTGCTAGTACGCTTGATGTCGAACCGATTGCCGCTGGTCCTGGAATTTTCTTTGTATTCAAGGACGAGCTAGCGGAACAGCGATTTCTCTTCCGCAGACAGATAGGCTTCCGAAGCAGTACAAGCAGAACGTCGCCAATCGTTCGCACCGAGCACAGTCCCACGTCAAAGGCGCCTACAGGCACAGTCAAGAGCATCGTCAAAGACCTAGCGGGTCTTATTCGTGAACTCGGCCGATACCCAGATGAAGGCGAGTTACCTACTTCTCTGCGCAAGCGGATTGCGAAGTCCAAGCATGGCCTGTCCTATCTTTCAAATCTCTCCATTCAGGAGGTGGATTCTGGAGAACTTGAGCAGGTCGCCGCGCGTAGGATGGGGGACTTGAGCCTCTTTTTCGCTCTCAACGCATTCGGACAGCGTCCACCCTATTGTGAGCTACCTCCGGAGATGCAGCGCGATGTTCGCGCCTTCTTCGGCTCCCACCAGCGAGCCATAGCTGAGGGCCAGGCTCTGCTGTTTTCCATTGGGGACAGTGAACGGCTGCTCAAGGACGCTCAAGAGGCCCTCAACGCAGGAATTGGTCGGCTAGATGACGCCAAGTTCCAGTTTCACATCAGAGACCTGCCTCGCCTATCTCCTGCACTTCGCGGCTACGTTGCAATCGGCGAAAGGCTTGTAGGTGATCTTTCCGAGGCGACACTCTTGCGCATTCACATCGACAGCAAGAAGCTGTCGACCCTTTATTGCCCCGATTTCGAGACGTCACCTCTCCCTCGTATCACACAGCGGGTGAAGGTCGAGTTTCAGACATTCGACGTGACGGTCGTTGATCACACCCAAGGCGGGCGGGTCAAACTTCTCTTTTTGCGCTCCAAGTACTTGACTCCTGATCATCCTCATCTCGACGAGCAAAAGAAGTTTGACGACCGAATTTTGGAAATAGAGACACTAGATCTGTCTGGTGAGGGGCCTGACCTCCAATCCTTTTCAAAAGCTATCACCAATGCTGCTGTATCTCTACCAAGACTGTCCTAAACTTCTGCTTCACCTGCGTCGGCTCTTCAGGCCATCATCGGGTGTCCCCCGTCAGCAAATCCAGGCCTGGCAAGAGGACTACAACCATCACCGCCCGCACTCGGGGCTCGGGAACATCCCGCCAGCCGAGTTTGTGGCAAAGAACGGCCTGGCAATACGTGCCGCGTAGCGCCAAATATCAACCGGCGGATTCTCCGTAAGGCCGGAGGGAAGTCGGGTCTCAGGTCAGCTGAACCGCCTCCCTCGCGGCACGCGCATGCGCAAGGTTCACACCAATCGATACCAGAAGCAGGTACCCGGACATCACATCCAGATGTATGTTAAGTTCCTGACCCTCATTGACAAAAAAAGGTGAGAAGGTACGCCAGTTCCAATACACCGCCATCGATGACGCAACGCGGGTTCGGGCGCAGAAGGTTTACGAAAAACAAACCCAAGCCAATGCAATCAACTTTGTTGACCACGTCGTTGAAAAGTTCCCGTTCCGCATCCGCGAAATCAGGACGGATAATGTCCATGACTTCCAAGCCAAATTCCATTGGCATGTCGAGGATCTTGGCATCCACCATGCTTACATCAAGCGCGGGTCGCCGCAGCTGAACGGTAAGGTGGAAAGGTCACACAGGTCCGATGGGCAGGATTTCTACCAGCTGCTGAGCGACAAAGGCGATGTCGATTTTGAAGCAAAGTTGGACGAATGGGAGCGCTTCTACAACTTCCACAGGCCGCACGGCGCACACAACGGAAAGACGTCTTACGAAGCGCTCAGAGAGAAGCGATAATCAACAAACGGGATGTCCCACGAGCAACCGCACCTTACAAGACCACTGCGCCACACTAGGCGAAACAGATCTTGCATCAAAGGAATGCCTGGCCACTAGAGAGGCCTTGCACGTCCACCGTGGGGGATGAATTGGGGGATAGGACCCCCGAAAAACCTCCTAAGCCACGGAAGAAATTGAATATTAATCAAAATCATGGTGCGGTCGAGAAGACTCGAACTTCCACGGGTGTTACCCCACAGCGACCTCAACGCTGCGCGTCTACCAATTCCGCCACGACCGCACATCTTGGCTTGGTGGGGGGCTTCTAGCGAAACGCCGCGCCGTTGGAAAGTGGTTTTTTCGGCTTCGGTGCCAATCATTTTCAGGGCTGGATTCCGGGCGCGCAAGCGGCATATCTGGCAGCATGGTCGAATGGATCACATCCCAGGGGCTCACCCCTTACGACGACGCCGTTGCTGCAATGGAAGCGCGCGCAGCGGCGATCCGCGCAGGCACGGCCTCCGAGGCGATCTGGCTGGTCGAACACCCGCCGCTCTACACCGCCGGCACCTCTGCGCAGGAAGCAGACCTTCTCACCCCCAACCGCTTTCCCGTTCACGCCACAGGGCGCGGCGGGCAATACACCTATCATGGCCCGGGCCAGCGGGTGGCCTATGTCATGCTCAATCTGGCAGAGCGTGGCCGCGATGTGCGCGCCTTTGTCCACCAGCTTGAAGCGTGGATCATCGCCACGCTCGCCGAGTTCGGCCTCACCGGCGAGCGCCGCGAGGGGCGCGTCGGC
>NZ_QTNQ01000110.1 GCF_018424695.1 Vannielia litorea
AGGCGGAGGGGCATGGGACGGTGCCGTTGATTGGTGGGTTGCACCCACCCTACGGCGGGTGGGTGACGGGTTCATGGAGTTTACGCGCGAGGGCGGCGGTTTATTCGGTTTGCCGGCCCCGGGCGTCATCCTCGGGCTCGACCCGAGGATCTCATGCGGCGGAGATCCTCGGGTCAGGCCCGAGGATTACGGGTGAGGCGGGTGGCGGGAGATCCTCGGGTCGAGCCCGAGGATGACGTTTTTCGCCCGAGGCCGGCGCTCTGCCCTACTCGGCGTCCTTCGCGGTGGAGGCGTTGAGCTGGGCGTAATTCTGCTCACCGACGCGGTCGTGCAGGTCGAGCTGGGTTTCGAGGAAGTCGATGTGGCCCTCTTCATCGGCCATCAGCTCCTCGAAGAGGTTCTTCGACACGTAGTCGCCGACCTCCTCGCAATGGTCGCGGGCCTCCTTGTAGAGGGTGCGGGCCTCGTGCTCTGCGGCAAGGTCGGCCTCCAGCATTTCCTTGGGCGTCTCGCCGATGCGCAGCGGGTCCAGCTTTTGCAGGTTGGGGTGGCCTTCGAGGAAGAGGATGCGGGTGATGAGCTTGTCGGCGTGATGCATCTCCTCGATGCTCTCTTCGCGCGATTTGTCGGCCAGGCCCTTCAGGCCCATGTCGTCCTGCATGCGGTAGTGCAGCCAGTACTGGTTGACGGCGGTAAGCTCGGAACGGAGTGCTGCGTTCAGGTACTCAATGACCTTTGCGTCGCCTTTCATGCGGTGTGTTCTTTCCTTTGGGGTCGCTGCCGCAGGCCGGTCAGTTCGGCGGGGACGGCGAGGTTGCTGTTGCGGCGCATGGTCGACAGGAAGAGCGGCATGCAGCCGCCACAGTCGGCCCGCTTGCCGAGCGCGTGGTAGACACGGCCCGGCGTGATGATTGTGGCAGGATCGGAGGCGCGCATCCAGTCGATTGCCGAATGAATGTCGCGGCTGGTGATGTGCTGGCAGGAACAGACGATCATGAGCGGCCTCCGGCGGGCGTTGGGTCAGGGTGCGCCATGAATGCGCACCCTACGGGGGTTACTGGAAGACGGCGTCGGGCTCATCGAGGCTGTCGGAGCCCTCCACCTCGATGCCGTCGAGGCCGAGCGCGGTGACGGCACGCTCGATGGAGCGGGTCTGGGCCACAAGCGCATCGACCGCGCCCATCACAAGCGCTTCGCCTTCCGCATTCCCGGCGGCCAGCATCTGGTCGTAGGAATAGCCCGCTTCGGCGGCGGTCTTGATCTGGCCAAGCTCGCGCATGGTGTGGGCGAGTGCAGCGGTCAGCTCGGCGTCGAGCGTCGGGTCGGCGGCGGCAACGAGGGAGGCGAGGCTTTCGCCTTTAACCACCGACCCATCGACCCGCTGGTACTCGCCCAGGTAGACGTTCTGGATGCCCAGGCCGTCGTAGTAATGCGAGTTGTGGGTGTTGTCGGAGAAGCAGTCGTGCTCCTCTTCGGGGTCGTGCAGCATGACGCCGAGCTTCATCCGTTCGCCGGCCTGCTCGCCGTAGGAGAGCGAGCCCATGCCGGTGAGGATGGCGGTCAGCCCTGCGGTTTCATCTCCCGTCACGGCGGCGCGGCCTTCGCCGCCTTCGGCCCAGGCGGCGGCCATCTCTTCGAGGTCGCTCACCAGCAGGTCGGTCGCGGCCTTGAGGTAGGCGGCGCGGCGGTCGCAGTTGCCGCCGGTGCAGGCGTCACCCGAGGCGTAATCGGTGAAGGGGCGGGCGCCTGCGCCGTGTTCGGTGCCGTTCAGATCCTGGCCCCAGAGCAGGAACTCGATGGCGTGGTAGCCGGTGGCCACGTTGGCCTCGATCTCGTCGGCCTCGTGGAGCGCGTCGGAGAGCAGTGCCGGGGTGATCTCACTGGCGTCGATCTCCTCGCCGGAGATGGTGAGGGTGGGGTTGGCCACCACGTTGAGCCCGGCGAGCGGGTTCTCGTCGGTGGCGCCGCCTGCATCAACGTAGTCGATCAGCCCTTCATCCAGCGGCCATGCGTTGACCTTGCCTTCCCAGTCGTCGACCACGGCGTTGCCGAAGCGGAACACCTCGGTTTGCTGGTAGGGCACGCGGGCGGCGAGCCAGGCGTGCTTGGCGGCTTCCAGGGTCACGTCCGACGGATCGGCGATCAGCGCATCCACGGCGGCTTGCAGCGCCTGTGCGGTGGCGAGGCTGTCTTCATAGCCCGCCTGAGCGATGTCGGCGTAAGTGGCGAGCACCTCTGCGGGGCCTGCAAGCGCCGGGAGGGGCGCGGCGAAGGCCGTGGCGAGGAGCGTGGCTTTGAGTTTGGAAGTCATGGGTCTTTACTGTCCTGTTGGTGGTTTCTTGGTGTCAGTGGATGGCGCGGGGCTTTGCGAGCAGATCGGCCATGTGAGAGAGCGCCAGCCCGGCGCGGGCGGCGGCGGCCAGCAGCCCGAGGGGCGGGCGGCCGGAAAAGAGGTGGAGGGCAAAGCCCATCGCGGCCTCCTCGTCGCCTGTGGCGGCGGCGGAGAGGAGGTGTGCGAAGGCGCTCTCGTCGCCGCCGTAGCAGGCGCAGCCGGGCGCGTGATGCGGAAAGGCGCGGGGGCGCCTGGAGAGCGCGGAGGCGAGCCGGGTAAAAGCGGCATGGGCCTCGGTGCCGTCGCGCGGCCCCAGCAGCATGGCGAAATCCTCGGCCACCGCCCCGCTGCCGCCCGTGAGTGCCATGCGCAGGTAGGTCACCGCAGCCAGTTCGGCGGGCGCAAGCTCGGCGGTGCGGCCCACGGGCGCGGCACCGCGGGGCGCTGGGATGGCCGCATGTTTCATTTGGTGAGGATCAGCTTTCCGGCGCGGGTGATGCGCAGGAAGTAGGTTTGGCCGTCGAGCTCGATCATCGCCTGGATGCCGCCCTTGGTCAGGGCGCGGGCATCGTGCAGGGGCAGCGAGGTGCCGGCGGCGGGGGTGCTGACGTGCGCGTTCATGCCCGGGCCTCCCCGAGGATGCGGCGAAAAAGCCGGGCCTCGCCTGCGCCATAGTGGCGGCAGAAGAAGCTGTGGAGGAGGGAGGTGTAAGGGTCACTCGGGTGCGCGTTTCTCATGGGTCCGCCTGTTCGCTGGTCTCCGGTTTCATGCGACGTGTCCGGGCTGGCCCTTTGGCGGGGTGGCTGGGAGTCGGGTTAATTCTGAGTGAAACGCTTGGGTATGTCAATTCCGATTGTTTTGGTCGGGAATGCGGCGCGGCAGGCCTTCAATTGTGGGGCGTTTCGGGCTAGGGCGGGCGAAACGGTGAGAGGCGTGATGAGCGAAATACGGCTGGACGGGGCGGGCTATGGCGTGGCGGAGCGGGAGATTCTGCGCCCGCTGACGCTGAGCCTGCGTGAGCGCCGGATCGGGATCGTGGGGCGCAACGGCTCGGGCAAGAGCACGCTGGCGCGGCTGTTGGCGGGGCTGATCGCGCCGACGCAGGGCGCGGTGAAGGTGGGCGGGGACGACATTTACGCCGACCGGAAGGCGGCGCTGGCCCGCGTGGGCATCCTGTTTCAGAACCCCGATCACCAGATCATCTTTCCGACCTGCGGCGAGGAGGTGACCTTCGGGTTGGCGCAGCAGGGGCGGCGCGATGCCGAGGCCGCAGCGCGCGCCGCGCTGAAGAGCTTCGGCAAGGCGCATTGGTGGGACAGGCCGGTGGGCAGCCTCAGCGGCGGGCAGCGGCACCTGCTGTGCCTGGTGGCGGTGCTGGCGATGGCGCCGGAGTGGCTGATCCTCGACGAGCCCTTTGCCGGGCTCGACATTCCGACCACGCGGGCGCTGCACGGGCGGTTGGCGAAGCTGGAGCAGCGGGTGGTGATGATCTCGCATGATCTCGCGGCGCTGGAAGGCTTCGACCGGGTGATCTGGATCGAGGGCGGCGCGGTGGCGGCGGACGGGCCGGCGGGCGAGGTGCTGGCGGCGTTCCGGGCGGCGATGGAGGGCGTGGGCGATGATCACACTGACCTCGCCGGTTGAGACGGTCTTTCACCGGGTTCCGGCGGGGGTGAAGCTGGGGCTGCTGTGCGTGGCGACGACCGGGCTGTTCCTGCTCGGGTCGCTCGCGGGGCAGCTCGCTGCGCTCGGCCTGGTCGCTGCGCTCTACGCCCTGCCGGGCGCGCGCTTCGCGCGGGCGGGGCTCGCTGCGCTCCGCCCGGTGGCGCTCTTCGCTGCGCTCATCGCGGTTTGGCACCTCGCCACGGGGACGGTGGCGGAAGGCGCGGTGATCGTGCTGCGGCTGGTGAGCGCGGTGGCGCTGGCGAATCTTGTCACCATGACGACACGGCTCTCTGACATGCTGGCGGTGCTGCACGGGCTGACCGCGCCGCTGCGCCGGCTCGGGCTGCGCACGCGGCCGCTGGAACTTGCCATTTCGCTGGTGATCCGGTTTATCCCGGTGCTGAGCGCGAAGGGCGCGGCGCTGGCCGAGAGCTACCGGGCACGATCGCCGCGGCGCAGGCCGGGCTGGCGGATTGCCGCCCCGCTGGCAGGCGTGGCGCTGGATGATGCGGAACGGGTGGCCGAGGCGCTGAGGGCGCGCGGTGGATTGAGCGAAGGGGCTAAGCGATGAAACGGATCTCGGAACGGGACGTGGTGATGATTGCGCTGTTCGCGGCGCTGGTTGCGGTGCTGGGGCTGGTGCCCAAGCTGACGCTGGCCTCGGGCATTCCGATCACAGCGCAGACGCTGGGCATCATGCTCTGCGGCACGGTGCTGGGCGCCTGGCGGGGTGCGGCGGCGGCGGCGCTGTTCTGCCTGCTCACCCTGATCGGCCTGCCGTTGCTGGCTGGTGGCCGGGGCGGGCTGGGCGTGCTGCTGACGCCCTGGGCCGGATTCTTCGTGGGCTTCCCGGTGGCGGCCTTCGTGGCGGGCCTGGTGATGGAGCGGATGCGCCGCCTGCCGGTGGCGGTCGGGGCCGCGGCTGGCGCGGTGATCGGCGGGATCGTGGCGCTCTATGCGGTGGCGCTGGTGTGGTACATGGTGGCAAAGCCTGCGGACCTTGGGGAGGCCGTGACCATCGCGGCGCTGCCCTTCATCCCCGGCGACATCATCAAGGCGGTTCTGGCGGCGCTGGTCACCCAGGCGCTGGCCAAGGCGCGGCCCGGTGCCCTGCCGAGCCGGGGATGAGGCGGTGCAGGCGGGCCGAAACGCGGAGCTGAGCGTTAGCGAGGCGCTGGCACAGCGGCGTTCGGTGCGGGGCTTTCTGCCCGACCCGGTGGAGCGGAGCACGGTGGAGGCCATCCTGACCGATGCGCGGCGCGCGCCCTCGGGCGCCAACCTGCAACCCGGGCGCTTCATTGCCCTCACCGGCACCCCGCTTCGGGCGCTCTCCCGGGCGCTGGCGGAGGCGATTGCCGACGGGCGGCCACAGGTGGCGGAATATTCCTACTTCCCCAAGAAGATGCCGCCCGAGCTGAAGGCACGGCAGCGGGCGGCGGGCTATGCGCTGTACGAGGCGCTGGGCATCGAGCGGCGCGATCTGGAGGGGCGCAGGCGGCAGTTTGATCGCAACTACCAGTTTTTCGACGCGCCCGTAGGCCTCATCGTGGCCATCGACCGGGCCATGGGCAAAGGCTGCTTCATGGATCTGGGCATGGCGATCATGGCGCTTCTGGCCTCGGCGGAGTCCCGCGGGCTGGCGACCTGCGGGCTGGGGGCCATCGCACATTACGGCGATGTGGCCCATGAGGCGCTGGGGCTGCCGGAGGAGGAACTCGTGGTCTGTGGCATCGCGCTGGGCCGGGCCGACCCGGCGCATCCCGCGAACGTGGTCCGCACGGCGCGCGCGCCGCTGGAGGTTTTTGCCGAGCTGCGCGGCTTCTGAACCGGCGGGCGGCGCGGCGTGCTAAAGCACGCGGCCCGCGATGCCCTGGAGTTTCTTGACCATCACCGCATCGCGCGCCTCGGGCGCCGTCATCACTGCGTGCTCCAGGGCTATGTCGCAGCCGTGCGGGCAGGGGGCGTGCTCGGGCCCGAGGCGGGCGGGCAGGCCGGCGACCGTCGCCTTGGCCCGGGCGGAGTTGCCGTGCAGCGTGGCGAGGATAGCGGTGATGTCCACCGCGCCGTGATCTTCGTGCCAGCTGTCGTAATCGGTGATCATGGCCAGCGAGGCATAGCAAAGCTCGGCCTCGCGGGCGAGTTTGGCCTCGGGCATGTTCGTCATCCCGATCACGTCGCAGCCCCAGCTGCGATACATCTTCGACTCCGCGACCGAGGAAAACTGCGGACCCTCCATGGCGAGGTAGGTGCCCTTGGGGTGCACCGTGGCCCCGGCGGCGCGGGCGGCCTCGGCCACCTCGGCCCCGAGCGCGGCGCAGGTGGGGTGGGCGAGGCTCACATGGGCGACGCAGCCGGTGCCGAAGAAGCTCTTCTCGCGGGCGAAGGTGCGATCGATGAACTGGTCGACCAGCACGAAATCGCCCGGCGCCATCTCTTCACGGAACGAGCCGCAGGCGGAGATGCTGACCACATCCGTCACCCCCAGCGCCTTCAGCGCGGCGATGTTGGCGCGGTAGGGCACGGTGGTGGGCGAATGCACGTGGCCGCGCCCGTGACGGGGCAGGAAGGCCAGCGGCACGCCCTCGAGCTTTCCGGTGAAGATGGCATCCGAGGGCGTGCCCCAGGGCGTTTCGACATGCTGCCAGCGGGCCTCCTCCAGCCCGTCGATGTCATAGAGGCCGGAGCCGCCGATAATTCCGATCATCCGTTGCATGCCTTGCTCTCCTTGCCGCGTCGTCCCGAGTGGACCGTTCTGCGGCCCATGCTGCAACCCCCGTCTTGGCGATTGCTTGACCCATAGCGCGCCATGGCACATCAATTGGCAACCTTGGCGCAATTCCGGGCGGCGGCCCGAACGGGGCAGGCGCATGATTGAAGAGGCCCCCCGGGGCGTTGAGTGGCAAGACCTTGCGCGCGTGCGCCGCTGGCAGTTTGCGGTGGAGATCGCCCTGCCGCTGCCGTGGCTGGCGCTGTCGCTCTGGCTTTACGCCGGGCCCTTCTGGCCGCTGGGGCTGGGCGCGAGCTTTGTGTTCTTCCTCTGCTGCCTGCGGCTGAACCACGAGGCGATTCATGGCAATCTCGGGCTGGCGCGGCACTGGGACCACGCGATCATGCACGGGCTGAGCGCGCTGATGCTCGGCTCGAACCATGCGGATGCCTTTTGCCACCTGAAGCACCACGCCGACACGCTGGGCGCGGAGGATCATGAGGGGCAATGCACTTCGATGGGGGTCTGGCAGGTGCTTGCCTACGGCCCGCGCTTTCCGGTCGACCTGAACCGGGCGTGCTGGCGCGCGGGCGGCGCGCGGTGGCGGCGGCGAATGGGGGTGGACTGGACCTGCGTGGCATTGTTCGTGGCTGGCGTTTTGCTCATCGGCCCGCCCGCCTTGAAGATGCACCTTGCCGCGATGGCGCTGGGGCAATGCCTGACGGCCTTCTTTGCCGTGTGGATCACCCATCAGGGCACCGAGGCCAGCGGTCTGGCCGGGCGCAGCCAGCGCGGGGTGCTCGCGCGGCTGGCCTACCTGATGTTCTACCACCGGGAACACCACCTGTTTCCGCGTGTGCCGGTCAGCCGCCTGCCGGAACTGGCGGCCCGGCTGGACGCGCGCGTTCCGGGCTATGCCGCCGCGCGGATGCCGGTGGTGGGGCGAAAATAGCCGGAAAGACCGCGCAGAGCGTGTTTTCAGGGGGTTTTGCCGCTAGCGCAAACATGCTAGCCGCAGCGCAGCGAACAGCCAGCCAGCCGAAAGAGACGACATGAGCGAGACGCCACAGGCGGGAAAGAGCCCGTATTTTGCCTTTGCCAAGGGGCTGATGGGAGATTTTCGGCAGGGAGATGAGACCACGGCCACGCGGGTGAAGACCGAGGTGCTCTCGGGCCTCACGGTGGCGCTGGCGCTGGTGCCGGAGGCGGTGGCCTTTGCCTTCGTGGCCCATGTGCACCCGCTGGTGGGCCTTTACGCTGCCTTCATCGTGGGGCTCATCACGGCGGTTTTCGGCGGGCGGCCCGGCATGATCTCGGGCGCGACGGGCGCGCTGGCGGTGGTGATGGTGGCGCTGGTGGTGGAGCACGGGGTGGAATACCTCTTCGCCACTGTGATCCTGATGGGGCTGATGCAGATTGCGGCAGGTATCTTTCACCTTGGCCGCTTCATCCGGCTGGTGCCCCATGCGGTGATGCTGGGCTTCGTCAATGGCCTCGCCATTGTGATTTTCTTGGCCCAACTCGGGCAGTTCAAGGTGCCGGGCGGCGATGGCGAATGGCTGACGGGCGTGCCGCTGATGCTGATGCTGGGGCTCGTCGCGCTGACCATGCTGATTATCTGGGGCCTGCCCAAGGTCACCAATGTGATCCCCGCACCGCTGGCGGGCATCGGGATCGTTGCCATCGTGGTGATCGTCTTCAACATCCCGGTGCCGCGTGTGGGCGACATGGCCTCGATTGCGGGCACGCTGCCGCCGTTCCATGTGCCGTTCGGCGAGGGTGAGGGGCTCTATGGCACGCCGCTGGCCCCGCTGAACTTCGAGACGCTTTACATCATCTTCCCTTACGCGCTGATCCTCGCGGCCATCGGCCTGATCGAAAGCCTGCTGACGCTGAACCTCGTCAACCAGATGACAGATCAGCGCGGCGGGGCCTCGAAGGAGTGCCTTGCGCAGGGCGCGGCCAACACCGTCACCGGCTTTTTCGGCGGCATGGGCGGCTGCGCGATGATCGGGCAGTCGATGATCAACGTGAAGTCCGGCGGGCGCACCCGGCTGGCGGGCATCGCTGCCGCGCTCTTCCTCTTGAGCTTCATCCTCTTCGCCGCGCCGCTCATCGAGCAGATCCCGCTGGCCGCGCTGGTGGGGGTGATGTTCATGGTGGTGATCGGCACCTTCGCCTGGAACACCTTTCGCATCATGCGGGTGAGCACCAAGTTCGCCGGTTTCGTCACCGTGCTGGTGACGGTGGTGACGGTGCTGGAAGACCTGGCCATTGCCGTGGTGGTCGGCGTCATCGTCTCGGCGCTGCACTACGCCTGGCAGAACGCGAAGCGGATCACCGCGAAGAGCTATACTACGCCGGAGGGAGCCAAGGTGTATCAGGTGATCGGACCGCTGTTCTTCGGCTCGGCGGACGGGTTCATGGAGCTTTTCACGCCCAAGGAAGACCCGGGCGTGGTGATCGTGGATTTCGCCGAAAGCCGGGTGGCCGACCAGACAGCGCTTTCGGCCATCGAGGGCATGGCGAAGAAGTATCTGGAAGAGGGCAAGGAGCTGCACCTGCGCCACCTCAGCCGCGACTGCCGGCGCCTGCTGACCCAGACCGGGCTGATCGTGGAGAAGAGCGAGGACGACCCGGAGTATCAGGTGGCCGCCAACTACCCGGTGCAGACCGGGCTCTTCGGCGACGCGCATTAGGCTGGCAGGCCGCGCGGCACCGTGCGAGGCTCCGCCCATGGACATGATTGCAGAGGCCCGTGCGCTTGATGCCGCCGACCCGCTCGCCGCGCGGCGCGCGCTGTACCTGATCCCCGAGGGGGTCATCTACCTTGATGGAAATTCGCTTGGCCCCGCCAGCCACGCGGCGCTGGCCGCGCTCGACATGGCAGCGCGCCAGGAATGGGCCGAGGGGCTGATCCGCTCGTGGAACGCGGCGGGGTGGTTCGACATGCCGATGGCGCTGGGCGATCGTCTGGGGCGGTTGATCGGGGCGGGCGAGGGCTGCGTGGTGGCCTGCGACACGATCTCGGTGAACCTCTACAAGGTGCTGAACGCCTGCCTCGCCCTGCGCCCAGACAGGCGGGTGATTCTGGCCGAGGCCACAAGCTTTCCGACCGATCTTTACATCGCCGAAGGCGTCTGCGCGGCCGCTGGCGCGCGGCTGGTGCTGGCCGAGGGGCCGGTGGAGGCGGCGCTCGGGCCGGAGGTGGCGGCCATGCTGGTGAACCACGTGGACTACCGCACGGGCGCGCTGCGCGACATGGCCGGGCTGACGGCGGCGGCCCATAGGGCCGGCGCGCTCGCGGTGTGGGACTTGTCGCATTCGGCGGGGGCGCTGGAGGTGTCACTTGATGCGACGGGCGCCGATTTTGCCGTGGGCTGCACCTATAAATACCTCAACGGCGGGCCCGGGGCGCCGGCCTTCATCTACGCCGCCGCCTGCCACCACGGGGCCATCCGCCAGCCGGTGACAGGCTGGTGGGGCCACGCGCGGCCCTTCGCCTTCGAAACGGGGTTCGAGCCGGCGGAGGGGGTGAAGGCCTTCCTCGCAGGCACCCAGCCCGTGCTCTCCTTCCGCGCGCTGGCGGGCGCAATGGAGGATTGGGACGGGGTGGAGATGAGCGCGGTGCGGGCCAAGAGCACGAGGATGACGCAGGCGTTCATCGATTGGGTCGAGGCGGCCTGTGCCGGCCACGGGCTTGAGCTGACGGGGCCCAGGGAGGCGGAGGCACGCGGCAGCCAGGTGTCGTTCCGCCACCCGCATGGCTACGAGATCATGCAGGCGCTCATCGCGCGAGGCGTGATCGGAGACTTCCGCGCGCCGGACGTGCTGCGCTTCGGCTTTGCGCCGCTATACCTGAGCTTCGAGGAGGTGGCGCGGGCGGTGCTGGCCCTGGCCGAGGTGCTGGACAGCGGCGCATGGCGTGAGGCGCTCTATGCCGAGCGGGGCACCGTGACGTGATCGTCGCAGTGGGGGGCCAGCCCCCCACACCC
>NZ_QTNQ01000111.1 GCF_018424695.1 Vannielia litorea
CGCGCACCCAAAGCCCCTCCGAGCCGGGCAGCAGCGGAAAACTCACCTTGATCCGCCCGGCACTCTCCGGGTCGCCGTTGACCTGCACCACCTTGGCAATCTGCAAGCCCGTCGCCCCCGGCAACACCGCCGGAGCTGCCGTCGGAAACCGTCGCGGTTGAACTGCCACCGCTCACGGCAGAGGACGTGGTCACCTCGACCCCACAGGCGCTTTCCGATGCGCCCGAAACCAGCGTGACCCCCGCCGAGATCGCGGACCCCTGGAGCGCACCCGAGCCGGAACTGGAACCGGAGCCAGCTACCCCGGAGCCGGAGCCACACCCTTCATCGGCCACCGCCGCCGCACGGCCCGCCGAAACAGATCCCACCCCAGCGGCCCCTTCCGAACCGGCACCTGTCGAACCGCCTCGATCTGAAGTGACACAGGCCCCGCAGGCACTCTCGGAGGATCCCGAGACAGCGGCCACCCCGGCAGAGATCGCCGACCCTTGGGCGGCCGCTCCACAACCCGCTTCCGCGCCGCCACCACCACAACCCGGGCCAGATCCCGAGCCTGTCCCCGCCGAGGTGACGCCGGCAGCGCCGCCGCCCGAGCCTGCGCCCACGCCGGGGGCACCGCCACCACCTCCGCGCCCGGCTGCAAGCAGCAAGACGGTGATCGCCCCGATGCCGGTTCTGAACGACGCTGACAAACCGGGCGACGAAAGCTGACACCATGGCGCAGCAGGGACACATCCTTGCTGCCGCTGCGGCTCAGCCTCTTCCCCCCGGAGCCTCACGGGCCTATTAACCCGGCGACCCGTTTCGGAGGCACCCATGCGCAAGGCCAGCGTCACCCGCGAAACTGCGGAAACCGCGATCACCGTTGAGATCGATCTCGACGGCACCGGAAGCTATGTCAATTCCACCGGGGTTGGCTTTTTTGACCACATGCTCGACCAGCTGGCGCGCCATGCGCTGATTGACATGAAGGTCGACGCCAAGGGCGATCTGCACATCGACGATCATCACACGGTGGAAGACGTGGGCATCACGCTGGGCCAGGCGCTCACCCAAGCCATGGGCGAAAAACGCGGCATCACGCGTTACGGAAGCTGCCTCTTGCCAATGGACGACGCGCTGGTGCGCGCCGCGCTTGATCTTTCTGGCCGCCCCTACCTCGTTTGGAACGTGGTTTTCCCGACGGCAAAGATCGGCGGTTTCGATTCCGAGCTGGTGCGCGAGTTCTTTCAGGCGTTCAGCACCCACGGCGGCATCACCCTGCATGTCGACGCGCTGCACGGAATCAACAGCCACCACATCGCCGAGGCCGCCTTCAAGGCGGTGGCCCGTGCCCTGCGCGACGCGCTCGAGGCTGACCCGCGCAAAGCGGATGCCATTCCTTCGACCAAGGGCACGCTCTAAGGGGCTGGCAATGGTCTCCGCCGGGCAAGCCATAGTTCGGCGATCAACAGGTTGGGCACCCAACACAGCCAGGCGACGATCGTGTAGGCAACGCCAAAATCGAGCCCGAAGCCGAAGACCATCAGCGGCAATTCGATGCGCAAAGTCACGGCGGCGACGGTGAGAGCCGCCGAGCGGGTCATCCACCGTCGGTGCGCCTCGATACGGCGCGCCATCGCCAGCCGCACCGCCTGCGCCGTGGTCGCCAGCCAGAGCACGGCCAGCGAGGCAAAACCAAGCCCGGTCCAGGGGGCCAAGCCAGTCTCGGTTCGGACCGCCAGCACCAGCCCGGCCATGCCCGACAGGAGCACAGCCAAGCCGTAGCTGCGCCCCATCAAGCGATGCAGGCGCGGACGCGCAGTGCGAAAACGGCTGGAAAATTGGAATGGTAGGATCAGCAGTGCCACCGGTGCCAGCCCGATGTGCGCATAGAGAATCAGAGCGCGATTCTCGAACTGCGGCAGCATTGCCGGCATTGTCACCGCAACCCCACCGATCAGAAACCGCCACGACACTAGGGCGACCCCAACACAGACAAGCCACCACAAAAGGTTCGGAACACGGGACAGGATCGACATTCGGCACCTCACTTGACGATGTAAAGTTGACACCGTCAAAATCATGTCAACTTGACGCCGTCAAGATGCATTTCTACTCTGGGCCAATGACCGTCGTCCTGAAAACCTCCCACCATCACGGCAACCTGCGCGCGGGCCTCGTCGAGGCCGGCATCGAGATTCTTGAATCCGAGGGGCTTGATGCGCTCTCGCTTCGCAAATGCGCTGCCCGCGCTGGCGTGTCGCACGCGGCCCCCGCGCATCACTTCGACGGTGTCGCAGGGCTGCGCGAGGCCATCGCCACCGAGGGCTTTCAGCGCTTCGGCGCGGCGATGCTGCGCGAGGCCGCGCCGGAACAGGATCCGCGCGCACGCCTCAAAGCGATCTGCCGGGGCTACCTCGCCTTTGCACGGGAAGCCCCCGCGCTCTACCGGCTGATGTTCTCGACCGGCATGCGCAGCCAGCCCGACGCACATCTCGCTCACGGCCCGTCTTCGGCCTACGGGATCTTGCGAGAATTCTGCGCACCCTTCGTCCCCGAAGGGACCGAGCCCACGGTGATCGAAACCCAGGTCTGGGCGCTGTGCCACGGCTACGCACTCTTTATCCTGCACGGCATCGTCCCCGATAGCCCGGCGCTCGACACCGCCGTGCTTGATTTGGTGGAGCGCATCGGAGCGGCTCCTGCCTCTTGACCCCGCCCCCGTTTCGCGCGACCCCAAGCGCGACACGGAAAGGCACCCCATGCGAACGGTTCTCATCGACTACGACAGCGGCAACCTGCACTCCGCCGAGAAGGCCTTTCAGCGCATGGCCTCTGAGGTGGGCGCTGGCTCGGTGATCGTCAGCGGCGAGGCCGAAGAGGTGGCCCGGGCCGACCGCATCGTGCTGCCCGGTGACGGCGCCTACCCCTCCTGCCGGGCTGCGCTGGCCGCTCACCCCGGCATGATCGAAGCGATCACCGAACACGTGGAGACAAAAGGCAAACCCTTCATGGGCATCTGCATCGGCATGCAGATGATGAGCACACTCGGCCGCGAGCATGAGGATACCCCGGGCTTCGGTTGGGTCCCCGGCGAGGTGGTGCCCATCGCGCCTTCCGACCCGTCGCTAAAGGTGCCGCACATGGGTTGGAACGATCTGGTGATCGATGGCGACCACCCCTGCCTCACGGGCGTGGCGACCGGCGACCACGCCTATTTCGTGCACAGCTATCATCTTGCCTGTGCCGACCCCGCCCAGCGCCTCGCCCATGTGGACTACGCTGGCGAGGTCACCGCCATCGTCGGCGAAGGTACCCGTTTCGGCACCCAGTTTCACCCCGAAAAGAGCCAGCAGACCGGCCTCAGGATCATCGCCAACTTCCTCCGGTGGGCCCCATGAGTGCCGCTATCGGCTGGTCGTCCGGCAAGGATTGCTGCATGGCGCTGATCCGCGCCCGGGCGGCGGGCCACGACGTTCAGGTGGCGCTGACCACGCTCAACGAGGCCTTCGACCGGGTGGCAATGCACGGCACCCGCGCCGCGATTCTGCGTGCGCAGGCCGCCGCTGCGGGGCTGGAACTGATGGAAGTGCCCCTGCCCTGGCCATGCACCAACGAAGTCTACGAGGCACGCATGGCTGAGGCCGTCGCGGCGCTGAAGGCGCGCGGCGTTGATGAGATGATATTCGGAGATCTCTTCCTTGAAGACGTGCGCGACTACCGCATCCGGCAACTCGAAGGCACCGGCCTTACCCCGGTCTTCCCGGTCTGGGGCACAGACACCGCCGCGCTGGCTGCCGAAATTGCCGAGACCTTCGACACTCGCATCGTCACGCTCGATCCAAATAAGCTGCCCGAAAGCTTTGCCGGCCGCGGGCTCGACGCGGCACTGCTCGCCGAACTGCCCGATGGTATCGACCCCTGCGGCGAGAACGGCGAGTTTCATACCTGTGTGCTCGACGCGCCGTGCTTCAGCGCGCCCATCCCCGCCACCCGGGGAGAGACCGTCATTCGCGACGGCTTCGTCTATTCCGATCTCGTGCTATAGGGCGGGCAAACCGCCCGCCGCTTCGCCTCAATCCACACGCGTCCAGGTCTGATCCATGCAGATCAGCCCGGCGCAGCCTTTGACCACCATCCGGTTGCCCTTCAGAACCATCTGCGCCCCATAGTCACGTTTCATCACCGGAACATAGGCGCGGCCCTCATAGATGTTGCCGCCAACGGGCGTCATGTCCCAAAAGACGCGCTTGCCCACGTTGGGCGAGTTGATCGGCTGGCCTGCACTGTTGAAAGCCTTCACGATCGTGCCGCATAGCGCAACACCACACCGGACGGCTTTCACATGGGCCACGTTGCCACTCCTGTCGGGGCCCGTAAGCCAAAGGCCTTCCGGCGTCGCCGCCTGCCCAGCCCCGGTACCCAGCGCCAGTAGGGCACTTAGAGTCATCATTCGAAAAAGTCTGGTCACCGGCATCACTCCTTCTGGCGACACTGGCCCGCTTCGCTGAACATCAGCAACTGCAAAGCATGATCGCCATATGGCGGGTGCGGTGAGTCCGCGCAAGCGGTTCCTGCGGGCACACGGCACATCGGCAGGCGCCCGCAGACAAAAGGCTCTACTTGACCTTCTTCCAGGTTCCGCCGTCGCGGCAGATGCCGAGTACACAACCGGACACTTTCAAAGTCGAACCGGAAAGGACCAGCTTGGAATTGTACGTTTTGCCGCGGTCGGGCGAATAGACCTTGCCCTTGTACTGACCACCACCCGAGGGTTTGGTCTGCGAGATGATCTGCCGCCCCACGTTCTCGGATTTGATCTCCTTGCCGCCCGGCCCATAGGCCTTGATCAGCGTGCCGCAGAGCCCGCCGCCGCAGGGCTTCACCTGCACCAGACCGGAATTGCCGTTGTCATCCTTGGCAGTGCGCCAGAGGCCCTCAAGCGGGTCCGCCGCCCAGGCCGGGGCCGCCACGAGCAGCGCTGCCGCCATCAATGCTATCTTGCGCATGGTTCTCCTCCCATTAGCTACGCTGGCTGCATCCTCGCGCTCTCGCCACACAATGCGCAACCGTAACGTTGGGTCCGGCGCGAGGCAGATATTCAAGCTCGGTCCATTCCGTTGGTTCGCGTATTCCCGTGGGGGTTGGGGCGGCGCCCCAAAGTCGGCGGAATCCACAGATGGTGGCCTCTTCCCTTCGCTCGCGCCGCATGGCACACCCCGCCTCAAAAGGAGCCAGCCCATGATCCTCTATCCCGCCATTGACCTGAAAGACGGCCACGCCGTGCGGCTCCTTCGTGGCGACATGGCGAAATCGACTACATTCAACGAAGATCCGGCCGCTCAGGCGATGGAATTCGTCAACGCGGGCTGCGAATGGCTCCACCTCGTTGATCTCAACGGCGCTTTCGCGGGCGAGCCGGTCAATGCCGCCCCGGTCGAGGCGATCCTCAAGGCGACCAAGACCCCGGCGCAGCTTGGCGGTGGCATCCGTGACATGGCCACCATCGAGCGCTGGCTTTCCAAAGGCCTCGCCCGGGTGATCCTCGGCACCGTGGCGGTGGAAAACCCGGCGCTGGTGCGCGAGGCGGCTGCCGCTTTCCCCGGCCAGGTCGCCGTGGGGATCGACGCGCGGCACGGCATGGTCGCCACCAAAGGCTGGGCGGAAGAGACCGACGTAAACGCGACCGACCTCGCCAAGTCCTTCGAGGATGCCGGTGTGGCCGCACTCATCTACACCGACATCAACCGCGACGGCGCCATGCAGGGCCCCAACGTGGAGGCGACCGATGCATTGGCCCGTGCGGTCTCTATCCCTGTCATCGCTTCGGGCGGCGTCTCTTCGCTGGGCGACCTCACGGCGCTGAAAGCCAAGGGCAGCATCGCCGGGGCGATCTCTGGCCGCGCGCTCTATGATGGCGCGATCGACCTTGCCGAGGCGCTGGCCACCCTCCGCGCCTGACCCCCGCACTATATTGCACAATTCCCGCCGGACCCGCGACCTTAGTCGCGCACTCGCAAGTTAACCCTAGGGAATCCGCCCGACTCATGCACTAAATTGCACCACGCAGGCACGCCGCAGGGAGAGGAGGCCCGGCTGCGTGCTCCCGCATGACCAAGGGAGGACTCCAATGAAACCGATCTTCACCCAGGCTCTCGCCCGGGGCGACCGCCTCATGGCGCTGCAATCCGGCCTCGTTCACGGGCGGCTCGGACGCCGCCGCTTCATCCAGCTCGCGCTTGCCGCAGGCGCCTCGCTCGCCTCTGCCGAGGCCTGGGCGCAGGAGCTCGGCGATGCGGCGATCACTCAGCGCTACAACGCGCAGAACATCGCGGGCCGCTACGATTACATCGTCGTCGGCTCCGGCTCTGGCGGCGCGGTTGTGGCCGGGCGGTTGGCCGCCGAAACCGACGCCTCCGTCCTGGTGCTCGAGGCCGGCGGCACCGACCAGATCGACGCCGTGCTGAACCCGCTGATGTGGCCCACCAACATCCGCTCCGAGCGTGACTGGGGCTACAGTGCCGAGCCCTCCGAGCACGTCAACGGGCGCTCGCTGATCCTGCCGATGGGCAAGGTGGTGGGCGGCGGCAGCTCGATCAACGTGATGATCTGGGCGCGCGGCCACAAGAACGACTTTGAGTTCTGGGCTGCCGAAACCGGCGATGACGCATGGTCCTACGAGAACGTGCTGGAAATCTACAAGCGCATCGAAGATTGGCAGGGCGCGCCGGATGACACCCGCCGCGGCACCGGTGGCCGAATCTGGGTGACCGATGTGCGCGATGTGAACCCGATCGCCCCCGCCTTCGTCGAGGCCTGCGGCACCGCGGGTATCCCCGGCTACGCCGACATGAACGGCGAGATGATGGAGGGAGAGGGTGGCGCAGCCCTCGCCAACGTGCGGATCAAGGATGGCATGCGCCGCAACATCCCTTCGGACTATCTCTGGGAGACCCTGAAACGCCCCAACATCACCCTGCTCACCGGGGCCACGGTGCAGAAGCTCACGCTCAGCGGCACCACCGTCACCGGCCTGACCTTCGAGAAAGATGGCGAGAGCTTCGAGGTGGAGGCTGACCATACGGTGCTTTCGGCAGGGGCGATCAACACGCCTAAGATCCTGATGCAATCGGGCGTTGGCCCTGCAGATCACCTTGCAGAGCATGGCATCGCAGTGGCGCATGACTTGCCCGGCGTAGGCCAGAACTTTCAGGATCACATCCTCGCCGCGGGCTGCGTGTGGGAGTACACCACGCCGCTCCCGCCGGGCAATTCCGCCGCCGAGGCGACCTTCTTCTGGAAGTCGGATTCCTCGCTCGACACGCCCGATCTCCAGCCCTTCCAGATCGAGGTGCCCTACGCCTCCGAGGTCCACGGCTCGGCCTACGCTCCGCCCGCCGGAAGCTGGACGATCGCGCCCGGCATCGTCCGCCCGCAGAGCACGGGCGAGGTGCGGCTGACCGGGCCAGACCCGAGCGATCCGGTGCAGATCGACGGTGGCTTCCTGAAGGAACCGGCAGACCTGAAGGCGCTGACAACCTGCATCGAGTTTTGCCGCGAGATCGGCAATTCCGGCCCGCTCGCCGAGTTCGTGAAGCGCGAGGTCATGCCCGGCCCCATCAGCGGGGCCGAGCTTGATGACTTCGCTCGCAATGCGGCGGGCACCTACTTTCACGAAAGCTGCACCTGCAAGATGGGGACCGACGAGATGTCGGTCGTCTCCGGCAGCCTCGCGGTTCACGGGGTCGAGGGGCTTTCCATTGCAGATGCCTCAGCCATGCCGCGCGTGTCGACCGGCAACACAATGGCCTCCACGGTAGTGATCGGCGAGCGCATGGCCGACATCCTCATCGGCTGACGTGAGGGCGCGGGGCCCTGCCCTGCGCCCGTTCAGCCGCCCGCGGCGGCCCCTGTGAGCTTTTTCAGCGCGCCTTCCATCTGGACGATCACCTCGAGGTCATCATCCACGCCGACCTCGTCCAGCATCTCCTCGGGGTCTTCGTAGGAGAGTTTCACCGCGCCCTGCGCATCCTCCCAGACCAGCACCTTCATCGGCAGCACCAGCCCGGCCATCGGCGAAGACTGGATCGCAGGCGTGCCGAGCGTGGGGTTGCCGAAGATCACCAGCTCCATCGGCGCCAGTTCCATGCCCGCGCTCTCGGCGCCGCCCGCATGGTCGACCCGGGCGAATACCGTGGCCCCCGCGCCCTCAATTGCAGCAACCAACCGGTCGGCCACCTCGGCCACGCTGCCGGTCGCCTCCACGTTGATGATGTCGTCATCCGCCAGCGCGGGCGTGGCGGCAAGGGTCAGGGCAAGGGCGGCAATCGCGTGTTTCATGGCAGTCTCTCCGGGTTGGACCATGCAAGCTCAACCGCAGAATGCCCGCCCCGTTCCACGGGTCCATGAACGCCGCATCACATCTGCGCCAGCCAGAGCCGCACCTTCAGCCCGCCGTGCGCCACATGCGGGCCGGGCGGCTCCCATGGCAGGCCGGTGGCGCGTGCCAGCTTCTCGTCGGAGGTGACCATCGCAATGCGCCAGCCCTCGAAGCGTTCTTTCATCACCTTGCCGAAGCTGCCGTACAGCCCGAAGAGCGGCCCCTTGTTGCCGATCCGACTGCCGTAGGGCGGGTTGCAGATCACCAGCCCCGGCGCGCAATCTGGCCGCTCCAGCGCGCTCACCGAGGCCTCCTCGAAGTGGCACGCCACCCCGGCCCGTGCCGCGTTCTCCCGGCTCATCCGCACCGCACCTGCATCCCGGTCCAAGCCCATCACCGGCCCCTCGCCCCGCGCCACCGGCGCCCGGGCCTTTAGCGCGGTAAACCCTTTTGCGTCGAAACCCGGAAACTGCTCGAAGGCAAAGCCGCGCTCGCGCCCCGGCGCCAGCCCGGCGGCGATTTCCGCCGCCTCGATGCAGAAGGTGCCGGAACCGCACATCGGGTCAAGCACCGGCTCGCGGCCCGCGTATCCAGCGGCGCGCAGGAAACCCGCCGCCATCGTCTCGCGCATCGGGGCGGCGTTCACCGCCTCCTTGAAGCCGCGACGGTGCAGCGCCTCGCCCGAGCTGTCCACGCTGACCACGCAGGTGTTCTGCTCGATCCGCACCAGCACCCGCAGGCCCTCCGGGTCCACCACCGCCTCCGCGCGGCCAAGCGCCTGCTCCAGCCGCCCTTTTACCGCGCCCGCGTGGTAGAGCTTGGAGTGCTTCGTCGCCGCCTCTGCCCGCACCGGCTGGCCCGGCGCGAGCACCGAGGGCCAATCGACTGCATCCAGCCCCGCCTCCAGCGCCCGAAAGCTCATTGCCCGAAAGCTGCCCAGCCGCACCAGCACCCGCCCCGGCACGCGCAGCACAAGGTTGGCCCGCCAGACCTCGGACCACGCACCCCGGCAGGCCACCCCGCCCGGTACCACGCGGGCCTTGGCAAAGCCTTGCTCGCGGGCCTCTGCGGCGGCCACCTCCTCCAGCCCCGGCGCGACCACCAGGAAGATCTCCAGTTTTTCCATGCCCCCAGCTACCGCCCCGCGCTTCCCTCCGCCAGCAAAACCGGCTATCGCAGCCCCATGCTGAAGACCCGCATCATCCCCTGCCTCGACGTGGCCGATGGCCGCGTGGTCAAGGGCGTCAACTTCGTCGACCTGGTGGATGCCGGCGACCCGGTGGAATCCGCCCGCGCCTATGACGCCGCAGGTGCCGACGAGCTCTGCTTTCTCGACATCCACGCCACCCACGAAAATCGCGGCACCATGTATGATCTGGCGACGCGCACCGCCGAGCAGTGCTTCATGCCGCTCACCATCGGCGGCGGCGTGCGGACCCATGAGGATGTGCGCAAGCTGCTGCTCTCGGGGGCCGATAAGGTGAGCTTCAACTCCGCCGCCGTGGCCGACCCGGATGTGATCACCGAGGCCGCGATGCGCTTTGGCTCGCAATGCATCGTCTGCGCCATCGATGCAAAAACGGTCGAGCCGGGCCGGTGGGAAATCTTCACCCACGGCGGCCGCCGCCCCACCGGGATCGAAGCGGTGGAGTTCGCCGTGATGATCGCCGAAAAAGGCGCGGGGGAGATCCTGTTGACCTCGATGGACCGGGACGGCACCAAATCGGGCTTCAACCTGCCCCTCACCCGCGCCATCGCCGATGCGGTCCCGGTGCCAGTGATCGCGAGCGGCGGCGTCGGCACGCTCGATCACCTCGTCGAGGGCGTCACCGAGGGCCACGCCTCTGCCGTGCTCGCCGCCTCGATCTTCCACTTCGGCACCTACACCATCGGCGAGGCCAAAGCCCACATGGCCGCCGCCGGCATTCCCGTGAGGATGACATGAGCCTGTCCGAACTCGCCGCCACCATCGAAGCCCGCAAATCCGCCGACCCCGACTCGAGCTGGACATCGAAACTGTTGGCGAAAGGCCCGGAGAAATGCGCCGAGAAATTTGGCGAGGAAGCCGTCGAAGCGATTATCGAAGCGGTGAAGGGCGACCGCGCCAAGCTCACTGCCGAGGCCGCCGATGCACTCTACCATCTGCTCGTCATGTGCGCCGCGCGTGACGTGACCCTGGCCGACATCGAAGCCGAACTCACCGCGCGCCAAAACCAATCGGGCATCTCGGAAAAGGCCTCCCGCTAAACCCTACCCGCTTCATTTTCTTGCTGAAAATATCTCCGGGGGGTGCGGGGGGCTGGCCCC
>NZ_QTNQ01000112.1 GCF_018424695.1 Vannielia litorea
CTCCCACCCCGCCGTGCCATGCCCGGCCTGCGCGGTGTTGCTGGGGCTGCATTGTTGGGGTTGGGCATGTTGGCGGGCAGCTCCGGCCTCACCAAAGCAGGAGCCTGCCTCAAAGCCTTCCACCACTTGACCCGGCATGGCCAGCGTCAGTCTCCACATCAACAAGAATAGCCGAATCTCCGCAAGCGGGGCTCCGCCCGTCGAAGCCGGAAAGGCTTCACTGGAGCCTTTCTGCTTTCGGCTTCGACCCCCTCGGCGATTTGCGTTGACCCGGAGCGTGTCGCCGTCCCCTTGGGTGTCAGGCGACCCCGACTCCGCAGATGCTTCGCATCCACTCTGTCGTCAGCGGAGGGCTCCGAAGCAGGATCTGCGGGAGGTGGCTCAGCCGTAGACGGCGGCGCGGGCGATCTTGCTGGCGTCTTCGGGGAAGAGGCCGAGATCGAGTGCGACCTCGCGCGGCATGGCGGCGATCTCGTTGCGGGTGCGGGTGTAGGCGCGGTGCTTTGAGTAGGCGGTGCGCAGGGTGTTCAAGACGGTCATCGGTGCTGTCCTTTGTTTGCGTGTTGTCCTCTTGTGAAGCAGAGATAGTCATGCTGCGCCGCAGCACAACTTCCCGTTTGCGCTAACGGGATTGCGCTGAGTGCATGGGTCATACCGGGATGTTATGCGCCGGGCGGGATGGTAGAGGAGATGGTGGACGTATTGCCCAGCCTGCGGCGGCTGGATCAGAACGGGGCGAGGGCGCCGATCTGGACGAGGCCGCGCAGCACCGCATCCACCGCGACGGCGGCGAGGATCATGCCCATCACGCGGCTGATGATCGAGGCGCCGGCCGGGCCGATCAGCTTGAGAATGGGCGAGGCGAGGTAGAGGAAGGCGAGGGTGATGGTGAGGATCACCAGAAGGATGATGCCGGTTTGCGCCTGATGGGCGAGGGAGAAGCGGTCATTATCGGTCAGCACCACCACGGCGAGCATGGCGCCGGGGGAGGCGATGGAGGGAATGGCCACGGGGTGGATGGCGGTTTGCGTGGTGCTCTCCTCGGCTTCGGCCAGTTCGGCCTCGGGCTTTCCGGGGCCGAAGATCATGGAGAGGGCGAAGAGGAAGAGCACCAGCCCGCCGGCGATCTGGAAGGAGGGCAGGCCAAGGCCGAGGGCTTCGAGGATGATCTGGCCCGCGATCATGAAGGCGAGCAGCACGAGGGCCGCGACGGCCACCGCCTTCAGCGCCACCTTGCGACGGGCGCGCACCGTCATGCCCGCGGTGACGGCGAGGAAGACGGGGACGGTGCCGATGGGGTCGATCACCACCCAGAGGGTGATGAATTCCTGGAGGAGTTGGTCGAAGGGGAGCATTGGGGCCGGTTCGTTGGAGATAGGGCGGGACAGTTCCCGCCCTACGGTGTTGCGACCGGCTCCGCAATGCGGCGCGGTGTCAGATCAGCTTGCCCATGGCCACCGCGGTATCGGACATGCGGTTGGAGAAGCCCCATTCGTTGTCATACCAGCTGAGGATGCGGCACATCCGGCCTTCCATGACCTTGGTCTGATCCAGCGCGAAGGTGGAGCTGTGCGGATCGTGGTTGAAGTCGATCGAGACATTGGGCTGGTCGGTGACGCCGAGGACGCCCTTGAGAGGGCCGTTGGCCGCCGCGACCATCGCTTCGTTGATCTCTTCCACCGTGGTGTCGCGGGCGGCTTCGAAGGTGAGGTCCACCACCGAGACGTTGGGGGTGGGCACGCGGATGGCGACACCGTCGAGCTTGCCGTTCAGCTCGGGCAGCACCAGGCCCACGGCCTTGGCGGCCCCCGTGCTGGTTGGGATCATCGACATGGCCGCTGCGCGGGCGCGGTAGAGATCCTTGTGCATGGTGTCGAGCGTGGGCTGGTCGCCGGTGTAGCTGTGGATCGTGGTCATGAAGCCCTTGGCGATGCCGATGCTGTCATTCAGCACCTTGGCCATCGGCGCGAGGCAGTTGGTGGTGCAGGAGGCGTTGGAGACGACGACATGATCTTTGGTCAGGCTGTCATGGTTGACGCCATAGACCACGGTGTTGTCGGCGTTCTTGCCCGGCGCGGAGATCAGCACCCGGGAGGCGCCGTTTTCGAGATGGGCGGCGCAGGCCTCCTTGGAGGTGAAGATGCCTGTGCATTCCAGCACCACGTCGACATCGGACCAGGGCAGCTCGGCGGGGTTGCGGATGGCGGTGACTTCCATCGGGCCGCGACCCACGTCGATGGTGGTTTCGCTCGTCGTGACCTCGGCGGGAAAGCGGCCATGGACGCTATCGAAGCGCAGCAGGTGGGCGTTGGTCTCGACCGGGCCGAGATCGTTGATGGCGATAACCTCGATGTCGGTGCGGCCCGACTCGATAATGGCGCGAAGCACGTTGCGACCGATACGGCCAAACCCGTTGATGGCGACTTTGACGGCCATGAGACCCTCCTGATTGGATTGTTAACGCTAACATTGCGATTGAGCGCCACATGTCAACCCGACGCATGCCTTTACCTTACACAGGGACGGCGCGAGAGCGAGGGTCTGTTCACGGCGGCGTGACGGCGCAGAGAAAATTTTTTGGAACGATCCGGGTTTGCCCGGTGTTGTGGGGACAATGACGGCGCAGCGACCGGCCAATGAAGGCCACGCGAGGCGCCGGCTCTGCACAAGATGTGGAGCACACACGAAAAAATAGGAGTTTATCCGAAATGAAACGCCTGATGATGACCGTTGCCGTTGCAGCCGTGACCGCCACCTCGGCTTTTGCCATGGCGCCCGAGCAACTGCGTGACAACGTGGAAGCCCAGCTGACCGAGTACGCCCCGGAAGTTGATGCCGCGACGCTGACCGACGACCAAGTCGTGCAGATCTACATGGTTGTCGCCGACTCCAGCACGTCGGCTGCCGACAAATCCGGCTCGATCCAGGAGATCATCGAAGGCACCCGCGCCGAGTACTACGCCGAGATGGCCGATGGTGATATCGACCTGACCCTCGAAGTGAACAACATGCGCGAGATCCTTCAGGCGAAGCTCGACGTGCGTGGCTACGACTACGACGTGTCGGAGCTGAGCGATGAAGAAGTTGCCGCACTGGCCGGCGAGTTCAACAATGGCGACTCGCCCGCCGAGATCGACGCTTCGGTGAAAGCCGCGTTCGAATCGTAAGATCGACGTGAGCTGCAGAATGCAGCGGGGGCCGTCCTTCGGGGCGGCCCTTTCGCGTTTGCGGGGGGCGTGGACCTCAGCGCCAGAAGGCCATCCACTCGGTGAGTTTGGCGAACTTCTTCAGCATAAAGAGGGTGGCCGCGCCGTCATTCAGGGTGCCGTCGGCCACGAGCAGCGCGAGGATCAGCACGAAGAGGATAATGGCGAGGCGGTTCGTCATGGCCGCTGTTTAGCGGGGGACTGTGGCAACGGGAAGGCCGTGCTGCGTGGTGGGCGCAAGGGCCCACCCTGCGCGCGGCTCAGTTGAGCCGGCCCATGTGGCCCGCGACATCGGCCATGCGGGCGGAGAACCCCCATTCGTTGTCGTACCAGGCGAGGACGCGCACGGTGCGGCCCACAACCTTGGTCTGGTCGGGGGCGAAGATGGAGCTTTGCGGCGTGTGGTTGAAGTCGATCGAGACCTTGGCCTCGGGGTCGTAGGCCATGACCATGCCCATGTGCCCGGCGCAGGCCTCGGCCACCACCTCGTTGACGTCGGCCACGGTCACGTCGCGGCCCGCTTCGAAGGTGAGATCGACGGCGGAGACGTTGGGGGTGGGCACGCGCATGGCGGTGCCGTCGAGCTTGCCGGCGAGCTCGGGCAGCACCTCGCCCAGGGCCTTGGCGGCGCCGGTGGAGGTGGGGATCATCGCCATGGCGGCGGCGCGGGCGCGGTAGAGGTCCTTGTGGCGGCGGTCCAGCGTGGGCTGGTCGCCGGTGTAGCTGTGGATCGTCGTCATGATGCCGCGCTCGATGCCGATGGCGTCGTTCAGCACCTTGGCCAGCGGCGCGAGGCCGTTAGTGGTGCAGGAGCCGTTGGAGACCATCCGCTCTTCGGCCCGCAGGCTGCGGTGATTGACGCCGTATACAACGGTGCGGTCCACGTTGGTGGCGGGGGCGGAGATGAGCACCTTGCCCGCGCCGCGCTCAAGGTGGATGGCGGATTTGAGGCCGTCGTTGAACTTGCCGGTGCATTCGAGCACCACGTCGCAGCCGCCCCAATCCAGGGTTTCGGGCTCATAGCTGCTCATCACGTCGATGGGGCCGCGGCCGAGGTCGATGGCCTTGTCTTTCACGCGGACCTCGCCGGGGAAGCGGCCATGGACCGAGTCGTAGCGCAGGAGGTGGGCGTGGGTCTCGATATCGCCGGGGGCGTTGATCTTGACGACCTGCACATCATTGCGCGCGCTCTCGGCGATATGCGCCAGGGTGCAGCGCCCGATGCGGCCAAATCCGTTGATCCCGATGGTGACTGTCATTGTCCCGCTCCTGCGCTTTGCGTTGGGGAGCGGGTAGCACAGGCGGGCATGTTGGGGAAAGTGCGGGAAATCAGCGTGTTAGCGTAAACATTGGCTGTTAGCGATACCGGTTTGCGCCACCATGGGTAGTGGTTGCCTCCGGCCCCCGAATCCTTACCTTTGGGGGGCTGAACAGGGCGGGGACGATATGAGCGGACTTCTGGCACTTCTGGACGACGTGGCGGCGATTGCAAAGCTGGCGGCGGCCTCGGTGGACGACATTGCCAGCCAAGCGGCGAAGGCGAGCGCCAAGGCGGCGGGCGCGGTGATCGACGATGCGGCGGTGACGCCGAAATATGTGCAGGGGTTCGAGCCCAAACGGGAGCTGCCGATTGTCTGGCGGATCGCGCGGGGCTCGGTGTTCAACAAGCTGGTGATCCTGCTGCCCGCGGCGCTGCTGCTCTCGGCCTTTGCCCCGTGGATGATTTACCCGCTGCTGATGCTGGGCGGGGCGTACTTATGTTTTGAAGGGGCGGAAAAGATATGGCATCTGATCCACCCCAGCTCGCACCATGTCGATATTCATATCGAAGGCGACAAGGCGCACCTTGAGGAGCAGAAGATTCAGGGCGCGATCAAGACGGATTTCATCCTCTCCGCCGAGATCATGACGATCATCCTATCCAACCTCGATGCGGGGGCGAGCATCTGGTTTCAGGGGGCGGCGCTGGCTCTGGCGGGGGTGATGATCACTGCCGCCGTCTATGGCAGTGTGGCGATCATCGTGAAGGCGGATGACGTGGGGCTGCACATGGCTGACCGCGGGCGGCTGGGGCTGACGCGGGCGCTGGGACGCGGGATCGTGATTGGGATGCCGTGGTTCTTGAAGTTTCTGATGATCGTGGGCACGGCGGCGATGCTTTGGGTCGGCGGGCAGATCATCATCCATTCGCTGGCCGTGATGGGCTGGCATGACCCGGAGCATTGGGTGCGTGACGCGGCGGTGGCCGCTGCGGCGAAGGTGCCGGAGAACTGGCAAGCGGTTGTGGAATGGATCGCCGGGGCCGGGCTGGCCGGGGTGCTGGGGCTGCTGCTCGGCTTCATGCTGATCCCGCTGGTTCAGTTCGTGATTGCGCCGGTATGGAAGGCGGTGCGCGGGTGATCTGGCAGTCGGTTGCCTTGCTCGCGGCGCGCCTGCTGATCGCGGGGCTGTTCATTGGCGGCGCAGTGCAGAAGACCCAGCCGCAGGCGGTGATGGATTTGTTGGCAGGAAAGGGCTTGCCGACATGGCTGGTGTGGCCTGCGCTGGCCTTCAACGCGGGGGCGGCTGTGGCGCTGATCCTCGGCATCTGGGTGACGCCGGTGGCGCTGGCACTCGCGGCCTATTGCGCCTTTACCAGCATGTTCCACTACATCCCGAGTGATCCGTGGCAGATGACCATCTTCGTGAAGAACTGGGCCATTGCGGGCGGCTGCCTGGCGCTGGCGGTGGCCGGGCCGGGGCGGTTGGGCAGCTTGTTGTTGGAGCCCATGGAACCGGTGATGTCGAGCACGAGGCTGACCTCGACGTCGGTGTAGCCGGCGGCGGCGGAGATCCTCGGGTCAGGCCCGAGGATGACGGAGAGTTACCTCAGAGCAGGCTCTTGACCTTCTCGGCCACGGCCTTGGCGGTGATGCCGAACTTCTCGTAGAGCTCCTCAGCCGGGGCGGAGGCGCCGAAGCTGCTCATGCCGACGAACCCGGCCTTGGCCTCGCGTCCGCGCTCGCCCAGCAACCACTGGTCCCAGCCTTGCCGCACGGCGGCCTCGACGGCCACGCGGACGGGGCCAGCGGGCAGAACGCGCTTGCGATACTTCTCGTCCTGCTTGGCGAACAGCTCCATCGAGGGCATGGAGACGACGCGGGTGCCGATGCCTTCGGCTTCCAGCAGAGCCTTGGCCTCCATCGCGATAGACACCTCGGAGCCGGTAGCGAGGATGATCGCCTTGCGCTTGTTCTCGGCCTCGGCCAGCACGTAGGCGCCCTGCTCGGTGAGGTTCTTGGTTTTGTGATCCTTGCGCACGGTGGGCAGGCCCTGGCGGGAGAGGGCGAGGATGCTGGGCGTGCCGGTTTGCGACAGGGCAATTTCCCAGGCCTCGGCGGTTTCAACAGCGTCGGCGGGGCGGAAAACCAGCGTGTTGGGCGTGGCGCGGAGCATGGCGAGGTGTTCGACCGGCTGGTGGGTGGGGCCATCTTCACCGAGGCCGATGCTGTCATGGGTCATCACGTAGACCGGCGCCACCTTCATCAGCGCGGAGAGGCGCATGGAGGGGCGGGCGTAATCGGTGAAGCACATGAAGGTGCCGGAGTAGGGCTTCGTGCCGCCGTGCAGGGCCATGCCGTTCATCGCCGCCGCCATGCCGTGCTCGCGGATGCCGTAGTGGATGAAGCGGCCCTCGCGATCTTCGGCGGAAAAGACGCCGAGGTCGGCGGTCTTGGTGTTGTTGGAGCCGGTGAGGTCTGCGGAGCCGCCGATGGTTTCGCCCATCACCGGGTTGATCACCTCGAGCGCCATCTCGGAGGCCTTGCGGGTGGCCACCTTGGGCTGCTCGTCGGAGATTTGCTTTTTCAGCGCGCGAACGACAGCGGAGAGCTTCTTGGGGGCTTCGCCGGTTTGCTGGCGGTCCCACTCGGCGCGTTTGCGCTCGGAGAGGGCGGCGAGGCGGACCTCCCAATCCTTGCGGTCCTGCGCGCCGCGCGTGCCGATCTCTTCCCAGGCCTTCTTCAGTTCAGCCGGGATGGTGAAGGCGGGGGAGGACCAGCCGTAGGCCTTTTTCGCCGCTTCGAGCTGCTCCTGATCGGTGAGCGCGCCGTGGCCCTTGGAGGTGTCCTGCGCGGCGTGGCCGAGGGCGATGTGGGTTTTGCAGGCGATCATGCTGGGCTTGTCGGAGGCTTTCGCCTCGGTGAGCGCCGCGTCGATCGCCTCGGGGTCATGGCCGTCGCACTGGATCACGTGCCAGCCGGAGGCCTTGAACCGCTCGACCTGGTCGGTGCTGTCGGAGAGCGAAACCTTGCCGTCGATGGTGATGTCGTTGTTGTCCCACATCACGATGAGGCGGGAGAGCTTGAGGTGCCCGGCGAGCGCGATGGCCTCCTGGCTCACGCCCTCCATCAGGCAGCCGTCCCCGGCGATGCAGTAGGTGTAGTGATCGACCACCTTCTTGCCCCAGTGGGCGCGCTGGCTTTCTTCAGCGATGGCGAAGCCCACGGCATTGGCGATGCCCTGGCCGAGCGGGCCGGTGGTGGTTTCGATCCCGTCGGCGAGGAAGTTCTCGGGGTGGCCGGCGGTGCGGGCGCCGAGCTGGCGGAAATTCTTGATTTCTTCGAGGGTTATCTGGGCGTCGCCAGTGAGATAGAGCAGCGAGTAGACCAGCATGGAGCCATGGCCTGCGGAGAGGATGAAGCGATCCCGATCCGGCCAGTTCGGCGCGGCGGCGTCGAACTTCAGGTGTTTCTCGAAGAGCACGGTGGCGACATCGGCCATGCCCATCGGCGCGCCGGAGTGGCCCGAGTTTGCGGCGGCGACCGCATCGAGCGTGAGCGTGCGGATGCAGGCGGCTTTCATCCAGTGGTCCGGATGGGCGGAGCGAAGCGCGTCGATGTCCACGGAATATCCCCTCGGTTCGGCAAAGATGCGCTCTGATAGCAGGCTGGGGGCCGAGTTCAAGGCAGCATCAAGGCCGGGAGGTAAGTGCTTGGAAGGAAAGGGGGCGCAAAGGCTGCAACCATTGGTTACACTTGGACAGGCTCTGCGCGCCCGTCGATTCGGGCTGCGACACGGGCCTGGATGAGAGGCAAGAGAAAAGAGCGGCGGGGCACGCTGCGGGGGACGGCAGAATGACTGAAATTTCGGCGCTGGAGCGGCGGTTGACCGCGGCGATGGACAGGATCGGTGCGGCGGTGGCGGCCTATGAGGCCAGGCCTGCGGCCCCGAGCGAGGAGGATCAGGCGGCGCTGCGCGGGCTTGAGGCGCAGGTGCTTCAGCTGAAGCAGGCGCTGGAGGCCGAGCAGACGGCGAACGGCCAGTTGCGCGAGCGGATCGACGCGATGAAGGTGCTGAAGACACGTCAGCAGGAGCGGATCGCCGAGCTGGAGGAGGCCGAGGCGGCGCTGAAGGCCAAGCAGGCCGAGGACCGCGAAGAGCTGGATGCGGTGATTGCGGCGCTGGAGCCGCTGGTGGGGGAGAGCGCGGATGGCTGAGGTGGAGATTACCGTTGGCGGCCGAACCTTTCAGGTGGCCTGCCAGGAGGGCGAGGAGCACTACCTGAAGGGTGCCGCCGAGATGCTGGACCGGGAGGCGAGCGCGCTGGTCAGCCAGATCGGGCGGTTGCCCGAGGCGCGAATGCTGCTGATGGCCGGGCTGATGCTGGCCGATCGCACGGCGGCCTTCGAGGAGAAGGCCCAGGCCGCGGAGGCCAAGCTGGCTGAGCAGGAGAAGCTCATCGAGGAGATGAAGGCCATGCCGCGCCCGGAGCCTGCCCGCGTGGAGGTGCCGGTGGTGCCCCGCGAGGTGGAAGAGTTCATGGCCGAGCTGGCCGCGCGCGCCGAGAGCCTTGCGGCGCAGGCCGAGGAGAAGGCGGGGTAGGGGCACCATCCGTCGTCATCCTCGGGCTTGACCCGAGGATCTCTCGTCACAAGGTCCTCGGGTCAGGCCCGAGGATGACGGTACTTGGTGGGTGCGCAGCGCACGCCGCACTTCATAAATCTTAAATCAATTGCCGGATGCTCCCGGGCGGTTCGAGGAAACGCCTGGAGGCATCCATGCCCACTGTCGACGAGATTGCCCGCGAGATCGTGGCCCGCGAGGGCGGCTATGTGAACGACCCCGACGACCCTGGTGGGGCGACCAAATACGGGGTGACCATCGGCACGCTCCGCCGCCTCGGGGTGGACCTTGATGGCGACGGGCGCACGACCGTCCGCGATGTGAAGCGGCTGAGTGCGGAACAGGCCCGCGCCATCTTCATCGAGCATTACTTCAAGCGCCCGCGCATCGCCGAGCTGCCCGCCGTGCTGCATGCGAGCGTCTTCGACATGTATGTGAACGCAGGCGGCAACGCGGTGAAGATCCTGCAACGCCTGCTGGCACGGATGGGCCAGCCCTGCGCCGTCGATGGGGCCATCGGGCCGCAGACCGTGGCCGCCGCCCGCGCCGCCTTCGAGGAGGCGCCGGGGCATCTGGCGGATGCCTACGGGATCGCCCGGCGCAATTACTATTACAGCCTCGCCGACCGCCGCCCCTCGAGCCGCAAATACGCCCGCCGCCGCGATGGCGGGAAGGGCGGGTGGATCACGCGGGCGGAGGAGTTCATCAGCCCGAAGTATCACCTGACGGAGGCCGAGCATCGTGCGCGGGTGGCCAAATGGGGCTGATCAACACGCTGCTCACGGCGCTCTTCGGCGGCGGGCGCAATGCGATTGCCGAGACGGTGGAGGTGTTTCGCGAGAATGCCGAAAACGCCTCGGCCCGCGCATCCGCCTATCAGGGCGCGGCGCTGGAACAGTTCGGCCGGGAGTTCATGATTGCACGGCAGGGCTGGTTTGACCGTTTCATGGACGGGCTCAACCGCCTGCCGCGGCCCGCGCTGGCGCTGGGCACCATCGCACTCTTCGTCTCCGCGCTGGTAGACCCGCTTTGGTTTTCGGCGCGGATGCAGGGGATCGCGCTGGTGCCCGAGCCGCTGTGGTGGCTGATGGGGGCCATCGTGAGCTTTTACTTCGGAGCGCGCCACCAGGCGAAGGGGCAGGCGTTTCAGCGCTCGATCGCCGCCACGGTGGCGCTGGCGCCGCAGGTGCAGGCGAATATGGCCGCGCTTCGGGCGCTGGAGGCCGGGGCCGGGGGC
>NZ_QTNQ01000113.1 GCF_018424695.1 Vannielia litorea
GGGCAGGGCTGTCATGGGGGCGCCTTGCAACTCCTTGAGGAGCTTGCGGGCCATCGCCTCGGCATAGGTTTCGAAACTCCGGGCCGTCATCACGAAGGCGCCCGGACCGTGGATCACCTGCGCCTTGTAATAATCGGACAGCTCTCCAAGCGTCACATCGCCGTGGTCTGCCAGCGTGTCGCCAATGGTCAGCCCGTTCACCACGATGCCGGCGAGTGGCGGGGTGTCGCGCACATCCTGCGGGCGGGGGCCGGTGTTGTTCTTGCCATCGCCGGACAGGTCGATGGTGCGCTTGGGGCAGGCGGGCGCCCGGGCGATGAGGGCGGCGCCGAAGAGCATGGCGGCACCGATCGCCGTGGTCGGCGGCGCAGCCTGGCGTGGCGTGTCGCGCAGGCGCCCCACCACGCTCTCGAGCGTTGCTGGAGAGGTGATGGCGATCCAGTCGATGAGCAGGCGCTGGAAGCTTTCGTCGGACCATTCATAGACCGCCAGCACCACAGGGCGCTGGGTGCCGGTCAGGAGCGCGGAGGCCACCTCCGGGTCCGACAGCGCCTGTGCGAGGCCGTCCAGCTGGAGGCGATACTCTTCGGAGTCGACCGAGCCCGACACGTCGAGGCCGAGCGCGAGGGCCTGGCGGCAGCTGTCCTGAGCGATGGCGGGCAGCGCCGCGAGGGCGATCAGCGCAGGGATTTTGATGAGTATTTTCAGCAAGAAAATGGACAGGGGGCGGCGCTTCCTCATCGGGCGGCCAGCCAGGCGCGGGCGGGCTCGGAGAGGCGGAAGTGGCCTTGCATCGGGTGGTCGAAGAGCATGTTCTCGGTCCGCGTGCCCGAGCCGATGTTGTGGGTCACCAGCGGGGTGCCGTCGGGCGCGATGCCCTCAGCGATGATGCCGATGTGGGGCAGGTTGGAGCCGGTGAGGCGGAAGCTGACGATGTCGCCGGGGTGAAAGGCTGCCAGGTCGGAGGAGAGCGGCAGGGCGGCCCCGGCGCGGGTGAAGAGAGTTTCGAGGTTGGGCACGCGGCGGTGGTCGATGTTGCGATCGGTGGTCTTGAGGCCCCAGATTTTCGGGTAGGCGGAGAAATTCGCCTTCATGTCGGCGTTGACCACGGCCTGAAGGTCGATCCCCCAGGCATCGCGCAGGGCGCGGATCACCACGTCAGAGCAGACACCGCGCTCGCGGGGAAGATCGCCGCCGGGAAACTCCAGCCCGACATAGGCCGGATCGTAGATCACCGTTACTCCAACCTGCTCCTCCGCCGCTGTGGCCAGGTCGGTGCCCGGATCGGCAGCCACGGGGCCGGCCAATGCGATGAGCAGCGCGAAGAGCCTCATGCGGCAGCCTCCTCATCGGCGTGTGGCAGCGGGCGGCGCGGCGGGCGTTGGGGGGTGCGATAGAGAAAGTCGCGCATCACGAGGGTTACGGTGACGAAGGCCACGAAGAGCAGCAGATACCACGACCCCATTTTTGAAAAGCTCACCATCTGCGTCCAATGCTGCCCCGGGTAAGCCCAGGTGCCGGTTACCGTGCCGATATTCTCGGCCACCCAGACCATGAGGGCCACCAAAAAGGCCGTGAGCGGGAGCGGCATCCAGAGCGGGCGCGCGCCGACGTAGAACCAGACGCGGGTGCGGGCGAAGAGCAGGAGGGTGGCGGCGAAGAGGGCCAGCCGGATGTCGGGCAGGAAGTGGTGGGCGAAGAAGTTGACGTAGATCGCGCAGGCCAGCACCACCGTCATCCAGAACGGCGGGTAGGGGGCGAAGCGCATCTCGAAGATCCGCGCCACCCGGGCGATGTAGCTGCCGATGGAGGCATACATGAAGCCCGAGAACATCGGCACGCCCATGATCTTGAGAAACCCCGCCTCGGGGTAAGACCAGCTGCCTGCCTGCACCTTGAAGAACTCCATCGCCGTGCCGGTGAGGTGGAAGAGGGCGATGACCTTGGCTTCTTCCCATGTTTCAAGGCGCGCCCATAGGAAGAGCACCTGCGTGGCCAGTGCGAAAACGACGAGAAAGTCGTAGCGGGCGATGGGCCAGGATGGTTGCCAGACGGCCTTGGTGGCGAGGATGGCCACCAGCAGCAGCCCGCCGAAGAGCGCGGCCCAGCCCTGTTTGAGGGTGAACATCACGAGCTCGGCCAGCCAGCCCGGCAGGCGGCGGCGGGCCCAGTCGCCCATGCCGCGCTCGAGCCGGCGCGTGCCCCCGTCTATGTGAATGCGGGGGTCCATCAGAAGGTGGATTTGAGCCCGAAGGTGATGCCGAAGGTCTCGGTGCTGTAGAGGTCGACGGTGCTGTCGTTGCGCTCCCAGCTCACGCCGACTTCGGGGGCGAAGCCGTAGTAGTCGGCTTCGGCGAAGAAGAAGGTCACGCCCAGTTTTGCGCGGTCATCCAGCCGGTCTTCGCCGAAGAGGGAGCCTTCGTAGTCGCGCTGCTCGAGCGCGGCGGAGATGGTGGTTTCGGCGGTAAACACGGGCTCGGCCAGCTGGAAGGCGGCGGTGAGCTTGCGGGCGGAGTGGGCCACCAGCGCGCTGTCGGACTCGACCTCCTTGGCCGAGGCGATGAGGGTGAAGCGGCCCGCGTCGAAGCGGTGCGACACGCCCAGTTGCAACTCGGCGGAGGAAAGTGAGCGGTCGGGGTTGTCGATCCGGTCCTGCCATTCGCCCAGCAGCGCCGTCCAGCCCGAGGTTTTGGGCGCGAGGCGGAAGGTTTGGCCGGCACGGGCGCGGGTGTAGGTGAGCAGCTCTTCGCCGCCATACCAGCTTTTGCCGATGGCGATTTCGGCGTCGAAGAGGCCGAAGCGCGGGCCTTTTGCGTCCCGCGGGCGGGGCTTTGGCGCGCGGGTGAGGCCGAAGGAGAGTTCGGCGGAGGTGTAGGCATAGTCGCTGGCGTCAGCCTGCGGGGCCTGATCCTGTGCCTCGCCCGAGAGCCAGTAGCGCCTGGCCTCGATGCTGCCGCCGAAGCGCAGGATGGTGCGGCGGCCCGAGCGGATGCGGTATTCGGTCGAGAGGCCGAGGGAGAGTTCGGTGCCCGAGAGCGCCTGCGCATCGCCGGAGAGGGCGAAGCTGAGGCCGCCCAGCTCGATCCGGTCAGTCGCGGCGCCGTTGTTGATGTTGGAGGAGGGCGTGAGCGAGAGCGTGACCGAGCTGCGCCACGGGTTACGCCCGCGCACATAGGCGAAGTCGCGCTCGGCGCCCGCGCGGGCGGCGTCGGTCGGCGCAAACTCGGCTGCGCGGCGCAGCCAGAACTGGGCACGGGTGCGCTTTTCATCCGAGGCCAGCGCCTGTGCCATGGCGATGGAGGCGTGGTAGCGCTCCTTGTCGGAGTTCGCCGCCTGCCAGGCCTGGCTGGCGTAGGCCTGGGCCTCGTCATAGCGACCGAGCGCGCGGGCGGCGCGACTGGCGGTGGTGGCGGCGGCGACATCGCCCGGGTCGAGCGCCAGAAGGGCGCGGGCGAGGTCGAGCGCATAGGCGGGTTGACCCGCCAGCACGGCCTGCGCCGCGATCTGGCGGGTTTCTTCAGGCGTGACCGTGCGCGACTGGGCCGCAGCCGGGGCCGTCAGGAGCAGGAGCGCGAGAAGCGAGCGCCCGAACAGAAGGCCGAGGCCGCGGGCCGGGCGCATGGCTTACGGATCCGTGGCGATGAAGACGCCGGTTTCCTGCGCGTCGAAGGTGTCGACCACGTTCGGGTCGAAGCCGCTGTCGGTATCGGCACCTTCACGGGCCGGACCCTGGATGACGATGAGGCCCACGATCTCTTCGGAGTTGGGGCCAGCAAAGGCGCCTTCCCAGCTGCCGGTCTCGAAGGTGGTGCCGGCATTTGTGCCGGTCCGGTCGAGCGAGGTGGCGGTGCCGTCGAAGATGAAGCCCTGGTCATCGGCAGAGGCTGTAGCGAGGCTGATGGCGGGCAGGGTGCCGAGGAAGTTTCCGTCGGTGTCGTAGACGTTGCGGGTGCCGATGATGCCCTCGATCGCGCCGGTGGTTTCGAAGTCGAGGAAGTCGACGTCGATGGTTGCGGTGGCGGTGGTGAAGGTCACGTCACCCGAGCCGGTGCCAAAGGTGGACACGCGCACGCCCGCGTAGTTGCCCTCGTAGACGGCCTCGCCCTCGCGCGCGATGTCGGGGGCCGAAACCCCGGTGCGGGTATACTGTGCGCCGCCCCAGCCGAAGCCGTTGTAGTCGCCAGTGCCCACGGCGGAGGCGGTGGTGTAGGCGCCGGCGCCATAGACCGCGAAATACTTCCGCTGGTTGGTTTCTGCCGTCGCGTCGCCGCTTTCATATTGCTGGAAGGGGGCGCCCGTGGCTTCCACCGCGGCGAGGCCCATGTAGGTGTAGCGCTCGTCGCCGGTGCCTTCGGGGCCGTCGAACGGCAGATCGTCGATGGTCAGCGTATTGTCGGCGTTCAGCGTGATGCCTGTCACGTCGCCCTGGAGACGGGTGGTTGTGGTGCCGGTGGTCACCGCGCTGTCGTCTGCCGGGCTGCCACTGTCGGTGCCGGTTTCCTCACCTGCGGCGGGGCCGTTGGTGACGGGGTTCGTATCTCCTCCAGAGCAGGCCGCAAGCGACGTGAGGAGGGCGATGGCGGGAAGGCTGGAACGCATGATTGACCCGTATGTTTTTTGTATCTGCTCGTATTTTGCGGGTAGATTTCCCGCGATGGCCCCAGAAGTCAACGATTTGTGAGTGGCTGTGCCCGCGAAAGCTGCGACCGTTGCCGATCCGTCGTCTTCGGGCAACGATTACCACATCCGGGGTCCGCTTTTCTGCGGTGCGCGAGATGTGGTAGAAGGCGGGGCGGCAATCTGGGGGAATCGGTGAAGCAATATCTTGATGCCTTGAGGGAGGTGCTGGAACGCGGCGAGCAATCGAGCGACCGCACCGGCACCGGCACCGTGAGCGCCTTCGGGCTTCAGGCGCGCTATGACCTGTCCCGGAGCTTTCCTTTGGTGACGACGAAGAAGCTGCACCTGAAGTCGATCATCCATGAGCTGCTGTGGTTTCTCTCGGGCGACACCAACATCCGCTATCTCAAGGAAAACGGGGTGCGGATTTGGGACGAGTGGGCCGATGAAAACGGCGATCTCGGGCCTGTCTATGGCCGCCAGTGGCGCGACTTTCCGCAGTTGGTGCCCACGGATGCCGTGGCGAACGGGCAGAGGCTTTATGAGCGGCGCTCGGTGGACCAGATTGCCACGCTGGTGGAGCGGATCAGGGCCACGCCCGACAGCCGCCGCCTGATCGTCAGCGCGTGGAACCCCGGCGAGGTGGATGAAATGGCGCTGCCGCCCTGCCACACGCTCTGGCAGGTGCGGGTGTTGGGCGGCAAGCTGCATTTGCAGCTCTACCAACGCTCGGCGGATATGTTCCTTGGCGTGCCGTTCAACATTGCCAGCTACAGCCTGCTGGCGGTGATGCTGGCGCATGTGACGGGCTATGAGCCGGGGGAGTTCGTGCATTCGATTGGCGACGCGCATATTTACTCCAACCATATGGAGCAGGTGCGCGAGCAGCTTTCGCGCGAGCCGCGCGAGCCGCCGACACTGCGGCTGGCGCGGGATGTGAAGAGCCTGTTCGACTTCCGCTTCGAGGATTTCGTGATCGAGGGGTATGACCCGGCCCCCGCGATCAAGGCGCCGGTGGCTGTCTGATGCTGTCGTTGATTGTTGCCCGGGATCGCAATGGCGCGATCGGGAAGGATGGCGACATTCCCTGGCGGGCGCCGGAAGACCTGAAGTTCTTCAAGCGTGAAACGCTGGGGGGCGCGGTGATCATGGGGCGCAAGACCTGGGAGAGCCTGCCGTTCAAGCCGCTGCCGGACCGGCTGAACCTCGTGGTGTCGTCGCGGACGGACCTCGGGGTGCACAGCTTTCACCGCCCGCCGAACGCGGTCCAATATGCCTATGACGCCGGGCATCGGCGTGTCTATGGCATTGGCGGGGAAGGAATTTTCAAGGCCTTCATGCCCGAGGCGGACCGGCTGCTGATTACCGAGGTCGATGTGGCGGTGGAAGGGGCCGATGCCTTCATGCCTGCCTTTGATGAAGCGGAGTGGCGCCTGGCCGGCGAAACCGTGCTGCGAGAGGACGGGCCACGCTGCGTGCTGCGGGAGTGGCTACGACGATAGGCGGATGGTGGGCAGATTGCCCACCCTACGGGCTGCGGCTAAGGTCTGGCCCATGAAACGGATTTTCCTTGGCGTGCTGTTCTGGCTCCTCGCGTTGCCCGCGCTGGCGGAGGGCGTGACGGTGTTTGCCGCTGCCTCGCTGAAGGGCGCGCTGGACGAGGTTGTGGCGGCCTGGGGCGCGGAGACGGGCGGAGAGGCGCGGATCTCCTATGCGGGCTCTTCGGCGCTGGCGCGGCAGATCGCGGCAGGGGCGCCGGCGGATGTGTTCATTTCGGCCAACCCGGAGTGGGTGGACTGGCTGGAGGCTGAGGGGGTGGCGCTGGAGCGGGTCGATTTTCTGAGCAATTCCATGGTGTTGATCTCTGCCGCCGAAGATCCGCGCGCTGGGCTTGACCAACTCAAGGGCGCGGACCGGGTGGCGATGGCGCTGGTGGAGGCGGTGCCCGCCGGGATCTATGGCAAGGCGGCGCTGGAGAGCCTGGCGCTCTGGGAGGCGGTGGCCCCGCGCGTGGTGCAGGCCGACAACGTGCGCGCGGCGCTGGCGCTGGTGGCGCTGGGCGAGGCGCCGATTGGGATCGTCTACGCGACGGATGCCCTGGCGGAGCCGCGTGTGCGGGTGGTGGCGGCGTTCCCGGAGGATAGCCACCCGCCGATCCTTTACCCGGCAGCGGCGCTCACAGAGGCGGGCGCGCCCTTGGTGGAGTTCCTGCAAGGCGCTGAAGCTGCAGAGATTTTCGCGCGGCACGGCTTTGGGCTGGTGACGGAGTGAGCTGGCTTGGCCCGCAGGAGTGGGCGGCGGTGGCGCTTTCGCTCAAGGTGGCTTTCTGGGCCACGCTCTTTGCGCTGCCGCCGGGCATCTTCGTGGCCGTGGCGCTGGCGCGCTGGCGCTTTCCGGGCCGGGAGATCGTGAACGGGCTGGTGCATTTGCCGCTGGTGCTGCCGCCGGTGGTGACCGGCTACCTGCTGCTGATGACCTTTGGCACTAGGGGCTGGCTGGGCGGGGCGCTGGCCGAGATTGGGGTGGTCTTCGCCTTCCGCTGGACGGGCGCGGCGCTGGCGGCGGGGATCATGGGATTTCCGTTGCTTGTCAGGGCGATACGGCTCTCGGTCGAGGCGGTGGACCCGAAGCTGGAGCAGGCGGCCGCGACGCTGGGGGCCTCGCGGCCTTGGGTGTTTCTCACCGTCACGCTGCCGCTGATCCTGCCGGGCGTGATCGCGGGCGGGGTGCTGGCCTTTGCCAAGGCGATGGGGGAGTTTGGCGCGACGATTACATTTGTTTCGAACATCCCGGGCGAGACGCAAACCCTGCCGCTGGCGGTGCACAACTTCATGCAGGTGCCCGGCGCGGAGGCCTCGGCCTGGCGGCTGGTGGTGGTGGCGCTGGTGGTGGCGATGGGGGCCTTGCTGCTGAGTGAATGGCTCTCGCGGCGGGTGGCGGCGCGGGTGGCGGGCCGATGACGCTGGACGTGGCGCTGGTGATGAAGCTGGGGGGATTCACCCTCGATTTGGCCTTTGCCGCGCCGCCGGGAATTACCGTGCTCTACGGTCGCTCAGGCTCGGGAAAGACGAGCATCATCAACGCGGTGGCGGGGCTGGCGCGGCCCGATGCAGGGCGGATCACTGTGGAGGGCGAGGTGCTGTTCGACAGCCGCGCGGGTGTGAACATGCCGGCCCACAAGCGGCGGATGGGCTGCATCTTTCAGGATGCACGGCTGTTTCCGCATCTCACCGTGGCGCAGAACTTGGCGTATGGTCGCTGGTTTTCGAAGACCGGGCCGGAGGAGGCGCGGGTGGTGGAGATGCTGGGCATCGGGCCGCTGCTGGCGCGCCGCCCGGGCGGGCTTTCGGGCGGGGAACGGCAGCGGGTGGCGATTGGCCGGGCGCTGATGGCGGGGCCGCGCATGTTGCTCGCCGATGAGCCGCTGGCGGCGCTGGACGAGGCGCGCAAGGCGGAGATCCTGCCTTATTTCGAGCGGCTCAGAGACGAGATGGGCGTGCCGGTGCTCTACGTATCCCACAGCCCTGCCGAGGTGGCGCGGCTGGCGACGACGGTGGTGGCGATCGACGCGGGGCAGGTGGTGCGGCAGGGGCCGGCGGCGGATGTGCTGGGTGACCCGCAAGTGACGCCGCTGGGCCCGCGGGCGGCAGGCACCGTGCTGGAGGCGCGGGTGCTGGCGCACCACAAAGACGGGCTGAGCGAGCTGGATGCGGGCGGGCTGCGGCTGCATCTTCCGGCGGTCAGGCACAAGGAAGGCGCTTTGCTACGGGTCCATATCCAGGCAGCGGACGTGATGTTGGCGACGCACCGGCCGCAAGGCGTTTCGGCCTTGAACGTTTGGCCCGCGCGAGTGACGGAGTTGCGCATGGGCACCGGCCCCGGCGCGATTGCGAAGCTCGATGCGGGCGGGCAGGTGGTGCTGGCCCGGATCACCCGTCGTTCGGCGGAGGCGCTTGACCTGGCGCCGGGGCGGGAGGTTTTTGCGGTTCTGAAGGCGGTTTCGGTGGCGCCGGAGAGCGTGGCCTGAGGTCGGCCCAGGAGCGAAACAAGCTATTGGCCGACGGGCGGGCCCGGCGGCCTTTTCATTTATCGGTCGGGGGATTGCTCCCCTGCTGTCGGTCGCTGCCGTTCAGAGCAGCTTGAGGTCGCCCGCACTTTCGCGGCCATCCCGGCCGGGGATCATCTCGTAGCTGATCTTCTGGTTGTCGGCGAGGCCGGTGAGGCCTGCGCGCTCGACGGCGGAGATGTGGACGAAGATGTCCTTGCCGCCATCATCGGGCGCGATGAACCCGTAACCTTTTGTCGTATTGAACCATTTCACGGTGCCGGTGGGCATTCCGTTTCTCCCTCTCAAGTCGCGGCCCCAGTCCTGCGGGCCGATAGCAGTCCGGTCTTCAGTCTTCCGGTCCGCGTCAGAGGCAGTATCGGTCGTGAAGTCTCCGTGCTTTGAAGGATTGAGGTGCGATGTAAAAAACGCAAGACAAAGCAGGAGCCTGAGGGGATTCTTGCAGGCTGTGGCCGAAAAAGAGGCGGAAGCGATGAAAATTTATGGGCTAAAAACCTGCGATACTTGCCGAAAAGCAGTGAAAACAAGCGGCGGCACGCTGATTGACGTGCGCGAAAATCCGCTTACGCAGGGGCAGTTGGAGCAATTCTGGACGGCCTTCGGGGAGGCGCTGCTGAACCGGAAGTCCACCACATGGCGGGGGTTGGATGAGGCGGAGAAGGCCAAAGAGCCGCTGGCGCTTCTGGCCGCGCACCCGACGCTGATGAAGCGGCCCGTGGTGGAGAAGGACGGGCAGGTGTGGCTGGGTTGGGGCCCCGAGGTGCAGGCGGCCGTCCTGGCGTGACGGGTGGTGGGCAGATTGCCCACCCTACGCGGGCGCGGCGGCGGGACGGAAGGCGGTGAGGGCCCGGTCGACCGAGACGGGACCGGCGCCGCGCAGGACCAGCACGCCAAGCGCGAAGACCCAGAAGGCACGCTGGTCGAGCAGGAGCGCATTCGAGGGGGCATCGAACCATGCGCCGATGTCATCGCCCGTCACGCCGTGGCCGTAGACATCGACCACGCTCTGGACGAAGACGAAGCCGATCATCGCGAGCGAGGCGAGGCGGGTGAAGAGCCCGATGACGATCAGCACCGGCAGGATCACCTCGGCCCATGTGCCCGCGAGGGTGACGGCCCAGTGGAAGACGGTGAGCTGGCTCACGTCGTAATTTGCGGCCTCCATCGCCTTGGGAAAGATGGTGACATAGGCCCCCGCGTCGGGGCGGAAGAGGCCGAGCACCCCTTCGCCAAACTTCGAGAGGCCGGAGTTGAGGTAATAGACCAGCAGCACCCCGGCGAAGACGAGGCGGGCGAGGCTGGGGATGAGCCATGGTGCGGCGGCCTCGAGCCGGAGGGCGGTGGCATCGTAGAGGCTGAGAAGGCGGGTCATGGCTGGACCTCCGTGATTGCGCCGCCCGCGATCAGGGCGGCGAGGGTGCTGGTGATGTCGAAGCCGTCGGGCGTGGCCTCTTCGAGGGTGTCGCCGCTGGCAAGGGCGGCGAGGAAAGCGGGGGCCTCGTGGGGC
>NZ_QTNQ01000114.1 GCF_018424695.1 Vannielia litorea
CCTCCGCCGCCACCTCGGCGCTGCCCTGATGGCCCTCGGCGGGGCGGAACACCCCGTGAGAGAACACCTGCCGCACCATCGGCACATAGCCATAGGCATCCACGATCCCCATCACCTGCGCCAGCCGCGCCGCCGCCTGCGCGCCTTCCGGCATCAGCGCAGGCCCGTCAAAGGCCCTGTCCACGTAGCCGGTGATCGCCACCGTCTCGTAAAGCGTGAAGCCGCCATGCACGAGCACCGGCACCCGCCCGAACGGGTTGAGCGCCACCAGCCCGGCGCGCCCCGCCTCGTCAAACGGGTTCACCTCCACCTCCGCATAAGGCACGCCTTTCAACGCCAGCGCCATCCGCGCCGCCCGCATGTAGACGCTGAAGTGATAGCCGTGGAGTGTGACATCATCAGCCATGGCAAAGCCTCCCTCTCGCCCCACCCTACCGCTGCCCGCCAGAGCCCGCTAGGCTGGCGGCAAAGGAGCGCCCATGACCATCACCCATGAAGACGAGCTCGAGGGCTTGCGCGAGATCGGCCGCATCGTCGCCGACACCCTGCACACCATGGGCCGCGCCCTCGAGCCGGGGATGACCACCGCCGAGCTCGACGCCATCGGCGCCGAGATTCTGGAGCGTGAGGGCGCCGTTTCCGCCCCGCAACGCACCTACGGCTTTCCCGGCGCAACCTGCATCAGCATGGGCGAGGTCATCGCCCACGGCATCCCCGGCGCGCAGGTCATCCGCGCCGGCACCCTGGTCAACATCGACGTCTCCGCCTCCAGGAACGGCTTCTTTGCCGACACCGGCGCCAGCTTCCGCGTCGGTGCCGTGCCCGCCTCGCTCAACCGGCTCTGCACCGACGGCCGCAAGGCCTGCCAGATCGGCGTGGCGCAGGTCCGCGCTGGGCGGCCCCTCGGCGCCATCGGCTCCGCCATCGGTCGGTTCGCCAGCAAACGCGGCTACACCCTCATCCGCAACCTCGCCAGCCACGGCACCGGCCGCGCGCTCCACGAATACCCCGAGGAAATCCCCACCTGGCCCACCCGCGACCGCCGCGCCATCACCGATGGCCTTGTGCTGACGGTCGAACCCTTCCTCTCACGCGGCGGCCTCTGGGCCGAAGACGGCGGTGACGGCTGGAGCCTCCTCGCCACCCCCCGCGCGCCCTGCGTGCAATATGAGCATACGGTGGTGGCGACACGCGGCAAGCCGGTGGTGGTGACGCTGGCGGGGTGAGGTTCGGGAGAGGACGCGAACGGCTTGCTTTGGGCGAGAGCCCATACGGTATACAGCGAAGGTCTGCATCGCGCCCAAACTGCTAGATTCCGCAGGTAGATCGAATGTCTCCTGTAGACTGTACAAACTTGTATGGAGGTCTTTCTGATCGTGGTCTTTTGGGAGATCGGTCGCCACACACTGTTGGGCGGCTACGGCAAGGAAGCAGAGAAGGGCGGCTAAAGTGATTGGCTACACAATGGTGGGAACAAATGATCTGAAACGCGCCAAGGATTTCTACGATCCGCTTTTCGATATGATGGGGCTGTCCCCTTGTTACCAAGATGAGCAAGTTGCGTCTTGGGGCGACCCGGATGATGAGACAGTACCCCGATTTTTCTCCTGCCATCCCTATGACGGCAATCCAGCCAGCGTTGGAAACGGCGCAATGACCACGTTTCGATTTCCAACGGCAACCTTGGTCGATGCACTCTACCGAACTGCGCTAAAACGCGGCGGGCGGGACGAAGGGCGCCCCGGGTTTCGCCCGGAGCGATATGGCGACAAGTTCTACGTCGCTTATGTTCGTGACCCAGATGGAAACAAGCTGGCGTTCGCATGCTATGATGGAAGGACAAACCGCTAGGTTTTCCGGAGCGTGCCCTGAGCGGCCGTATGGGAAGAATGTCCAACGTCGAGCAGCGGCTCGCGTTCAGACACCCACGGTAGTTCCGTGCGCAGATCCGACCTGCCATCATACTAAGTCCGTCTCCCCCGGAAGCCATCGAAACCTCCCCGCAAATCACCTCGGCCTTCGACCGTTGGGGAAAGAGTTTCTTGCCCCAAACCCTCTCCCAGAACAAAAAAAGGGCGCCCCGCAGGACGCCCTTTCCAATTCCATGCCTCGCGAGGATCACTCCTCGGCGGCGGCCTCTTCTTCGCCGGCGGTGGGCACCTCATCGGCGGCCACTTCCTCGCCATCGTCCTCGTCGTCGGCAGCCCGCAGGCCGGACGGGGCGGAGATGTTGGCGATCACGAAGTCACGGTCGATCGTGGGCTTGGCGCCTTCGGGCAGGGTGATGCTCGAAATCGTCACCGTGTCGCCGATGTCCAGCCCGGTCAGGTCCACCACCAGCTTCTCGGGAATGTCACCGGCGGTCACCACCAGCTCCACTTCGGGGCGCACCGCGTTCAGCACGCCGCCCTGCTTCAGGCCGGGGGCCGCGTCTTCGTTCTCGAACTCGACGGGGATGAAGAGGTTGACGCGCGAGGTGCGCTTCAGCCGCATGAAATCCACGTGGGTCGGCAGGTCTTTCACCACGTCGCGCTGGACGGACCGGCAGATCACGCGCACGTCTTCCTGGCCTTCGACCTTCATGTTGAACAGGGTCGACATGAAACGACCGGCCTTCAGCTGGGTGAACAGCTTGTTGAACGGAAGGTTGATTGCCAGCGGGTCGACCCCGCCGCCGTAAACGATACCGGGCACCATGCCATCGCGGCGTGCTTGACGAGCGGCGCCCTTGCCTGTCCCCGTCCGGGCCTCGGCGTGAAGATCAGGGATCTGTCCAGCCATGTTGATTCTCCATAGGTTAGGGCGGGCATCCTCCAAGGCTGTATGCCCGCGTGAAGGCGCTCCCTTAGAGGCCGAAGGGCTGTTTGGCAAGGGGTTTTGCACAGGTTTCGCCCGGTTTACGACTCCGCCATGCGCGCCCTGCTCAACCTCGCGTACCTCGCCTGCTGTGGCTGGATCACATGGATCGGCCTGTGGTGGCCAGACAGGGCCGAGGGATTCGTGCCGGGCCCTTCCGAGGGTGACCCTTTCTACTGCAACCGACTTATGAGCGCGGGCGGCGAGGATGACCTGATGGTCTCCTTCTTCCTCGTCTTCGCCCTGCCCGGCGTGCTGCGCCTCATTGGCGCGGTCTTCACCCGCCCCAGCCGGGTGGAACTGGGCATCTGGGGCGTTGCCACCACCGTCGCAGCCTTCGGCCTATTCCTCGCCTCGCTCGATTGCGCCGCCGTCTTCTACACCGCCTTCCGCCTGCCCGCGCCCGAGCTGGCCGCCGCGCTGCTGGCGATCCCCGCCTCGGGCCTCATCCTCTGGTGGCTTTCCCGGCGGGACTGACGGGCGTTTCAATTGAATTTGGAAGTTGCTTTGGCCCCAAACCCGTGATTCCGATGGCGGCCATGTCGCTCACCCACGCCATCCGCCTCTCCCGCCGCACCCTGCCGCCCTTCGCAACTGTGGGCATCTTCTGGGGGGCCTTCGCTGCCTATACGCCGCAGCTCAAGGCGGGGATCGGCGCCGATGACGGCACCTGGGGGCTGGTGCTGCTGGGGGCGGCCATCGGCTCGATCTCGGCAATGTGGCTTGCGCCCCGGGCTGATGCCCGCTTCGGGCGCGCCGCGATGGCGCTGGGCTGCCTGCTGCTCGGCGTGATGTTCCAGGCCCCGATGTGGGCAGGTGGCGTGCTGACCTTTGCCGCTGCAATGGTGTTGGCCGGTGGCGCGGCGGGCCTGCTCGACGTGGTGATGAACGCCCGCCTCTCCGCCATCGAGGCCCGCACCGGGGCCTCGCTGATGAACCTCAACCACGCCACATTCTCACTGGCCTATGGCACCTCGGCGCTGCTGGCTGGCCTGCTGCGTGACGGCGGAACGGCCCCGGCGATCACCTTCACCGGATTGGGGCTGCTCGCAGTCGTCTTCGGGGCCATCGCGCTGCAACGCGAGCTGCCGCCCCCGGTGAAGGGCGAAGCCCCCCCGCCCCGCGTCGCCTTGCCGCCGGTCGCGCTCTGGGGCGGGCTCATCATCCTGCTGGCCTTCCTCGCCGAACAGGCAACCGAAGCCTGGTCGGCGCTGCATATCGAGCGCACCCTGGGCGGCGGCGCCGCAGAAGGCGCCATCGGCCCGGCGATGCTGGGCTTCACCATGTGCGCGGGGCGGCTGGCCGGGCAATTTGCCACCGCCCATGTCTCGGAAGCCAGGCTCACCACGCTGGCCGCGCTTGTCACCGCCGCGGGCGCGCTCCTCGCCGCGCTCGCCCCCACGCCGCTGGTGGCCTACGCGGGCTTCGGCATTCTTGGTCTGGGTGTGTCGGTCATCGCGCCAATGGTCTTTGCTCTCGCGGGCCGCCTCTCGCCGCCCGATCTGCGCCCGGCGGTCATCAGCCGCGCCGCGGTGATCGGCTACACCGGCTTCTTCATCGGCCCGCCGCTGCTGGGGGCAATCTCCGAGGCGGCGGGGCTGCGCATGGCCTTTGTGGCCGTCGGCCTGCTCGTGGCCCTGGCGCCGCTCCTGCTGATACCGCTGCGCGCCTCAGCGGCGAAGAGCGAAGACAATCAAACGGAGGCGCCAGCCGAGGCCCGATGAGCCGCCGCGCTCAGGCCTGCCACCGCCCGCCAAAGTCCTCGGGCACCAGCAGCATGTCGCGCCCGAACTGGCCGGGGTTCTGCTTGCCACAGAGTGCCATGGAAATATCCATCTCCTTCTGAAGCACCTCCAGCGCCTTCTCCACACCCGCCTGCCCCATCGCCCCGAGGCCATACACGTAAGAGCGCCCGATCATGGTGCCCTTCGCTCCAAGTGCGACCGCCTTCAGAATGTCCTGACCCGAGCGAATGCCGCTATCGAGCCAGACCTCGGTTTTCGAGCCCACCCGCTCCACGATCTCCGGCAGCATCCGGATGCTGCTGAGCGCGCCGTCCAGCTGCCGCCCGCCGTGATTGCTCACCACAATCGCATCGGCCCCAAGCTTCGCGGCCTCCTCGGCGTCATCGCCGTCGAGAATGCCCTTCAAAATCACCTTGCCGCCCCATTGGTCCATCAGGCGCTTCACCTTGTCCCAATCCAGCGTCTGGTCGAAGTTCGCAGCGGTCCAGTCGTGCAGGCTCCGGGTGTTCTCCACGCCCTTGGCATGGCCGACGATGTTGCGGAACTCGCGGCGCTGGGTTTGCAGCATCTGCAGGCCCCAGCGCCACTTGGTGGCGAGGTCCAGCATGACCGGCACCGACAGCTTGGGCGGGGCGGTGAGACCGTTCTTCAGATCCTTGTGGCGCTGGCCGAGGATCTGAAGGTCGAGCGTGATCACCAGCGCCTCGCACTTGGCCTCCTTGGCCCGGCGCACGAGGTTGTCGGTGAAATCGGTGTCTTTCTGGGTGTAGAGCTGAAACCAGAAGGGCGCGGAGGTGTTCTCGGCCACATCCTCGATCGAGCAGATCGACATTGTGGAGAGGGTGAACGGCACCCCGAACTTCTCCGCCGCCTTGGCCGCCAGGATCTCCCCATCGGCATGCTGCATCCCGCAAATGCCCACCGGTGCCAGCGCGGTGGGCAGCGCCACCTCCCGCCCGATCATCTCGCTCGCAGTGGAGCGCCCCGACATATCCACGGCCACCCGCTGGCGCAGCCGGATCTTGTCGAAATCGCTCACGTTCTCCCGAAAGGTCTGCTCCGTCCAGCTCCCGCTTTCGCAGTAGTCGTAAAACATCTTCGGCGCGCGCCGCTTGTGGATGCGCTTGAGGTCGTCGATGCAGGTGATGACGGTCATGATGCTGGCTCCCCGGGGTGGTCAGGTTTCTTTACCAATCGGCAGAGGGGTAAGGCAAGGCGGCATCAGTCGCCGGCGCGTCCGGGTATTCGCAGGCCGGCGCTCTGGCAGCTCTGAGCGACCTCGGGTAAACCGCTTCAAACTCAAGCCAGAGAAACCGGGTCAGTGATAAATTTCGGTCGAAGCATTCGCGCTGCCCTGCGCGGCAAGCCCCAGCTTCCCTCGATGCACGGTGATGTGCTGGCCTTTGCCTCGGCACCGGACCCCGTCGTGCCAGCCAAGTTTCTCGAAGGGCGCACCATCGTCACCGCAAACGCGGCGCAACTTTCGCTCGAACCTCTGGGCGTGGAGGCCCCCCACATCACCTGCATGCGATCAACGATGGGAGACGGTCAGGCCACCAGTGCCGACAAGCTGAAACGTCTCGCGGGCCGCAGAACCGGCCACCTCGTCCTCTTCCCGCGCCGCGCTGACCCTGGCTGCGCAGTACAGCTCAGACTGCTCTCCGAGATCGGCTACACCTATGACGAGCTGACCATTCTGCACCGGCTCGACATCAGCACGATCTACAACAGCGTCCTCAATCCGGGCCGCATCTTGCTGCACCGCACCTACGAGCCTTCGATGGGGCTTCGCGCGATCTTGTTTGCACTGGCCGCCGGCGCGACCCGCGTCGCCGTGGCGGGAGTCTCTTTCCGGTCTGGCGGGGCCTCCTACACCTCGATGGACTACAAGCGCATCCACGTCGATGCAGACCAGCAGATATTCGCCCGGCTCCACCAACTGTGCGCCCCGGTCTTCCCCACCGACCGCGCCCTTGCAGACGACACCGGCCTGCCGCTCTGGCCCTCGGATCAGCCCGGATAGGCGGGCTGTTCGGGCTCCACGAGGTGCCGGGCGACGACCTCGGGCCGCGGCTGCATCTCTATCAACGCCTTCACCACGTCGAAATCATCCTTGTTGTTGATGTCGATCCCGGTGATCGCCTCCCCGATGATCGGCAGCGCGCGCTTGCCCATATAGGCCGAGCCATACTTGGCCAGGTTTTCATGGCGCAGAACATCAAGGTTGAACACCTGATATGCCGTCGGAAACTCCGTGCGCCGAATGACCGAGCGATCTTCCGGCCACCCCTCCAGTAGCGGCTCCAGAAAACCGTCATCGTTGATCGTGCAAAGCCGCGTTTCGGACGCGTTGACGTGGCGCACCGAATCCACCTCAGGTCTCTCTTCAAGCGTTTCGATGGCGCGCCGCACGTCTTCCACACTTCGGAACGGGTTGGTGGGCTTCAACCGCAGCCAGATGTCGGGCATCTCGATTCCGAAACGTGGCAGGTTGGCCTCCATGTCGGCGAGAATATCTTCTTCCATCGCCGTCCCAGAGCTCGCCTCAGCGCCTCTCAGATAAGGGCACTCGGCGCCATAATACCGACCGATCTCGGCATACTCTTCAGAGTCGGTCGAAAGGATCACCCGATCGATACCGAGCGCCTTGCCGAAGGCGACGCCATAGGCCAGCAACGGATGCCCGTTGATGCGCATGATATTCTTGTGCGGCAAGCCGACCGAGCCCGACCGGGCAGGGATAAAGGCGTAGACCGTGCTCTTTCGGGTCATGTGAACCTGTCTTTCGGTTTCTCGAGATGATCTCACCGCCCGGATGGCCTGATGCGCCGCAGGGGCGGTCACAGACACCGAAATGCGGCGGACGCGTCAGAAAGAGGCTATCCGCGAAAGCTCCGGCAAATCAACCCGGGCACCACCCGCCAGGGCTGTTGCCGCCCCGCGTTTAGCGCTACCACTCGGGCAAAAGGCGCGAAGGAGAGACCATGAATATCATCGCAAAGGCAACGGCCCTCGTCGGCGGCACGGTGGCGCTGGTGCGCCGCATCGGCGCGCCCACGACCCAGGCGATGGGCGGCAGCCCGGAGATTCCGGAGGCGAAGAAGCAGGGCATCATGACCCTCAAGATGCCCGCCGCCGAAGGCTGGAAGGATGGCCGCCTGCCCACCTGCGCCCCCGGCCTCAAGGTCAACGCCTTCGCCGAAGGGCTCGATCATCCGCGCTGGATCGAGGTGCTGCCCACGGGCGACGTGCTGGTGGCCGAAGCCAGCCAGATCGAGACCCCGCCCCAATCCTTCATGGACCGCGCAGCCCATGCCACGATGAAGGCGATCAAGGCGATGGGCAACAGCGCCAACCGCGTCACCCTCTGGCGCGACGCCGATGGCGACGGGGTGGCCGAGCACCGCGAGATCTTCGTCGAGAACCAGAGCCAGCCCTTCGGCATGGCCGTGGTGGGCGAAACCTTCTACCTCGGCAACACCGATGGCATCGTCGCCTTCCCCTTCCCGCCCGGCATCACCCGGCTCGATGAAAGCGCCGCCCGCAAGCTGGTGGAGTTCAAGCCCGGCGGCCATTGGACCCGCAGCCTTATCGTCTCGCCCGACCAAACCAAGATCTACGCGGGCGTCGGCTCGCTCACCAACATCGCCGACGACGGCATGGAGGTCGAAGAGGGCCGCGCCGCTATCTGGGAGTTGGACGTGGCGACCGAAGAGGCTCGCATCTTCGCCTCCGGACTGCGCAACGCCGTGGGCACCGCCTTCGAGCCCTCCACCGGCGCTCTTTGGACCGTGGTGAACGAGCGTGACGGCCTGGGCGACGAAACCCCGCCCGACTACCTCACCACCGTGGACGAGGGCGGCTTCTACGGCTGGCCCTACTCCTACTGGGATCGCATCGTCGACGACCGCGTGCCGCAAGACCCTGCCGCCGTCGCCGGTTCGATCAAGCCCGACTACGCGCTCGGCGGCCACACCGCCTCGCTCGGCCTCTGCTGGATGCCCGAAGGCACCCTGCCCGGCTTCGGTGAAGGCATGGTCATCGGCCAGCACGGCTCCTGGAACCGCTCCAAGCTCTCGGGCTACAAGCTGCTCTTCGTCCCCTTCGAAAACGGCAAGCCCAGCGAAACCGAGCCGCCGCGCGACATCCTCTCCGGCTTCCTCTCCGAAGACGAGAAACTCGCCTACGGCCGCCCCGTCGGCGTCTGCCTCGGCGCGGATGGCAAATCGCTGCTGATGGCCGATGACGTGGGCGACGTGATCTGGCGCGTCACCGCCGCCTGAGTGACTTGCGCCGCCCCGGCCCTGGCCCCGGGGCGGCCCACACCCCACGTCCCAACCATGTCCCGCGACGACGCCCACTTCCTCCGCATCGCCCATGACACCGTCGAGGCCATGCCCCCCGCGCTGCGCCCCGCCGCCCGCGCGGTGGTGATCCGCATCGCCGAATGGCCGACGCCCGAGATCATGGCCGATTTCGGCATGACGGACCCGCGCGAGCTGACCGGTCTCTACGAAGGCACCCCGCTGCCCGAAAAATCCGCCAGCTACCCCGATCCCTTCCCCGATACCGTCTGGCTCTTCCGCCAACCCATCCTCGCCGAATGGCGCGACAGGCCCGGCCAGTCGCTCGAAGAGCTGATCGCCCACGTCACGGTGCACGAATTCGCCCACCACTTCGGCTGGTCGGATGACGACATTGCCGCCATCGACTCGTGGTGGGAGTGAAGCCATTGAACCCCGGCGCAAAACACCCGACATAAGGGCCAACCGCCAAGGAGTGCCCATGCCCGAGAAAAACCCCGCCGCCCTCGACTTCCTCCTCACCCGCCGCTCGCGCCCGGCCAAGACGCTGACCACCCCGGTGCCCACCCGCGAAGAGCTGGGGCCAATCCTTCAAGCCGCCGCCCGCACCCCCGATCACGGCAAGCTGGAGCCCTGGCGCTTCATCGTGCTGGAAGGCGCTGCGCTGGAGCGGCTGGCCACGCTGGCGGGGGAGCGCGGCGCGGCGCTGGAGATCGAGCCCGAGAAGATCGAGAAGTTTCAGGCCCAGCTCAAGCAGCCCGGCCTCGCCGTGGCGGTGGTCTCCTCGCCGGTGCAAAGCGACAAGATCCCGATGGTCGAGCAGCTCTATTCCGCCGGGGCCGTCTGCCTCGCCCTGCTCAACGCCGCGCTGGCCTCCGGCTGGGGCGCCAACTGGCTCTCGGGCTGGGGCAGCCATGACCGCGAGTTCATCACCCAGGGCCTCGGCCTTGCACTGCATGAAACCGTCGCGGGCTTCATCCACATCGGCAC
>NZ_QTNQ01000115.1 GCF_018424695.1 Vannielia litorea
GCGCATCGCCGGCATGGCCTTCCCCGCCCCCGGCGAAAGCACCGAGAAGGGCAAGGTCCGCCTCTGCTGGTGGGGCGCCGGGCAGGCCATGCTCATCGGGTCCACCGCCGCCAAGGTCCAGAACGCCGCCCTCATCGACCAGTCCGACGCCTGGGCGGGCTTCGAATTGAAAGGCCCCGCCGCCGCCGAGGCCCTCGCCCGCCTCGTCCCGCTCGACACCGCCACCATGGCCGAGGGGGCCACCAAGCGCAGCCTGCTGGGCCATATGCCGCTGGCGCTCCTGCGCACCGCCGAGGGCTTTCGCCTCTACACCTTCCGCTCCATGGCCAAGACGGCCTGGGCGGAGCTTTCCCACAGCGTCAAAGCCCTCGCAGCCCGCTCCGCCTGAAGCCGCAGCTTCCGGGTCGCCCGCCACGCCCCCACAGGGCACAACCGGCTCCAGACACCCAAGGAGTCCCGCACATGACCTTCCGCATCACCGGGCTCGACCCGGCCCCCTTCCGCCCCCTCTACGGCCTTCCCGAGGCCGAACTGGCCCGCCACGGTGCTATCCGAATGACGGTCGACGCCCACCCCGGCTTCCCCGACCGGATCACCATGGAGGACGTGCCGCCTGGCGAAACCGTGCTGTTGCTCAACCACACCTGCATGGCCAAACCCTCGCCCTACCGGGCCAGCCATGCCATCTTCGTGCGCGAAGGTGCCGAAACCGCCTATGACGCCACCGGCACTGTCCCCGAGGTGATGAGCCGCCGCCAGCTTTCGCTTCGGGGCTACGATGCCGACGGCATGATGCTGGACGCCGAACTCGCCACCGGCGACGCCATCGCCGAGGCCATTACCCGCATCTTCGAGAACCCGCAGATCACCGAGATCCACGCCCATAACGCCGCCCGCGGCTGCTATTCCGGACGGATCACCCGCGCCGCCTCAGCCGCCCTGCCCGCACCTGGCCTTAAAGCCCCTTCGCCTTGTAGCTCGCCGCCACCTTCTGGATCGAGCACAGATAGGCCGCCGTGCGCAGGTCGGTCACGTTCTCGCGCTCCTGCCAGACCTCGTGCATCGACTGATAGGCAATCCGCATCGTGTCATCGAGGCCCGAGCGCACAAGCTCCAGTTCATCGGCCCCGCGCAGATATTTCTCCTTGAAATGCGGCGTCATCGACCAGGCATCGCCCAAATGGCGGTCCAGCCGCTCCAGCTCGTCGATGATGAGCTGGTGGCGCGCCTCCTCCTGGCGCCGCTGCATCCGGCCAAAACGGATGTGGCTGAGGTTCTTCACCCACTCGAAGTAAGACACCGTCACACCGCCCGCGTTGGCATACATATCAGGGATGATGACGCAGCCCTTCTCCCGCAGGATCTCGTCAGCCCCCGCCGTCACCGGGCCGTTGGCGGCCTCGATGATGAGCGGCGCCTTCACCCGCGCGGCGTTTTCGAGGTTGATGACCCCTTCCATGGCCGCCGGTATGAGAATGTCGCAGTCCTCCTCCAGCACCTTGGCACCTTCGCTGGTGTGGCGCGCATCTGGATAGCCGCTGACGCCCCCATGCTTCACGATCCACGCGCGCACCGCCTCCACGTCCAGCCCGTTCTCCGCAAACAGCGCTCCGTCATGCTCGATGATCCCGGTGATCTTGCAGCCGTCTTCCTTCTGCAGGAACATCGCTGCGTGAAAGCCCACGTTGCCGAGGCCCTGCACGATCACCCGCTTTCCATCGAGTTTGCCTTCAAGCCCGGCAGCCTTCACCGCCTCGGGGTGACGGAAGAACTCGCGCAGCGCAAATTGCACGCCCCGCCCGGTGGCCTCCACCCGGCCCTGGATACCGCCGGCGTTGATCGGTTTGCCCGTCACGCAAGCCGCACCGTTGATGTCGGTGGTGTTCATCCGCTTGTACTGGTCGGCCATCCACGCCATCTCGCGCTCGCCTGTGCCCATGTCGGGGGCCGGCACGTTCTGCGCCGGGTTGATCAGGTCGCGCTTGATGAGCTCGTAGGAAAAGCGCCGGGTAATCCGCTCCAGCTCCTCCTCGTCGTAGTCGCGCGGGTTAATGCACAAGCCGCCCTTCGAGCCGCCGAAAGGCGCCTCCACGAGGGCGCATTTGTAGGTCATCAGCGCGGCAAGCGCCTCCACCTCATCCTGGTTCACGCTGAGGGCAAAGCGGATGCCGCCCTTCACCGGCTCCATGTGCTCCGAGTGCACCGAGCGGTAGCCCGTGAAGGTCTCGATCTTGCCCCTGAGCCGCACCCCGAAGCGCACGGTGTAGGTCGCGTTGCACACCCGGATCTTCTCTTCCAGGCCCGGCGGCAGGTCCATCAGCGCCACGGCGCGGTTGAACATCATGTCCACGGACTGGCGGAATGTTGGTTCGTTCTTGGGCGCCATAACGCTCTCCTCCCTGTTCTTCGTTCCGGGTGGCGTTCTGTCCCCGGACTCGCCCCGATGCTAACCGCCAGTGCCGGCGATGCCACACAAAAACTTCATGACGCCTGCGCACCGCCCGCCTCCACCCCGCCGCAATTCTCCCCGTTGGGCCATGCCGCAACGCAGAGAAATGTGGCCTTTTAGTCGAATTGTCCCCAATGGAACGGGTTTGATTCGAGGTCATTAAGCAGAAAGGCGCCAACAGTGCGGCGCTTCATGCCAGACTGTTTCCTGTTCACGCGAACAATCTGACGAAACCGGGGCCGATTTGACCGGCACCCCTCTAGAAACAGGGGTTTTAACCAGGATTGCCAAAAACCCTATTCAAATGAGGCGCGAATGTGCCAATAACTTAACGAAACCTGGGTGGGGCCCCGATTTATTCTGGTGCCCGAACCGTGAAAGCCTTTTTTGAAGCCCCCGCCGCGCGCAGCAGTCGCCTTGCCGCATTCGCGCGTGATGAAGAGGGCGGCCTCATCATCTTCTCACTCTTTCTCTTCGCCTGCATGATGCTGGCCGTCGGTCTTTCCATCGACGTGATGCGCACCGAGATGGCCCGCACCCGCCTGCAAAACACCGCCGACGCCGCCGTGCTCGCCGCCGCCGCGATGGAGCAGGATCTCGATCCGCAGAGGGTGGTGGAGGATTACTTCGAAAAGGCCGGCCTCGCCGACAACCTCGAGGGTGTCTCCATCAGCCAGGGCGTCAACTACAAGACGGTCTCGGCCCGCACCAACACCAAGCTGCCGATGTTCTTCCTCGGCATGGTCGGGATCGACAAGATGGAGGCCAAGTCCGAAGGCACCGCCGCCGCCGGCTACACCGACGTCGAGGTCAGCCTCGTGCTCGACATCACCGGTTCCATGGGCTCCAACAACAAGCTGCCCAACCTCAAGGCCGCCGCGAGCGATTTCGTCGATACCGTGCTCGATCCCTCGCAGCCCGGTTCCGTCTCGCTCAGCCTCGTGCCCTACTCGGCGCAGGTGAACATCGGCACCGACATGATGGCCCAGCTGAACGTGCCCCGCGACCACGACTTCACCAGCTGTGTCGACTTCGATGAAAACGACTTCAGAAGCGCAGGCGTGTCCCGCTCCAAGCCCTACAAGCACATGCAGCACTTCCAGTATTATCCTTCGGCCACCAGCCCGATCGACAATCCGGGCTGCGTGCAGCAGAGCTACGAGCAGGTCACTCCGCTGACCGAGAACAACACGGCCCTCAAGGCCCAGATCGCCCAGTTCCAGCCCCGCGCCAACACTGCCATCCACCTTGGCATGAAGTGGGGCGTGGCGCTGCTCGACCCCTCGATGCAGCCGGTGATGCAAAACCTCGCCGCGCGGGGCAAGGCCGACCCCAAGTTCGCAGATCGCCCCTATTCCTACGGGCGCTCCAACACCACCAAGGTGGTCGTGCTGATGACCGACGGCGAAAACGTCGATACCGTCCGCCTCAAGCCGCGCTTCTACAAGGACCAGGCCGACGCCGACCTGTGGAACCTCGAATCCGTCTACGCCCACGCCTCCGCCCGTGGCCAGAGCTGGCGCTCCTACATCGACACCCGCTACAGCGCCGCCAAGGCCGACAGCATGCTCGATAACATCTGCGACGCCGCCAAGGCCCTGGGCATCATCGTCTACACCGTGGGCTTCGAGGTCACCCCGCACAGCGCCAACGTGATGCGTAACTGCGCCTCCACACCGGGCCACTACTTCGACGTGCAGGGCACCGAGATTTCCGATGCCTTCGATGCCATCGCCCGCAACATCAGCGCCCTGCGCCTGACGAACTGATCGCGCGCCGGGCGCTTCTGCCCGGCTCACCTTAGTGCAGCAGAAGCCGCGTGCCCTTCCCGGGGTGCGCGGTTTTCCGTTCTGGCCTCCGCCTCAGCCACGCCACGCCGCGCGCCCGTGCTGGCTACCGGGTCGATTCGCAGCTTCGTCACAATCAAAATCAACAATCTGCCACGTTGATCCTATTGTTTCCTCCAACGCGGGAAATTCGCACCCAATAATGGCGGAATTGCCCGAATTGGGGCCGAAATTGGAGATTTTCGGGCCCCTTGTCATTTTCCCTAACAAATCATGACCGAATTACGGCAATATTGAATCAAGAGCCGGGTGGGGGCCCGAGTTTCGGTGATGCAAGCCATGACAAAGAACCAGATCGTTTCCGCCTTCGCCCGCTTCCGCCGTGATGAGGAAGGCGGACTCATCATCTTCTCGCTCTTTCTCTTCGTCTGCATGATGCTCGCCGTCGGTATCGGCATCGACGTGATGCGCACCGAGATGGCCCGCACCCGCCTGCAAAACACCGCCGACGCCGCCGTGCTCGCCGCCGCCGCGATGGAGCAGGATCTCGACCCCTACGTCGTGGTTCAGGACTATTTCGACCGCGCCGGCCTGTCGCAGAACCTCGAAGGCATCACCGTCAGCCAGGGCGTCAACTACAAGACGGTCTCGGCCCGCACCAACACCAAGACGCCGATGTTCTTCCTCGGCATGATCGGCATCGACAAGATGGAGGCCACCTCTGCCGGCACCGCCTCGGCCGGGTACACCGATGTCGAAGTCAGCCTCGTGCTCGACATCACCGGCTCGATGGGCCGCAACAACAAGCTGCCCAACCTCAAGACCGCCGCCAACAATTTCGTTGATACCGTGCTCGATCCCAACCAGCCCGGCTCCGTCTCGATGAACCTCGTGCCCTACTCGGCCCAGGTGAACATCGGCCCCGAGATGATCGCGCAGCTCAATGTCCCGCTCCAGCACGACTACTCCCACTGCGTGGATTTCTCCGCGAGCGACTTCAACAGCACCGCCGTCTCGCCCGCCACGCCCTACGCCCACATGCAGCACTTTCAGTACTACAGCTCTGCAACCACCCCGATCGACAACCCGGGCTGTGTGCAGCAGCCCTACGAGCGCGTCACCGCGATGAGCCAGAACCGCGCCGCGCTGAAGTCGCAGATCAACCAGTTCCAGGCCCGTGCCAACACCGCGATCCACCTCGGAATGAAATGGGGCGTCGCGCTGGTGGACCCCTCGATGCAGCCGGTCATCCAGAACCTTGCCGCGCAAGGGCAGGTCGACACCGCCTTTGCCAACCGCCCCTTCTCCTACACGCGCCCGAACACCCAGAAGATCGTGGTGCTCATGACCGACGGTGAAAACGTCAACACCGTCCGCCTGAAGCCCCAGTACTACAACTCCACCGACGAGATCGAACGCTGGCAGCAGTACTCCGTGACCGCCTACGCCAACGCGACCGGCACCTACTGGGGCAACTACGTCGAAACGCTCTACACCTCCTCCTACGCCGACACGATGCTGGGCAACATCTGCGACGCGGCCAAGAGCAAGGACATCGTCATCTACACCATCGGCTTCGAGGTCAGCACCCACAGCGGCAACGTGATGCGCAACTGCGCCTCCACGCCGGGCCACTACTTCGACGTGCAGGGCACCGAAATCTCCGATGCCTTCGATGCCATCGCCCGCAACATCAGCGCCCTGCGCCTGACGAACTGATCGCGCACCTCGGCCAGCCCGTCCAGCTGATGCCCGTCATGGCAAAGCACGAACAGCCCGCAGCAGTCGTTTCACCGGCCCGCGCGGGGGCCGCAGCCCACCTGCCACCGATGGCCCGCACGGGCCAGGTGAGCGGGGTCCGGGGCGCCGGGCTGGGGGGCCCGCGCCCCGGGCGAACTGCCTCCAACCTGCCTTCAGAGACCTCCCTATCTACCGGATTACCCGGATTTGGACGGGCTTTCGCCCAATTTTCGACACCCTCCTACCGGCAAATGCCAAGGCGCGACTTGCGTCTAGTGATGGGTATGACGCCCGGATCGGCGCTGGATCTGCGGAACACGCAAAGGACCAGCCGGGATGGCACAGATGGAAAATCTGAACACCGTGGGGGCGGACAACACCAAGGCGAACACGGGGGCCCGTGGGCGTCTCGCACGCTTTGCGGAAGAGAACGAGGGAAGCCTGATCGTCTTCTCCCTGTTCCTCCTCGCCTGCATGATGCTCGCCGTCGGAATCGCGGTTGATGTCATGCGCTACGAGATGACACGCACCCGGCTCCAGAACACGCTAGACAGGGCCGTGCTCGCCGCCGCCGACATGGACCAGACCCTGGAGCCTTCCGCGGTGGTCGCCGATTACTTCGAGCGGGCCGGCCTCGGCAGTTTCAACGTCGATGTGACCGTCGATGAGGGGCTGAACTATCGCAATGTGAAGGCCTCCACCGAAGCCGAGATCAAGACCCTGCTGCTCAGCATGGTCGGCATCCCCACATTCACCGCCCCCGCCACCGGCACCGCCGAAGAGCGGGTCTCGAACGTCGAAATCAGCCTCGTGCTCGATATCTCCGGCTCAATGGGCTCCAACAACAAGATCCAGAACCTCCGCGTCGCCGCGAAAGACTTCGTGGATTCCGTTGTGGTGGACGACGCCGAAGGCCAGATCTCCCTGAGCCTCGTGCCCTACACCGCGCAGGTCAACGCTGGCCCCAATATCTTCAACCAGCTGCGCAAATCCTCCTACGGGCGTCACAGCTACTCGCACTGCATCGATTTCGACTACGACGACTTCAGCACATCGACGATCTCGATGACCAAGTACTATCGCCAGATGCAGCACTTCGAGTGGTCCAGCCAGAACTACCGCCCGATCCGCAACCCCGGCTGCCCGATGCAGGACTTCGAGCGCATCGTGCCGCTCAGCAAAGACACCAGCGAGTTGAAGGGCACCATCGACGACTACCGTGCCCGCGCCAACACCGCGATCCACATCGGCATGAAGTGGGGCACCGCGCTGCTCGATCCCTCGATGCGCACCGTGGTCAACAACCTGCGCGCCGCCGGCGTGGTGGACGATGCCTTCATCGACCGTCCCGCCGACTACGACGACGACGAGACCCTCAAGGTCGTGGTGCTGATGACCGATGGCGAAAACGTGGATACCTACCGGATTCAGGACTGGGCCTATAACTCGAACTCCGAGTATGCCCACTGGAACAACTATCCGCTGTGGTACTACCTCTACCGATACGTGAACTCGCGCAACCGCTCGCAGTACTACTACCGCAAGTACTCCGCCGGTCAGGCCGACAACATGCTCGACAACATCTGCGACGCCGCCAAGGACGCAGGGATTACCGTGTTCACCATCGGCTTCGAGGTCACCAACCACTCCGCCGGCGTGATGCGCAGCTGCGCCTCCTCGCCCTCCCACTTCTTCCGGGTGGAAGGCACCGAGATCTCCGAGGCCTTCTCGGCAATCGCCCGGCAAATCAACCAGCTGCGTCTGATCAACTGATGGGGGGCCCCGAGATGCAGACAGATGGATATCCGAGGGGGCGGCTGTGGCACCTTGCCACCCGCCTCCGGCGCTTCCGAAAACGTGAAGAGGGCAACTCCACGATAGAATTCGTGATCCTCTTCCCGATCTTCATCATCATCTTCATGTCCTGCTTCGAAATGGGCATGCTGATGACCCGTCAGGTGATGCTGGAGCGCGCGGTAGATCTCTCGGTGCGCGATCTGCGCCTGGGCCACTGGAAGCCGCCCACACATGACGAGCTGAAAAAGGCCATCTGCAACCGCGCCGGCATCATCCCCGATTGCATGAACTCCATGCTGATCGAGCTTCAGCCGGTCTCCAAGAGCACCTGGACGCCCCTGCCCAAGCAGGCCACCTGCAACGACAAGTCGGCGCCGATCCAGCCGGTGACCACCTTCAACGGCGGCACCGAGAACGAGATGATGATTGTGCGCGCCTGCGCGATCATGAAGCCCTGGTTCGTCGCCAACGGCCTCGGCCTGCGGCTGCCGCTGGTTGATGGCGAAAACTACGCCATCGTCTCCTCTTCGGCCTTCGTCAACGAACCCGGCGCAGGGAGCTGAACCATGCTGATGCCTACCGCCAAACTGCTCCGTGCCCGCCTCGCCACCTTCGCGCAGGACGCCCGCGGCTCGCTCTCCGTCGAGGCGGCGCTGATCCTGCCGCTGCTCTGCTGGTTCTACGTGGCCAGCTTCGTCTGGTTCGATGCCTTCCGCACCCAGAACGCCAACCTCAAGGCGTCCTACACGCTGGCCGACATGCTCAGCCGCGAGACCGACCCGATCACCGAGACCTACCTCAAGGGCCTCAACACGGTGTATGATTACCTCACCACCACCCGCCACCCTACCTATATCCGGGTGACGACGGTGAAGTGCACCAACGATTGCGATCAGGAAAGCCGGACGCTCCAGGTCGATTGGTCCTACGCCACGCAGGGCCGCACCAAGCACACCAATGGCACCATCACCGGTTTCAAGGACAAGATCCCGCTGATGCCCCAGGGCGACACGGTGATCCTTCTCGAAACCTTCATGGCCTACGAACCGCTGTTCAACGCGGGCATCCCGGCCAAGAGCTTCGAGAACTACATCGTCACCCGGCCACGTTTTGCGCCGCAGCTGCTCTACGCCGGGGCGGGCAGCTGACGACGACAGGGTCGGACGAAAACCATGCACGAACGGGCGGTTAACCTCCGCCCGTTTTGCATTTTTGCATATGCATGGGTTGTGCATCGCCTGTGCATGGGTTGTGCCCCCCTGCTTCGCGTGGTTAACGGCCTTCGCCGCCCCCCTCGTCCGGGCGTTCCTGCAAAGCCCGCTCGGCCATCTCCGCCTCGATGAACTGCGCCATCGCCTTGCCTGATGCGGGGTGAACGACACCGCCCACCGCCACCGTGCGCCCGCGCACCCACCACAGCCCGGGGCCCCAGCCAAAGGGCTGTTTTTCCTTCATTTTCAACACGAAGCCCCCGGCAGGCTTCAGGGCAAAAGCGCCACGCTCCACGCGCTCGATGCGGTCTACCTCGGCCAGCACACGCCCGCCGTCCACGACCAGGGCGCCGTCTCGCAGCACCAGCGTGGCTTCGGTCGCCTGCCAGAGCCATACGCCAACGCCCACGACAGCCCCCCCGAACAGCACCAGAAG
>NZ_QTNQ01000116.1 GCF_018424695.1 Vannielia litorea
GGGGCTACGTCGATAGGAGACAGAATGGTTGGGGGGCGCATGGCGTTTTTCAGGAAGCTCAAGGACAAGCTGTTCAAGTCCAGCTCGAAGCTGGACGAGGGGCTCGAGGCGATCGTGGCCGATGGCGGCGAGGAAGAGGCCGTTGAGGAGGTGGAGGCTGTCGAAGCCGGGGCGCTGGTGACCGAAGCTGCGGTGGCCGAGCCGGGCGCATCTTCAGAGCCGGTGCCGGGTGCGCCGGAGGTGCCGCCTGCGCCGGAGCCGGAGCCGGAGCCGGAGCCTGACCTGCCGCCCGCGCCGCTGCCGGACCCCGAGCCGGATCTGCCACCGGCGCCGGAGCCCGAGGTGCCGCCTGGGCCCGCGCCCGAACCGGAGATTCCCGAGCCGGACCTGCCCGCGCCCGGGGTGCCGCAGCCGGAGCCTGATCTGCCGCCGATCCCGGTGCCGCCAGTGCCGCGGGCCGAAGGTGCGCCGGCGAAGCGCCCCGGGTTCATCGGGCGGATGCTGGGGCGTGGTGAGGGCCCTGTCATGCGGCGGGTGCTGGATGACGACATGCTGGAGAGCCTCGAGGAGCTGCTGATTGCCTCCGACATGGGCGTGGACACCGCGCTGCGGGTGACGGCGAACATGGCCGAGGGGCGCTATGGGCGGAAGGTTTCGACCGCAGAGATCAAGCAGTTCCTCGCCGATGAGATCACCCGCATCATGGAGCCGGTGGCCCGGCCCATGCCGCTTTATCCCACGCGACCGCAGGTGGTGCTGGTGGTGGGCGTGAATGGCTCGGGCAAGACCACGACCATCGGCAAGCTGGCCTCGCAGTTCAAGGCCGCGGGCAAGAAGGTGGTGATCGCGGCGGGCGATACCTTCCGCGCGGCGGCGGTTGAGCAGTTGCAGGTGTGGGGGCAGCGCGCCGGTGTGCCGGTGATGACCGCGCCCGAGGGGAGTGACCCGGCGAGCCTTGCCTTCGATGCGATGACCAAGGCGCAGGCGGATGGTGCGGACCTGCTGATGATCGATACCGCAGGGCGGCTTCAGAACCGGGCGGATCTGATGGAAGAGCTCTCCAAGATCGTCCGCGTTATCAAGAAGAAAGACCCGGATGCGCCACACAACACGCTGTTGGTGCTGGATGCGACGACGGGGCAGAACGCGCTGAGCCAGGTAGAGACGTTCCAGAAGATGGCGGATGTCAGCGGGTTAGTGATGACCAAGCTCGATGGCACGGCGAAGGGCGGCGTGCTGGTGGCGCTGGCCGACAAGTTTGGCCTGCCGATCCATGCGATAGGCGTGGGCGAGAAGATCGATGATCTTGATGCCTTTGACCCGAAGGACTTTGCCGAGGCACTGACGGGCGCCGGGGCATGATCCGGGCGGTGGCGCTTGCGCTGGCGCTTGTGGCTGCACCGGCAGGGGCGCAGACCTATGACATAATGAATGCGGAGGCCTGCGAGGGATTGCTTCAGCGGGTGGATGTGCTGGGCATGGGCGGGGTCGTGGAGATGGGCGGTGTGCGCCCCTATCAGAACGGCTGCGCCTACACCGATCTGCGGATCTCGACCGGGGTGGGCGCGCTGGGCTACCGCGTGCCGCGGGCGGAGCTGCACATCGGCGGGCTGGAGCGGCTCGACTACGGGCTGCCGCCGCTGGCGGTGAAGCTGGAGGTGCGCGGCGCGCATCCGGTGTTCACCGTGCCGGGAGACATCCTGACGAGCTGGTTGCTGACCGAGCAGGTGAAGGTGGGCGAGGGCATGGACCTCTCGGCGCACCTATGGTGGGACCGGGAGAGCCGCTGGGTGGTGATCGAAGAGGTGCGCTGGGACTTTCCGGGCGAGAACGGGCTGCGGATGACGGGGCTGATCGAGGGGGTGGACCTGAGCGATGCGGTTGCGATGCAGCAGTCGGCGCTGACCACCCGGCTCACCGCGCTGGAGCTGGAGATGGAGAGCAACGGGATTTTCGAACATCTGTTTCTGGTGCCGCTCGGGCAGATGCTGCTGGTGCCGGTGCCGGAGACGGTCGAGGACGGCGAGCAGGAGGTGCCGCAGCCGGAGGCACAGGTGCTGGCGCTGAAGAAGGCGGCGGTCGAGGCGTTGCACGGATTGCCGGAGGCGCGGTTCGAGCCGGGCGCGCGGGATGCGGTGGAGACCTTCATCGCGGAGTTGCCCCACCCAGAGGGGCGCATGGTGCTGCGGCTCAATGCACCGAAGGGGCTGGGCATGGCCCAGCTTGGGCCGCTGGCGCTGGGCGCGCCGGTAACGCCCGAGGCGCTAGCGGCGGTGCTGGAGGGTGTGACCATCGGGGCCAGTTACGCGCGCGAGTAGGCAGAAGCCGCGACGCAGCGCAGCCTGCCGCTCAGGACCTCTCTTCGCTGGTCTGCACCACGCGCTTCAAGATCCACAGCACGGCCACGGTGAGGGCGGTGGCCATGGCGGCGAGGGGCATCTGGCCCGCGCCGCAGGCCAGCCCGATGCCGCCCGCGAGCCACATCGAGGCGCCGGTGGTGGTGTTCTTCACCGTGTCGCCCTTGGTGAAGATGATCCCGGCCGCCAAGAAGGCGACGCCCGCCGTGACCGCCTCGACCAGCCGCAGGGGATCGACCTTCATGCTGTCTTTCGGGCCGAAGGAGAGCTGCGAGAGTTGTTGGCTCACGACGATGAATAGGCAGGCGGCGAGGGCGACGAGGATATGGGTGCGCAGGCCGGCGGGTTTGGAGCGCCATTCGCGCTCCAGCCCGATCAGCCCGCCCAGCACCGCCGCCGCGAGCAGGCGGATGAAGGCGGTGAGCGGCGGCACGGCTGCGAAGGTGCCTTTGAGTTCGTTTGCGATCTGGTCCATGCGATCCCCCGTTTGGCGGCTCAACCCGGGGCGGGGGCGGGCGGTTCCGGCGGGGCGATTGCCAACGCCGGGCCTTGGGATAGTCTGAGTGGAAACCTCAGGGAGTCGCTCACATGAAATACGCCGCCGCCGCCGTCTTTGCCTCGCTCTTCGTCACCCCGGTGATCGCGCAGGATCTGCCCGATCTTCAGGGCCGGGAGATCACCGTGGTCACCGAAAACGCCTATCCGCCGCTGCAATACATGGCCGATGGCGAAGCGGTGGGCTGGGAGTATGACGCGATGGCCGAGATCGCGAGCCGGATCAACATGACCGTGGCCTACGAGAACATCAGCTGGGATGCGATGATCCCCGCCGTCTCGGAGGGGCAGTATGACATGGGGATGACCGGGATCACCATTCGCGATGATCGCAAGGAGATGGTGGATTTCTCCGATGCCTACATGCGCTCGGAGATGGTGATGCTGGTCAGGGGTGACGAAGAGAGGTTTGCCGATGCCGCCGGGTTCGCCGCTGACGACGACCTGCTCGTGGCCGCCCAGCCCGGCACAACGCCCTTTTATGTCGCCGTCTACGACGTGCTAGATGGCGATGAGGCCAACCCGCGGGTGAAGCTCTTCGAGACCTTCGGCGCGGGGGTGCAGGCGCTGCGGGCGGGGGATGTGGACCTTGTGCTGACCGATGGCACGGCGGGCGAGGGCTATGTGGCGGCCTCCGATGGCGCGCTGAAGATCGTGGGAGAGAAGCTGGGGACGGAGGACTTTGGCTTCATCTTCCCCAAGGGCTCTGACCTCGTTGAGCCGATCAATGCCGCGATTGCCGCGATGCAGGCGGATGGCACGATGGATGCGCTGAACAAGAAGTGGTTTCTCGACACCAAGCTCGGCGAGTGAGGCAGCGCCCCGGCGAAAACGACTTTCCGTGGTGGCTGGTGATCCTGGCCGCCACGGGGGCGGTTCTGTTCTGGCGGGTGGTCGCGGACGAGCTTTATTCCGACGTGCTGGCGACCCTGAGCAACGGCGTGGCGATTACGGTTTTCGTGACCCTCGTGGGCTTTACGCTGGCGGTGCTGCTGGGGCTGCTGGTGGCCATCGCCTCACTGTCGCGCTGGCTGGTCGCCCGGCAGATGGCGCGGCTTTACGTGGAGATCGTGCGGGGCGTGCCGATATTGGTGCTGTTGCTCTACGTCGCCTTCGTGGTGGCGCCTGCGCTTGTTGTTGCGTTGAACTGGGTGCTGACCTCGCTGGGGGGCGAGGGGATTAGGACGCGGGATTTCTCTCTGCTGTGGCGGGCGATTTTTGCACTCACCATCGGCTACTCGGCCTTCATTGCAGAGGTGTTCCGGGCCGGGCTGCTCTCGGTGCCGGAGGGGCAGATCGAGGCGGCGGAGGCTTTGGGGCTTTCGCCGTGGCAGAGGTTTCGGCTGGTCCGGCTGCCGCAGGCGCTGCGGGTGATCCTGCCGCCGCTGGGCAATGACTTCATCGCGATGATCAAGGATTCGAGCCTCGTGTCGGTGCTCGGGGTGACGGACATCACCCAGCTCGGCAAGGTGACCTCGGCGGGGAACTTCCGGTATTTCGAGACCTATAACGTGGTGGCGCTGTTGTATCTGGTGATGACAGTGACGCTTTCGCTGGCGCTGAGGCGGCTGGAGAAGCGGTTGGGGGCGGGGCGGTAGGCGGGTGCCGGGGCGAGTGCCGGGTCGCGAGCTAGAGACTGTCGCCCGTCCGGCTCAAGCCTCTGCCAGTGCCTGCTTTACGATTTCATCATAGATCGGAAAGTATTTTCTGACGAAATTGGCGAAGCGGACTTGAATTGCGTCAGCGTATTCCTCCGGTTTTGTATCCGTATTGAGCGCCTTGGTGTAGTCCCCAGCCGTTCGTAAGTTTTCGGAGGTTAGGTGCTTCCATTTCGCGGGCAGGTGTTCTGTACGCCTGCCGATCTTGATCTCACCCTTATTCACGCGGTCAAGCACACCTTGGTAGAGGCGGGAGCGAACGCTTTCATCTCCCGGACCTATGACGAAACCAACCCGTGTTTCAGTGCCGCCACGATCATAGAGTTCGAGCGCCATGATCGGCGCTCCTTCGATCCAGCTTTCATCACCACATCGGAAAGCGTCGCTCTTGAGCCAGGTCTGCGGGACGTATCGAAGGTTGCGCCGTGCAGAAGTGACGTGTTTCAATGCGAGGTCTGAGACTCCCTGCGCCTGTACGATCTGGTCGCCCCTGCTCTCCAGCAATGCAAATGAATCTCCCTGCAAATCGGGCCGATACCTGACTAATTGCTCCAAGGCCTCGCGATGGCGCTTCCACAGTTGCGCGGCGAGTTCGGATACTTCCGGATCGTCCATGAGGTGTCTCCTTAACATGCTCCAATAGGCTTTCAGAAGATCGGCACCTTCGCCCTCTGCTCTGTCGGCCTTGGCTCTCTGGATCAATCGTTCGGCGAGATCGGGAAGTGAAACCGGAACCCAGTCCTCATTGCCTTGGCTCGGGTCTCTGCCGTCCGGGGTCAGGAAGACAAAGGCGTGCACCCATTCGTCGGCGGGGTAATCGGCTTTTACTGTTTCCCGGTAAACTTTGAGTTGTCCGTCTTTCTCCCCGGCATCGACTTTCATCTCGATTGCCACAATCAGCCCGCGCCCGTTCGCATTGCCACGGCCCGCCGGAATCTTAAGAAGCAGGTCGATGCGTTTGCGCTCTCTCAGGATCTCCGCATTGGAGAAATCGAGGAAATAGACTGTCTGAAATGCAAGAGGGGATTCCGATCTGCCATCATTTTCGCTGAAGAGATAGATCAGTTCTTCCAGCATGCTGATGCCCAGATTGTGCGGGCGGTTCGGGTCAAGCAGGAATGCAAGGAAGTGGGCATGGCGGATTTCCTGGCGGACCATGCCGATTGCCTCGAAGGGGCAAAAGGCACTGAGCCGGGCTTCGAAGTCGCGAAACATTGCGGCGTCTGGACCCATAAAAATGCGTTGGAGGCTCTCGACTGTAAGCGGGGTGGCGGCGTCGTAGTCTGCTTCCATCTTGGTCCCCTCGGTAATTCTCTTGCGGATCTGAACGGTTGCATGGCGCAGTGGTGAGAGCAAGCCGGGCGGCCCTGGTGGCAGCGTTGTCGGGCAAGTTCCCGAGCTACTGGACCATCCCGGCGGGCGATTATATGCCCTGCGCATGAGTTCGTGGATCATCTCACTGGAAGGCACCGAGGCGGGGCATGTGGCGGCCTTGGGGCTGGCGCTTATGGCGGCCTTCCTCCACGCCGTCTTCGGTGCGCTCCAGAAAGGGCGGCATGACCCGTGGATGAGCCGGGGGGCGATCGACTTCTGCTACGGGGTGATGGCCGCGCCCTTCGCTCTCTTCGTGGTGCCCTGGCCCGAGCCGCATATGTGGGTGATCTTCGCCGGGGCATGGGCGATTCACGTTGGCTACAAGATCGCGCAGGGGATGACCTATACGCGGGGGGCTTACACGGTGGTGTACCCGGTGGTCAGGGGCACCGGGCCGCTCTTTGCCGTGATCGGGGCGGGGCTGCTCTTTGGCGAGCATTTCACCCCCGGTCAATGGCTTGGGGTCGCGGTACTGCTCATGGGCATCTACGGGCTGGCGGCCTATAACCTGCGGACCATCACCTTGCAGCGCGACACGATGGTGGCGGCGCTGGGGCTGGCGGTGCTGACGGGGATGTTCGTGGCGCTCTACACCACCTATGACGCCTATGGCATCCGGGCCACGGCGGACCCGTTCACCTTTCTGGCGTGGTTCTTCTTCATCGACGGGCTGGGCTTTGCGCCATGGATGGCGCTTTGGCGTTACCGGCGGATGGAGACCCCGCCGACTCTGGGGCCGCTCTTTGCGCGCGGGGTGATCGGTGGGCTGGTGGCCTTCTTCTCCTTCGGGGCGATCATGCTTGCGACCCGGCTCGACAAGGTGGGCGAGGCGGCGGTGCTGCGGGAGACTTCTACCGTCTTCGCCGCCCTGATCGGGTGGCTGCTGCTCGGCGAGCGGGTCGGGCCGCGACGTTTGGCCCTCATGGGGTTGATCGCAGCGGGGGCGGTGATAGTTGAGGTGGCGGGTTAACGCGGAGAGAGAGAGCATGGCCGAGAAACAGGTGCCCGGATGGGTGAAGACGGCGCTGGAGTTTGGCCCGGTGCTGGGCTTCTTCGTGGCCTTCTTCCTGCTGAAGGGCGAAAGCTACGTGCTCTTCGGCCACGAGGTGAAGACCTTCACCTACATCACCTTCTGGTTCGTCATCGCCATGGTGATCTGCATGGGCGCGCTCTGGGCGCTGACCGGGAGCTTGAGCCGGATGCAGGTGATGACGCTGGTGCTGGTGGTCTTCATGGGCGGGCTGACGGTGGTGCTGGATAACGACCTGTTTCTGAAGCTGAAGCCGACGATCCTTTATGCGCTCTTCGCGGGCATTTTGGCGATCGGGCTGGCGCGGGGGCAGAGCTACCTCGCCCGGCTGATGGAGGGGCTCTTGCCGATGACCCATGAGGGCTGGATGATTTTGACCAAGCGCTTCGTGATCTTCTTCGCGGTGCTGGCGGTGGCGAATGCGGTGATCGCCTTCGCGCTCTCCAGCGGCGTGTGGGTGACGGTGAAGACCTTCGGCCTGCCTGCGGCGCTCTTCGTCTTCATGATCGCGCAATACAAGCTGATCGAGGAGCATGGCACCGGGGAAGAGAAGGCCGGGAAGTAGCGCTTTCGCGCCTCGGGCGGCGGAGGCAGCCATGGACTTCTGGATCGTGGCCGCGCTGGCGGCCTTCATGATGGGGCTCTCGAAGGGCGGGGTGCCGATGTTGGCGATGCTCTCGGTGCCGCTGATGTCGCTCTTCATGGACCCGGCGCTGGCGGCGGGGCTGCTGCTGCCGCTCTACATCGTGGCCGACTGGTATGCGGTTTACCTGTTCCGCCGGGCGTTTTCGGTGCGGCTCCTGAAGATCATGCTGCCGGGTGCGGTGGCGGGGATCGTGGCGGCCTTCTTTGCGGTGTCGGTGGTGCCCGGCGATGCGATCAAGCTGCTGGTGGCGGGGATCGGGATTTACTACCTCGTCGGCTCGGTGCGGGGGCGATTTGCCCGCAGCGCGCCACCGCCGCGGGAGGCCGACGTGCCGCGGGGCGTGTTTTGGGGCACGCTGGCGGGGTTCACCAGCTATATTTCTCACGCTGGGGGGCCGCCGTTTCAGGCCTATGTGCTGCCGCAGAAACTCGACAAGATGGTCTATCTCGGGACGGTCACGATCTTCTTTTCGGTGGTCAACCTGCTGAAGGTGCCGCCCTACGTGATGGCCGGGCAGATCACCGGCGCAAGCCTTGGCGAGGCCGTCTGGCTGGCGCCCTTTGCCCTGGCCGGGGCCTGGAGCGGCTCACGAGTGGCACGGTGGCTGCCGGAGAAGGTGTTTTACCTGCTGGTGGAGGTGGCGCTGGCGGTGGTGTCTGGGAAGCTGGTTTGGGAGGTTTTGGTGGGGTGAGAGGTTGTGGGCCGGTGCGCGGTGAGGCCGGCGGTGCTCCAAAGAGATTCGAGGCCTCCGGCGGGAGATATTTGGAGCAAGAAAATGGACAATTTGAATCGAATTGTTTCGACTCCCGCTCATTTTCTTGCTGAAAATACTCCGACCCGACTTGGCAATCTAGGCACCGGTGAGACTCCGGGCGCAGGTCTTGCCGGAGGCGGACCATGGAGGGGAATGCGCCGCAGGCGCGCTTCTGGATTACCGCTTCCCGAACAGCACCTTCTGGGCGTCCTTGTTGTCCTGCAGGTTGTTGCGTTTCTCCGCCGCAAGCGCCTTGCCCTTCTGCACTGCTTCGCGCTCTCCCACGAGGTCGAGCCAGCGGGAGAAGTGGGGTTTGTCGGAGATGTCCTGTTGCTGGCCTTCCCAGAGGATCGCCCAGGGCCAGATGGCCATGTCGGCGATGGAGTAGTTGGAGCCGGCGACGTATTCGTTTTGCGCCAGCCGCTTGTCGAGCACGCCGTGGAGGCGGTTCACCTCGTTGCGGTAGCGGTCCTTGGCGTAGGGCAGGTCGTTGGGCGGGTCCATCGAGGGGGCGTATTTGAGGAAGTGGTGGGCCTGGCCGGCCATCGGGCCGAGGCCGCCCATCTGCCACATCAGCCATTCTTCCACCGCGATGCGCTCGCGTTCGGTGGTGCCGTAGAAGCTGCCGGTCTTGCGGGCGAGATACATCAGGATCGCGGCGCTTTCGAAGACCGAGATCGGCTGGTCGCCCGGCCCGTCAGGGTCGACGATGGCGGGCATGCGGTTGTTGGGTGAGATGGCGAGGAACTCGGGTTTGAACTGGTCGCCTGCGCCGATGTTCACGAGATGGGTTTCGTAGGGCAGGCCCATCTCTTCGAGCGCGATGGAAATCTTCCAGCCGTTGGGCGTGGGCCAGTAGTAGAGGTCGATCGGGGGCATGGGGCTCTCCTGCTGCGGTCAGGCCTCAGGATGGCGTGCGATTTCCCTGTGGCAAGGCGAAACCTGCGAGGCGGGCGAGATTTGCGGTCAGAGGCCGGGGTGCGGGCGCGGGCAGGGTGGCGTTGAGG
>NZ_QTNQ01000117.1 GCF_018424695.1 Vannielia litorea
GTTGAACCCCCTGCCCCGGTGCGACATATTCGCGCCGGAAGGACCCCCCAAATGCCGCCAGCAACCCTCCCGTGACAACGCTCCTCGCCTCCCTGCGCCTAACCGCGCAAACCCTGGCCATCGGGGCATTGGGCGCGGTGCTGGCCTGGGCCATGGGCATGCCGCTCGCCTTCCTTGCCGGGCCCGCCATCGCTGTCACCGCCGCCAGCCTCGCCCGCGTGGAGGTGGCGGTGCACAACCGCCTGCGCGATGCTTGCTTTCTGCTGATCGGGCTGTCCATCGGCGGCCTTGTGACACCCGCGAGCCTTGAGGCCATGGCCGCCTGGCCCGTGGCCTTCGGACTGCTCGCTCTGCTCACCCTCATTACCCCACTGCTGATCCGCAGCCTGCTCTGCCGGGGCTTCGGCTTTTCCCGGCCCGAGGGCTTTCTCGCAGCCTCACCCGGGCACCTCTCCATGGTCGTCGCGCTCACCGAAGCGCTTGGCCTTCCCTTGGTGCGCCCGGTGCTCATGGCCTCTTTCCGCGTGCTGATCCTCACCCTCTCCGTGCCACTGGCTGCCCGGCTCGCGGGGGTGCCCATCGGCCCCGGGCTGCCCGCCGCGCCCGAGCACGCAAGCTGGCTGATGATCGCGCCGCAAATCGCCGCCGCCGCCGCGCTCGGCTGGGCGCTCGCCAAGGCCCGCCTGCCCGCACCCCTGCTGATCGGCGCCATGGTCACGGGGGCGGCCAGCCACCTCTCCGGGTTGGTCGATGGCGGGCTGCCCGGCTGGGTCTCGCAGCTCGTGCTTGTGATCATGGGCAGCCTCATCGGGTCCCGCTTTCGGGGCATCACGCCGCCCGAAATCCTGCGCGATCTCGGCGCCGCCACCCTCGCCTTGGGCGCTTCTGCCGGGCTTGCGGCGGCCTTCGCTGTCGTGGCCGCCCGCGCCGCAGGCCTGCCCATGCTCGACGTGCTGGTGGCCTTCGCCCCCGGCGGGCTGGAAACCATGATCATCGTCGGCGCCGCTGCGGGGGCCGATCCGGGCTTCGTCGCCGCCGCCCACGTCAGCCGCCTCATCATCCTCGCCGTGATCCTCGCGGTCTTCGCCATCCGCCAGGGCCGCCCGGTTCCGCCGGCCCGCAGATGACGCCCCATTGCCAGAGCACCGCCCCTCGGCCATGATCCGCCTACAAGGAGGGCCACCCTGATGCGCAAGTTTCTCGTCGTACTCGACGACAGCCGCGAATGCCTCAACGCCATGCGCTTCGCCGCCATGCGCGCCGCGAAAACGGGCGGCGGCGTCGAGATCCTCTCGATCATCCCGCCCGACGAGTTCAACCACTGGATCGGCGTGGGCGACGTGATGCGCGCCGAGGCGCGCGAGCGGATCGAGGCCCATTACGAGGTGTTTGCGAAATGGATGCGCGACCGCCAGGGGGTGGACCCCGAGCTGGTGGTGCGCGAGGGCGAGCCGGTCGACGAGATCCTCGCCCAGTGCCGCGACGACCCGGAAGTGGGCGTGCTGGTGCTTGGCGCCGGCACCGGCAAGAAGGGCCCCGGCCCCCTGGTCACCCAACTGACCAGAAACGCCGGCTCCCTCGACATCCCGATCACCATCGTGCCCGGCGAGATGTCGAAGGAGCGGCTCGAAGCGGTGACGTAAGTGGCAGGGATGCTTCGTATCGTCGCTCTCGTGCTCCTCCTGTTCTGCGCACCGGCCTCGCGAGCCGCACCTCTCGTCGCCGATCTCGGCAGGAACGATATCCAGGCGATTCAGGCGGCGTTGACGCTGACGGGCGATTATGACGGGGCGATAGACGGTCAGTGGGGCGCGCGGAGCGAGCGCGCCTTCCGCGCGTTTCGGCAGCGCCAACCTGCCACATCCGAACTGCAGGCCATCCGGGTGCTCATGGTCGGCTTTACCCGGGAATGGCGGGTAAGCGGCTGGCGACCGGTCGCCAAGACGAATGGCGGCCCGAGCCACTACGCACCGATGGCGCTGGTCCGTGATCCGCTCGCACATCTCGACGAAACCTATTCGCAAGTCTCGGTCGACGGCGGGCTTCAGATCGATGTTCGTTTCCAGAACGAACGAGAGGTCGGTCAGACGCACGCCGACTGGCGCAGCGCGCATTCCTCGCGAAACCCGTCCTATGTCGTGCGGCAAGGCGGCTTGCGGATCACGACGGCCGAGCTTGCCAGCCGCGAACGCGTCTACGCCCGGTCCGACAGGGTCGGCTCGCGGTTCCGCACACTGGAGATCCGGGCGACGCCCGAGCACTACAACCGCCTGCGCCTAATCGCAGCAAGCGTCCGTTCAAACGCCGCCGTTACCATCCGCCCTCCGGCGGGCGGGCCGCTGCACTCTCTCGTCGCGCCGTTTCTGCCGGACATCGGCCCGGACTCCGCGCGCCCGGAGCCGGAACAGGAGGCCTCCCAACCGCGCCAGGCGCGTTCGGTGCTGCCGCCAGGTACATTGAACGTGAGGCCGCGCGGTTCCACCGCATCCGAGCCGGGCGGTGTCGCGATCACCGGCGTCTACATCAACCCGCTCGACATTATGACCGCCACCGCCGTGCTGGATGACTGCGAACGCCCGGCCCTGAGCGGCGGCGAGCCCCTTGTGGTGCTGGCCCGGGACGACCAGCTTCGGCTCGCCGTGCTGCGCAGTCAGACCCGCAACCCCGCAACCGTCTTGCTGAGTCGCAGCACGAGGCTTGGAGATCGATTGCGGGCCGTCGGGCATGCGCCGGACGCCAAAGCTGCAGACCCCTTGCTGGAAACGGTTGTCGCTGTTCTGGCCGTCAACCAGGGCGGCCTGCTGCTGGCCGCCCCCGACCTCGAAACCACGCCGCCCCCGGCAGCGGGACACATCGCCTTTGCCGCCCAACATATTCCCGATGACGTCGCGGGCTGGCCCCTGCTGGATTCGACCGGAGCTCTGGCCGGCATCATGGATAGGGAGCGCGACCCGGGCGGCCTTCGCAGAGCAACCACGGCCGAAGCGCTGGCGCGCTTCCTCTCTGCCTCGACCATCGTTTTTGCCTTCGCCGAGACCGAACGGGACGAGGTTGGCTTCGTCCTGCCCCGCAGCATTGCCGGGGCGGTTGTCTTGTTGACCTGCCTGGATGACTAGCGACCCAACAACTCACGGCTCCGCCTTCGCTTGAGGGGCGCGTTTTAGAATCGTTCCAAAACTTGACCTGCCCCCCTTCGGAGCGCATATATGGCCCAACCCCGAAAGGACCGTGCGCATGTTTATCCAGACCGAATCCACGCCCAACCCCGCCACGCTGAAGTTCCTGCCCGGGCAGGAAGTTCTGGGCACGGGCACCGCCGACTTCCCCACTGCCGACGCCGCCTCCGGCTCGCCGCTGGCACAGCGTATCTTTGCCGTCGACGGCACCACCGGCGTCTTCCTCGGCCACGATTTTGTGACCGTGACCAAGGCCGAGACCGTCGAGTGGGATCACATCAAGCCCGCCATCCTCGGCGCGATCATGGAGCACGTGCAATCCGGCGAGCCGGTGCTGGCCTCCGACGCCGCCCCCGAGGCCGCCCACGCGATCCACGAAGGCGAAGACGGCGAGATCGTCGATCAGATCAAACAGTTGCTCGACACCCGCGTGCGCCCCGCCGTTGCGCAGGACGGCGGCGACATCGTCTTCCACGGGTTCGAGCGCGGCGTCGTCTACCTGCACATGCAGGGTGCCTGCGCCGGTTGCCCCTCCTCGACCTACACGCTGAAGATGGGCATCGAGCAATTGCTGCGCCACTACATCCCCGAGGTGACGGAAGTGCGCCCGGTCGCGGCGTAACCTTCGCCGGCTTGCCCCAGAACGAGATCACCGGGCGCTGCTACTGCGGCGCCACCCGGCTCAGCGCAAGCGGCCCGGCCAGCGTGGCCTACTGCCATTGCACCGACTGCCGCCGCTGGACGGGCGCGCCGGTGACGGCCTGGGTCGGTGTCGCGGATGCAACCGTTGCCCTCATGCCCGCACCCGCGCCGATCTCCGTGACCGAGGGCGTGACCCGCTGGGCCTGCCCCGCCTGCGGCTCGCCCCTCGCGGCCCGCTTCTCCTACCTCCCCGGCCAGACCTGGCTGGCCATGGGCACGCTCGATCAGGCGGCCAGCCTCACGCCGACGCTGCACTGCTACGCGGGCGAGGCCCTGCCCTGGCTGCACATCGCCGATGACCTGCCGCGCGAGCAGGCCAGCGGGCACGAGGTGCTCTGATGGGCGTGGCCGACCCGACGCTGCTGGCCTTCGACACCTCCGGCCCCCATATCGCCGCCGCCGTCATGCACAACGGCGCCGTGGTGGCCCAGCGCCACGAGCCGATGAAGCGCGGACAGGCCGAAAACCTGATGCCGATCCTCGAAGCCCTGCTGGCCGAGGCGGGCCTTGCATGGCCCGACCTCACCGCGCTGGCCGTCGGCATCGGCCCCGGCAACTTCACCGGCATCCGCATCTCCGTCGCCGCCGCGCGCGGGCTTGCGCTGGCGCTGAAAATCCCCGCCGTCGGCGTCACAACCTTCGAACTGATGCGCGATGAACCCGGACCCGCCGCGCGCCCGGCCGAGCTCGTGTCGCTGGAGGCCCCACGCGGCATGGCCTATGTGCACCTGCTGCGCTACGGCAACCCCGCCGAGGCACCCCGGCTGATCGACCCGGCCCATCCGCCGCAGGATCTGGCCAAGATCAATCTCGAAGTGCGCGGCTTTCGCGCCGAAGACATCGCCGCGCCCTTCAACGCCCCGGCCCACCCGGCCAGCCTTGAAGACATCCCGCGCCGCCTCGCCGAGCGGGCCGCATGGCTTCTGTTTGACACCAAGGGCGACATTCCCCGCCCCGCCCCGTTCTACGTCCGCGCACCCGATGCCGCACCGGCGCGCGACGCGCCGCCCGAGATCGTCGAATGACACCCGAGGCCCTCGCTGCCCTTCACGCCGCCTGTTTCGAAACTCCGCGCCCCTGGCGTGCCGAGGAGTTCGAGAGCCTGCTGGCGCAGGAGAGCGTGTTTCTGATCGGCGATGAAACCGGCTTCGCACTCGGTCAGTCGGCCGGGGCCGAGGCCGAGCTGCTCACGCTTGCCGTCGCCCCCGAGTCTCGACGACGGGGCCTTGGCCGCACCCGGCTCGATGCCTTTCACACCGAGGCCGCCCAACGCGGTGCCACCACCACCCTGCTGGAAGTCTCCGCAACCAACGCGCCCGCCCTGGCGCTCTACGAGGCTGCGGGCTACCGCGAGATCGGCCGCCGCCGCGCCTATTACCGCGCGCCCGACGGGCACCGCACCGACGCCCTCGTGTTCACCCGGCCCCTGTAGGCTGGGCAATCTGCCCACCGCGCCTCCCCCCGCTGCATGGGCCCCGGCGACCCGACGGAACATCGCCAAGTGACGTTGCGGTGCAGAAAAAGCGGTTGACCACCCCCTGCCGCTGCGGCCTTATTCATGGGTAATCCATAACCTACCACCCCGCCCGCATCTGCGGCGAGGGTGCGGGACACAAACCAACGGGAGACCTACCCATGACCTTCGCGCGCAGCCTTCTGGCCTCCGCCGCCGCCCTCGCCCTCTCGGCAGGCGCAGCGCTGGCAAATCCGGCCATCATCTTCGACCTCGGCGGCAAGTTCGACAAATCCTTCAACGAAAGCGCCTTCAACGGGGCCAAGAAATGGGCCGAGGAAACCGGCGAGAGCTTCTCCGAAATCGAGATGCAGTCCGAGGCCCAGCGCGAGCAGGCCCTCCGTCGCCTCGCAGAAGATGGCGCCAACCCCATCGTGATGACCGGCTTCGCCTTCGCCACCGTCCTGGGTGAAGTCGCCCCCGACTACCCCGACACCAAGTTCGTCATCATCGACGGCGTGGTGGATGCGCCCAACGTGCGTTCCGTGGTGTTCAAGGAGCACGAGGGCAGCTTCCTCGTCGGCATGATGGCCGGCATGGCCTCCGAGAGCGGCACCGTGAGCTTCGTCGGCGGCATGGACATTCCGCTCATCCGCAAGTTCGCCTGCGGCTACGCGCAGGGCGTGAAGGCCGCCAACGCCGACGCCACCATCATCCAGAACATGACCGGCACCACCCCCTCCGCCTGGAACGACCCGGTGAAAGGCTCCGAGCTGACCAAGGCGCAGATCTCGCAGGGGTCCGACGTCGTCTATGCCGCCGCCGGCGGCACCGGCGTGGGCGTTCTGCAGACTGCTGCGGATGAGGGCATCTACTCCATCGGCGTTGACTCCAACCAGAACCACCTGCACCCGGGCTCCGTGCTCACCTCGATGCTCAAGCGCGTCGACGTGGCCGTGTATGACAGCTTCTCCGCAGGCGCCGACGGCATCGAGCCCGGCATCGTCGCGCTCGGCCTCGCCGAAGGCGGCGTGGACTATGCCATGGACGAGAACAACGCCGACCTCGTCACCGACGAGATGACTGCGGCGGTCGATGAGGCCAAGCAGAAGATCATCGACGGCGAGATCGAGGTCCACAACTACGAGACCGACAGCAGCTGCCCGGCGATGTAAGCCGCGTGACGCGCTGACACGATACGAGGGAGGGCCGCGCCGGGAGACTGGCCGCGGCCCTTTTCCAACCAGAAGACCGGGGGACATCATGGCCGCAGAACAAGCGCCCGCCATCGAACTCAAGGGCATCTCCAAGGCCTTCGGGCCGGTGCAGGCCAACAAGGACATCTCGCTTTCGGTGAAGCGCGGGGCGATTCACGGCATCATCGGCGAGAACGGGGCGGGCAAGTCCACCCTCATGTCCATCCTCTACGGCTTCTACAAGGCCGACGCGGGCGAGGTCTTCATCGGCGGCAAGCTCACCCAGATCCCCGACAGCCAGGCCGCAATCGCCGCTGGCATCGGGATGGTCTTCCAGCACTTCAAACTGGTGCAAAACTTCACCGTGCTCGAAAACGTCGTGCTCGGCGCCGAAGACGGCCCGATGCTCGGCCCTTCGCTCTCCAAGGCCCGCAAGGAGCTAACGGCGCTGGCCGAGGAATACGGCCTCAAGATCGACCCGGATGCCGTGATCCAGGATATCGGCGTCGGCATGCAGCAGCGCGTCGAGATCCTCAAAGCGCTCTACCGCCAGGCCGACATCCTCATCCTCGACGAGCCCACCGGCGTGCTGACGCCCGCCGAGGCCGACCAGCTCTTCCGCATCCTCGGGCGGCTGAAGGAAGAGGGCAAAACCATCATCCTCATCACCCATAAGCTGCGCGAGATCATGGAAATCACCGATACGGTGAGCGTGATGCGCCGGGGCGAGATGACAGCCACGGTGCAAACCGCCCAGACCTCACCCGAGGAGCTGGCCGAGCTGATGGTGGGCCGCAAGGTGCTGCTGCGCGTCGATAAGACCCCCGCCAAACCCGGCGAAACGGTGCTGGAAGTTCGCGACCTGCAAGTGACTGATTCCAAAGGCGTTCAAAAGCTGCGCGGCATCTCCTTCGATATCCGCGCGGGCGAGATCCTCGGCATCGCCGGGGTAGCGGGCAATGGCCAATCCGAACTGCTCGAAGTGCTCGGCGGTTACTGCAAGGCCACCGGCACCATCCGGATGAACGGCCAGGAGATCGACCTCACCGGCTCCAAATCCGACGCCCAGTCACGCCGCCGCCGGGGCATCGCCCACGTCCCGGAGGACCGCCATCGCGAGGGCCTCATCCTTGAATTTCAGGCCTGGGAAAACATCGCCTTCGGCTACCACAACGACCCGAAATACCAGAAGAACGCGCTCACGATGGACAACGCCGCCATCCGCGAAGACACCGAGGGCAAGATGGCCCGCTTCGACGTGCGCCCGCCCAACCCGCTGCTCGCCGCAAAGAACTTCTCCGGCGGCAACCAGCAAAAGATCGTCCTCGCCCGCGAGATCGAGCGCAACCCCGACCTGCTGCTCATCGGCCAGCCCACCCGGGGCGTGGACATCGGCGCCATCGAATTCATCCACCAGCAGATCGTCAGGCTGCGCGACGAAGGAAAGGCCATCCTTTTGGTCTCGGTCGAACTGGACGAAATCATGTCGCTCTCCGACCGGATCGCCGTCATGTTCGACGGACAGATCATGGGCGAACGCCTGCCCACCGAGACCAACGAGAAAGAACTGGGCCTGCTGATGGCCGGCATGCAGGGGGAGGCCGCATAAGATGGACGTGATGCCCAAATGGGCCGAGGTCATCCTCGTCCCGCTTATCTCTCTCATCCTTGCCGCCGTGCTCTCGGCCCTCGTGATCCTCGCCATCGGGGAAAACCCGATCACGGCGGTCGGGATCATGATCGACGGCTCCGTCGGCTCGATCCGGGGCTGGGGCTATACGCTCTATTACGCCACCAACTTCATCTTCACCGGGCTCTGCGTCTCGGTCGCCTTCCATGCCCGCCTCTTCAACATCGGTGGCGAAGGGCAGGCGATGATCGGCGGGCTGGGGGTGGCGCTGGTGCTGCTCTACATCCCCTTTCCGCACTGGTCGATCGCGCTCGTCGCCGCCGCACTGGGGGCCGCCGCCTTCGGCGCACTCTGGGCGCTGATCCCGGCCTATCTTCAGGCCGCGCGGGGCAGCCACATCGTGATCACAACGATCATGTTCAACTTCATGGCCGCCGGGCTGCTGAACTACCTGCTGTCCAACACGCTCAAGCCCGTCGGCCAGTCCGACCCGGCCACGGCGAAGTTCGACGCCGCCTATGACCTGCCGACGCTGAACACCATGCTGAGCTCCATGGGCTTTCCGGCGGCACGGGACGATTCGGTGAATGTCACCTTCCTGCTCGCCATCCTCGCCTGCTTCGCGGTGTGGTTCCTGCTCTGGCGCACCCGTCTTGGCTTCCAGATCCGGTCCTTCGGACAGTCCGAGACGGCGGCGAAATACGCTGGCATCTCGCCGCTGCGCATTACTATCATCGCCATGCTCATCTCGGGCGGGCTGGCAGGCCTCATGGCCGTCAACACCGCGATGGGCGAGCAGGAGCGGCTGGTGCTGAACGCGGTCGAGGGCGCAGGCTTCATCGGCATCGCGGTGGCGCTGATGGGGCGCAACCACCCCTTCGGCGTGTTCCTCGCCGCCGTGCTCTTCGGCTTTCTCTACCAGGGCGGGGCGGAGCTGGCGCTCTGGACGTCGATCCCCCGTGAGCTGATCGTGGTGATCCAGGCGCTGGTGATCCTCTTCACCGGCGCGCTCGACAACATGGTGCGCGCACCGCTGGCCCGGCTCTTCCTGCACCTGCGCAAGGGCAAGGAGCCGCCCACCACCACAC
>NZ_QTNQ01000118.1 GCF_018424695.1 Vannielia litorea
GGGCCGGAGGGATCGAGCGCGACGATGGCGTCGAGGAGGGGAATGTGGTGGAGCGCGATCCCGGGGGATTCACGGGCCTTCAGGAGGAAGAGCGCGGGGTGGTCGCTGGCGGAGGCTGTCAGCGAGACGGGCGCGCGGTTGGCAAAATGGCTGAGCAGCACAGCGATGTCCTGCGGGTCGTCGAGCGAGAGGTGGCGGTGGTGGGCCGGGCCGGTTGGCGCGGGCAGCGGGCCGTGGAAGCTGTGCTCGGTCACGGGGCGGAAGCCGTGCGGCGTGTAGAGGCCCGGGTGGTTGGTGACGAGGAGGATGAGATCGCTGTCGGCGGCGGCGAGGGCCTTGGGGAGCAGGTCGGAGAAGAGGCCGCGCCCGCGATGCGCGGGACGGGTGGCGACGGACTGGATGCCGGTGGCGCGGACGGTGCGTCCGCCCAGGCAAAGGTGGTGGGTGTAGAGTGAGACATTGGCGACGAGGGTGTCGCCCTGCCAGTAGCCGAAGCTGCGCACAGACGGATCATGACCCCAACGGTCGAGTGGGGAGATGTCGACGTGGAAGATCGCGCCGATGAGCTCGGCGAGGGCGGCGCGGCCCTCGGGGGTGTGGGCATAGTCGGTGCGGTAGGTGAGGGCCTGCATGGAGTGGTGGGCAGATTGCCCACCCTACCTTTCCCGCCTTGCCATGAAGGCGAGGCGTTCGAAGAGGTGAACGTCCTGCTCGTTCTTCAGCAGAGCGCCGTGAAGTTTGGGGAGGGCATTGGCGCCGTCGCGTTTGAGGTCTTCAGGCGACAGGTCTTCAGCGAGGAGGAGTTTGAGCCAGTCGAGGACTTCCGAGGTGCTGGGCTTCTTCTTCAGGCCGGGTTGCTCGCGGATTTCGTAGAATTGTGTGAGCGCGGTGGTCAGCAGCTCCGCCTTGATGCCGGGGTGGTGGACCTCGACGATCTGCTTGAGGGTCTCCATCTCGGGGAACTTGATGAAGTGGAAGAAGCAGCGGCGCAGGAAGGCGTCGGGCAGCTCCTTTTCGTTGTTGGAGGTGATGATGACGATGGGGCGGTGGACCGCTTTCACCGTCTCGCCGGTTTCGTAGACGTGGAACTCCATCCGGTCGAGCTCCTGCAACAGGTCGTTGGGGAACTCGATGTCGGCCTTGTCGATCTCGTCGATCAGCAGCACCACGCGGCCCGGGGCGGCGAAGGCCTCCCAGAGTTTGCCGCGCTTGATGTAGTTGGACACGTCGTGCACCCGCTCGTCGCCAAGCTGGCTGTCGCGGAGCCGGCTGACGGCGTCGTACTCGTAGAGGCCCTGCTGGGCGCGGGTGGTGGATTTGATGTGCCATTCGATCATCGGAAGGCCGAGCGCTTCGCTCACCTGGCGGGCCAGTTCCGTCTTGCCCGTACCGGGTTCGCCCTTGACCAGGAGGGGCCGCTCCAGCGCCACGGCAGCGTTGACCGCAACGGTCAGGTCTTCGGTGGCGACATAGCTGTCGGTGCCTTCGAATCTCATGAATTTCCTCAATCTTCTTCCAGGCGCATGATTGTGATCACGGCATGTTCAATTCCACCCTGACGGCATTAAAAGACAGTGACAAGGGGGGCGGTCGCGTGTAGATGGACCGCATTGGAGCGCGTGATGCAGACGACTCGACAGAGTGAGAGAAAAGCACAGCCCGAGGGAGCACGGATGAAGCAGGAACTTTTTCTGGACGACGACTATCGCCCGGCCGAAGACGAACCCTTCATGAATGACCGCCAGACGGAGTATTTCCGTCGGAAACTGATCCAGTGGCGGGAAGACCTGCTGAGTGACAGCCGCGACACGATTGAAGCGCTTCAGGATGGCACCCGCAACATCCCCGACATTGCAGATCGCGCGAGCGAGGAGACCGACCGGGCGCTCGAGCTGCGCACCCGGGACCGGCAGCGCAAGCTGGTGGCCAAGATCGACTCGGCGCTGCGCCGGATCGAGGCCGGGGAATACGGCTATTGCGAGGAGACCGGCGAGCCGATCAGCCTCAAGCGGCTGGACGCCCGCCCGATCGCCACGCTGAGCCTCGAGGCGCAGGAGCGCCACGAGCGCCGCGAGAAGGTGCACCGGGACGATTGATCCGGTGACGGATGCGAGAAGGAGCGCCCGGGGGCTGATGGCCTGGCCGGGCGTTTTGCTTTTATGAGCCTTGTTGGACTGGATGCCCTGGTGCTGGGCGGCGGGATTGCCGGGTTGGCCACTGCGCGGGCGCTGGCCCTGCGCGGCGCGAAGGTGCGGCTGCTGGAGCAGGCGGCGGCGCTGGAGGAGGTCGGCGCTGGCATTCAGGTGAGCCCCAATGCGGGGCGGGTGCTGGAGGCGCTGGGGCTGGGCGCGGGTTTTGAGGCTGTCAGCGACGAGAGCCGGGGCGTGCGGATGCGGGATGCGGGCTCGGGCCGGGAGGTGGCCTTTGTGCCTTACGCGGGACGCGGGCGCTTTGCCAATGTGCACCGGGCCGACCTGCTGGCGGTGCTGGAGCAGGGCGCGCGGGAGGCGGGCGTGGAGATTGCGCTGGGCTGCCGGGTGGCCGAGGTGCGCCCGGGCGGCGCGGTGGTGCTGGAGAGCGGCGAGGCGCTGGAGGCCGGGTTGGTTGTGGGCGCGGATGGGCTGCACTCCCGCGCGCGGGCGGCTCTGCTCGGGCCGCAGGAGCCGGTGTTTACCCATCAGCTTGCGTGGCGGGCCTTGATCGAGGCGGAGGGAGAGATGGCCCCGGAGGCGCAGCTTTTCCTCGCGCCAGGGCGGCATCTGGTGGCCTATCCGCTGCGGGGCGGGCGGCTGGTGAACATCGTGGCCTGCGAGGAGCAGGCGGAGTGGGCGGAGGAGGGCTGGCAGGTGCCGGGCGATCCTGGGGCGTTCCGCGCCGCCTTCGCGGGGTTCGGCGGGCCGGTGCCGGACTGGCTGGCACGGGTCGATCGGGTGCGGCGCTGGGGGCTCTTTCGGCACGGGGTTGCGGCGCGCTGGCATCGGGAGCGGTTGGTGATTGTCGGCGATGCGGCCCATCCGACGCTGCCTTATCTCGCACAGGGCGCGGCGATGGGGCTGGAGGATGCCTGGGTCCTGGCCGCGGAACTTGCGGGGGCCGAAAGCCTTGAGGCCGGCTTGGCGGCGTTTCAGCTGGCGCGGGCTGAGCGGTGCCGCAGGATCGTGGATGCGGCGACGGCGAATGCGCGGAATTATCACCTGCCGCGCGGGCCGAGACGCTGGGCGGCGCATCGGGCCCTCGGGGCGGCCAGCCGGTTTGCGCCGGGGGTGCTGCCGGGCAAGTTCGACTGGCTCTGGGGCGCGGATGTGACCTCTGGCTGACGGCGGGGTGACGTGCGTTGCTGGCGCAACGACACCCCACCCGCCGTCCCTTGGGGCCTTCAGAACAGCTCGGTGAAGGGGAGGCCTGCGAGGAGGGGCGCGTGCCGCATTTCGGGCGTGCCGCCGGTGACCTGGGCGAGGGCGGCGGCGAGGCCGTCTGGCGTTGTTACGTCACTGGTTGGCACCGGGATGGTGCGCAGTTCCAGGCCACCGTCGCCTGGCTCATCGATCACCGTTCCGTCCCAGTTGCGGGCCGTGCGTTTGGGGGCCACGAAGATGTAATAGGCATCCCAACCCGGCTGCGGATCCAGCGTGAGGAGCTGGAGGCCGTGGGCGTCGAAAACGGGGGCATAATGCGCCCAGACAACGGGCATGGCGCTCCATTCCTCGGCGTGACGCGCCTCATCTGCGAGGATGCTCTCGCGGTCGGGCCGCTCGGAAATGCCGTGGTGCGCCAGCATGGCGTCGAACTGGGGGCAGACCTGTTCGCAGCTGTCTTTCCAGTCGAAATAGGCAGCGCGGGGATAGTCCCAGCCGAAGGCGTCCAGCAGATACCAGGCGAGGGTGACGGAGCGGGAGCCGCCGTCTTCGAGGGACACACCGGTTTCGGCTTCGATGGCCTCCGGGCTGTGGCCGCGCTCGATGGCGCGGGCGACGGCGAGGGCCGTCCGGTCATTTCCGGTGATGAGGCGGGTCAGCTTGACGCGGGGCGCATCGAAGAGGCCTTGCTGCCAGAGGTAGAGCGGCGGCGGGGCCAGCAGGGCGAGGGACGCCGCGAAGGCAAAAAAGGAGGCTGCGAGGCTGCGCGGCGGCGAGCCGGGCCGCGCCTCAGACATCCAGATCGACCCAGACGGGGGTGTGATCGGAGGGTTTTTCGCGGCCGCGCACGTCTTTCTCGATCCAGCAGTCTGTCAGGCGGTCGGCGGCCTGTGGCGTGAGCAGGAAATGGTCGATGCGGATGCCGTCATTCCTGTCCCATGCGCCGCGCTGGTAATCCCAGAAGGAATAGTGGCCTGGGCCGCGGGTGCGGGCGCGGAAGGCTTCGGTGAAGCCGAGGTTGTTCAGCTCGCGCCACTTGGCGAGGCTTTCGGGGTGGAAGAGCGCGTCGCCGACCCAGGCCTCGGGGCGGGCGGCGTCGATGGGGCTCGGGATGATGTTGTAATCGCCGGCCATGAGGGCGGGCTGCTCATCGGCCATCAAGGCGCGGCCCCGCTCGATCAGCCGGTCCATCCAGGCGAGCTTGTAGCGGAATTTCTCGCTCGTGCCGTCTTCCACCGGGTTGCCGTTGGGCAGGTAGAGGCCGCAGAGGCGCAGGGCGGTGTGATCGCCGATCACGGTGGCCTCGATCCAGCGGGCCTGTTCGTCGGTCTCGTCGCCGGGCAGGCCGCGGGTGACATCCTCAAGCGGGAGTTTGGACAGGATGGCGACGCCGTTGAAGCTCTTTTGGCCGTGGGTTTCGACCTGATAGCCGAGGTCTTCGAAATGCTCGCGGGGGAAGTTTTCATCCACCGATTTGATCTCTTGCAGCAGGGCGACATCGGGGGCGCTCTCGGTTAACCAATCGGTGACCGCGCCGATGCGGGCTTTTACGCCGTTGATGTTGAAGGTGGCGATTTTCATGGGGGCCTCCGCGCTTGCCGGGCCTTTCTGCCCCAAGGGGCGGGGATGCACAATGCACGTGGGAACCTCTGGAGATATGGAAGGTTGACTTGCTGACACGCCCGAGGGGCGGCCCCGGAACTCAGAAAGCAATTATCATGTTCAGCACCATCTTTGGCCCTCGGGCCGCATCGGCTTCACGCATCGAGACACGCCGTGAGGCGATTGCCCGGCTGTTGGGAGACCTCAACACCGCGATTGATCTCCTCCCGGAAAAGCCGGTTGTGAAGGTGCACCCGGGCACCGGGCACATTGAGTTGGAGTTGCCCGAAGAGGTGGTGGACCGGACGCGTCACCTTGCGTGAGGCGCGTGACGCTCGGGTGAAAATACTGTGAGATCATTGGCTTGAGCCTCGGCAGCTGGCGAGCTCCCTGCGATGGATGCGGCATTGTTGATGCATATGCATGGAGAATTGTCATGCACGACCGGCTCAAGATTTCGATCCTCACCGCTGCGGCGGCTTTGCTGGCGGGGATGGCTCAAGCTGGTGACTACAAGGTTACGGGCACGCACTGTAAAGGCAATGACTGCACGTCCCATGTGCGCAAGGATGACCATTGGGGCGAGATCGTGACGGGCAAGGGCCGCAAGGCTACTGAGCGCAAGGCGCAGAAGCTGGCCGACGAGAAGAACAAGGAGGCCAAGGAAAGCGAGAGCGAGGAGACCGAGAAAGAGGTCGAGGAAGAGGGCGGCGGCTATTGGGACCCGTGTTCTGGCGGGCAAGGCGCTGGCGGCTACGGCTGCTGACGCCTCGCCGGGGTGGGCCGCTGGCTCACCCCGTTTCTCCTGCCCATGCACGGCGCAGCAGAGGCGGGAAGAGGCCTGACTTACGCTGGGCTGGGAGCGCGCCTGGCGGTTACATCGAGAATGAGGTGCCGCAGCCGCAGGAGCTGGTGGCGTTGGGATTTTCGATGATGAAACGCGCGCCGATCAGCTCTTCGGAGAAGTCGATGGTGGCGCCTTCGAGGAAGGGCAGGGACACCTCGTCGACCACTACTTTCTGGCCGCCCTCCTCCAGCACGAGGTCGTCGGCAGCCGGTTCATCCAGCGTTATCTCGTATTGGAAGCCCGAGCAGCCGCCGCCTTCGACGGCCACGCGCAGGGCCTTTGGGGCGGCATCGATCTCGGCGAGGCGGGCGTAGGCGCGGGGGGTGACTTTGGGTGGCAAGGTCAGGGTCATCGGGTGCATCGCTTTCCGGTTACGTTTCAAATATATGGGGCTGAGAGACGGGCGACAAGGCAGGGTCGCTCACGATTGAACGAGAAGGGGCAGGAATGCGCGCCAAATACGCATGTGATCCGGAGGCGAGCCGGGGGCGGCTCTTTGCCGAGGAGGAGAGCCATTTTCGCTCGCCGTTCCAGCGGGATCGCGACAGGATCATCCACGCGAGCGCCTTTCGGCGGCTCAAGCACAAGACTCAGGTCTTCGTCGAGCATGAGGGAGATCATTTTCGCACCCGGCTGACCCATACGCTGGAGGTGGCGCAGGTGGGCCGCACGATTGCGGGCACGCTGGGGCTGAACATCGAGCTGACGGAGGCGGTGGCGCTGGCCCATGATCTGGGCCACACGCCCTTTGGCCATACCGGCGAGGACGCGCTTGCCGCGCTGATGGCGCCTCATGGCGGGTTTGACCACAACGCGCAGGCCATTCGCATCGTCACCTCGCTGGAGCGGCATTACGCCGAGTTCGACGGGCTGAACCTGACATGGGAAAGCCTTGAGGGCATTGCCAAGCACAACGGGCCGGTGGAAGGCGAGCTGCCTTACGGGTTGTCGGAGTATGCCAAGTTGCAGGATCTGGAGCTGCACACCCATGCCAGCGCCGAGGCGCAGGTGGCGGCGCTTTCTGATGACATTGCCTATAACAACCACGACCTGATGGACGGGCTGCGCGCCGGGCTCTTTACCGATGCTGACCTTGAGGGTCTTGCACTGACGGCGGACAGCTATCGGCAGGTGGATCAAATTTACCCGGGGCTCGATTTCAAGCGGCGGCGCTATGAGGCGCTGCGGCGGGTGTTCGGGGTGATGGTGGAGGATGTGATTGCCGTCAGCCAGGCGCGACTGGCCGAGGCGGAGCCACAGTCGGCGCAGGAGGTGCGCGAGCTGGGGCATTCGGTGGTGGATTTCTCCGACGACCTGAAGGGGCGGATTGCCGAGGTGCGGGAGTTTCTGTTTCACCGGATGTATCGCGCGCCTGCGGTGGTGGAGATGCGGGCGAAGGTCACGACAGTCGTGGAAGAGTTGTTTCCGCTCTTCATGTCGCGCCCGGAGCTCTTGCCGGATGAGTGGCAAAAGGACGTGAGCGAGGCAGAGGGCGAGACCGCGCTGGCGCGGATCGTGGCCGATTACATCGCCGGGATGACCGACCGCTTTGCCCTTCAGCAGCACGAGAAGCTGTTGGGCTGACACCAATTTTCGTGCGGAATTCGGGGGCCGTCGTCAGGCCCGGGTGCGGGTGCCGCGCAGCCAGAGCCAGGCGGCGGTGAGAGCGGCGATGGGCGGTGTGAGCAGCGCGCCGAGCCAGCCGGTGCTGGCGGCGAGCACCTGTCCGGCGGAATAGACGCCGGAGCGCAGCATGTCGAGACCTTCGGCGGGCGGAAGAGCCGGCATCTCCAACGCTGCGGGCAGGGCGGCGGCCAAGCCCGTCAGACTGAGCAGCATGGCCATGGTGCGGGCGTTCCGCGCCGGGTGGCGGAAGAGCAGAGTCGCGAGTGTTCCGAGGCAGAGCAGCATCACGGGTTGGCTGGCGAGGTGATAGGCGGCGGGATCGCCCAGGAGCGCCTCGGCCAGTGCGCTGCCCCTGCGGGAGGGGTCGTCTATCATCAGCGCGGTGCCGGCAGCGGGCAGGTGCCCCAGGGCCCAAGGCAGCGTCCAGAGGGCGGCGAGACCGATGAGCCAGAGCCGCGCCTGTGCGGGTAGGCCGCCGCTGCGGTGCAAAGCGTAAGCCGTGGCGAGCAGCAGCGCGAGGAGCAGGCCCGCCGTGGGGACCGGCGAGAGCCCGGCGTTGGCGGCGATATCCATTGGGATCAGCAGGGCAAGGGCGACGAGAGCGAGGCCGCGCGCCAGCCCGGGGGGCAGGCGCAGGGCGAGTGCGGCGGTGAGCACGAGGGCGGGCAGCACCGTGATCAGCGCGCCGAGGGATTGCACGATGACCTGTGTCCAATAGGCGCGGGTGGGGTCGGTGTTGGCGCCCTCAAGCAGGGTGGCGAGGCCGAAGGTGGCGAGCGCGATAAGCGCGACGGCCCCGGTGGCGGCGAAGGCGACGATCCGCGCAATGCGCGACGAGGCGGGCAGGACCGTAGCCTGCGGCAGGAGCGCAGCGGTGAGCATGGTCAGTACGGATGCGATGAGGCTCGCGCCGATATAGAACCCGTAGGCAAGGCCCTGCGGCTGGTAGAGGGGCGGGCGCAGCTCGATCATGGACGGCGGGATACTGGCAAGAAAGAGCGCCAAAACCGAGCCGGCGAAAGCGAGGGCGATGCAGAGTCGCAGGGCGGTGTGGCTGGGGGAAAGCTCTGTCATGCGGTGGGTCCGGTTTGTCGGCGGGCGCGGAAGGCGGCGATGGCGAGCCAGATGAGGCCTGCGAGGATGAGCAGGGCCGCGAGGGTGCCGGTGATCTCGGTGATGGTGTTGACGGTCCGGAAGACTTCCGGAGCATCAATGTAACGCCGTGGCGTAATCTGCATCGAGAGCCAGTAAGCGGGCAGCAGCGTGGCGGCGGAGGCGAGGGCCAGAAGTGCGCCGTGGGTCCAGCCGAAGCGCTGGCTGGCGGCGCGGCCCACGGCATGGGCGAGGGCAAAGAACAGCAGGAAGACGAGGAAGGTCGTCATTGCATAATGTGCGTGGGAGACGACGTAATAGGTGTCGTGGAAGGCGCGGTCTATGGGCGGCCTGGGCCTGAAATCCGCGAAGAAGAGTGACAGCTGAACGAGGGCGGCGAGGCAGCCGGTGGCGAGCCAGGGCAGACCGGGCGTGCGCCAGGGCGCGGCGAAGAGCGCGAGGCCGAGGATGGCCAGCGTGCCGCAGAAGAGCGTCGCCGAAGGAGAGATGGGGGCCGTGATTGCGGCGGTTGCGAGTGTGAGACCGGCGATGGACCACCCCGCACGGACGCGCCCTGTGGCACGCCCGGCCAATGCGAAGCCCGCGGCGAGCGGCAAGAGGCCGAGGGAGGCGGTGATCACGGAGGTGACGGTGCGGAAGGCCGGGCGTGCCACAGGGCGCGTCCGTGCGGGGTGGTCC
>NZ_QTNQ01000119.1 GCF_018424695.1 Vannielia litorea
GGACCATATCATCGAGACGCCTGAGTGGCATGAGGCACTGCGCGCGGTGCTGGCGGGGCGGGATGTGTTTTTTGTTGCCCTGCACTGCGACTTGGCCGAGTTGGCGCGCCGGGAGGCGGGGCGGGCAGACAGGGCGGCGGGCGATGCCGCGAGAGATGCGGGCGTTGTGCATCTGGGCAAGCGCTATGACCTTGAGTTGCGCGGCGAGGACGCGGCGGTGGTGAATGCGGCCCGCGTGGTGGAAGCATGGGAGCGGCGCGCCGGGGTTTCGGCATTCTTCGGGTGAGCGGGGTGGTGGGCAGATTGCCCACCCTACGGATGCTGCGGTTTTGCGTCATAAAACTGTTACGTCGCTCTGATCGGCGTGCTACGATTCGGGCATGCAGCGGGTTTTGCTCTTCACCGTTCTGGCTTTCGTGCCCATCGCCGCCTCTGCTGGCAGCCCCACCTCCGATGTGTTTTGCGACGATCGTGCGCGGCTTGTCGAAAGGCTGGAAACCCGGTTCGGGGCCACGCTGGCGAGCCGTGGGCTTCGGGGGCCGGAGACCTTTGTGGAGTTCTGGGTGACGGAACGCTCGGGCGACTGGACGATGGTGCAGAACTACACCGACGGGCGGGCCTGCATTGTGGCGATGGGCGAGAACTGGGAGAGCTTTGCGCCGGTCGATCCGGCCTGAGCCACCCGATGCCTACTGCCGCTGCCTGAGCCGCAGCACCTCTTCAGCCATATCATCGGCCAGTGCGGCCAGGTCTTCTGCCGGGGAGCCGCGCAGGGTTTCGACGGCAAGGCCGAACATGTTGGACTGGAAGCGACGGGCCAGCCTGCGGCTGTCGGCGCCGGTGGGCAGTTCTCCGCTGGCGCGGGCCTGCTCGAAGAGGGCGAAGAACAGATCCTGCATCTCCCGCAGATATGTGCGCGCATCCTCGCCCGCCTGCGAGGGCTCGTCGGCAAGCTCCAGCACGGTCTTGACGAGGATGCAGCCAGCTGGGCTGCCGCTTTTGGGGCGGCCAGTGCGTCGGGCGTGCTCGGCAAGGGCCTCCAGCGGGGAGGCGGCGCTTTTGGCGCGGGCACGCACGTTCTTCTCGCTGCGGTTGCGATAGAGCTGCAAGGCCTCGCGAAACAACGCCTCTTTGCTGTTGAAGGCCGCGTAGATCGAGCCGGGCTTCATCGAAAGGGCGCCTTCGAGGTCTTTCAACGAGGTCGCATGATAGCCCCGGCGCCAGAAGAGGGCGAGGGCGGCATCAATCGCGGTTTCGCGGTTATAGGGGGCGGCGCGGCTCATGCTAGGAATATAGGGGCGGGGCGCGGCGATGTCTGCCCGTCTCACGTTTGAGTGATTGCTCAAAGTTTGGAATTGAGTGATCGCTCAAATGCGCCATGTTCTGCGCCAAGGGCCACGCGGCCCGCCAAACCCACCAAAGGAGCCCCTGATGACCGAGTTCACCCTGCATGACGAAACCACCGCCCCCGCCGAAAGCCTGCCGCTGATCGAGAAATCGAAGAAGGCCTTTGGCCGCCTGCCCGGGCTGCACAAGGTCATGGCCGAGGCGCCGGCGCTGATGGAGGGCTACCAGGTGCTGCACGGGCTGTTTCAAAACAACACCAGTTTCGACAAGGACGAAATCACCGTGGTCTGGCAGACGATCAACGTGGAACACGCCTGCCACTACTGCGTGCCCGCCCACACCGGCATCGCCAAGGCGATGAAGGTGGATGACGCGATTTCCGAGGCGCTGCGCGATGAAACCCCGCTGCCGACCGCGCATTTGGAGGCGCTGCGGACCTTTACGCTGGAGATGGTGCGCCAGCGCGGCGAGGTGAGCGAGGCGCAGGTGCAGACCTTCCTCGATGCAGGCTACACCAAGCGGCAGGTGCTGGAGATCGTGCTGGGCATCGCGCAGAAGGTGATGTCGAACTACACCAACCACCTCGCCGAGACGCCGGTGGACGAGGTGATGCAGCCGTTTGCCTGGGAGAAGAAGGGCGCGAAGGCGGCCTGACTTTTGCCGGGGTCGGCGCTCGCCCCCCCCGGGGGAACGGTTGCGGCGCGGCCGAGTTGTTCCTGCAAACGGAGGATTGACCCATGAAGAAACTCTTCAAATACTGGGCCGTCTGGAAGCTCGCGCAGAAGCTTTTGCGCAAGCGCCGCCGGGCCTGACACCAGCACCGCCCCGGAGCCGCAAGCTCCGGGGCGATTTGGCGCAGAGGCCCCCGCATATTCATGCGTGATGTTGAATGTGTTTTCGGCTAGGCTCTCCCCACACGGTGGCTGAGGAGAGACGGCATGGCACGGGTTGCGGTTTGGATCGTTGCGGGGACGCTGGCCCTGGGCACGGCTGGCCTGGCGCTGGCGCAGATGCATGGCGGCGGGATGCATGGGCATGGCCACGGGGCGGATGGCACCGGGCATGACGAGGTCAACATGCCGGGGCTGCGGGGCGAGGATGCCACCGAGGCGGAGAGCGCGGAGCTGGCAGTGATGTTTCGCAATTTCGATACGTTTTCGCGCGAGGTGGAGCTGCTGCCGGACGGAATCCGCACCGTCACACGCTCTTCCGACACGGAGGTGATGGACGCGCTGGTAAGCCACGTGGTCGGCATGATCGACCGGGTGGGCCAGGGGCGCGACCCGAAAATCTTCATCCAGTCGCCGACGCTCGACATCTTCTTCGCGCGGACAGGCGTGATCGAGAGCGACGTCGAGGTGACGGAGGAGGGCATCGTGGTGACGCAGACCTCCACCGACCCGGAGGTGGTGGAGGCGCTGCATGTTCATGCCGGAGAGGTCAGCCGGATGGCCGAGAACGGCATGCAGGCGGTGCATGAAATGATGATGGAGCGTTGAGGCAAAGCGCCCGCATTTGGCGGGACGGAGGGCCGATTGCCCAGCCTACTCCTCCAGCGCGTCCGCCTTCTTTTCCTCGATCAGCTTGGCTTCTTTCTTCTTCCGGGCTTCGAAGCGCTCGCCGTAGCCCGCGATCTCGTCATTTGAAATCACCTCGCGGGCGCGCTCGAATATCTCGTTCTCTTCCTCGTCGATGTGGTGCTCGTAGTCATGCTTCAGGGTCTTGAAGCGGGTGAGCCAGCCGGGGGAGGCCATGTCCATCTCGTTCAGCTCTTCCATGATGTCATCGAGCTCCTGATGCTCGTGGACGGAATGGCGGGCGTGCTCCTGGCCCCAGGTTTCGGAGATGAGCTTGGAGTAGAAGGTTTCTTCCTCGGCGGCGGCATGGGCTTTCACGTCGTGGTAGAATTCTCTCCAGGCGGCGGCGCGGGTGTCGCTGGCGCCCGAGGTGTCTTCGAGGGTGGCGAGCAGCTCGCGGTGGCGGTCGTGGTCGGCCTTGATGGCGGCGTAGATGTCGGGCATCGGCGTGGCTCCGGTTTGATTGTATGAATTGCCGGTGAAACGCTCCGCCGAGGCGGCGGGTTCCGGCGCAATGCGTGTGGCCACGCGCAACCGTGACCCGGGCGGCCCTCGCGCGGCGGCCCGGCATGGCTTATCTTCGACGGAAACCGGGGGCGGACGCGTTGCACCCCCGAAGAGGCCAGCAATGACAGAGAGGGCCACGTGAGTTTCAGCCCCGAGATTGCCGCGATCCGCTTTGGCTATGGCCTGTCGCCGCGCCATGCGCCGCCCGGGAGCGTGGCCGAGATGGTGGCGGCGCTGCACGGGCCGGACGATATGGCGGCGGCCTTCCCGATTGCCCCCTTTGCCGAGCGCCTGCCGTGGTATCGGGAGTTCTCGGACCTGAGCAAGGCCCGGCGGGCGGGAGACGAAACCGCGCTGAAGAAGATCAAGGCGATGCTGGTGGACGACCGGGAGGCCCACACCGACATGCTTGCGGCCACGCTCGCCCGTGCCCTGGAGGCCCCGCACCCGCTGCGCGAGCGGCTTACCCGCTTTTGGGCCGATCATTTCACGGTGAAGGGCAAGGGCGTGGCGCGCAAGGCGGTGCAGCGCTTCGTGGAGGATGCCATCCGCCCCCATGTGACCGGGTCGTTCGCCGCGATGCTCAAGGCCGCTGTCACCCATCCGCTGATGTTGCTCTACCTTGACCAGAACGGCTCTGTCGGGCCGGGCTCGAATTACGCAGCGCGGCAGGCGGAGCGCGGCAAGACGCGCGGGCTGAACGAGAACCTGGCCCGGGAGGTGCTGGAACTGCACACGATGGGTGTGGGCGGGCGATATACTCAGGAGGACGTGCGCCAGTTTGCCGAGCTTCTGACCGGGCTGACGATGAATCTGCGGCAAGGCATGGTCTTTCGGCCCCGGCGCGCCGAACCGGGTGAAGAAGAGGTTTTGGGTAAGGTCTATGGCGGGCGGAAGGCGCGGTTGGAGCATGTGCACGCCGTGCTCGATGACATTGCCGTGCACCCCGATACCGCCGACCATATCGCCCGCAAGCTGGCGGTGCATTTCGTCTCCGACACCCCGCCGGAGGGGCTGGTGGCGGCCCTGCGCGCCCGCTTCGAGGAGACCGGGGGCGACCTTGGCGCGGTGACCGAAGCCCTGCTGGAGCACCCCGAGGCCTGGGGTCCGCTGGCGAAGACGAAACAGCCCTACGACTTTCTGGCCTCGGCCTGCCGGGCGCTGGGCGTGGAGGGGCGCCAGCTGACCGGGTTGGGCTTCCGCAAGATGATGCTCTATTTCCTGCGCCCGATGCAGGCGATGGGCCAGCCCTGGGAGCAGCCCCTCGGCCCCGATGGCTGGGCCGAAGACGGGGCGCATTGGCTGACGCCGCAGGGGCTGGCGGGGCGGATCAACTGGGCGATGTCGGTGAGCCGGGTCGAGGGGCTTTCACTGCCCGATCCGCGGAGGTTTGTCGTAACGGCGCTGGGCCGCCAGGCCAGTGAGCGGCTGGCATTTGCCGCCAGGGCGGCGGAACGGGAAGCCGAGGGGGTGGGGATCATCCTTGCCTCGCCGGATTTTCAACGGAGGTGAGGCGATGAGCAGGCTGCTGCTGACACGGCGAAACTTTCTGGCCACCGCTGGCTGCTCGGCGGCGGCCTCGCCGCTGCTGACCTCCATGGCCTTCGCCGCCGCACCCTGGGACAACCGGCTGGTGGTGCTGATCCTGCGCGGCGCGATGGATGGGCTGGACGTGGTGCGCCCGGTGGGCGATCCGGCCTTCGCCGCGGCCCGCCCCACATTGGCGGCGGGCGACGGGCTGGCGCTGGACGGGTTCTTCACCCTGCATCCGGCGCTCGCCCCGTTGCACCCGCTTTGGGAGGCCGGTGAGCTTGGCTTTGCCCATGCCGTCTCCACGCCCTATCGTGACAGGCGCAGCCATTTCGACGGGCAGGATCTGCTGGAGGCGGGCACCGGGTTTGACGCGGGCGAGGGCGCGGCGCGCGATGGCTGGCTGAACCGGATGCTTCAGGCTGTGCCCGGCCTTGAGGCTGACACGGCCTATGCGATCGGGCAGGAAGATCTGCTGATGCTCACAGGCGCCGCCCCGGCGGCCAACTGGTCACCCGGCACGCGGCTGGCGCTCTCGCCCCAGGCCCGGCGGCTGATCGAGATGGTTTATGAAGAGCATCCCGCCTACCGGGCCGCCGTGCTGGAAGCGCTGACGCTTTCCGAAGACATCGCCGCCGCCGAGGCCGCCGGGCGCGAGGTCGAAGACGGCGAGATGGATGCGATGATGCAGGCCCCTGGCGGCAAGGGCGCGCATATGCAGATGGCGGAGTTCGCGGTGCAGCGGCTGCGCGGCGACACACGGATTGCCGCCTTCTCGCTGGGCGGCTGGGACACCCACAACACGCAGGCCCGAACGCTGCCCCGGACGCTCGGTCAGCTTGCCGATGTCATTTCGCTGATGCGCGCCGGCCTCGGGCCGCTCTGGGGCAAGACCGGCGTGATCGCGATGACGGAGTTCGGCCGCACGGTGCGCGAGAATGGCACCGGGGGCACCGATCACGGCACCGGCGGGCTGATGCTGATGGCGGGCGGAGCGATGAAGGGCGGCCAGGTGTATGGCCGCTGGCCCGGGCTGGCGGAGGCGGATCTCTATGCGCGGCGCGACCTGATGCCGACCGAAGATGTCCGCGCCTATGCGGCGCGTGCGATGGAAGGGTTCTTCGGGCTCTCGCGGGAGGCGCTTTCGGGCAGCGTATTTCCTAGGCTCGATTACGCTGGCGCGCCCCGGATCGTCCTTTAGGCCAGCGGCGCCAATCAGACCTCGCCCGAGACCTCGATGGTGGTGGCCTCGTCGGTGGCCTCGGCGGTAACGGTCTGTGTGCCGGTGGCCACGGTGGCGGCCACGGCAAAGCCCAGCGAGACGACTCCGGCCATGAGCACGAGCCAGTCGGTGGTGACGTTGCCCTCGTCTTCCGACCAGAAGGCATTTGCGATGCGTTTCATGGCTGCGCTCCTTTGCGCCGCAGTGGCGTGGTCTGCTGCTCCTGGCCCGAAACTGCGGGCGAAATGCGGCAGCCGCGTGGACAGCGCGTGCCATTTTGCGGGTTTTCCTTGCCCAATGGGGTCGAAAGGACAGCATCAAGGTTGACATGAGGTAAACGGATGGGTGACGCGGGGCTCCTGGGAGAAGAGCTGAAGGGCTGGGTGCCGCCGGAGCGGCCCGGGATGGCCGCGGTGCAGGGGCGCTGGGCCAGGCTCGAACGCCTCAGTGCCGACACTCACGCCGCCACGCTTTACCGCGCATTTTCAGGCCATGATGCGCTTTGGGATTTCATGCCTGTCGGCCCGTTTCACTCGGCGGCGCAGTACCACCGCTGGGCGCGGGAGGCCGAGGCGGGCGCAGATCCGATGCAGTTTGCCATCCAGAACCGCGATACCGGGCAATGGGGTGGCACCTGCGCCCTGATGCGGATCGCGCCGGAAGCGGGCTCAATCGAGCTGGGCTACATCGCGCTCTCGCCGGAGCTGCAACGCACCCGCGCGGCGACCGAGGCGTTTTGCCTGCTGATCGAATGGGCCTTCGAGGCGGGGTATCGGCGGTTTGAGTGGAAGTGCAACGCGCTCAACATCTCCTCGCGCCGCGCCGCCGAGCGGCTGGGCCTGAGCTACGAGGGCGTGTTTCGGCAGGCGATGGTGTTGAAGGGCCGCAATCGGGACACCGCTTGGTTTGCCGCGATCGACAAGGAATGGCCCGCCCTGCGCGAAGCCTACCGCGCCTGGCTCCGGCCGGAGAACTTCGACGCCGCTGGCCGCCAGATCGAGCGGCTGGGAGACCTCACCCGGCTCGTGCGTGCCGCCTCTGACCCGGCGTTTCAGGCTGCGCGCTGAGCGGGCGAGCCACTCAGGGAAGCCCCCTGTTGCGGGCGGAAGCCAGGGATAGCTAACCGAGCCTCCCTCGCCTTATTTTCTTGCTTAAAAATACTCCTGCCGGAGGCCCGACTCTCTTTTGGAGGTCCGTTTCAACCAGCTGTCTCGGCGCGGCTTGCAAACAAACATTGCAACTGGAGCCCGCACGCGGCGCAAGCCGCGTGCCCGGCCCAACGCCGGGCAAGGGCGCAGCCCGCAGGCCGGGGGCGGGAGTGCCCCGTGGCGGTCAGAGAGCGATGGTGCCTTCGAGCCTGTGGGCGACCAGTTGCGAGATGGCGGCGGCCTCGGAGGTGCCGCCGCGCCCCGCGGCGCGGGCGCCAGCGAGCCCGGCGGCGGCCTCGGCCAGCCGCTCATCGGATGCACATTGGGCCACGGAGCCAAGAAACTGGGCCACGTAATCGAGCATCTGCGGATCGCCCTCGCCGGTGGAGAGCACATCGGCCACATGGGCGAGATCGTCGCGCAGGGCCAGCGGGTCGGGGGCGATGATATCTGCCGAAAGCGCGCGTGGCCCCATCGGCTGGGCGCCCTCGGGCAGGCGGGCCAGGATGGCCTGCTGGAAGGCGGCGAGGCTGGTGATCGGCTTCTGGATGAACCCGTCGGCCCCCGCCTCAAGGGCAGCGTCCTCCGTCACCGGATCTCCGGAGGTGGCCAGCAGCACCGGCACACGGGTGTCGGAGCGGGCGAGGTCGCTGATGAGTTCAAGGCCCGAGCCGTCGGGCAGCCCGAGATCGACGATCACCGCCGTGGGCCGGTACACCTGCAGGTGGCGGTGCGCCGAGGCGAGCGTATCGGCCCGCCGGATCCGGGCGCCTGAGCGCAGGCAGAGCAGGCGCACCGCCTCGGACGCAAACCGGCTGTCTTCCACCACCAGAACGGTGGCGCCAAGCAGGGGCCGCTCACGGGTGGGCTTTTGCGGGGGGATCGGAAATTGCGAGATGTCGTCGGTCATGAGAGCCTCCCTCAAGGCGTTACCCCCTGACCTGACACCAACATTGCTAAAACTTCGTAAACATCCCCGCCCGATTGCGACAAAGGCGCGTCTTGCCGGGTGCCTGCACGGGCGTCATAACGCCCGCAGAGTTGCGAGGGAGACATGACATGATCGGACGGTTGAACCACGTGGCCATCGCGGTGCCCGACCTTGAGGCCGCCGCCGCGCAGTATCGCGGCACTCTGGGCGCCGATGTCGGCGCGCCGCAGGACGAGCCCGACCACGGCGTGACGGTTGTGTTCATTACCTTGCCCAACACCAAGATCGAGCTGCTCTATCCGCTCGGCGAAGGCAGCCCGATTGCCGGTTTTCTTGAAAAGAACCCCGCAGGCGGCATTCACCATATCTGCTACGAGGTGGATGACATCCTCGCCGCGCGTGACAAGCTGAAGGCCGAAGGGGCCCGGGTGCTCGGCAGCGGCGAGCCGAAGATCGGCGCCCATGGCAAGCCGGTGCTGTTTTTGCATCCCAAGGATTTCAACGGCTGCCTGGTGGAGCTGGAGCAGGTCTGATGAGCATCACCGCCGCCCTCGTCGTCCTGGCCATCACATGGTTCATGGTGCTGTTTCTGGTGTTGCCGGTGCGGATGAAGAGCCAGCAGGAAGCGGGCGAGGTGGTGCCGGGCACCCATGCCGGCGCGCCTGCGGATTTCAAGCTGGGCAAGCGGCTGAAGATCACCACGCTCATCGCCGTGCCGGTGGCCGGGCTGATTTGCGCGGTGATCATCTCCGGTGTGATTTCCATCTCCGACTTCGACATGCTGGAGCGGTTCGGGCCCAAGGGGCCGATCGTGGAGGGGCAATAGGCGCTGGCGGAGGGGCGCAGGAAGCGTC
>NZ_QTNQ01000011.1 GCF_018424695.1 Vannielia litorea
GGGGCGAAGGGGGCGCTGACCGGCGTCATCACGTAGCGGCCCTTGTAGGCGCGGTCTTCCTCCTCGCCGCCGGAGTGGTAGGCCTTGGCGGTGAAGTCGTGATGCGCCTCGAGGCAGAGGTGCTGTGCCCCGCCGAGGAATTCGGCATCGGGGCCGCGGGCGACGCAGCGCATGCCGGATTTCAGGCTGATGACATCGCCCGCGGCATGGGTGCGAAAATCGGCGCTGCGCTCTTGTGTCGTGCGCAACTGCACCAGCGCCTTGCGGGCCGCGTCGTCCTCTCCTTCCGAGGCTGTGCGGCTGGGCTCACGCGCAGCACCGGGGGTGCCGGTGTCTTCGATGCCGGTCGGGTAGTCGTAGCTTTCGATATCCCCGAAGGCGAACTCGGCGTCGCCCAATTGTTCGACCACCTGCTTGGCGCCCGGCTTCTTGAAGTTGTAATCGGCGAGCTTGACCTTGCCGGTGGTCACGCCCCGGGCCTCACGCCACTCCCAGAAGTGCTCTTCATCCTTGCGGTAGAACTCGCCGATGGGCCGGTATTCGCGGGAAAGGCCGGGGAGCTCGCCCATGCTCTCATGCGCGTCGGTCAGCACCATGCAGTGGTTTCCGGCCTCGTGCTCGAAGTGATAGGAAATGCCGAAGCGCTCCATCATCCGGCAGGCGAAGGCAAAATCGCTCTCGCCGTATTGCACGGTGTATTCCAGCTCGGGATAGGCCTGCGAGAGATCCATCCGGAAGGTGGACGGCCCTGCCGAGGACCAGTCTTTAAGAACCTCATCGAGGATCTCGTTCACCTTCTTCTCGTGGAAGATCCGCTGCTGACGGCGGCGGCCTGCGAGCCAGAGCCACGGGCGCAGCGTGAGCAGGAAGTGATCGCCCTCGAAATCGCCGCGCAGCCACTCGACCTCAGTAACGATCCCGTCGAAGGGCGCGGTGTCCTGTGCTGCCGTGCCGAGCTGAACGGTGGCATGGGTGCCAAGCAGCGCGTCATAATCCAGCCCGTTGCGGCCAAGCACCTGCGCCTTGTATTCGAACAGACCATTGACGCGGTCCGTGCCTTCAAAGCGCTCAAGGAGGAGATGGTCCTTTCCAAGAGCGGTCTCTATCCACCCCAGGTTGTTGTCCTGGGTGTACACGCCATCCATTGCAGAGATCCCCAATCCTTAACCGTTCGCACACTTAGTCGGATGCGCACTGATGCAAATCTAATCCCGTAAATTCATTAGCTTCTAGGTAAACAACAGCTTGAGGCGCTTCAAGGGCAGGTTTATGGCACTTTACGTAACACTCCGCGCGCGTCTATCGTTTCGCTCAACGCCCCGTCGCGCCATGGCCCTTCGCGACTCTTGGTTGTAACCGCACCAACGGAGCGGCAAGGGCTTTCACCCGATTAGAGCACATCCCCAAGCGCCAGATTTCCTGGCCGTCCGCTGGTTGGCAGGCGCCGGACCTGACCCACGCAAGGCGCACCGCGCACCACCGCGTGGAGCGCTGTAGCTCCGCCAAGCCGGGCGGTCCGGGATCGAGGGCAGAGGGCAGAGGGCAGAGGGCAGAGGGCAGAGGGCAGACTAAGGTCAAATGGCTGCCCCGGGGCAAGTGTGGTATCCAGCAGGCAGGCAAGCGCTGGGAGGACGCGATGCTCGACCTGAACCACGTGGATGAAATCGACCGCGTGCTGCGCGGGCTCGACACCGGGCGTGACAGGCTGGTGGCCGACAGCTGGCAGCGCTGCGTCGAAAGCTACGGGCTGGACCCGTCGCGCCCCGACCCGGCCCATATCGTCACCGAGGCGGAGTTTCGCGAACACCGTGAGCAGTCCGAGCGGCTCATCGCCACCGCGCGCTCGGGCCTACAGGCGCTGTTCCGGCAGGTGGCGGGGCAGAACTACGTGCTGCTGCTGGCTGATGCCAAGGGTGTCTGCGTGGATTTCTTCGGCGACCCGCGCTTCGAGGACCAGTTGCGCCAGGCCGGGCTCTACCTTGGCTCGAACTGGACCGAGGATCTGGCGGGCACTTGTGGCGTGGGCTCCTGCATCGTGACCGGCGAGGCAGTGACGATCCACCAGAGCGACCATTTCGGGCTGGCGCACACGCCGCTCTCCTGCACCTCGGCCCCCATCCATGACACAATGGGCGAGCTGGTGGCGGTGCTCGACATTTCGCTGCTGCGCTCGCCCTCGCCGAAATCCTCGCAGAACCTCGCGATGAACCTCGTCACCGCCTCGACGCGGCGGGTCGAGATGGCCAACCTGATGGCAACCACCCGGCGGGACTGGGTGCTGCGCGTGTCCACCAGCCCCGAGTTTCTGGAAGTGGACCCGGAGGCGGCGGTGGCGCTGGATGGATCAGGGCGGATCGTGGGCATGACCTCGGGCGCGCGGCGGGCGCTGGACCCGGAGGGCGAGGGCCGCCTCATCGGCACCCGGATTGACGCTCTCATGGAGCTCACGGTGGACGACCTGCCCGACCTGATGCGCGGCCGCCCGAGCGAGGAGCGGGTGCTGCGCCTGAAAGACGGGCGCGGCATTTTCGGCCATGCCATCGCACCGCAGGCCCCGCTGGGCGGGGCCGCTGTGCGCCGCCGCGATGCCGCCCTGCCCGGCCCGTTGGGCAGCTTTTCCGGCAAGGATCCGGCACTGGAGCGGATGCTGTCGCAGGCCCAGCGGCTGGCAAGAACACAGGTGCCGCTGCTGATTACGGGCGAGACGGGCACCGGCAAGGAAAAGCTCGTGCGCGCAATCCATATGGCGGGTGCAGGCCAACGCGGCTTTTACCTGCTGCGCTGCGCCGGGCAGCCTGACCTTGGCGCGTTGCGAGAGGCGGCGGCGGGCACGCTGTTCTTGCGCGGGGTGGAAGACCTTGCGCGCGAAGCACAGGCGGAGCTGATCGCCCTGCTCGACGCGCGGACCGACCTGCGCGCCATCGCCTCCTGCCGCTGCGCGCCCGCCGACCTGGCGCAGTTGCTGCGCCCCGATCTGTTCCACCGACTGGCGGGCGCGCGGCTGGCCCTGCCCGCTCTGCGGCACCGCGCCGATATGGATTGGCTGATCGACCGGCTGCTGCGCCGCCGCTGCACCGATGACATCCACCTTTCACCCGCAGCGCGGGCGGAGCTGAAGGCGCGCCCCTGGCCGGGCAACATCCGCGAGTTGGAGCAGGTGCTGGAGGTGGCCGTTGCGCTATGCGAGGGCAAGGTGATCGACCTGCCGGACCTTCCCGCGCTTCCCCCCGTCGCCCCTTCAGGCGCTCCGGAAGAAGACCTCGAGGTGCTGCTGGCGGCCTGTGGCTGGAACATGGCGCAGGCGGCGCGACGCCTCGGGGTCAACCGCTCCACCGTGCTGCGGCGGATGCGCAAGGCCGGGCTCGCCGCGCCGCAATAACCGCTGCGCGCCTGTTGCGCGGATGTTGCGCGCGCAACGCCGCAGGCCGCCCTGCCCTCGCTGAAGCCCGTTGAGGCCGGTTTCCCTTTGCGCCACGCCCGCCCGCTTGCCAGCCTTCCGGTCGGAGAGAGGACATCAAACCAAAGGGAGGAGCAGATGCTCGATTCAACCATTGCCGACCAGACCCAGGCCTTTCTGGACGAGTTCGGCGCCGCGCTGGAGCAGGGCGACATTGCCCGCGCGCGCGACATGTTTCAGGACGACTGTTACTGGCGTGACCTCGTGAGCTTCACATGGAACCTCAAGACCGTGGAAGGGAAGGACCAGGTGGAAGACATGCTGAAGCACCAGCTTACCACCACGAAGCCCAGCGGCTGGAAACTGGCGGAGGGCGAGGTGCCCACCGAGGAAGGCGGGGTGACGACCGCCTGGATCACCTTCGAAACCGCCGTTGCGCGCGGCTACGGCCTGCTTCGGCTCAAGGACGGCAGGATCTGGACGCTGCTCACCACCATGGTCGAACTTAAGGGCCACGAAGAGCCCAAGGGCTTCAACCGCCCGCTTGGCGCGAAGCATGGCGCGGCGAAGAACCAGGAAACCTGGAAGGAAGAGCGCGCCCGCGAGGCCGCCGAACTGGGCTACACCGAACAGCCCTATTGCCTGATCATCGGCGGCGGACAGGGCGGCATCGCCATGGGCGCGCGGCTGCGCCAGCTCGGTGTGCCCACCATCATCGTCGAGCGGAACGAGCGCCCCGGCGACAGCTGGCGCAAGCGCTACAAGTCGCTCTGCCTGCATGATCCGGTCTGGTACGACCACCTGCCCTACATCAAGTTCCCCGAGAACTGGCCCGTCTTCGCCCCCAAGGACAAGATCGGCGACTGGCTGGAGATGTACACCAAGGTCATGGAGCTGAACTACTGGACGAAGACCACCGCCAAATCGGCCAGCTTTGACGAGGAGGCGGGCGAGTGGACGGTGGTGGTGGACCGCGACGGCGAAGAGGTGGTGTTGAAACCCAAGCAACTGGTGATGGCCACCGGCATGTCGGGCAAGAAGCGGATGCCGGAGTTTCCGGGCATGGACGTGTTCAAGGGCGTGCAGCAGCACTCCTCCGAGCATGAAGGCCCCGACAGATGGGCGGGCAAGAAGGTTGTTGTGGTCGGCTCCAACAACTCGGCCCACGATATTTGCGCCGCGCTCTGGGAGCATGACGCCGATGTGACGATGGTGCAGCGCTCCTCCACCCATATCGTGCGCTCGGACTCGCTGATGGAGATCGGCCTCGGTGCGCTCTACTCGGAGGAGGCCGTGCAGAACGGGGTAACCACCGAAAAGGCCGACCTGATCTTCGCCTCCCTGCCCTACCGAATCCTGCACGAGTTCCAGATCCCGGCCTATGAGGCGATGAAGGAACGCGACAAGGACTTCTACGAAGGGTTGGAGAAAGCGGGCTTCTGGCTCGACTGGGGCGATGACGGCTCTGGCCTGTTCATGAAGTACCTGCGCCGCGGCTCGGGCTATTACATCGACGTGGGCGCGAGCCAGCTCATCATCGACGGCAAGGTGAAGCTGAAGCGCGGGCAGGTGGAACGGCTGGATGAAACCGGCGTCATCCTTGATGACGGCACCCACCTCGACGCCGACCTGGTGGTCTATGCCACGGGATACAACTCGATGAACGGCTGGGTCGCCGACCTGATGGGCCAGGAGATGGCCGACCGCCTCGGCAAGTGCTGGGGCCTCGGCTCCGACACCACCAAGGATCCTGGCCCGTGGGAGGGCGAGCAGCGCAACATGTGGAAGCCGACGCAGGTGCCCAACCTGTGGATGCACGGCGGGAACCTGCACCAGTCGCGGCACTACTCGCAGTTCCTTTCTCTGCAGATAAAGGCGCGGATGGAGGGCATCTCCACGCCTGTCTATGGCTTGCAGGAGGTGCACCACCTGAGCTGAACCGCAGAGGCGCGCGCCCGGTCCCTCCCGGCCGGGCGCATCGCTCCGCACGCCCCGGGCGCGGCCTCGCCATCGGCCCTCGAAGGGCCGCTCCGCCGCGCTGCGGCACCCGCCGCCTCGCGCGCGGGTGTTTCCAAAACCGCGCCCTGCAGTCTAGATTGACAGCTGACACCACCTGCCAGCGCCCGCAAAGACGGGCGCCGCAGAGTGACAATGTCAAAAGAAGAGACAACAGGGAATTCGACATGCAACGCAAATTCGTAACACCCCGGTCCGGCACATCGCGCCGGGCCTTCCTGGCCGCTGGTGCCGCCCTCACCGGGTTGGCCGCAACCGGGATCGGCACGCGCCCGGCCCGCGCGCAATCCCGCGGCGGCACGATCCGGGTGGCCAAAGGCCATGGCCAAACCAACGACACGCTCGATCCGGGCACGTTCATCAACGGCTTCACCGTGGCCCTCTCCTACGGCATCCACGGCTTTCTCACCGGTGTCGCCACCGACGGGTCGGTTGAGGCCGGTGTGGCCGAAAGCTGGGAGGCCGACGACACCGCCACCGTCTGGCGCTTCAAGATCCGTTCCGGCGTGGAGTTCCACTCCGGCAAGCCGCTGACGGTGGAAGACGTGGTGAACTCGATCAACCACCACCGGGGTGAGGATTCGACCTCTGCCGCCAAGCCCATCGTCGCCGGGATCACCGATATTCGCACCGAGGGTGAGGATGTGGTGGTGTTCGAGCTCGAGTCCGGCAACGCCGACTTCCCCTTCGTCTTCACCGATTATCACCTCGCCATCCTGCCCACGAAGGACGGCGCGCCGGACTGGCAATCGGGCGACGGCTGCGGCCCCTACAAGCTGGTGGAGTTCAACCCCGGTGTCATCGCCCGCTTCGAGCGGCACCAGAACGACTGGAACCAGGATCGCGGCTTCTTCGACGGGGTCGAGATGCTTTCGGTGGTGGACCTGAACGCGCGGACCACGGCGCTGATTTCGGGCGATGTGCACTCGATCGACAAGCTCGACCTCAAGACGGTGGGGCTGCTGGGCCGCCGCCCGGGCATCGAGATCAACTCCATCGCCGGGCCGCAGTATTACACCTTTGCTGCCCACACCAACACCGCGCCCTATGACGACGTGAACGTGCGGATGGCGCTGAAGCACGCGATCAACCGCGAAGAGCTGATCGAGAAGGTGCTCTTCGGCCATGGCACCGTGGGCAATGACCAGCCCATCGGCCCGAGCTACCGCTTCCACAATGCCGATCTGCCGCAAACGCCCTACGACCCGGACAAGGCGAAGTTCTACCTCAAGGAGGCCGGCCTGGACGGGCTGAACGTGACGCTGGCCGCCGCCGACGCCGCCTTTCCCGGCGCCATCGACGCGGCCCAGCTCTACCAGAACTCGGCACAGGCCGCGGGCATCGACCTAACGGTCAACCGCGTGCCCAATGATGGCTACTGGGCCGACATCTGGCTCAAGAACCCGTTCTGCGCCGTCTACTGGGGCGGGCGCCCGACCGAAGACCAGATCTTCTCGACCGCCTATGCAGAGGGTGCGGCCTGGAACGAGACCAAGTGGTCGAACGCGCGCTTCAACGAGCTTCTGGGGCAGGCCCGCGCCGAGCTGGACGAAGACAAGCGGCGGGCGATGTACTACGAGATGCAGGAGCTCGTGGCGACCGATGGCGGCTCGGTCCTGCCGATGTTCGCCAACTTCGTCTTCGCCAACAGCGAAGAGATCGTGCACGGCGACATGGCCTCCAACTACGATGTCGACGGCGAGCGCTGGATGGAGCGTTGGTCCTTCGCCTGATGCAAATCGGTGCGCCGGCCCGTTGTGGCTGGCGCACCAACCCTAGCGCAGCAGGGCCTCTTCGAAGGGAAACTGCGACAGAAGCTCGATGCCGGTCTCGGTTACAAGCACCTGCTGCTCCAGCTTCACCCCCTCCTTGCCGCCTTCCTGGCCGATGAAGCTCTCGACGCAGAGTGTCATGCCCGGAACGATCTCGCCGTCGTAGCCCGCATCGGGAAAATCGCCGCGGTGGTAGAGATACGGATACTCCCCCGTCATTCCGCACCCATGGGCCGAGAGATAGTAGCGGTGCGCGTGGTACTTCTCGGGAATGTCCCATGCGCCCTCGGCGTAGTCGCGAAACGACATGCCGGGGCGCAGGATGCCCATGTTGTGATGCACCTGCTCATGCGCCACGCGATACAACTCGCGCTGGGTAGCCGAGGGGGTTCCAGGGCCGGAAAAGAAGGTGCGGGAAAAGTCCGAGTAATAGCCGTGGCAGCCCACCACATCGGTGTCGAGCGCGATCAGCTCGTTCTCTCCGATCACGTTGGAGGAGGTTTCCTGAAACCAGGGGTTGGTGCGCGCGCCTGCGTTCAGCAGGCGGGTTTCGCAATAGTCCCCGTTCTGGGCGATGACGGATTGATGCAGCACGCTCCAAAGCTCGGCCTCGGTCAGGCCCGGGCGGATCGCCTCGCGCAGCTTGCCCACGCCCACCTCCGTCGCCCGCAGGCTGGCGCGCACGCATTTCATCTCTTCGTCCGACTTAACCGCGCGCGCCATTTCCACCGGTTCCTGCGCATCGACGATGTGCAGCCCCTGCTCGGCCAGCGCAATCGCAACGCCCGCGTTCAGCCGCTCCAGCCCGAGGGTTGCGCCCGGCCCCAGCAGGCTGCCGATGAGGTCGGCCATCTCGGCGGCCCAGGCCCGCTCGCGCGCAGCAATCTGCAGGCCCGCCGCCACGAAGCTTGCGGTGCGGGAGGGGCGCACCTCGTCCACCGTTTCATAGCCCGCGCCAAGGTGCTCGGCCCCTGTGAACTCGAAGAGGATCGAGCGCTCGGCTGTCAGCAGCAGGTAGCGCGCGGGGGCGTTGCGCTGGGAAAATACCTGCATGTTCCGGGTGCCCGTGGCGTAGCGGATGTTCACCGGGTCGGTCAGGATCACCGCGCCGATGCCGCGCGCCGCCATTTCCGCGCGCACGCGCCCAAGGCGATAGAGCCGCACCGCCTTCAGGTCGATCCCCTCGCTCTCGGGTGCGCGGTCCAGCAGGGCGATGTCCGAGAGGTCGGTGCGCTCGGCGTGCCAATCGAAAGTTGCCATCGGTCGTCTCCCCGGTCTCGTCGCCAAGCGCGTCGCACGGCGCGCCGCTCTCGGCGCGCAGGCCAGCGACATGGCCCTGCACCGCACCGACGCCTATGGCATTCACCCCATCCGCGCCACCCTCAACCGCCGCGGCAACGGACCGATCCCACGCCGGTCGCGATTGCGGGAAATGCGTCCGCGCGTGTCGTTTTCTGACTACGCCACCAGCGCCCGGCGCCCCCTTGTGTGGGGCGCCTATTAGGGTGCACGCCCCTGCCCACCGATTCGCGACCAAGGCCTGAAGCCTTCGTGAAACCCTGTGAAATCAATGCAAATCGATTGGCACCGGGGGCAGATGAGCCGCAAGTTGCCCATCCAGCGGGGTTTAAGCGCGCGCAAGTTCGTGCTTTGATGATGAAATGTCGGTTTTGTCCAAAGTCTGGTCAAGAACGGGTACAACATCGAAGATGCAGTAAAGCCCCCGCGAGTGAGGGGCCGCTGCCAACGGGGAGAAATCATGACCAAAAAGAACCAACAGCTGATTGACCGCCTTGCGGATGAGGCGCGCCACGGGCGCATCTCCCGTCGCGGTTTCATGAACACGGCGATCGCCGCCGGCCTCACGGCCACCACCGCCACCGGGCTATGGACCTCCAAGGCCCAGGCCCAGCCCAAGAGCGGCGGTCACTTCCGCTGGGGCCTGCATGACGGCAACACGGGCGACACGCACGATCCGGGCACCTACCTGACCCGGACGATGATCTTCCTCGCCCACACCCATCGCTCCTACCTGACGATGATCAACGGCGACGGCTCTCTTGGCCCGGACCTGGCCGATGAGTGGAGCGCAAGCGAGGACGCCTCGGAGTGGACCTTCGAGATCACGCCCAACGCGGGCTTCCACTTTGCCGGGCGCGCAGTGACGGCCAATGACGTTGTGGCCTCGCTCAACCACCACCGCGGCGACGACTCGACCTCGGCCGCCAAGGCCCTGCTGTCGGATGTCACCGACATCACCGCCGAGAGCGACACCACTGTGAAGGTGACCCTGTCGGGTGGCAACGCGGACTTCCCCTGGCTGATGACCGACTATCACCTCGCGATCTGCCCGGCCAACGACGACGGCACGATTGACTGGCAGTCTGGCGACGGCTCGGGGCCCTACAAGATCGACGATGGCGAAATGGGCGTGGGCTTCACCCTTTCGCGCCATGATGGCTGGCACCGCGAAGGCGCCTATTTCGACTCCGTCGAAATCATCACGCTGAACGACCCCAACGCGCGCCAGACCGCGCTTGTCACCGGCGATGTGGATGCGGTTTCGCTGATCGAGCTGAAAACGATGGCGCTGCTCCAGCGCGATCCCAACATCACGATCCACAACATCCCTTCGGCGGGCGCGATCACCCTGCCGATGTTCTGCGACACCGCACCGTTCGACAACCCGGACGTGCGCAACGCGCTGAAACTGGCGATGAACCGCGACGAGATCATCGAGAAGATCGCCTTCGGCGCGGCCACCAAGGGCAACGACTTCCACCATTCGCCCGCCCAGCCGTTCTGGCCCGAGGACATTCCGCAGCGCGAGTATGACCCGGACCAGGCCAAGAGCCTGCTGGCGAAAGCCGGGGCCGAGGGCCTTACCGTGAGCCTCTCGACCGCCGACAGCGTCTATGCCGGCGCGGTGGACATGGCCGTGCTCTACGCCGAACAGGCGAAGGCCGCGGGCATCAACATCAATGTCGTACGCGAGCCGAACGATGGCTACTACTCGGACGTCTGGCTGAAGAAGCCCTTCTGCCTCGTCTCCTGGGGCGCCCGCCCCACGCCGGACGTGATGTACACGTTGGCCTACAAGGACGACGCGGCCTGGAACGAGAGCCACTGGCAGAACGAGCGCTTCAACGAGCTGCTCCTTCAGGCCAAGGCCGAACTCGACGAGGGCCTGCGCTCGGAGATGTATCGCGAGATGGCGATGCTTGCGAAGGACGACGGCGGCACGATCATCCCGTTCTTCAACAACTTCGTCTACGCCAACCGCGCCAACGTGGGCACCCCCGAGAACCTGGCCGCGAGCTGGGAATGCGACGGGGCCCGTGCCGCCAGCCGCTGGTGGTTCAACAGCTAAGGCCAAGCGCCTTTCGACAGGCCCCGGGGAAACCCGGGGCCTTTTCGCCGCCACGCACCAGGTCGCGGCAAACATCGCATCCGGCCCGCGGGCCCCGCCCGCCACAACAACAAGAACCGGATCAACAAGGGGGACATCATGGGTGACATCCTTCCATTGGTGGCTAAGCGTCTCGGCTTCGGGCTGCTGACGCTTCTCGTCATCTCTGTCATCATCTTCTTCATGGTCGAACTGCTGCCCGGCGACATCGCCCAGGCGGTGCTCGGCCAGGGCGCGACCGAGGAAAACCTCGCCGCACTTCGCGAGCGCATGGGCCTGAACGACCCGGCCATCGTGCGCTACTTCGACTGGCTGAGCGGCGCCGTCGTGGGCAACTTCGGCGAATCCATCGTTACCGGCGAGCGGGTGAGCTCGATCATCACCGAGCGCTTCGTGAACACGCTGTTCCTCGCGGCCTACGCCGCCGTCATCGCCGTGCCCTTCGCGATCCTGCTGGGCATCATCGTGGCCCTGCTGCGCAACACCCTGTTCGACCGGGTGGCCAACGTTCTGACGCTCACCTCGATCTCCAGCCCCGAGTTCTTCCTCGGCTACATCCTGATCCTCTACCTCGCGGTGAAGACAAGCATGTTCCCCGCCATCGCCAGCCTCAGCGGCGATCTCAGCTTCGGCGAACTTCTGCACCGCACCTTCCTGCCGGCGCTCACGCTGGTGCTCGTGGTGACCGCGCACATGATGCGGATGACGCGGGCGGCGATCATCAATCTTCTGGCCTCGCCCTACATCGAGATGGCGCGGCTCAAGGGCACGCCGCCCTGGAAGGTCATCGTGAAGCACGCCCTGCCCAACGCCTGGGCGCCGATCATCAACGTGGTCGCGCTGAACCTGGCCTACCTGATCACCGGCGTTGTGCTGGTCGAGGTGGTCTTCGTCTACCCGGGTATCGGCCAGTCGCTGGTGGACGCGGTGTCGAAGAGGGATTTCCCGGTGGTTCAGGCCTGCTGCCTGATCTTCGCGGCGACCTTCATCCTGCTCAACCTTGCAGCCGACGTTGGTGCGATCCTCACCAACCCGCGTCTGCGGCACCCCAAATAAGGAGGCGGGACCATGGGACTTTTCGTCATTCTCTACTTCGCCTTCCTGATCATCGCCTCGTGTCTCGCGGCCTATTTCGAGAAGCGCGGGCCTTTCATCCTGCTGTTCTCGCTGACGTTGGTGTCCTTCGTTCTGGGCATCGTCGGCGGGGCGGGCGCGCTGAGGTTCGTGGCCATTTCGGCGGCCGTTCTGGCCTTCGCGGCTGGCATCTCTTACGCGTTCAAGGAGTTCCTCATCATCATCGCGCCGAAGAACACCGCCAAGGAGCTGAAGACCGCTCCGCTGACGGCAGCCTTCGGGATGTTCGTGATCTTCACCTACGCCATCGCAGGCATCTTCGCGCCATGGATCGCGCCGCACGGCGAGAGCGAGGTGATCTCCTCGGCCTTTGCGCCTGCGGATGCCAACATGCTGCTTGGGGCCGACCAGCTCGGGCGCGACATGTTCAGCCGCATCATCTACGGCGCGCGCAACACCGTGGGCCTCGCCCTGCTGGCCACCATCGCGGCCTTCGTGATGGGGGCACTGGCCGGCCTTCTCGCCGCCGTCAAGGGCGGCTGGTTCGACCAGTTCATGGGGCGCTTCGCAGATGTCATCATGTCGATCCCCTCGCTGATCTTCGCCCTGCTGATGCTGTCCATCTTCGGGCCGCAGATCGGGGTGATTATCGTCGCCGTGGCGATCATCTACGCGCCCCGCGTCTTCCGCCTCACGCGGGCGGTCGCGGGCAACGTGGTGGTGATGGACTATATCGAGGCCGCCAAGCTGCGCGGCGAGGGGGACTGGTATCTGATCCGCAAGGAGATCCTGCCCAACTCCACCGCACCGCTTGTGGCCGAGTTCGGGCTGGAGTTCTGCTTCGTGTTCCTGCTCGTCGCGGGTCTGTCGTTCCTCGGCCTCGGCATCCAGCCGCCCACCGCGGATTGGGGTTCGATGGTGCGTGAAAACGCCACGCTGATCTCATTCGGCGATATCACTCCGCTCATCCCCGCCGCCGCCATCGCACTGCTCACAGTGGCCGTCAATTTCGTTGTCGACTGGATGCTGTGGCGTTCCTCCGGTCTGAAGGAGATGTAATTCATGACAGACACTTCCCCAATCGCGCCCGGCCTCAGGAAAGAGGTTCTGCTCGACATCAAGGATCTCAAGATCGACGGCTACACCGGCGAAGAGTGGGTGCCGATCATCAAGGGCGTCGACCTCAAGCTGCACCGCGGCGAGGTGATGGGCCTGATCGGAGAATCCGGGGCCGGCAAATCCACCATCGGCGCCGCCGCCATGGGCTATGCCCGTGATGGCACGCGGATCGTCGAGGGCTCGTCGATCGAGTTCGACGGGATCGAGCTGACCACCTCCACCGAGGCCGACAAGCGGGCGCTGCGCGGATCGCGCATCGCCTATGTCGCGCAATCGGCGGCGGCCTCCTTCAACCCGGCGCACAAGCTGATCGACCAGCACACCGAGGCGCCGGTGCATTACCGCATCCAGAAGCGGATGGAGGCGCAGGAAGACGCGATCCAGCTCTACGAGCGGCTGCGTCTGCCCAACCCCGGCGAGATCGGCTTCCGCTACCCGCACCAGGTTTCGGGCGGGCAGTTGCAGCGGGCGATGACGGCCATGGCCATGTCGTGCCGTCCCGATCTGATCATCTTCGATGAGCCGACAACCGCGCTCGACGTGACTACCCAGATTGAGGTGCTCGCCGCGATCCGCGATATCGTCGACCAGTTCAACACTGCCGCGATCTACATCACCCACGACCTCGCGGTGGTTGCGCAGATGGCCGACACCATCAAGGTGCTTTTGAAGGGCGAAGAGGTTGAGCAGCAATCGACCGAGAAGATGCTGGCCGCGCCCAAGGAAGACTACACCAAGTCTCTCTGGGCCGTCCGCAGCTTCGAGCGTGACCAGAAGGCCCGGCCCGAGAATGCAACGCCGCTGATCTCGGTGCAGAATGTCGATGCCGCCTATACCGGCGGGGTGAAGGTGCTCGATGATGTCTCCTTCGATATCTACGAGGGCATGACGGTGGCGGTGGTGGGCGAGTCCGGCTCGGGCAAATCGACCACCGCGCGCTGCATCACTGGCCTATTGCCGCCCACCAGCGGCCAAGTGCTGTTCAAGGGGGAGCCGCTGCCGCCCAAGTACACCGACCGCACCAAGGACCAACTGCGCCAGGCGCAGATGATCTACCAGATGGCAGACACGGCGCTGAATCCGAAGGTGCGCATCTCGGAGATCATCGGGCGGCCTGCCAAGTTCTACTCGGGCCTCAGCGGCACCGCGCTCAAGAGCCGGGTCGACGAATTGCTGGACCTGATCGAGCTGGAGCCGTCGAAGTATTACGACCGCTTCCCGCCCGAGCTCTCTGGCGGCCAGAAACAGCGGATCGGCATCGCTCGGGCGCTGGCGGCGGAGCCCAGCTTCATCATCTGCGACGAGGTCACATCGGCGCTCGACCAGTTGGTGGCCGAGGGCATCCTCAAGCTTCTGGACCGCCTCCAGAAGGAGTTGAACCTCGCCTATATGTTCATCACCCACGATCTCGCCACCGTGCGCGCCATCGCCGACGAGGTGGTGGTGATGCAGCACGGCAAGGTGGTGGAACAGGGGCCGAAACTGGAGATGTTCACGCCCCCGCACCACCCCTACACCGACCTGCTGCTCAGCTCGGTGCCGGAGATGGACCCGAACTGGCTGACCACACTGCTCGAAGAGCGCGGTGTCGACAACGTTGGCGAGGCCGCCGACGTCTGACGCTGGCGACGAGCAAAATCACGCGAACGGGCAAGCCTTCAGATCAAGGCTTGCCCGTTTTTCATTCCGGTGTGATCAGATGGGGGCTGCGCGCCGCCTACTCAGACGATGGCGTAGGCGGTCAGGCCGAGGGTACCGACGATCATAAGATACACGACGGCGAACGCGGGAAATGTCGCGCTGCGGGAACGGTACTCACGGATCAGGTCATCACGTGTGATCATGTCGCTCTCCTTCGTCTTGCCGTCTTGAGGTGGCCGTGGTCCAAACCTTTTGTGCAGGGCAATATCGCCGTGCCTCTGAAGCCGCACCTAGGCTTTGCGCCTGAGTCAGTCAACCACCGAAATGCAAAAAACCTTAACCTTCGATCCCCGCCAACAACCGGCTAGCAGATCAGCCGCCGCGCCGGTGCGAAAACGCGCCCGGGCGGCGTCGTCAACAGGCAGAAAGCCGTCGCAAACCAGCCATCGAAGGCCCCGTTTCGGCCGCATGGCCTAGGTGCGCACAACCCGGGGGAGAGCGTGTCAGCTGCGCAACATTTTGTGTTCTCATCTCTTGCGCCCGCCGACGGCGGTGCTCGAACGTCGCGAATTCGGCGTAGTGGCCCGCCACGAGATCTGCACATTCCCGTCGCGCGCCGCTGTCCCCGCGCCAAGACCAAATGCGCCCGCTTGGGTCACCGCCTCGCTGCGGGACCGAACGTCGCCAAGCTCCGCGGCGTCTCAGCTCCGGAAGCCGTGCCTGTCGGCGTCCTGGATATCGCAGCTCGCGGCGCGGCCCGGATCAGCGGTGACACCCGGCCGGTCTGAACGCCGCTCCGCGATGATTGGCAATTTCCTGCTCAAGGTCTCTAGTTGCATTTCCGACACTTAGAGGACGCACGCACCGGAGCTGACGATATCCCGCCAGTTTTTGAGCATCAGATTGCCATCTTTCTCTGAGCTGTTAGGAATATGGTAAGACTTGCGAGCATATCAAAAAACAAAGCAGCATACGGGCTACTACCATGAAGAAACTGATGGCTTGGCGCATCTGCGCCATCGGCATTCTTGCACTTGCCGCATGTGTCCCTGCGAGTGAAGAAGAGATTGTTTCCCGTGGCAGTCAAGCGGCTCCGAACGAGGTGCGGGTGAGTGGCAAGGCCCCCTCCGGCGCCGGGTCGGAACGCCGCTTTACTGCCTACCTCACCGGCTACACCTACTGGGACAACACACCTCCCGGCTCCGCCGCCATCGCCCGCCCGGTCATCCACCGCCGCGCCGGCGGCATCGGCACCTACGACGATCCTGTCACCCTCGCCGTGGGCCACAAGATCGTTGGCGGCCGCCAGACGCTCGATTACCCTGCCGGAACCCGCTTCTACATCCCCAATCTTCGTCGCTATGCGATTGTCGAGGATGTCTGCGGAGATGGTCCTCGCCCGCAGAACGGCCCGTGCCACACCGGTCACCGGGGCCACCCCTGGCTCGACATCTATCTGGATGGTCGCCGCGTCGGCGACGCGGCATCGCAACGTTGCGCCTACCGCATCACGGGGCTTCAGCCCGTGTTCATCAACCCGCGCCCCGGATACCCGGTTGACCGTGGCCCGATCTCCGAGTCCGGCTGTGGGGTCTACCCCTCCTGACCCTGGCACTTCGCCTTCCACCTGAACCGCCAAACGCTGCCTTTCGCCGTCGGTTGAAAGGCAGTTGGCGATGCGCGATGTCTGAGGTTTAAGGCGAAACGCTCTAGGACGCAGGTTTGGCGGCGGCGAAGGAAGTTGTCACATTCGCCGTTCGCCGTGCCTTCTGCCAGGAGGCCAGCTTTCCGGTCACCGCCCGAGACAGCGCCCGATAGACCGTCCACATCATGAGGATGCGATAGGCCACACGCTGCAATGGCCAATAGAGCAGCAGTTTCCAGTCTCGCTTCGCCTCGTATCGCATCGCCAGAACCGCAACCAGCAGCTCGGTCAGAGGCATGACGGCATAGCCAAGCAACATCAGACCCGGCGAACTGTCGGTGGCGTAGGGCAGCCCGTAGAACAGCGTCGTCGTCAGGTTCAGCACCGCGATGATCGCAACCAGATCCACGATCGGCGCAAAGAGCGGCAAGAGCATGCCTGACACGATCTGGTCGGGGATTGCTGCCAGCCCGACGGACCTGCGCTCCCGCACTGCACCCCGGTGTTTCCATGCCGTCTGCAACTTGCCCAGCGTCCAGCGAAGGCGCTGCGCCAAGAAGGCCTTCACCGTTTCCGGCGCCTCGGTGTAGCAGAGCGCGCGCTCGTCATATTCCACCCGGTAACCCGCCCGAATGAGCGATACCGTGAGGTCGGCATCCTCGGTCATCGTCTCCGGCGAGTAGAGCCCCGCCTCGATCACCGCGTCGCGCCGCCACGCCCCAATCGCGCCCGGCACCACCATGATGGCGTTCAGCGCCTCATAGGCGCGGCGGTCCACGTTCTGGCCGACGAGATACTCGATCGCCTGGAATCGCGTCAGCAGGTTGCGCTGGTTGCCCACGATGACCTTGCCGGCCACGGCCCCCACACGCGGGTCCTTCATCTTCTGCACCAGATGCCCGATCGCATCCGGGGCAAGGATCGTGTCGGCATCAATTGCCACTACGATCTCGCTATCGGAGCGCGCGAAGCCCTTGTTGGCGGCAGCCCACTTTCCCTGGTTCCTTTGGGTATAGACCTTCACCCGAGGGTTCCGGCGAAACTTCGACCTGGCGATCTTCAGCGTATTGTCGGTGGAGCCGTCATTCACCACGATCACGTCGAAGTTGCCATAGGTGCTCTGGAGAATGTTGTTCACCGAACTGACGATCACGTTCTCTTCGTTATAGGCTGGCACGATCACGGTCACACTCGGGGCATATCCCTCGTGAACCACGGCATGCCGCCCGCGACGCAGGCAAAGAAACAGCACCAGAGACACCCGGAAGATCGCAAAGGCGATGACCAGCCAGAACATCATCCGTGCGAACTGCCAAATGTAGATCAGAGTGAAGAGCGAGATCGTCTCGAAGGTGGTGCGGGCGCCCCGGACATCGGGCATCAGCTGCTCCGACGTCACCCCCATGAAGTCTGCGGCGTTCACGAAGCTCACACCTTCGGCCTGCAGCGTGGCAATTATGATGGACAGGGCCTGCACGGTTGCCTCGCGGTTCCCGCCCGCATCGTGAATCAGCAGCACCTGCCCCTGCTCCGGGCTGGCCCGGACCTCGTCGATCACGAAGTCGGCGATCCTCTGCGGATCCTTCCAGACCCAGTCGTGCGGCACGATATCGCTTCCGATGGTGATGTAGCCAAGGTCGTCGAGTTTGCTCATCTTCTCGGCAAGGCGCCCGGTGTCCGGCCCCGGCCCGTCCACGTAGGGCGGCCTGAACAGCAGCGGGCGTTTGCCGGTCAACGTGGCCGTCAGGCGACCCTGCATCTGCAACTCCTGCTTTAGCCGGAAGTCGGTGGCGTCCTCGATGTGCGGGTGGGTGAAGGTGTGCAGCCCAACGATATGCCCCTCATCCACCATCCGGCGGATCAGGCCACGGTTGCTCAGCATGTTAACCCCGATCGGGAAGAAGGTTGCCTGCACCTCTGCGTCGCGCAGAACGTCGAGCACCTGGCTGGTGTACTTCTCGTCCGGGCCGTCATCGAAGGTGATGGCCACCATCTTGCTCTCGGGCCGCCCCCACCGCCGCACGATGTAGGGCACCGGTGCGGTGCGGAAGCTCTCACTCGCGATCTCGCCGCTGTCCGGATCGAACTGCACCGCGCGATCGCCCGGCACCGGATCGGTTTCGAAGTCGTGGAAGGGGCCGCTGCCAGTGTAGCGCACGCTGTCGGAGAGGTTCACCACTTCCAGCGCCTTGCCCGCCGTCTCCGGCTCGAGCGCGGTGGCTTGCAACATGGGCCACAGCGACGGGTCTTCACGGCCAACACCCCAGATCGCCACCCGGCTCACCCCAAGCTCCCGCGCCAGCCGCAGCTGGTTGTAGGCCGTCGCGGCGTCGAGATACCAGATGCGCTCGTTCTGGCCCGCGGCGTTGACAAAGGTGACCATCGGGTTGCGCGGGCGGTCGGGAAACAGGGCGTATCCGCCGAAATGGTGCAACCGCCGCATGATTTCCGCATGATCGACAGGCTGCGGCCCGCTCTCTCCGGCGATCCAGCTCAGCCCGCCGGCCCCGATGGCAACCACGAGCTTGGGAGCCGGCACAACCTCGGCGACTCGCCGCATCTCATAGTCGAACCACTCTCGGGGCGCGCGCGGGGTTTCGATCATATCTGCGAAGTGCGGGCGGAACATGCGCACGATAACCCTGTCCAGCATGTCCAACGTGTCCGGCGGGATCGACTCGACCGCATCGCTGTAAGTCACGACGCAGGTTTCGAAACGGGCCGGCGCAACATGCTGACGCAGCGCGGTCAGCAGCCCTCCAACCTGCATCATCCCGCCCCATTCAAGATCACCGACATCCAAGCACAGACCTTCGAAGGCTTGCGCTTCGACGTGCGCCGCCAGATCGAAGGCAACCGACTGAATGAACCGCGGGTCCGCGAGAACGTCGGAACCGGTGGGGTCGAACTCTTCGAGACGCACAAGAGGCGTCAGCGCGTATCTTTCGCGCGATTGCATCAGGGGGCTGTCGGCAAGCTGCTCGGGGTATTGTTCGGGCATCGCCCAACCGGTGCCGTCCGGGGTCAGAACGAACCAGTCCGGCATCGCGGCATCGAAGTGGCCGCAGGCCCGCCCAAGGGCCGCTTCCCGGTAGTCGTCGCGAATGTCAAAGAAACCGCTGATATGCGTGAACCCCCCGCGCCCCATGGCGGTGGCCCCTTCGGATGCGCAGTCCAGCTCCGGGCCTTGGCGCAGCCCGAACGTGCTGCGCGCGGTGTCTGCCGCTTGCTCGTGATCGTGCACCAGATTCCGGGATTTCGATATCTCGGCAAAAATGGGTCGCCAATCGGCAGATTCGCCCGTAAGTTGTTCTACGATCACATCGCCACCGGGCGAATCGGTAGACGCGACGCTGACGGCGAAGGTCATGCCCCAGATCGTTGCGAGCAAGCACACCAGACCGGCGGCAACAACGACAAGTCGCATGCGCCGACGCGATGATGCGCTGAATATCTGTTGTACCGTGGTAGCGCCAGCACCGCCACCACGAGAGCCGCTTGTTGCGGCCCCTTTTCCCCTAACCATTGAAGCGCCCCCCAGCACGGGATGCTCGATCTCAATGGCCCCAATGCGAATAGCCTACGCCGACCGGTGCAAAAAACAAGCTGTCCGTGCACCCGCTGTATTCATGACACCCGGGGTTCGCTACGATCCGGCAATACCGTGGAACAGGTTGAAACGCGGGCAATGAGTTTCGGACGCAGGCATTTTCTACAGTCTTCCCTTGCGGCCCTGTTTGCAGGGCGGCAGACCATGTCTGCGGCGTCGGCAGCCCCGCGAACTCTCGCGTCGCTCATCATCATACACGGCCTGGATCCACGCACGCCGGTCTCGGCGCTGATGGCCTTTTTGTCGCCGCTTATCAACTGGGGCCACCCCGTTGCGATGACGATCGATCCGCAGCTTTGGCTGGAAACGCCCCAGACAGAGCGGGCTGCGCTGCTTTTCACGATAGAGGCCCTCATTCGCCAATATCCCAACCACGCTGGCTTATTTCCTTACGTCGAAGCGCTTAACGATCTTCCCGGCTACAGCCAGGAACGGGCCGCCTACGAGGCCAGACGGGCCATGGCAAGCCTGTTTGACACCTCCGATCCCGGAGACCAGCTCCATCGCCAATTGACCACCATCGTCTCGGGCGCATCGGTGACCGAGCGCATTCCCGAGGGCCTCACTGCGGCCGGTTTCCGCAACCTGCTGGTGCTGCCTGCAAAAACGAGTGACCTTCGGTTTGAAACCTATGAGAACGGTACCCTCCGCATATTCGGCGGAATTCGACATGACATTGGTGCCCCGATTGCCGATCTGGGCCAGAACATCGACCGCCAATTGGAGCGCGACCCGGTCCTTTGTCTTTACATCGATGCGTCACGTTTGTTGCACATGGGCGACATTTCTGCCGATCAGGGCGGATTGGAAATTCTCGAGAAACTGTCCGGCTTCGCCGACGACGAAAGAATCGCGCCAACCCGAATCGCGCCGCTCCATGCTGCCTCCAGGGTCGCCTTCGAGCGGAGTGTCCTGGTGCTGGCCGATGTGCGGGAGACAAGCCCTGCACACCGCAAGCAGCTTATCGGGCGCTTTGAAGCGGCGGGTGTTCCGCTGGCCCTAGTCCTGCCTCCGGGCACGGACAGCAGTGAGGCGACAGGCTGCAACCTCGTCGCGGCCTCCGAAGAAGAGCCCGCGGGCGACGAAACAGAGACAGGCCGCGCCATGGCCGCTTCAACCCGGGATTGCGAAGATCTGATATTGGATTCAGTCTCGGGCGCAGCCTCCGGCACAGGCCTTCTGCCGGCTTACCTCGCCGACAGCAACTTCACGCTTGCTGGCCTTGACGGTTCCGCCCGGCTCAGGCTCGGGCCGGTGCTGCACCTGCGTGATCGTGCCGACTTGCACGCGCTAAGGCACAGGCTCGGCGCGTATCGGGACGTCGTCGTTGTCATCGGACCGGAAGTCGTGGATGACCCGGAGTTTCTCGACAAGTTGGTGAACCTCCTTTCCGAGATGCACGAGGCCAATGCCACCGCCTACGCCGACCTGCCCAGCTGGATCAGCCGCGCGATACCGAGCGACGAGGCGTTTGCCAAGTTCCGCCGTCACCGGCGCATGGCAGCGGAAACGGCACCATCGAACGCGCCCCTCGACGAGGCGGAGCAGCTTCACCTCCTGACCGACGCAGCCGTGGCCTGGCGCTACTTTGAGGTCCATGCCCACGAGCAGAGCGGCCTCGTGCCGGCAACGGTTGGCCGGGTGAACACGCGCGTCACGAACACCTACGAGACGCTGACGATGTGGGACATCGGCTCCTACCTGCTGGCGCTCGAGGCCGTGCGTGCGCTCGACATGATCGACCAACCCGCCTTCCTGTCACGCGCGGCCAAGGTCATAACGGCCCTGCCGGAAACCCGGATCGACGGGCTGAGGCTGCCCTGTAGCATGATCTCTTCGAAAACCGGCGAACCGGAAAGCAAACAATTCAACCGATGCGACTTCGGGCGCCTGCTGGCCGCACTGTCCCGTTTGGGCAAGCACCCCGAGCTGTCGGCGCAGGTCACTGCCAAGGTGGCCGCCTGGGATATTGCCGCCGCCCTCGCCGAAGGGCCGCTCAAGCCCTTCTCGCCAGAAGCCCTCACCTTTGAGGATCCGTCACATTGCTCGCATTACCTCGCCCGAGCACTTGGCCGCTTCGGCTTCGAGACGACCTCTCCCTATCGGCGGGCCTACACAGGGGCGCATCTGGCCGACCGGCGGATGTCTCTGCTGTATGAGGCAGGCCGCATCGGGAGCCTTGGTGCCGAGCCATTGCTTCTCGAGATCATCGAGCTCGGCGCATCACCCGAGTCCGAATGGCTCGCAGAGGTTCTGTTCAACGAACAATACAGTGCCCACAAGGCCGATGGCGGGCTTTACTGCGTCTCGGAAGTGCCGATCAACGAGGCTCCATGGTTTCTCTACCTCGGCCTGGACATGAACAGCGAAACACGAAAATGGGTTCTGGAAACCACGATGTCCGATCGGACATACAACGCGTCCAGCCTGCGTGAACGCTACGGTCTCATCCTGAGCACCAAGTCGGCCTTCCTCTGGAACGCCGTGCACCCTCACGCCTATTCCAGCACCTTGGTGCGGCACATGCGCCGCCATGCCCGCATCCCGGACATGGGCTATGCCTCCGGAGCCTTCTTCAAGTCCGACGCGATCACCGAGAACTACTCCGACGTCAACACCAATGCGATCATACTACAGGCCATCGCACACCGCATGGTCGGCGCTCGTTAACCAGCCGCAAGGATGGCGCGCGGTCTCCGCCTTGCTCTGCACGCAGCACCTCTCTCCCGGCGACTTTCAATGGCACGTCTTTGCAGAGCGGAACCGTAGGACGGGCAAATCCTGCCAGCACGCAGCGCTCCGATGAAACGGTGCCAGCGTTCATACCACCGGATACACGAAGTCCAGAGTGTTTCGCTTGGGTTGACCGCGCAGGATGTGTTGGCCTTCCCCTTCCCGGACCATCCGCGCCAGTTCGCGGAAATCTCCCGCCAGCTCTGGCGCGTAACGGGCGGCGTAGGCTTCTAGGAAACCAGTCAGCACCGAGCCGTCCTCGCACAGCAGTTCGGACAGGGCGACGGGCGGCGCGGACAGCTCCGGCGCGGGCGCTTGCAGCGTGCTCTCGCCCGCCGTCCCGCAGGCCAGGGTATGCGCTTCGGTGTCGAACAACCGCGCGAACAGATCCATGAAATCTGCGGTGTCAGTCTCTAGCATAGGTCGTCTTTCCGATGAAGCGGTTCACCCAGTCGGGCTGGTCGGCGCGGCGCACCAGGAAGGGGCCGATGGCCAGCATGTCCATCCCGGTGTTCAGGAAGCCGTTGATGGCGTCGGCGGGGGAACAGATGATCGGCTCGCCGCGCACGTTGAAGGAGGTATTGAGCAGCATCGGGCAGCCTGTGAGCGCATGGAACTTCGCCAGCACCTCGGCAGCCCGGGTCTGGCCGGCCTCCGGGTCGACCGTTTGCAGCCGGGCGCTGAAATCGACATGGGTGACGGCAGAGAAAGCACTGCGCACGGCGCGCATCAGGTCGAGCGGCTGGTAATGCCCCTCGGCGCGAGCAGTCGCGAGGGTCGCCCTGTGCCGGTGGCGCTCCTTTAGCGTGGCGACGTACAGCATGTAGGGGCTGTCGGTTGGCCCGTCGAACACTGCCGCGGCCGCGTCCTTAAGCACCATTGGCGCGAAGGGTCGCCAGCCTTCACGAAACTTGATCTTGCGGTTAACCCTGTCGAGCATGTCGGGCGGGCGCGGGTCTCCCAGGATCGAGCGGTTGCCGAGTGCGCGCGGGCCAAATTCCATCCGCCCGTCGAAATGGCCGACGACATGGCCCTCGGCGAGGGCGGCGGCGGCCTCGCCCGCCACATCTTCCGGCTCTTCGCAATTGAGTTTCGACCGGGTCAGCTCAGCGAGGATCTCGGCCCGGTCATAGGCCGGGCCGAGATAGCCGCCCGCCATCGCGTTCTGCACCGGCCTCGCGGGGCGGACGGCGGGGCGTTCGGCTCGGCGCTGCGCCGCAACCTCGAGCGCCGCGCCAAGAGCGCCCCCGGCATCGCCTGCGGCAGGCTGGATCCAGAGGGCGTCGAGGCCCGGCACCTCGGTGAGCAAGCGGCTGTTGGCCACACAGTTCAGCGCAACGCCACCGGCCATGCACAGGCTGGCCTCTCCGCTCAGGCGCAGCGCGGTGGCGGCAAGCCGGGTCAGCGCCTCCTCAAGCACCACCTGGGCAGAAGCGGCCACGTCCATGAAGTGTTGCTCAGGCGTGCCATCAGGCGCACAGGCCGGGCGGCCGAAGAGTTGCTCGAACAGCGGGCTGATGGTTGTGACATCGGTGTCGAAGCGGAAATAGGACATGTCGAGCGCGAAGCCGCCATCGTCCTTGAGGTCGATCAGGGTGTCCTTGATCCGGCCGGCAAACCGTGGCTGCCCGAAGGGCGCCAGTCCCATGAGCTTGTATTCGCCCGAGTTCACCCGGAACCCGCAATACTGCGTGAAGGCGCTGTAAAAGAGGCCGAGTGAATGCGGAAACCGGATCTCGGCCAGCGGCGTGAGCGTGTCGCCCTCCCCGCGCCACAGGCTTGTCGTCGACCACTCCCCGACCCCATCGACGACAAGGACAGCGGCCTTGGAGAAGTGCGACGGGTAGAAGGCGGAGGCGGCATGCGAGCGGTGGTGTGGCACGCAGAGGATGCGGCCCGGGTCTGCGCAGACCGAAAGCAGCCGGGCGGGCAGGCCGTGGCCGTAGTCGCGCATCATCCGCAGGGTCTGCGGCCAAAGAGCTGCACCGCGCGGCGCGGTCTTGCGGGCGTTCTGCATCACCCGCCCGAGCTTCAGCGCCGGGTTCTCGTAATAGGCAACGGTGAGCTCCGCATGGGGCGTCGGCAGCTGCGACAGGCAATAGCGGATGGCGTGGTCCGGAAAGCTCTTGTCGGCTTTCTTACGGGTGAACCGCTCTTCCTGTGCCGCCGCCAGAATGCGTCCGTCCTGCACGAGGGCGGCGGCGGCATCGTGAAAATGCGACGAGATGCCAAGGATCGGACCGCCACCTCTCATTCGCTGCCGCCTGTCGCCGTTGCGATCAACTGCTGCGCCGCGGGCAGCAGGCGCTCGGCAAAGATCTCGTTCGCCCGGACATTGGGATGCGGATCCAGCGGGCGGAAGGTGTGCTCACGGTCCAGCGGCACCGATATGTCGATGGCGACGGAGAAACGCTCCAGCACGAGGGCGTTGAATGCCGGGTCCTGCTTATCCAGAAGCGCAACGCGGATCGGGATGTTTCGGGAAGCGGCCAGAGCTTCAATCTCCTCCAGCATGGTCAGCGTGGCACCATCGAGCATGACGGGGTCGGGCAGGAAGGCGTTGAACCCGCCGGTTTGCAGCGCTGGCTGCCAGATCGGCACGTAGATGATCGCATGCCGCCCTTTGCGCCGCTGGCGCAGCACCGGCACATGTTCGACGCCCAGCCTGTACCACTCGGGGCTCAGGAACTGCTGCATCCGGTGGGGGTGCGGCACATTGCGGAAGCGGTGATCGCTGAACACGCCAAAGATGGCCGCGTCGACCTTGCCATCTCGGATGTCGCGCCGGAACTGAAGGTAGCTTTGCACCGTGCTCTGGCCGCCGATGCCACGGTTGCGCAACTGCACCTGCGGCAATGCCGCCTGAAGGCGCGCCACGTAGGTTTCGCCATCAGCGAGGCCGGTGCCGTAGGTGAAGGAACAGCCATAGACGGCCAGTTTGGGCCCTGTGCCTTCCGTCCGGCCCGGCACGTGGCGCCACCCGTCGGCGCCGATTGTCTGGATCACTTCGGGACGGAAGGCCACCTTGACCCCGTGACCGGGCGTCAGCGACCACCCGAGAACCGGATTGGGCCGGAACAGGAGCCGGGGCTTGCTGACGATGGTCCGGGTTGGCTGGGTCACTGGAGTCCGTTTGGGCTAGGCATCTGGTCTCGTCACGAAGGCTGCGCAGAAGTTGCCGCTGGCAGCAAGAGACTCGAGGCGGTCGCGCCGGGGCTGATCGCGGCTGTGGCGTGGCCTGCGGCGGTCACTGTCTGGCGCGCGCAGTTGGCAAGCACAGGCCCAGCCCTGTCATGCGACCAGGTGAATGGCATGCGTCATCAGCCACTCGTAAATGCGGGTGTCCTCCGGGCTGACCTCGCCAAGCGTCCCATCGTCCTGATCGCTCTGGCGCAGGCTGTGGTCGTAGAACTCCGGCGCATCGCCGCTGTGGCCGTCCAAACCCAGGTCTGCGGCGATTGCATCAACAGCGCGGGCATACGTGGCGGGCGGCCAATCGAAGCAGAGCAGAGGGACGCCGTGGCGCTCCACTATGTCCAGCAAGCGCAGGTTGTAGCGGCGCCACAGGTCCAGCGGCGGCGTGGCTGGAGCCAGCTTTGGCCCGCGCCGCAGCAGCGACCTCGCAACAGCGTGGGGGTGGCGGAAGGTTCCGACCAGGCGCATTTCGGGGAGCGCCTCGCGCCAGAACGGAAAGGTGAAGACTGTGCGTGGATCCTTGAAGCCCCAGCGCCCGCACGCCGCGAAACCGGCAATATGCGCGTCCCGGCGCTTGCGCAGATCCGCGTTCCAGAGCATCTGCTCCGGCGGCTTGTCCCAGGCCCCGCCATTCAAAGCCAGAAGATCGTTGTTGATCTGCATGCAGGTTGAATTTTCCTTGTTCCCACGTCGGTTGAAGGTTGCGAATTTGTTCACTTCGCCGAGGAACAGCCCGCGCGCCTCAAGGCTGCCAGCGAGGCAGCTGGTGCCGCTGCGATGCATTCCGAGGATGCAGATCGCGGTGTGGCCCTTCGGCTCGGTCATCATGTGTCCTGTCGTCTCACTGTCTCACATTGGGCCGCCCCTGCCTGGCCGTCGAGCGTGCCGGAAAGCCGACACGCCCCCCGTAGCGTCGGAGTGCCGCTACGGGGGGCATTCATTGGGCCAGGGGGCCAGTGAGGCCTCGTCAATTGCGCGACGGATAGATACCGAAAAGCGCCACGCAATAGCGGACCACCTCGGTCGGGTCGAGCGTTCCGAGGGGCTGGTTGCCGCCGGTGGGCGCAATCATCTGCGGAGACATCTGCACGTTGGCGGCCTGATCGGAATAGATCGTCTCGGCCCCCGATCCGGTGTCATGCGCCGCGGCGAGGATCTTGTCGCCCGGCCCCGGAAAGGTGCCGTCGGAATTGGTGGCGTTGACCGGGTGGTTGTGGCTGGGCAGCTGATTTACCGTCAGCGTGGTTTGTTCCTGGCCACCCTTCGCCCCCAGGCGGCGCGGCGAAAGCCCCGGTCCGGTGCCGTCACCCATGGGCGTGCGGCCGCGCAGATCGGGCAGGCCGAAGGTGGTGCGCCCGTCTCCGCCAAAGGTTGTGCCGTAGAGCGAGAACAGTGCATCGTTGCCACTGACCGGCAGCAGTTGGCCATTGGCGTCGGCCCATCCGCGCGGGCAGAAACCAATGCCGGTGGCCATGATCTCGCCGACGAAGGGGTTTGAATCCGCCGCAGCCTGGCCCGGCGACAGGAGGCACGCCAAGGCCAGTGCCGATGCGGACAGGGCATGAAGGGCGTTCTTGTTCGAATATGTCATCTGAAAACTCCGTTTGATCTTGGGGCAGTCCGGGTCAGTTCCGCGACGGGAAGATGCCTTGGATGGCAATGCAATGCGTCAGGGCGAGAAAGGGATCGACCACCGGAAAGGCCTGGCTACCGCCGCTATGGGCGATCATCGTCGGGTTCATTGTCACATTGGGCGCGTCCTGAGAGTAGATCGTCTCGTTGCCGGTGCCGCCCGTCGGCGCCGCGGCCAGCAGCTTGCCGCCGGGGCCGGGCCTGTCGCCGTCGAGGTTGTTGGCATTGACCGAGTGGCTGTGTGCCGGCATCTGGGCCACGGTCATGGTCCGGGTTTCAGCCCCGCCCTTCTGGCCGGCGGTGCGGGGCGTCAGCCCGGCGCCGCTGCCCTGGCCCATGGTGAAGCGGCCGCGCAGGTCGGGAAGGGCGAAGCTGGTGCGCCCGTCGCCGCCGAACTGGGTGCCAAGCAGCGAATAGAGCGACTGGTTCTGGTTGATCGGCAGCAGCTGGCCCTCGGCCTTGGCCCAACCGCGCGGACAGAAGTTGAAGCCGACGATCATGACATCGCCGAGAGAGGGGTCGGCACCGGCGCGGGCCGGGGCGGAGGGGGTGATTAGCGCGACGGTCGTGGCCAGTATGGCCAGGGCCGAGGTGACTGGTTTCGGGGTATAAGACATTGAGGTCTCCGGTAATCTGATGAGAGGCGCGACCTTTCCGCGACAGGCGGGGTGACGCGCGGTTTGAAAATGGCTTCTGGCCTAGTTCCGGCTCGGAAAGACGCCCTCAAGGGCAATGCAGTAGCGCATCACCAGATAGGGGCTCTGGGTGTCGATTGACTGACCGCCGCCGACGTTGCCAATCATCGCTGGGTTCATCGTCCGGGTGGGTGGCTGATCGGAGTAGATGGTCTCGGACCCTGTGCCCGAGGGCGGCGCCGCAGCCAGAAGTTTGCCGCCGGGGCCAGGCCTGTCGCCATCCAGATTGTTGGCGTTCACCGCGTGGCTGTGGCTGGGCATCTGGCTTGCCTGGGCCGTCTTGGTTTCGGTGCCGAATTTCTCACCGGACGTGCGCGGGGTCAGGCCGGGGCCATTGCCCGGGCCCATGGCGATCCGGCCCTGAAGGTCTGGCAGGCCGAAAGTCGTGGTGCCGTTGCCGCCATAGGTTGTGCCCAAGAGCGAAAACAGGGCCGTGTATTGCGAGATCGAAAGCAGTTGGCCGTCGGTTGCAGCCCAGCCGCGCGGGCAGAACGTTTCGCCCACGGCAATGATGTCCCCAAGGAACGGCTGGGTTCCGGCATGGGAGGCCTCTGGCACTGTGGTCAGCGCCGCTGCTGCGGCGGCGCCAAAGGCAAGATATTTTGCCTGTCTGGTAATACGGTTCATCTCGAACTCCTCCTTGAAAAGATTTTGTCGTCGTGCGGCCAATGCCCGGCCGCCGAACTCACTAACAAGACCGCACATCACACCTGCGGTCGGGGGTGTCGGGAGCCCTTCCGCCGCCGCATGTCTCCCTATGCGGCGAGCAGAACGGCCTTGTGGTCATGGCACGGCCTCCGTTTCGCCGCAGTGAGCGACCGTTTCGCTCAGCATTTGCACGGCGGCGATATCGGCGGGATCGAACAGGCTCATGTCGTGGGTCCCGGCCCGCCCGATCGTCGTCGGCTGGATCGCAAGATCGGAGGGCAGCGGCGAAGCGGGCTTGCCGAGCAGGCTCAGGAGCCGGTGCCAATGCGGTTCGGGATCGGCACAGAATGCCTCGTAAGGCATCACAATGAAGCGGCCCGGCATGGCCTGCGCGCCATAGTCCAGCGCGGCACGGTTGGCGCGGAGCCAGTAGCGCAGCTGGCGCACCGGCAGGGGGATGTCCTCGGTCATGGGCAGGCCGTAGAGATGTGCCCAGTGCCGCGTTTGCCAGGTGTTGGCGCTGAACGCCATGTCGCGCCCGTCGCGCACCACATGGATGTAGCGCAGCCCCGGCAGCGCCCGGTCGAGCGCGGGCAGGAAGACATGAGTGTTGGGCTCCTTCCAGCCCCAGGACAGGGGCGGCCGATCACGGCGGCTGGCCAGGAGATCGGCGGCGTGCTCGGCCCGGGCGCCGCATTGCCAACCCCCGTTTGGCGGCAGATCGGCGGCCAAGTCGGCGATCAAAGTGGCATCTTCCGGCTCCAGGCGCTGGGCCAGCCCGCGCGTCGTCGCAAGGCAGAACAGCCGGGCGGCTGTTGACAGCTCTTCGTCCTCTGGCCGTCGCCCGACCCAGGCCGCGCGCTTGAACAACACGGTGAACCACAGGTTGTCGAGCGAGCGATTCAGCCGTGTGCCGATATCGACGCCGGCGTAGCGCAACATCTCGGCAAAAACCCGGGTGCCGCTGCCGCCGAGCCCGCCAATGGCGACGGGCGGAGGCGTGCCGTCCATCATGGTGACCGCCATTTCGCACCGCGCCGCGAAGCGGCTTCAGGCAGGTGCGCGGCATAGGGCGAGGCGGTCTGCGGCATGTCAACTTTCAGTTGAATGGACGAAAGCGGCCCGGCGATCATTGCGGAAACATCGTGACATGCCAAGGGGGTCGTGCACGTTTCTGCACCTCGCGCAATTGCAGGCACCCGCGAAGTTCAGAGGAAATTCACAGCAGCGCTTGACCCTGCGGCAGGAAAGAGCAAGTCACCCGGCTGCTTGGCAACCGTGATACCCGTCAGCATGTGACCGGGCACCCTCCCACAGATCGAGTTATTGAGCGCGCATCGAGAGGTCGCGTCGGCAGCCCGATAGCCCGGAACGAAGGTCAGCCGAAGCGGGCTTGCCTGATCCGCCACCCCGAGATGCCGGTTGACGGTCTGGTGCTTCTTGTCAGTCGGTGGGTTCGATCATCTCTACCCGGGTCGCATGGCGGCCGCCTTCGAACTCGGCGTCGAGGTAGGCATCCACAATATCCAGCGCCAGCCCCTCGCCCACCACGCGGGCGCCGATGGAGAGAATGTTGGCATCGTTGTGCTGGCGGATCATCCGGGCCGAGAAGGTATCGGAGCACACACCGCAACGAATTCCCGGCACCTTATTGGCCGCCATCATGATGCCCTGCCCCGTGCCGCAGAGGATGATCCCCAGAGCGCAATCGCCCGAGGCCACCTTCTCGGCCGCCGCGTGGCCGTGGAGCGGATAGTGGGTGCTTTCGGGCGTCGTGGGGCCAATGTCGACCACCTCCCACCCCTTCTCCGCAACATGGGCGGCGATGGCCTGCCGCAACGCAATTGCGGCGTGGTCGCTGGATAGGACGATACGTTTGCTGGCAGTCATGGCGGCTTTCCCTGTGAGTGGCGCTGAGACGGCCCGTAAGGGGGCCGCCTTTGGCGCGAAAATACCCAAGGGCGCGGCAAGGTCCAGCGGGCGGAGTGCCGCGTCAGCCTGTCGGGGTGATCTCCCGCTCGGTGAGGCCCGCCAGAATGTCATCCCTGGACAGCTGGCCGACGAGCGCGCCGTTCTCCGTGACGCCCACCGGCTCGGCCTGGGCAGTGACCGTCTCCAGCCCGTCCCGCACGAGGCTGTCGGCGTCGATGGTGACGGAGGGCGTGCCAGCGACAGGCTGCATGAGATCGCGCGCGCGAAGCACACCGAGGGGATTCATGTGCTGGACGAATTCGGCGACGTAGTCGTTCTTCGGATCGCGGAAGATGTCTTGCGGCGCGCCGGTTTGCACAATGCGCCCGCCCTCCATGATCGAGATGTTGTTGCCCAGCTTGAAGGCCTCGTCGAGGTCATGGCTGACGAAGATGATGGTGCGCTTGAGGCGCTGTTGCAGCTCCAGAAGCTCGTCCTGCAGCTTGGAGCGGATCAGCGGGTCGAGCGCCGAAAAGGGCTCGTCCATGAGCAGGATCGGGGCGTCGGTGACAAAGGCGCGGGCGAGGCCGACGCGCTGCTGCATCCCGCCCGAAAGCTCGCCCACCTTGCGCTCGGCCCAGTCGGTGAGGCCGACAAGGGCCAGTTGTTCGTCGATCTTGGCGTTGGCTTCGGCTTTCGGCATCCCGGCCAGCTCCAGCCCGAGCCCGACATTCTCGCGGACAGAGCGCCAGGGCAGCAGGCCGAACTGCTGAAAGACCATGGCCACGTGATGCATCCGGATGCGGCGGAGCGTGGGTTTGTCGGCGTTGGTGACATCGACCATGCCCTGACCGTCGTTCACATGAACCGCGCCGCGCACCACCGGGTTGAGCCCATTCACGGCGCGCAGCAGGGTGGATTTGCCCGAGCCGGAGAGGCCCATGAGCACGAGGATTTCGCCTTCCTGCACGTCGAGCGAGCAGTTGTGCACGCCGAGCACCTGGTCGGTTTCCTGCTGGATTTCGCCGCGCTCCCGGCCTTCGTCCATCAGCGGCAGGGCAACTTCCGGCTTTTCGCCAAAGACGATGGAAACGTTATCGATTTTAACGGCTGTTGTCATTTGCGGGCCCCCACGTTGAGCATCCGGTCGAGCATGATGGCGACCACGACGATGACGAAGCCGCTCTCGAAGCCCAGTGCCGTGTTCACCTGCCCTAGCGCGCGCATCACCGGCACGCCGAGGCCGTTGGCGCCCACCAGCGCGGCGATGACGACCATGGAAAGCGAGAGCATGATGGTCTGGTTCAGGCCCGCCATGATTTGCGGGAAGGCATAGGGCAGTTCGACTTTCCAGAGCGTCTGGCGCGGCGTCGCGCCGAAGGCCCGGGCCGCCTCCAGCAGCGTTTGCGGGGTTGAGGCGACGCCAAGGTATGTCAGCCGGATCGGCGCGGGCAGCACGAAGATAACCGTGGCGATGAGGCCGGGCACCATGCCGATGCCGAAAAAGACAATCGCGGGGATCAGGTAGACGAAGGTGGGGAGGGTCTGCATCAGGTCGAGCACCGGGCGCAGGTAGGTATAGAGCTTGGGCCGGTGCGCGGCGGCGATGCCGATGGGCACGCCGATGGCCATGCAGACAAGGCAGGCCGAGAGCACGAGCGTGAGGCTTTCGGTTGTTTCCTCCCAGTAGCCCTGATTGAGGATGAAGAGGAAGCCGAGGAAGACGAAGAGGCAGGTTTTCCAGCTCTTCTGAAGGAACCACGTAGCGGCAACGAAGGCTGCGATGACGATGATCGCCGGCGGTTCTTGCATGACCCACAGAATGGCGTCGATCATCGCCTCCATCACGGCGGCAAAGCCATCGAGCAGCACTTCGCCGTGGTCGCGGATCCAGTCGAACACCACCTTGGCGCCCTTGCCCACGGGTATCTTGTAGTCTTCAAGCCAGTCTTCCACGGCCCGGTTCTCCCCATTGTCCCTGCTTGGCCTGCGCTCGCGCGGCGCCTTTCATCCAGGCCAAAAGAGAACCGCCCGCGAGAGGCGGGCGGTTCGGTCTTCAGTCTGCGATCAGAGCCCCAGCGCGGCGCTGACGGCGGCCTTGGCATCGCTGCCGTCCTTGGCTGTCACGCCGTCGAGCCAGGTGTCGAGCACATCGGCGTTGGCCTTCAGCCACTCTTCGGTGGCGTCCGCCGGATCGGCGCCGTCATCGAGGATCTGGCCCATGATGCCGTTTTCCATCTCCAGCGTGAAATCCATGTTGGCAAAGAGCTTTCCGACATTCGGGCACTCCTCGGAGTAACCCTGGCGGGTGACGGTGTGCACCACACCCTCGCCGCCGAAGAAGTCTTCACCGCCGGGCAGATACTTGAGCTCGAAATTGGCATTCATCGGGTGGGGTTCCCAGCCGAGAAAGACCACGTCCTCCTGATCGTCATAGGCGCGGGCGACCTGGGCCAGCATCCCCTGTTCGGAGCTTTCGACCACCTCGAAGTCGGCATCGCCGAGGCCCATCTTGTTCTCTTCGATCAGCGAGACGAGATAGGCGTTGCCTTCGTTGCCCGGCTCGATGCCATAGATCTTGCCTTCCAGCTCTTCGGCGAACTTGGCGATATCGCCATAGCTCTGTAGACCCTTCTCGTAGGTATAGGCGGGCACGGCGAGGGTGTATTTGGTGCCCTCGAGGTTGACGTTGATGGCCTCGATCTCGCCGCTCTCGATGTAGGGGCCGATGGCAGCAGATTGGGCCGGCATCCAGTTGCCCAGGAACACATCGACATCATCGCTTTCCAGCGAGGCAAAGGTGACGGGCACCGAAAGAATCTTGACGTCCACCTCGTAGCCCAGCGCTTCGAGCACGTGCTTGGCGGTGGCCGTGGTGGTGGTGATGTCGGTCCAGCCCACGTCGGACATGACGACGGTGTCGCACTCGGCCCAGGCCGCAGAGGCGGCACAGAGGGCAATTGCGGAGATGGCTGCGGTGGTTTTCATGTTGGTCTCCCTGTTCGTCGGAGTGGTAGGTTCATTTTGTTGATTGACCAATCAAACAATGAACGTTTATCCCCGTATTGCAAGCCCTTTTGGAGTCGGCGATGAGTGTGGAACCCAAACGCAGAGCCCAGTTGGTGGAGGCGACGATACATGAGATCGGCGCCAATGGCTCGCTCGATGTCACCGTTGGCAAGATTGCCAAACGCGCCGGCGTTTCGGCCGCGCTGGCCTTCCACTACTTCGGGGACAAAGAGCAGCTCTTCCTCGCCGCGATGCGCCATGTGCTTACGGTCTACGGCGCCGAAGTGCGGGGGGCGCTGGTGGCCGCGCCGGGCCCGCGAGAGCGCGTGGAGGGCATCTTGAGGGCCAGCTTCTCAAGCACCAATTTCCGCCCCGAGGTGATCTCGGCCTGGCTCAACTTTTACGTTCTGGCCCGCCGCAACGAAGAGGCGCGGCGACTTCTGTCGGTCTACCATCGCCGGTTGCGCTCGAACCTCATGCACGGGCTGCGCCCGCTCGCCGCAGAGGCCTCGCAGGCCATTGCAGAGCGAATCGGCGCGGTGATCGACGGCCTCTACCTCCGCTACGCCTCCAACCCAGATGACATGACGGGCCGCACCGCGACCGACCATGCCCTAGCTACCCTGGCCAATGAACTCGGAGCCCTGGCATGAGCCGCCCCAATTTTCTCATCATCATGGTCGATCAGCTGAACGGCACGCTCTTTCCCGACGGGCCTGCGGACTGGCTCCATGCCCCCAACCTCAAGCGGTTGGCGGCGCGGTCGACGCGGTTCCGCAATGGCTACACCGCCTCCCCGCTCTGCGCCCCCGGGCGGGCCAGCTTCATGTCTGGGCAACTGCCCTCGGTGACCGGCGTCTATGACAATGCCGCCGAATTTCCCGCAGGGCTGCCGACCTACGCCCACCACCTGCGCCGCGCGGGTTACCAGACCTGCCTTTCGGGCAAGATGCATTTCGTCGGTCCCGACCAGATGCACGGCTTCGAAGAGCGGCTGACGACCGATATCTACCCCGCCGATTTCGGCTGGACCCCGGACTACCGCAAACCCGGCGAGCGGATCGACTGGTGGTATCACAACATGGGTTCGGTCACCGGCGCAGGCGTGGCCGAAATTTCCAACCAGATGGAATATGACGACGAGGTGCAATACCACGCCGTGCGCAAGCTCTATGATCTTGCGCGCGGGCATGATGAGCGCCCGTGGTGCCTGACGGTGAGCTTCACCCACCCGCATGATCCCTACGTGGCCCGCAAGCGGTTCTGGGATTTGTACGAGGACTGCGAGCATCTGCTGCCCGAGGTCGGGGCCTTTGATTACGAAGATCAGGACGCCCATTCGAAGCGGATTTTCGACGCGAACGACTGGCGCAGCTTCGACATCACCGAAGAGGATATCCGCCGCTCGCGCCGCGCCTATTTTGCCAATATCTCTTACCTTGACGAAAAGGTGGGCGAGCTGCTCGACGTGCTGGAGGCAACACGGCAGGAGGCGACCATCCTCTTCGTCTCCGACCATGGTGACATGCTCGGCGCACGCGGCCTCTGGTTCAAGATGACCTTCTACGAAGGCTCGGCGCGGGTGCCGGTGATGATCGCCTCGCCCGAGATGGCGCCCGGACTGGTGGAGAGCCCGGTGAGCAACATCGATATCTGCCCCACACTCTGCGACCTCGCCGGGGTGAGCATGGAAGAGGTCATGCCCTGGACGGCGGGCGAGAGCCTGAAGCCGCTCGGTCAGGGGCAGCAGCGCGAGAGCGCCGTGGCGATGGAATATGCGGCCGAGGCTAGCTATGCGCCTTTGGTTTCGCTCCGTAAGGGCCGCTACAAGCTGAACCTCTGCGCGCTTGACCCGGATCAGCTCTTTGATCTGCAGGCCGACCCGCACGAGCTGGAAAATCTGGCAACCGATCCGGCCCATGCTGAAGCTTATGAGGCGCTGAAGGCCGAGGCGGCGACGCGCTGGGATCTGGCGCGCTTCGACGAGGAGGTACGCCGCTCTCAGGCGAAGCGCTGGGTCGTCTACGAAGCGCTGCGCAACGGCGAATATTACCCGTGGGATTACCAGCCGCTGCAAAAGGCCAGCGAGCGCTTCATGCGCAACCACATGGACCTCAACACCGTCGAAGAAGACGCACGCTTTCCGCGTGGCGAGTGAGATATCAATGACTTATGCAACCCAGCCGACCGCCAGCCACTATGTGAACGGCGCCTATCTTGAGGACGAGGCAGGCGAGGTGATCGAGGTGATCTACCCTGCCACCGGCGAGGTGATCGGCCGCGTCCATGCCGCGACGCCTGCGGTAATTGACGCAGCGCTCGATGCCGCGACCCAAGCGCAGAAGGTCTGGGCCGCGATGACGGGCCGGGAGCGCGGCCGGGTGATGACGGATGCCGCGCGGCTGATGCGCGAGCGCAACCGCGACCTCTCGGTTCTGGAAACTTACGACACCGGCAAACCGCTTCAGGAAACGCTGGTGGCAGATGCCACCTCCGGCGCGGACGCGCTCGAATATTTCGGCGGGCTGGCCGGGAGCCTGACGGGTGAGCACATCCAGTTGGGCGAAGATTGGGTTTATACCGTGCGCGAGCCGCTCGGTGTTTGCGTCGGGATCGGCGCGTGGAACTACCCCACCCAGATCGCCTGCTGGAAGGGCGCCCCGGCGCTGGCCTGCGGCAATGCGATGGTGTTCAAACCCTCCGAAACCACACCGCTCTGCGCCCTGAAGGTGGCCGAGATCCTCACCGAGGCCGGAGCCCCGCCGGGCCTGTTCAACGTAGTGCAGGGCATGGGCGAAGTGGGCGGCCGACTGGTGAGTGATCCGCGCGTTGCCAAGGTCTCCCTCACCGGCTCGGCAGCGACAGGCCGCAAGGTTTATGCTGCGGCGGCGGGCGAGATGAAGCACGTGACGATGGAGCTTGGCGGCAAGTCGCCGCTGCTCGTCTTCGACGACGCCGACCTCGACAACGCGGTAAGCGGGGCGATCAACGGCAACTTCTACTCCTCCGGGCAGGTCTGCTCCAACGGCACCCGGGTGTTCGTGCAGCGCGGGATCAAGGGCGCCTTCCTCGCCCGCCTTGCCGAGCGTCTGAAGGACGCGGTGATCGGCGATCCGATGGATGAGGCCACCAGTTTCGGGCCGATGGTGAGCGCGCGGCAGATGGAGATCGTGCAGGGCTTCATTGCCAAGGGCGTCGAAGAAGGCGCGCGGCTGGTAGCGGGTGGCAAGCGGGTGGAGCGAGACGGTTTTTACCTTCAGCCCACCGTGTTTGCCGATGTGACCGACGACATGACCATCGCCCGCGAAGAGATCTTCGGGCCGGTGATGGCAGTGCTCGACTTCAAGAGCGAGGCCGAGGCCATCGCCCGGGCCAATGCCACGCCCTATGGCCTCTCGGCGGGTGTCTTCACCCGCGACATCAGCCGTGCGCACCGCGTGATCGGGCAGCTCCGCGCGGGGAGCTGCTTCATCAACTCCTACAACGACGCGCCGGTTGAAGCGCCGTTCGGCGGGGTGAAGGCCTCGGGCGTAGGGCGCGAGAACTCCAAGGCGGCGATCGAACACTACAGCCAACTGAAATCCGTTTACGTGCGCATGGGCGACGTGGAAGCGGCCTTCTGATGCAGGCAGATTACGTCATTGTCGGCGCGGGCAGCGCGGGCTGCGCCATGGCGGCGCGGCTCTCGGAGGCCGGGCGCAGGGTGCTGGTGATCGAGCATGGCGGCTCCGACTGGGGGCCGTTCATCAACATGCCCGGCGCGCTCAGCTACCCGATGAACATGAAGCGCTACGACTGGGGCTTCCAGTCAGAGCCCGAGCCGCATCTTGGCGGGCGGCGCATGGCCACCCCGCGCGGCAAGGTGATCGGCGGCTCCTCCTCGATCAACGGAATGATCTACGTGCGCGGCCATGCCCGCGACTTCGACCATTGGCGAGACGAGGGGGCGGAGGGCTGGGGCTATGCCGACGTGCTGCCCTACTTCAAGCGGATGGAGCACTGGCACGACGGCGGCCATGGCGGCGATCCGGCATGGCGTGGAGACAGCGGCCCGCTGCATGTGACCCGCGGCGCGCGGATGAACCCGCTGGTGAAGGCCTTCGTGGAGGCGGGCGTGCAAGCGGGCTACCAACGCACAGGCGACTACAACGGAGAACAGCAGGAGGGCTTTGGCCCCTACGACATGACCGTTTGGCGCGGCGAGCGGTGGTCAGCGGCGAAGGCCTACCTGAAGCCCGCCCTGAAGGTGCCGAATTGTCAGCTGGTCCAGGCCCTCGCCCGGCGCGTGGTAATCGAGGACGGTCGCGCCGTGGGCGTGGAAGTGGAGCGTGGCGGGCGCATCGAGGTGATCCGGGCAGAGGCTGAGGTGGTTCTGGCAGCCAGCTCCATCAATTCGCCCAAGCTGCTGATGCTCTCGGGCGTCGGCCCGGCGGCTCATCTGGCCGAGCATGGCATCGAAGTGGTGGCCGACCGGGCGGGCGTGGGGCAGAACCTTCAGGATCACCTTGAGCTCTACGTGCAATACGCCTCGGCCCAGCCGGTGAGCCTCTACAAGTATTGGAACCTGCTCGGCAAAGCCTATGTCGGCGCCCGCTGGCTCTTCACCCGCAGCGGCCCCGGCGCCTCCAACCAGTTCGAGAGCGCGGGCTTCATCCGCTCGGATGCAGGGGTCGAGTACCCGGATATCCAGTTTCACTTTCTGCCCATCGCCGTGCGATATGACGGGCAGGTTGCGCCCGAAGGCCACGGCTTTCAGGCCCATGTCGGCCCGATGCGCTCGCCCTCGCGCGGGGAGATCACGCTGAAATCCGCCGACCCGGCGGAGGCACCGCGAATCTTCTTCAACTACATGAGCGAAGAGCAGGATTGGGTCGATTTCCGCCGCTGCATCCGCCTGACGCGCGAGATCATGCGGCAGGACGCCTTCAAGCCCTACCTCAAGCACGAGATCCAGCCGGGCGAAGATGTGCAGAGCGATGAGGCGCTCGACGCTGTGATCCGCGACCATGCCGAAAGCGCCTATCACCCCTGCGGCACAGCCCGCATGGGCCGCAGAGATGATCCGCGCTCAGTGGTGGACCCGGAGTGCCGGGTGATCGGGGTGGAGGGGCTGCGGCTGGCTGACAGTTCGATCTTTCCGCGCATCACCAACGGCAACCTCAACGCGCCCTCGATCATGGTGGGCGAAAAAGCCGCCGATCATATCCTCGGTCGCACGCCCCTGCCCCCGGTCAACATGCAGCCCTGGGTGCATCCGGAGTGGCAGACAGCACAGCGCTAGCCGGGCCGCGCGGCGGGGCGTAGACTGGCCCCATGTTGCCGCCCCGCTCCGATCTGCCGACACATGAGGTCACCAACCAGCCCCCAGCCCGGGGCGACGCGGACCTTTGGGCCGCGGACCCGGTTCTGCGCGAGGCGGTTGCAGCGGCGGGAGGGCAGGCTGAACGCTTGGCGGGCTATGGCGCTGAGATGGGCCGGACAGAGATGCGGGAAGCCGGACGCGAGGCCAACCGGCACCCGCCGGAGCTGGTGCTCTTCGATGCGGGAGGGCGGCGGCTCGACGAGGTGCGCTTTCATCCGGCTTACCATCAGGTGATGCGGGTCAGCACGGGTGCGGGCTATGCCGCAGTCGCCTGGGAAGCCGCTCCGGGCGGGCATGCGACCCACGCGGCAATGGTCTACCTCGCGAGCCAGGTGGAGCCGGGGCACTGTTGCCCGCTGACGATGACCTATGCCGCCACGCCCGCGCTGGCCGCCGCCCCCGAGGTGGCAGAGCTCTGGAGGCCGAAGCTGGTATCGCGGGAATATGACCCGTCGATCGCGCCGGTTGCCGGGAAGCGCAGCGCAACCCTCGGAATGGCGATGACCGAGAAGCAGGGCGGCTCAGACGTGCGCGCCAATGCCACCCGGGCAGTGCAGGATGGCGCGGGCTGGCGGCTTTACGGGCACAAGTGGTTTTGCTCGGCGCCGATGTCGGACGGGTTCCTGACGCTGGCGCAGGCGCCCGGCGGACTCACCTGCTTTCTCGCGCCGCGCTGGCTTGAGGGAGAGCGCAACGGGATCCGGCTGATGCGACTGAAGGACAAGCTGGGCAACCGCTCCAATGCCTCGTCGGAGATCGAATACGAGGGTGCCTTTGCGCTGATGCTGGGCGAAGAGGGTGCCGGGGTGCGGACGATCATCGAGATGGTCCATCACACCCGGCTCGACACGGCAATGGCCCCGGCGGGCCTCATGCGGGCGGCACTGGCGGAGGCGCATCACTGGGTGGCGCATCGGACCGCCTTTCAGCGCAGGCTGATCGACGCGCCGCTGATGCGCGCGGTGCTGGCAGACCTTGCGCTCGATTGGCAGGGCTGCACGGCCTTGGGCCTGCATGTGGCCGAACGCTTTGACCGGGACGATCCGGAGAGCCGCGCCTTTGCCCGCATTGGCGTGGCGCTGGCCAAGTTCATCGCCAACAAGCTCTGCCCCGTGGTCTGCGTGGAGGCGATGGAGATGCTGGGCGGCATGGGCTACGTCGAGGACACGGGGCTGCCGCTCCTTTACCGGGAAGCTCCGCTGAACGGCATCTGGGAAGGGTCTGGCAATGTGATCTGCCTCGACATCCTGCGCACGCTGGCCCGCGAGCCGCTGGCCGGAGAGGTGCTGCGCTCCGAGATGACCGCCGCCCGCGGCGGCTGTGCTGCCTATGACGGCGCTCTTGCCGAACATTTCGCCCGCTGGCCCGCCCTTCCACCCGAGGCCGAGGCGCGGTGGTTTGCCGAACGGACGGCACTTCTTCTGGCAGCCTCGATCCTGTTGCGGCATGCGCCCACGCCCGTGGCGGAAGCCTTCGCCACAACCCGGCTAAGCGGCCCGCGCGGTCGGGTTGCGGGGGCTGTGCCCGAGGGGGATGTTGGCCCAATTCTGGAGCGCCTCGGCCCGGCTTCTCAGCGATAGGTCTCATGTCGCATGCTGTTGCAGTCAGGCAGGTTTCGCATAGACTCGGAGAAAGGTTAAAGGAGCGCGCAAACCAGTGATCTATCCCCGTATCCGCGATGCGTTCTCTGCGGCTTTCATCTTTCTTTTCAGCAGCTTTTCAGTCGGGGCCGACACTCGTATCGGGCTTTCGGTAAGCGGTGGCGATGGTGATTTGCGCGACGAGATCATCGCCGTCCTCTCGACCCGTTCACTGCTTCTTGAAGGCGAGACCGATCCGCAGGGTCTCGTGGCTGCCGCTCAGGCGGATTACCGCCATATCGTGGCCGCGCTCTACGGCGAAGGCTACTACGGCCCAACCGTCTCGATCCGGCTCGACGGGCGGGAGGCTGCGCAGATGTCGCCCTTCGCCGTACCGCCCCGGGTTGACCAGATCAACGTGATCGTGAATCCGGGCCCGCTGTTCCGCTTTGGCCGTGCCGAGGTTGCGCCGCTCGCCCCGCGCACCGCACTGCCGCCGGGCTTCCGGACCGGTGAGCCAGCGCGGGTGCCGGTGATCGAGGAGGCGGGTGTGGCGGCCATCGACCGTTGGCGCGAGCTCGGCTTCGCCAAGACCGAAGCCACGAGCCAGCGCATTACCGCTACACACCCGGCGCGGCGGCTCGACGTGTCGGTGGGCCTCAACCCGGGGCGCAAGCTGCGCTTCGGAAACCTCGTCGTGTCGGGCAATGAGCGGGTGCGCACCGACCGGATCGTCGAGATCGCGGGCCTGCCACGCGGCGAAACCTTCCATCCCGACGAGGTTGCCAAGGCCTCGACACGGCTTCAGCGCAGCGGTGCCTTCCGCTCTGTGACCCTCAGCGAGGCGGAGCGGGCCAACCCGGATGGCACGCTTGATATCGAGGCCAGCCTCGTGGAGGCCAAGCGCCGCCGGCTCGGATTTGGCGCCGAGGTGACCACACTGGAGGGTGCCACGCTGTCGGCCTTCTGGCTCCACCGCAACCTTCTGGGCGGCGCCGAGCGACTGCGTTTTGACGGCGAGATCAGCAATATCGGGCTCGGTGGCGACAACGGAGTGGATTACCGCCTCTCGGTGCTCTTTGGCCGACCCGGCACCTTCAACGCGGATACGGATCTCTACATCCGCGCCGCGCTGGAGCACGAGGACGAGCCGCTCTATCTTTCGCAGAGCTTCGAGATCGAGGCGGGTGTGACCCGGATCGTGAACGAGGAGTACAAGTTTCAGGCCGGGCTCGGGCTGCTTTACTCCCACACCGAAGACGATATCGGCATCCGGGACTTCACCCTGCTCACCCTGCCCTTCAGCGGCACTCTGGACCGGCGTGACAACGATCTGGATCCGAAGAACGGCTACTTCTTCAACGTCGATTTCACCCCTTTCGTCGGGCTGTCCGGCTCGGGCAACGGCGCGCGGCTCTATGCCGATGCACGGGGCTATCGCAGCTTTGGCGCCGAGGAACGCATCACGCTGGCCGGACGGCTTCAACTTGGCTCGGTCATGGGCACCGACGTGACGAATACCGTGCCAGACTTCCTGTTCTACTCCGGCGGTGGCGGCACGGTGCGGGGGCAGCCCTATCAGTCGCTGGGCGTGACCCTTCCGGGCGGCGAAGAGATAGGCGGGCGCAGCTTTCTTGGTGCCTCCGTCGAGGTGCGCGGGGCGGTAAGCGAGAAAATCCAAGTGGTTGGCTTCTATGACTTCGGCCTCATCAGCGCCGAAAGCTGGCCGGGGGAAGAGGGCGAGAGCCACGCGGGCGCCGGCCTTGGCATTCGCTACCAGACCGGCCTCGGCCCGATCCGCCTAGACGTGGCCACCCCGGTGGGTGGTGATACCGGCGATGGGGTGGAGCTTTACATCGGCATCGGGCAGGCCTTCTGAAATGCGCAAGTTTGTCCTTACCCTTCTCCTCCTTCTCACCCCGCTTGCCGCCACCGCGCAGGAAACTGCCTCAGAAGAGGCCGACAAGGGCTACCTGACCAACCTGCTGCAAGACGTGCTCTCGAGCGCGGGCCGACAGGTGGTGATCGACGGGTTCCAAGGCGCACTTTCGTCGCGCGCCACCATCGAGCAGATCACCATTGCCGATGACCAGGGCACGTGGCTCACCGTTGAGGGCGTGGTGCTGGACTGGAACAGAGCAGCACTGCTACGCGGGCGGCTCGAAGTTGCGGAGTTCTCCGCCGAGCGTATCGTTATGCCACGCGGGCCGCTCACCGATGACACGCCCTCGCCCGAGGCTACACCCTTCTCCATCCCCGAACTGCCCGTCTCCGTCGATATCTCCAAGCTCGCTGTGGAGCGGGCCGAAATCGGCGCGGCCCTTCTGGGGCAGGACGCCGTGATGCGGCTGGCCGGGGCGGCGCAACTGGATGGTGAAGCGATTGACGTGGACGTGCAGCTTGACCGGCTGGATGGAAAAGAGGGCGAGATCACCCTCATTGCCCGTTATGACCCGGAGGCCGAAGAGGCGGCCGTGAACCTTGCCATGCGCGAGGGGCCACAGGGGATCGCGGCCGGCAAATTGAACATCCCCGGCGCGCCGGCTCTCGATGTGACCTTGCAGGGCGAGGGTCCGGCGAGCGATCTGACACTCCGGCTCGCCGTGGCCTCGGACGAGGAAGAACGGCTCGGCGGCACCATCGAGCTCACAGCCAGCGAAGAGGCGGGCGCGCCCTTCACCGTTACAGTGGACCTGTCGGGCGACGTGACGCCGCTCTTCGCCCCCGATCTGCGCGATTTCTTCGGCCCCGATGTCACCCTGCAGGCCACGGTGGCCCGGGATGCCGAGGGTGAGTTGCGCCTGTCCGGCCTCTCCCTGGGAGCCCGCACTGCGACGGTAGAGGGCGACTTCCTGTTCGCGCCTTCCGGCTGGCCACGGCGGATGGATCTGCAGATGGCTCTGCAAGACCCGGGCGGAGCACCGGTGGTTCTGCCCTTCGGCGGCGGCGATACCTCGGTGGCGCGCGCCACGGTGCAACTGGACTATGACGAGGCAAATGGCCGTGGCTTTACCGCGGCAGCCGAGGCCGTCGGCCTGCGCACCACGGGCTTTGTGGCGGAGGCCGTGGAGATCGGCGCGGAGGGCAACATCACCTCAGGCGAGGCCGAGGAAATTGGCGCCGTGGCGGCCAATGTCACGCTCGATGCACGCGGGCTCGCCCCCGAAGGCGAGGCGCTCGCCCGCGCCATTGGAGAGGCAATCAGCGGACAGTTCACGCTGGCCTATGACGAGGGCCAGCCCCTGCGTATCTCCGGGCTCGACATTTCCGGTGCAGACTTTGGCCTGACCGGCGATGTCACCGTGGATGGTGTGGACACAAACCTTGTCACTGGCCTTGATGTGCGGTTGGAGGCAGAAGATCTCGCCCGCTTCGGCCCCCTCGCGGGCGCCGACCTCAGCGGCGCGGCGGCGCTCGGGATTTCGGGCAACATGGCTTTGCTGTCGGGTGCCTTCGATCTTGGCCTGAACGGCACCACCACGAATCTCGCAATCGGGCAGGACGTGGTGGACCGAATGCTTGCGGGCGACGGGCGGATTGATGTGAGCGTGCGGCGTGACGAGACCGGCATCACCCTACGCCGTGCCGAAGCCCGCACGGAGGTGGCGCAGATCAGCGCCGAGGGCACCGTTGCCAGCCAAGCTTCGGCACTGGAGTTTTCTGCTGCCCTGCCCTCGCTCTCGCCGATCTTTCCCGACGACACGGCCCGTGGCGCAGCGCGGCTCAGCGGACGGGTGGCCCTGGCAGGCACCGAGTTGCAATCGGCCTCCGTTGCCGCCCTGCTCACGGGCGACGCGGAGGACGTGCGCCTGCCGGTGGGCGGAGGCCTCAGCCTTTCTGGTGGCACGCTCGACCTTGGCTATGGGGCCGAAGACGGGCGCTGGCAGCTGAACGCGGTGTTCCGCGACTTCGAGACTGAGGGCTATGGCGCGGAGGCGTTCACGCTTGAGGGTGCGGGCACCCTCGCACAGACGGAGGCCGGCGGGCTTGCCCGCGCCGACGGGCAACTCGCGCTGTCCGGAAGAGGGATCACAGCCACCGACGCCGCTATGGCGCGGGCTATCGGTGACGAAGCCAAGCTGGAGACCAACTTCGACTACACAGCCAGCGGCCCGCTGATCCTTGATGATCTCCGCTTCGTTTCCGGTGAAACCACGCTGAATGGCTCTGCCACGCTCAACGCCCCCACCGGCACTGGCCCGATCACCTTTGAGGCCACCCTGGACACCCCTGCTCTCGCGCGCTTCGCCGACCTCGCAGGCCTGCCGCTCACCGGGGCCGCCACGCTCAGGGCCAATGGCACCTTTCGGCCCGAGGCCGGCAGCGCAGATCTGCGCCTCGATGGCACGACACAGGGCCTTGGCATCGGCAATGACCGGGTTGATCCGGTGCTGGGTGGGGCGGGCCGCATCGGCGCCGACCTTGCCTATGCGGCGGAGGAGCCTCTGCGGGTGACAAACCTCGCCCTCGCGCTCGACGACACAGAGGTGACCGGGCGCGCGACGCTCGCGCAGCCGCTCGGCGGCGCGGCCATCACCTATGACCTCGCGCTGAACGCCCCCACACTTTCCCGCTTTTCCAGCCTTGCGGGCGTGCCGCTCACCGGCAGCACGCAGGCAACGGCAACGGGCCTCTTCAACCCGGCCAGTGGCGCGCTCGACCTTGCGCTGGATGGCACCGCCCAGGGCCTTGGCATCAGCAATGCCACAGCGGATGCGCTGACCGCCGGAAGCTCGAGCTATGCCGCTCAGGTCAGCCGGGGCAGCACCGAGGAGCCGATCAACATCGAGGCGGCCAGCTTTGACGGGCCGAACCTCGACATCACCGCAAGCGGTACGCCCAGCCGGATCACGCTGGACGCGCGGCTGGCAAACCTCGGCCTGATCGCGCCTGACTTCTCCGGGCCTGCCAGCGCGAATGGCACGGTCACCATTGATGGCGGCACCATCGGGCTTGATATCAACGCCTCCGGACCAGGTGGCACGACGGCTGCGGTGAACGGCACCATCACCGGCAACACCGGCAATCTCTCGATCACCGGGCAGGCGCCACTCGGGTTGGCCAATGCCTTCATAGCGCCACGGCGGCTCAACGGCCCGGCCACGCTGGACCTGCGGCTCAACGGCCCGCTCGGGCTGGAAAGCCTCAGCGGCACCGTCCGGGCTTCGGGCGCCCGCGCCGTGGCGCCGGAGCTGGGCATCTCGCTGGAGGATATCAACGCCAATGTGATCCTCTCGGGTGGCTCGGCTCGGGTGGAGGTGGCGGCGAATGGCGGGCAAGGTGGCGGGCTGGCCGTGCTCGGCAATGTCGGCCTTTCGGCGCCGCAAAGCGCTGACCTCACCGTGACCTTCCGGAGCTTTGCCCTGCGCGACCCGCAACTCTACGACACCACCGTCAACGGAGCGATCACCCTTGCAGGGCCGCTCGCGGGCGGCGCGTCGATTTCCGGACGTCTCGAGCTGGGCCGCACCGAGATCCGCATCCCCTCGAGCGGGATCAGCGGAGTCAACGACATCCCAAACATCACCCACATCGGCGCGCCCGGCAGCGTGCGCGCAACGCAGGACCGCGCCGGGCTGAACGACGGCACCGCAGGCACGGGTGCGGGCGGCAGCAGCGGCAACGCGGGAATGGCACTGGATATCACGCTATCGGCCCCCAACCAGGTGTTCGTCCGGGGCCGTGGACTGGATGCCGAACTGGGCGGCTCGCTGCGGATCACCGGCACGACGACAAACATCATCCCCATCGGGGCCTTCGAACTGGTGCGGGGGCGGCTCGACATCCTGAGCCAGCGCTTCCAGCTCACCGAGGGCACGGCGCGGCTGAGCGGCTCGTTCAACGCCAACCTGCGGTTCGTCGCCACGACCGAAAAGAACGGATACACGATATCGGTGATCCTCGAAGGCTCCCCCTCGGACCCGCAGATCACCTTCACCTCCGCCCCGGCCCTGCCGCAGGACGAGATCCTGGCACAGCTCATCTTCGGGCGCGACCTTACAACCCTGTCGCCGCTGCAGGCACTGGAGCTGGCGAGCGCGGTTGCCACTTTGGCGGGCCGTGGCGGCGCGGGCATCATGGGGCGGCTGCGCGACCAGTTTGGCCTCGATGATCTCGACGTGACCCAGAGCGAAGAAGGCGGCACAGCCGTGCGGGCCGGCAAGTATATCAGCGATAATGTCTATTCTGACGTGGTGGTGGAAAGTGACGGAACCACGGAGCTGAACCTGAACCTCCAGATCGGCCCCAACGTGAACGTCAAAGGCTCCACATCTTCTGATGGCAACGCCGGCATCGGGATCTTCTTTGAGCGGGACTACTGAGGCCGAGGCGACATGGCGGACAAGCTGAAGCCCTATGCGCCCCTGTATCGGCTGAAGCCCCTCGGCTCCGAGATATGGCTCGTCGATGGCGGGGTGATCGACATGAGCTATGGGCCGGCCTCGCTGCCCTTCACCACCCGCATGGTCGTGGTGCGCCTGCCGGGCGGCGGCCTGTGGCTCTGGTCGCCGGTCGAGCCAGAGCCCGGGCTGGTGGAGGCCGTGAGCGCGCTGGGGACGGTTGCGCACATCGTCTCACCCAACTTCATCCACTACGCCCATATCCCGGCGTGGTCCGCGCTGTTTCCCGAGGCGCGAGTCTGGGCCTCGCCCGGTGTTGGGGAGAGGGCCAAGCGCCAGCGCGTGGAAGTGCGTTTCACCGACGATCTGGGCAATGCGCCGCCAGAGGCATGGGCCGAGGTGATCGACCAGGTGATATTCCGCGGCTCCAAGGTCATGGTCGAGGTCGATTTCTTCCACCGCCCGAGTGGCACGCTGATCCTCGCCGACATGATCGAGAACGTGGAGCCCGAGCGCGTGCACAGCCGCTGGATGCGCCTGCTGATGCGGGCTGGCGGCGTACTTGCGCCAAGGGGCAGCACGCCACGCGATGTGCAGATGACCTTCTGGGGCCGCCGGGCAGAGGCGCGGACGGCGGTGCAGCGGTTTCGGGACTGGGCGCCCGAACGCATTGTCATTGCCCACGGCAAGTGCATCGAAGACAACGTGGCCGCTGAGATTGAGCGTGCGTTCCGCTGGGTCGGCTAGGGCGCACTCAGAACAGCCGCCGCCCGCGCCGGGCCATTTCGAAGCCGTGGCCTTGCGCGTTGGTGCAACGCACGCCCGTGGTTGCCACTTCACAGCGAAAGCCCTCCAGCACCCATTCGGAGCCATAGGAAAGCTGGGGCGTGGGATAGGGCCAGAATACATCGCCTTGGCAGGCGGTGATGCCAAACGGCGTGCCGGAGGGCTCCAACACGATGGCTGCCGTGCGATCCAGATCGCAGGGCTCGTGCAGGGGCGGCGACCAATTGGCTTCGAAGATCAGGCACACCAGCCCTGCCTCGCTCGGGCCAAGGCTGCCGGGCGCATAGCACAGGATGTTGCCCGAGGGCGTCGCGAAGGACGCCGCACGGGCCGGAAGCGCGAAGGCGAGAAGCGGGGCCAGAAGCAGAGCGAGGAGAGCGTGACGGGTCATGGCGGTTTGATGCCATGCCCGCCGCTGCTGTGTCAGCCCCTTATCCGTCTACACGGATAACGGCGTTGCTCGGGTCGTAGGGGCTGTCTTCGGTCACCTCCACGTCCCAGAGCTTGTCCTGCATTTTCACCTTCAGCTTGGTGCCGGGCTTGGCCAGATCGGGGCTTACATAGCCCATGCCGATGCTCTTGCCGAAGGCCACCGAGTAGCCGCCCGAGGTGAGGCGGCCCACTTTTGTGTCGCCGTCATAGAGCGCCTCGCGGCCCCACGGGTCGGCATCGGCAGGGCCATCCACCAGAAGCGTGACGCACATCGCGCGGATACCGGTGTTCTCCATCGCGGCCTTGCCGTGGAAGTCCTTGGAAAGGTCCACAAAACGGTCGAGCCCGGCCTCGAGCGGCGTTGCATCGCGGCCCAGTTCGGTGCCGAAGGCGCGGTAGGACTTTTCCTGCCGCAGCCAGTTTTGCGCCCGGGTGCCGACCAGTTTCATGCCGTGCTTCTCCCCGGCCTTTTCGAGCTGGTCGAAGAGGTAGTTCTGCATCTCAATCGGGTGGTGCAGCTCCCAGCCCAGCTCGCCAGTATAGGCCACGCGGATCGCCATCGTGGGGCACATCCCGAGCTCGATGTTGCGCATCGTCAGCCAGGGGAAGCGCTTGTTGGAAAGCACCGTGGAGGGGTCGGCATCCTTGACGATCTCGTTCAGCACGTCGCGGCTCTTCGGCCCGGCGATGGCGAAGACGCCCCATTGCGTGGTCACATCCTGGAAGTTGATCCGGCCGAATTCGGGCTCCTTGTCCTCGATCGCCTTGACCAGGAAATCCTCGTCATAGGCATGCAGGGCACCGGCGGAGACGAGGTAGTAGGCATCCTCGGCGAGGCGGACGATGGTGTATTCGGTCCGCGTGGTGCCGGTTGCTGTCAGGGCGTAGGTCAGGTTGATCCGGCCGACCTTGGGCAGCTTGTTTGTGGTGAACCAGTCAAGGAACGCCGTTGCGCCGGGGCCGGAGATGCGGTGCTTGGCGAAGGCCGTCGCGTCGATCAGGCCAACGCCGCCCCGGATTGCCTCTGCCTCGGCCTTGGCGTACTCCCACCAGCCGCCGCGACGGAAGCTGCGGGCCTCATGGTCGAAGTTCTCGGGCGCATCGAGCGGGCCGAAGTAGTTGGGCCGCTCGAAACCGTTTACGCAGCCAAACTGTGCGCCGCGCGCTTTCATCCTGTCGTAGCAGGGGGCGGTGCGCAGCGGGCGGCAGGCTTCGCGCTCTTCATCCGGGTGGTGCAGGATGTAGACGTGCTCGTAGCATTCCTCGTTCTTGCGCGCGGCGTATTCGGTCGTCATCCAGTTGCCGTAGCGCTTGGGGTCAAGGCTCGCCATGTCGATCTCGGCCTCACCGTCCACCATCATCTGGGCAAGGTAATAGCCGGTGCCGCCCGCGGCGGTGATCCCGAAGGAGAAGCCCTCGGCCAGCCACATGTTGCGCAGGCCCGGGGCCGGGCCGACCAGCGGGTTGCCATCGGGGGTGTAGCAGATCGGGCCGTTGAAATCGTCTTTCAGTCCAGACTCGGCACAGGAGGGCACACGTTCGGCCATGGCCATGTATTGATCGGCGATCCGGTCCAGATCGAGCGGGAAGAGATCGGCGCGGAAACTGTCGGGCACGCCATATTCGAAGCGGGCCGGCGCGCCATGCTCGTAAATGCCCAGGATCCAGCCGCCCCGCTCTTCGCGGGCGTAGGATTCATTGTCGGCATCGCGCACCACCGGGTGCTCGGCGTTGCCCGCCTCGCGCCATTTGACCAACTCTGGGTCCTTGTCCATCACGATGAAGGTGTGCTCCACCGGGATGGCGGGCATCTTGATGCCGAGCAGCTTGGCCGTGCGCTGCGCGTGGTTGCCCGACGCGGTGACGACGTGCTCGGCAGTGATTACAACTTGCTCGTCGCTTTCGATCAGGTTGCCGCCCTTTTCCACCATCTTGGTGCAGGTGACTTCCCAATGGGTGCCCGTCCAATGGAAAGCATCAGCCTGCAGCTTGCGCACGATCTCGACACCGTGTTGACGTGCACCCTTGGCCATCGCCTGGGTCACGTCGGCGGGGTTAATGTAGCCGTCTTCAGTGTGGTAGATCGCGCCCTTGAGGTCGCCGGTTTCGATCAGCGGCCAGCGCTCCTTGATCTGATCCGGGGTCAGCCACTCATATTTCACGTCACAGGTTTCGGCGGTGGAGGCATAGAGCATGTATTCGTCCATGCGCTCCTGCGTTTGGGCCATGCGCAGGTTACCGACGACCGCGAAGCCTGCGTTCAGGCCGGTTTCTTCCTCGAGCGTCTTGTAGAAATCGACGGAATACTTGTGGATATGGGTGGTGGCATAGGACATGTTGAACAGCGGCAGAAGCCCGGCGGCGTGCCAGGTCGAGCCCGAGGTCAACTCGTCCCGCTCGATGAGCATGACATCGTCCCAGCCGGCCTTGGCAAGGTGATAGGCGATCGAGGTTCCGACGGCACCACCGCCGACGACTAGGGCTTTCACATGGGTCTTCATTGGGGGCACGCGCTCCGGGCTCAGGTTGCTTGGCGCCACTGTCACCAAATCGCGCCGCCCGTGCCACGGGGTTTCGACACGTTGGAGCCAAAAGCGACATTCGCAGGCCATTGCGACCTTTGGGCTTTTGCCTTTTGGCCCCGCATCCTCTAACCAGCGCGCCATGGACGTATGCACCACCATTCCGGACTTGCGCCGGGTTGTCAGGGGAGTGCGTGCAGGGGGACACAAGGTGGGCTTCGTGCCGACCATGGGATACCTGCACGCGGGCCATATGCGGCTTGTCGAAGAGGCACAGGCGCGGGCCGAGGCGGTGGTGGTTTCGATCTTCGTGAACCCCACGCAGTTCGGCGATCCGAAAGACCTTGAGACCTACCCGCGCAACACCGAGCGCGATTTGCAGATGTTGCGGGATGCCGGGGTTAACGCGGTACTGATGCCGCAGGTGGCCGACATCTACCCGGACGGGGCCGAAACCGTGGTGGAAACCGAGCAACTGGCGAACATGCTCCACGGCGCGGTGCGCCCCGGGCACTACAGGGGCGTCTGCACCGTGGTCGCAAAGCTCTTCAACATCGTCCAACCCGATTTCGCCTGTTTCGGCGAGAAGGACTATCAGCAGCTCCAGATCATCCGAACGATGGTGCGCGACCTGCACTTTCCGCTGGAGATCCTGCCCGTGCCCACGGTGCGCGAGGCGGATGGGCTGGCCATGTCGTCCCGCAACGCCCGCCTTACGCCCGAAGATCGCGCCGCGGCCGTGGTGCTGAGCCGGGCGCTCGACGCGGCGGAGGACGTGGACGGGACGGTAGAGGAGATCTCGGAGGTGATCCGATCGGTCATCGCCACCGAGCCACGGGCCGCGCTGCGCGGGCTCGACATTACCGAGGCCCGCAGCCTTGCCCCGGTCTCCGGCCAACCCCGAACCACGCTTGCCGTGATGATCTCCGCCGAGTTCGGCGGTATCCTGTTGATCGACCAGCGAGAAATCACGCCCAAAGGAGCACCCGCATGAGCACCCAGGCCCCGATCCGCCGCATGACCGTTCCACAGATCGCGGCCCGCAAGGGCGGGGAGCCGATTGTCTCGCTCACCAGCTACCACGCCCACACCGCAGCCATCGTCGATGCCCATGCCGACTTTATCCTCGTGGGCGACAGCCTTGGCATGGTGATGCACGGGATGGAGAGCACTGTGGGCGTGCCGCTGGACCTGATGATCATGCATGGCCGCGCGGTGGTGCGTGGCACGAAGCGGGCACTGGTGGTGGTTGATATGCCCTTCGGCAGCTACGAGGAGAGCTCCTCGGTGGCGTTCCGCAATGCCGCGAAGATCATGAAGGAAACCGGCTGCGGCGCGGTGAAGCTGGAGGGCGGCAAGCGCATGGCCGAGACGATCCGCTTTCTGACCGAGCGCGGCATTCCGGTGATGGCGCATATCGGGCTTACACCGCAATCGAGCCACGTGATGGGCGGCTTCAAGACCCAGGGACGCGAGGAAGACACATGGCCGCAGCACATCAAGGATGCGGTCGCGGTGGCCGAGGCTGGCGCCTTCGCGCTCGTCGTGGAGGGTGTGGTGGAACCGCTGGCACGGGAAATCACCGGCGCCATCGATATCCCCACCATCGGCATCGGCGCCTCTGCGGCCTGCGACGGGCAGATCCTCGTGCTGGAAGACATGCTGGGGCTGAACCCCTGGGTGCCGAAGTTCGTGAAGAAATACGGCGCCCTGCACGAGGCCATCGAGAAGGCTGTGGCCGATTATGCCGAAGAGGTGAAAGCCCGCGCCTTCCCCGGCGAGGATCACGTTTACAGATAGGCCGGAAAAATCTTGGCCAAGATTTTTCCACCGGGAGTTCGCAGACTCAAAAATCTTCAGGAAGATTTTTGCCGACGGGAAGAATTTTCTTGAAAATTCTTCAGGTTACAGCATCGCCGGAACCACCTGGTCGGGCGGGCGGTGTCCATCGGCAAAGGTCTTGATGTTGATGAGCACCTTCTCGCCCATCTCCACCCGGCCCTCCTCGGTCGCCGAGCCCATATGCGGGGTCAGCAGCACGTTGGGCAGCTCGTAGAGCCGGGGGTTGAGCTTCTGGGTCTTGTCGAACACGTCGAGCCCGGCGCCCGCAATCTCGCCTGCCCGCAGCATCCGGGTGAGCGCATTCTCGTCTATCACCTCGCCACGTGAGGTGTTTACGATCACCGCGGAGGGCTTGAGCAGCTTCAGGCGCCGCGCGGACAGCAGGTGGAAGGTGGAGGGGGTGTGCGGGCAGTTGACCGAGATCACATCCATCCGGGTGAGCATCTGGTCGAGGCTTTCCCAATAGGTGGCCTGCAGCTCGCTCTCCACCTCGGGGCGCAAGCGGCGACGGTTGTGGTAGTGCACTTGCATGCCGAAGGCCGCAGCCCGGCGCGCCACCGCCTGGCCGATCCGGCCCATGCCGAGAATGCCGAGACGCCGCCCCGCGATCCGCCCGCCCAGATGGCCGGTGGGCGACCAGCCCTCCCATTTTCCGGAGCTCATCACCGCGGCACCCTGCGGAATTTTCCGTGTGACTCCAATGATGAGCGCCATCGCCATATCGGCGGTGTCTTCCGTGACCACGCCGGGCGTATTGCTCACGAGGATGCCGCGCTGGCGCGCGGTCGCCACGTCGATATGGTCAAACCCCGCGCCATAATTGGCGATCAGCTTCAGCCTGTCGCCGGCCTGTCCGATCAGACCGCCGTCGATCGTGTCGGTGATGGTGGGCACCAGCACATCGGTGTCCTGCATTGCGGCCACCAGCTCTTCGCGGGACATCGGCGTATCGCTTTCGCGGAGCGTTACGTCAAAGAGTTCGGTCATCCGGGTTTCCACCACCTCGGGCAACCGTCGCGTTACGACAACACTCAGCCGCTCTGCGCCCATCGCTCTCATCCTCCCGCTTCTCAAGGACCATCCTTGCGATAGAGTGTGCGCAAGAAAAGGCGCGGGATACAAGCGCCGGATGAGGCAGATAGTGGTGAAATCCATGGGGCGGCAAAGCGGCGCTTCCCGAGGGACTCGGGGCATTTTTCTCAGCATTTGCGGGGCTTTGGTTGGCAGCATGATGGCCAGTGTCGCCCATGCGGCGGATGAGCGCGGCCCGGTGACCAACCTGCCCCTGCCCCGCTTTGTCTCGCTGAAGGCCGACGAGGGCAACGTGCGGCGCGGCCCCTCTCTCAGCCACCGGATCGATTGGGTCTACACCCGGCGCAACATGCCGCTGGAAATCACCGCCGAGTTCGGCCACTGGCGCCGGGTTCGTGACCGGGAAGGTGCCGGCGGCTGGGTGCACTACTCGCTGCTTTCCGGCGTTCGGACGGCGCTGGTGGAAGAAGACATGGCCGCGCTCCGGATGAAGCCCGATGACGGCGCGCCGATCAACGCGCGGGCTGAAGCGGGCGTGGTGGCCCGGCTGGGTGAATGTGGCCTGGAGTGGTGCTGGGTGACTGCCGGGGGCGAGCGCGGCTGGATCCGAAAGACGGCTCTTTGGGGCGTGAAGCGAGACGAAATTCTCGAATAAGGGCAGTACGTTAGCGGCAGTAAGAGCCCGAACGGTACCGCGCCGTATCAAAGTGGAAATGGTCCCGGTGGTAGCGGTTGGCATTTGGCCCCAGCACGGTGCCGAAGGGCCCACAGGCGGCCTTGTGCATGACACGCAGCGCCTTTGACCAGGTCTTCGAGCCCCAGCCCTTGAGCACCGAAACATAGGTGCCGTCTCGCAGCGTAACGCCGGCGATATCCACCGCCCGGCCCTTGGCATGCTCCGATAGCCGCCCGGACTTGGCGTTGTTACGGTTGCGGCAGGCGTAGTGGGCGACCACCTTGATCTGTTTTACACCGCCGCCCTGCCGGCCGATGGCAGGCTTGAGCCCCTTCTTGACCCAACGATCCAGCGCCTTTGCGGTGCCGCAGTCCATCGTGGCCGTGGACGACAGCGAAATGCCCTGCACCGAGGTCACCTGCACTGGGTTGGCCACGCCACAGCCGTTGCCGGGCCGCCCGAAGCTGCTGATTGCCTGCCCCTTGATCGAGTTGATCCCGCAGACCGAGCCCTTGCGAGCGAACTTTACCTCGGTGAGCGTTGCCTGTTCCTTAACAAGCCGGTCAATATGCGTGGGGCGGGGCTTTGCGTGCAAGGCATCGCGGGCGCGAACACCGAGGACAACACGCACCGGCCCCATCTGGTCGGTCGCAGCCGCAGGGCGCTGACGGGGCCGGTGACCGGCGAGCGCAGGCGTGCCCATCACCGGGGCCTCCCACTCTTCCGGACGGGGCAACGGGCGCTTCTCGGCCACCTTCGGGCCAAACAGGTGCCCGGTATCCGCGCCCTCCGGCTGGGGCGCTACACCACGCGTGGAAACAACGGTTTTTGTATCCGGGTCAGCAGCTTCCGCCGCCTCTGCCCCGGGCCGTTGCAACGGCCGCAACGAGCTTTCCGGCGCATTCGCCAGCGCGGGCGTGGCGATTGCCAGCAGAACGGCCGCAAGACGGATCATCGCTTGGCCCCCCGCCCGAAGTCAGGCGCGTCGGTATCCTGCCCGGCCTGAATGATCCCGCGGCGGATGGCCCGGGTGCGGGTGAAGTAGTCGAACAGCTGCTCGCCGTCACCAGTGCGGATCGCCCGCTGCAGGGCGAAGAGTTCTTCGGTGAAGCGACCAAGGATCTCCAGCGTGGCGTCCTTGTTGTTCAGGAAGACATCGCGCCACATCGTCGGATCGGAGGCGGCGATGCGGGTGAAATCGCGGAAACCGGCGGCGGAATACTTGATCACTTCGCTGTCGGTCACCCTCCGCAAGTCATCGGCCACGCCGACCATCGTGTAGGCGATGAGGTGGGGGCAATGGGAGGTGACAGCCAGCACCAAATCGTGGTGCTCCGGGTCCATCTCATCGACATAGGCCCCGAGGCCCTCCCAGTATTTCCTCAGCTTTTCCGCGGCTTGCGCATCGCCTCCCGGCGGCGGAACCAGGATGGTGAAGCGCTTGTCGAAGAGCTCCGCGAAGCCCGAGCGGGGGCCGGAATGCTCGGTGCCAGCGAGAGGGTGGCCCGGGATAAAGTGGACATGATCCGGAAGATGGGGCGCAACGGCGTCGATCACCGCCTTCTTCACCGAGCCCACATCCGTGACGGTGCAGCCCGGTTCGAGATGCGGGGCGATCTCTTTCGTGACGGCTTCCATGGCTCCGACCGGCACGCAGAGCACGACGAGATCCGCGTCTTTGACGGCTTCTGCAGCGGTGTCCACAATCCGGTCGCAGAGGTTGATTTCCCGTGCGATTTCAAGGGTTTCCGAAGAGCGGGCGGTGCCGACGATCTCGCCAGCCAGATCGGCGCGGCGGGTAGCGTGGGCCATGGAGCCGGCGATGAGGCCAAGGCCGATGAGGGCGATACGCTGGTAGATCATGCGGCGGCCTTGAAGCTGGTGAGGGCGGCGATGACCGCGCGGCAATTGTCTTCGGTGCCAACGGTGATGCGCAGGCACTCCGGCAGGCCGTATCCGCCAACCTGGCGCACGATAAGCCCTTGCTTTCCCAGATGATTAAACGCGGCATCGGCCTCTTCGGCGCTTTTGAAGCGGGCGAGGATGAAATTGGCCGAGGAGGTATCGGACGGGATGCCGATGGCGGCGAGACCGCTGGCGAGAAATGCGCGGTTGCGGGTGTTCTCGGAGCGGGATTTCTCTGAAAATTCCGTATCTTGCAGGGCGGCGACGGCACCGGAGATTTGCAGGTTGCTCAGGTTAAACGGGCCGCGGATACGGGTGAGCGTATCGATGATCTCTTTGGCGCCGAACCCCCAGCCGACGCGCAGCCCGCCGAGGCCGTAGAGTTTGGAAAAGGTGCGTGTCATCAGCACGTTATCGCGGGATGCGGCCAGCGACGCCCCGCCGTCGAAGCCCTCGACGAACTCGGCATATGCCCCGTCGAGCACAAGCAGGCATCCCTCGGGCAATCCATCGGCCAGACGGGCCACTTCGTTGCCGCCGATCATGGTGCCCGTGGGGTTGTTGGGGTTTGCGAGATAGACGATTTTTGTCTTTTTGTTGCTAGCACTTAGGATTGCATCGACATCGGCCACCCGGTCGCGCTCAGGGGCCACGACAGGGGTGGCGCCGGCGGCGCGGGCGACGATGGGATAGACGGAAAATCCGTGCTCGGTGTAGACGACCTCATCGCCCGGCCCGGCATAGGCCTGGGCCACGAGGTGCAGGATTTCATCACTCCCAACGCCGCAAATCAGCTGGTCGGCGGGCAGATCGTGTGTTCTGGCGATCGCATCCCGCAGGATCTTGTGATCGGTGCCGGGATAGCGGTGCAGGCCTGCAAGCTCGGCGGCGATAGCCTCCGCCACCCGCGGCGAACAGCCGAACGGGTTTTCGTTTGCGGACAGTTTCAGAGGGTTTTCAACACCTTGGAAGGTGCTCTTGCCGCTCTGGTAGAGGGCAATCTCTGAAATTCCGGGCTGGGGAATGGGTGCAGACATCACTTTCTCCGGTCGCAGCGTCATAGCAAGACGGCTGAAACATGCAAGCCGCGAAGGGCTCGGGGGCGTTAACCGCGAAAAGCACAGGGGCACAATCCATGCACATCCGATGCACAACCGATGCATATGCAAATGCTGCATGGCTGTTTTCCGGCAAATCCTTAATCGCCCGCGCGCCCTGCCCTTGCGCCCCGCGCCGGGCAAGCTAGCATCTGGCTCGCGACGAGACCTGCCGCCATGAGACAGAAAAGAGCATGACGGACAGCCCCGCCACACCGCCATCCCCACCGAAAGAGCCACAGCCCGTTCCGCCCGCCGCGCGGATTATCGGCGGGCTGCTCGTGGCGACCATCGCTGCGAACCTCGTGCTTGGCATCGGGCTGGAAACCGGCACCCACGCGCTGGCAGGCGGGCTGGCGGTGCTGGTGCTCGCGCTGCTGGCCCCGCAGGTGCGCGGATCGCGCCACGTGTTCCTGGCCCTGTCGATGGGGCTCGTGGTGTGGTGCCTGCTGACCCAGCCCGACCCCGGCGCTGTGCTCTGGCCCGCTCTGGACAGATCGAGCTTCATCATCGCCTTCTTTTGCGCGCTGGCGAGCTTGCAGCACGTGGCCGGCCGATCACCGGCAATTGCCCGCGCCGCCGCCTTCCTTGCCAACCAACCGCCCGGGCGGCGCTATCTGGCGCTGGCCTCGGGCACGCAGGTGTTTGCGCTGATGCTGAACTACGGCGCGCTGTCTTTGCTCGGCACCATGGCGCGGCGCTCGGCGGAGCGGGAGGCCGACCCGGCGGTGCGCGCGCTCAGGGCGCGGCGGATGTTGCAGGGGGCGCAATGCGGCTTTTCGGCCTCGCTCTGCTGGTCGCCGCTCGCCTTCGCCACGGTCATCACCACAGCGCTCCTTCCGGGGGTGACCCTGGGCACCGTGGTGCTGCATGGCCTCGGCGCCTCGGTGATCATCGTCGTGATCGGATGGCTGGTGGACCGGCGGCTGAAGGGCAGCCTGCCGGCGGGCTCGGTGCCGCCCCGGCGCGACGAGGCCGCCGCCCATGATGTCAGCTCGCTCTGGCCGCTGGCCTGGCTGCTGGCGGCGGTGGCCCTGCCTGCGCTGGCCGTCGATGCGCTCTGGGGTATCCCGCCATCCCGCACGGTGCTGGGGCTTGTGCCGCTGATTGCAATCGGCTGGGTGCTGATCGAAACCCGGCGCGGAGCCAAGCTGGCCGAACTGGGTGCCCGGAGCGGGCATTATGCCTTCCGCGACCTGCCGTCTTTTAAAAGCGAGCTGGTGCTTCTGGCCACGGCGGGATTCATCGGGACGGCGGCGGGGGCGCTGCTGGCACAGGCACTGGAGGGCTCGGGGTTTGACCTGGGCGGGGTGCCGCCGCGGCTGCTGCTGGTGCTGCCGATCCTGCTGATCCCGGCGGCGGGGCAGCTGGGGCTGAACCCGATCCTCTTTGTCTCGCTTTTCGCGCAGATCCTTCCGAGCCCGGAGGAGATGGGCGTATCTACCATTTCGCTGGTCATGGCGCTGATCAGCGGCTGGACGCTGACCGCCCCCACATCACCCTTCACCGCATCTGTCATGATCATCTCTCGGCTCGGGGGTGTGAGCCCGCAGGTGGTGGCGTTCCGCTGGAACGGGATTTTCGTGGCGATGACGGCCTTGGGGCTGGCGGTTTGGGTGCAGGTCCTGGCCTGAGGGGCACGTGGGCGGGCGGTGATCCTCGGGCTTGCCCTTGGGATCTCCCGGCTGGTGTGAGATCCTCGGGTCAGGCCCGAGGAGGGCAGCTTTCGAACGTTAGCGGGCTAGCCCTTCCTGGAGCGGGCGGTGAGCCAGTCCATCAGGGCCATGAGCACGCCGGAGGTGACGAAGGTTAGGTGGATGACCACCAGCCAGAACAGCTCGTGCTGGCCGTAGATCGCATCGGCCTCGTCGCGGCCGATTTCCATGAAGCGCTTGAGCAGGTGGATCGCCGAGATGGCGACGATGGAGCCGATGAGCTTCATCTTGAGGCCCGAGAAATCGACCGTGCCCATCCATGCAGGGCGATCCTCGGGGTCGCCGATGTCGAGCTTGGAGACGAAATTTTCGTAGCCCGAGAAGAGCACGATGAGCAGGAGGTTTCCGGCGAGGCTGAGGTCGATCAGGGTGAGGACCACGAGGATCGACTTGTCGGCGGACATGGTGAGCACTTGTGGCGCGTAGTAGACCAACTCGCGCAGGAAGATGAAGGTGAGCATCGCAAGGCAGAGCGAGAGGCCGAGATACATCGGCGCCATCAGCCAGCGGGCGTTGAAGAGGCCCCGCTCGATGGTGCGCTCTAGCGGGTGGGTCACTTCGGCCTTGGGCTCGGGCATCGGGGGCTCATTACTGGAAACGGCTTGAGGTTTCATAGCCGGATGGCCCCGCACGGTGAAGGCGGGGGGTGTCGCAGGGGTGGCGGTGTTGCCGCGAGGCCCCGGGGGGCAGCTCTTCGGGGCGCTTCGGCCCCTCATCGCAGCTGCGAAGAGGACCGCAAGGGCCGATGAGCTGCCCGGTGGTCACGTGGCCAGCACGTTGCGGAAGGCCCAGGGCACGCTTTCGTCGATGTCTTCGGGGAAGTGCTCCCAGCGATCCTGAAGCGGGGTCCAGTCGGTGTAATGCGCCTCGACCGGGCCGAGGTAGGGGCGTTGCACCTCAAGGCACCTCGCATGATCCATCTCGTCGGCCTCGACGATGCCGGCTTCCGGGTTTTCCAGCGCCCAGACCATGCCGGCGAGCACGGCGGAAGTCACCTGCAGGCCGGTGGCGTTCTGGTAAGGGGCGAGGTCACGGGTTTCCTCGTTGGAGAGGCGGGAGCCGAACCAGAGCGCGTTTTTCTCGTGGCCGTAGAGCAGCACGCCCAGCTCGTCGATGCCTTCCACGATCTCGTCCTCGGTAAGAATGTGGTGCTTTTCCTGCTGGCGGCCGGAGCCGAACATCTCGTGCAGGCTCAGCACCGCGTCGTCGCAGGGGTGGTAGGCGTAATGGCATGTGGGGCGATATTCGGGGTGATCGCCCTCGCCCACGGTGAAGTAGTCGGAGATCGAGATCGCCTCGTTATGGGTGACGAGGAAGCCGAACTGCGGGCCGGGCGTGGGGCACCATGTGTGGACGCGGGTGATGGCACCGGGGCGCTCCAGCCAGATTGCGGCCTTGCAGCCCGTCTCCTGCCGGTGACCGTTTTCCGGGAACCACGGCTCATGCGTGCCCCAGCCCAGCTCGGCCGGCTGGAAGCCCTCGGCGATGAAGCCCTCGACCGACCACGTGTTGACGAAGACGTTGCGGGGGCGCGGCACGCGGCGGGCCTGTGTATCGCGCTCGGCGATATGGACGCCCTGCACACCGAGGCTTTGCATGAGCTTGGCCCAGCCGTCGCGGGTGGTGGGCGCGGTGGCATCGGCCCCGGTGTCCTTGGCCAGCGTCAGCAGGGCTTCCTTTACGAACCACGAGACCATGCCGGGGTTGGCGCCGCAACAGTTGACGGCGGTTGGCCCGCCCGGGTTGGCCGCCGCCTCGTCGCGCACCGCCTGTCGCAGCGCGTAGTTGGTGCGGGCGGCATTGTCACGATCTTCGAAGTACCAGCCGGCCCAAGGCTCGGCCACAGTGTCGATATAGAGCACGCCGAGCTCGCGGCAGTGCTTCATGATATCGAGCGAGGAGGTATCGACGCTGAGGTTGACGCAGAAGCCCTTGCCCTCGGGGAAGAGGCAGGAGAGCACCTCCTTGTAGTTCTCTGGCGTCAGCGCGGTGTCGATGAAGTTGAGCTTGTGCTGGCGCAGGAAGTTGTGCTGCCGCGCATCGGGCTCGATCACGAGGAACTGGTCGGCGTCGTATTCGAAGTGGCGCTCGATCAGCGGCCATGTGCCCTTGCCGATGGAGCCGAAGCCGATCATCACGATAGGGCCGTCGATGCGGTGGTATACGGGGTGGGACATGGGCAGGCTCCTTTTTTCGGCTGCCCCCTGCATCGCAAATGCGGGCGACGAGGCCAAGGCGGTTGGCGCGGTTTTCGCCGATGCGGCGGGTTGGACACGGGCAGATCACAGGGTCGTCATGTCGAAACCTCGCTGAAACTCGGGGCGCGCTGCGCTCGTGTCTTCTGATGCAAACGCGGGGCGATGGCGCCCTGCCCCTTTTCGTTACTGAGGACTTCATGACCAAAACCCTTCTCACCTCCGCCGCAGCCCTCCTTGCCCTTGGTGCTGCCCCTGCCCTTGCCGACGCCCACGCCGGCAAGATGGGCTATGCCCTTGCCGACGATGGTGCCACGCTGGTTGTGATGGCTGACATCGCGTCTCCCGGCGATGTACAGACCTATGAGCTGTCGCAGCCGCTGCGGGCCATCGCCTACCGGCCCGTCACCGGCGACCTGCAGGGCTTTGCCGATGGCATGATCGTCACCGTCAACCCGGCGACCGGCGAGATTACCGACACCGGCGCCGCCTTCGACGAGAACGCAATGATCGGCGAGGGCTATGTGGCCTTCGACTTCAACAACAAGATCGACGCGGTGCGGGCCGTTGGCTCGGACGGGGCGAACCTTGTCTACTTCCCCGAGGGTTTTGGCGACAATGACCCGAAGGCGAACACGGTGAAGCGCTTCACCGATGCCGCCTATGCCGAGGGCGACACCCACGCGGGCGTCACGCCGATGATCTTTGCCAATGCCTATACCAACGCGATTGCGGGCGAGACGGCGGGATCGACCGCCCAGTTCGCGCTGGATGCCGAGACCGACTCGCTGGTGACGCTGGCCAACAACGACGGCACGTTGGGCACCGTGGGCCAGGTGATGGTGGACGGCGAGGCCGTGGACCTGAGCGCCTGGGGCGGGTTTGACATCATCTCCCCCGAGGAAGGCACCGACATGGCCTATGCCGTGCTTCAGATGGAAGGTGCCGAGAGCGCCGGGCTTTACGCCATTGACCTGGCGACCGCCGAAGCGACCATGCTGGCCGAACTCGGCATGGGCGGCTTCTCTGGCTTTGCCGTCAGCCCCGGTATGTAACGCTCCCTGAGGACAAAGCAGGAAGGGCCGTCCGCTTGGGCGGCCGTTTTCTTTGGGGGAGTGTGATCCCGAAGGGAGCGAGACCGGGCGATGAGCCACTGTCCGCCTGGCCCCTATTTTTGAAGTTCACTGTAGGGGCACACGTCATCTTCGAAGGGGACGTGCCGCCGCCGAAAGCTGGTATCTGGCACCGCTTCGGGCGTGCTGATCCTGTCCATCCGGAAATGACGAAAATCGTCCCGCGCCGGATCCCAGCCGACAAGATACCAGAGCGGGGACAGGATCAGCATCGCCTGCGGCTCGACCTGGCGCTTGGTTTTGCGGCCTTTCGCGTCGCGGTAGTCGAACCGGATGAGCTGACGTCCGAGGAAGGCCGCCTCGAAGGTCGGGAGCAGGGCCGGGTCCATCTTGCCCATGTCCGACAGGTCTTGCAGGGGAGAGAGCTGGCCAATGTGCAGGCAGTCCAGAAAACTGCGCAGGTCTTTCACCTTGTCTGACGGGAGGGCCTTTTCGATCTTGGCCAGCCCGGCATCGGCGAGATCGGAGAACGGCAGGTTGCCTGCCGCGCGCATCGCGGCGACGCTGATGAGCAGGGCAAAAACCTCGGGCACCGAGAGTTTGGCGTGGGTCTGCATCGACTGCGGATCAAGTTGAAGACCGCCGCCGCGGCCGACATCGGAGTGGATCACGTAGCCTTCATCCCGGAGCGCGCTGATGTCGCGCAGAACCGTCCGGCGGGAGGCGCCGACTTCGCTGGCCAGCGCGTCGACAGTGGTGGTGCCGTTGCGCCGAAGGCTGCGCACGATGGCGTCATGTCTCAGTCTTACGTTCATGTCGGCAGCCTAGCACAAATGGTGCCAATTCTTGGCACTGTTTTGAACTACACCGATTCCATCAACTTAAAACAAGGAGATTGCGATATGGAACGGACAGCGGTGAACCCCTGGGACTGGTCGATCAAGCTGGGCTACAATCAGGCCGAGGTGATCGATGGCGCGACCCGGCAGGTGATCTGCGCGGGTCAGACGGCGGTGGACGAGAACGGCGCACCCCAGCATCCCGGTGACATGCGCGGCCAGATCGCCCTCGCGCTCGATAACCTCGAAGCGGTGTTGAAGGGCGCGGGGATGGACCTGAGCAACGTCATCAGGCTGGGGGTCTATGCGACGGATGTGGACGAGGCGCTGAAGAACTTCGACCTGATGGGGATGCGCTTTGGCGCGCATCAGGTGGCCCCGCCGATGACCCTTCTGGGCGTCACCCGCCTCGCCATCCCCGGGCTGATGTTTGAGATCGAGGCAACAGCGGCGTCCTGAAGGACACCAGCACGGCTGATGAGCGGCGGGCGGATGGAGCCGCTGCCTGGCGCGAGCCCGCCCAAAACAGAAAAAAGGCCGCACCCTGTGGTGCGGCCCTTCCTGTCCCTCGAACGTGTCGTTTTGACTTAGTTCTGAGCGTAGAATTCGATGACGAGGTTCGGCTCCATCTGGACCGCGTAGGGCACGTCCGACAGGCCGGGGGTGCGCACGAAGGTGGCGGTCATCTTGGAGTGGTCGGCCTCGATGTACTCGGGCACGTCGCGCTCGGGCAGCTGGGTGGCTTCGAGCACCACGGCGAGCTGCTTGGATTTGTCGCGGACCTCGATCACGTCACCCTCTTTCACACGGTAGGAGGGGATGTTGACGCGCTGGCCGTTCACCTTGACGTGGCCGTGGTTCACGAACTGGCGGGCCGCGAAGACGGTGGGCACGAACTTGGCGCGATACACAACGGCGTCGAGGCGGCGCTCGAGCAGGCCGATGAGAAGCTCGCCGGTGTCACCGCGCAGGCGCTCGGCCTCGGCGAAGATGCGGCGGAACTGCTTTTCGGTGAGGTCGCCGTAGTGGCCCTTCAGCTTCTGCTTGGCGCGGAGCTGCAGGCCGAAGTCGGACATCTTGCCCTTGCGGCGCTGGCCGTGCTGGCCGGGGCCGTATTCGCGGCGGTTGACCGGGGACTTCGGGCGGCCCCAGATGTTTTCGCCCATGCGGCGGTCGAGTTTGTACTTGGCAGAGGTGCGTTTGGTCACCGTCTGATCTCCTTCGTTAGAGCGTCCCCTGAGCTGAGACTATGAAGGGCGTTGTCCTCTCTCTTTCGAGCGACAGGGCATCCCCTTGCGGGGGCCACCAACACCAATTGAAACACCGGGGCGCGAACCCCGGTGGATGGCGGGCTTATACAGGCCGCGATGGGCGAGTCAAGCGCCGCTCAGGCGGCCAGCCCCGCGTCGTGGCGCAGGATCGCCGCTTCGGCGCCCGAGAGCATCCGGCGGGCGGGGGCGCCGTAGTCATCCGGGCGCTTGGCGAGCCAGGGCAGGCCTTCGAGCAGGCGGGCGCGGTCGGCCGCGTCGAGCGTGCCGAAATCGGCCTCAGCGGGGTGGAAGCTTTCGGTTTCGACCCCGTTGGCGAAGAGCACCTGGTGGCGGTCCATCAGGATGTGGATGTAGGTGGCCTCGGGGAGGGCATGGTCGGTGGAAATGCCGCGCAGGCCCATCAGGTCACGCGCGCGCACCAGCACCTCGGGCGTGTTGTAGAGCGCCTGCGCCGCCGCGCCCCGGATCACCATGCGGTGGTTGGGTGACACCAGCAGGTCGCCATCGGGAATGCCGGGCCCCAGCACACCCGCGCGGATGCGCAGGGGGCGCAGGTGGGGCATGGCGAAGAGGCGCGCGCCCGTCATTCGGCGCGCGCCGGACCAGATGACCGGCTGGGCGCCGTCATCCTTGGTTTGCACCCTGTCGCCTTCGCGCAGATCCTCGACGAGCTTGCTGCCCTCGGGCGTGGCGATGCGGGTGCCGGCCGTGAAGCAGATCACCCCGCCCTGCGCCGTCTCGCCGGGAGCGGGGGGCGCCTCGGCCAGCCGGGCGGCGGCGCTGACCCAGAGATCGGTGCCCTCTGGCGGCACGCGGCCTGCGAACATCAGCAGGCCGGAGGCCCCGGGGAGGGTTTCGATGAAGCTGGCCATCCAGGCATCCTGCCCGTCGGTCACGGTGAAGCTGGCCTGGGCCAGGAGCGCATCCTCTGCGGTGGCTTCAGCGATGGCCTCGGCGCGGGCCAGCGCCCGGCGGGCATCGGCGCCGCGCGACAGCGCGGTGAGTGCCTCACCCTTGCCCGAAATGATACGCCGCACCTTGCGTGCCGCACGTTTGTGGAGGTCTGCCATGCCCGCAGCATCGGAAAGCGAGATCACATCGCCCGGGCCATCGACCCGCGTGAGCGCCCCGCTCCAGCGCCATGTCGCCCCGACCTGCAGGCTTGTCACCGGCGCGCCGGGCTGCCCATCTGTTTCGGTGTGCGACCAAGGGATGACAAACGTGCCGAGAAAGCCCGTTTTCATGCCTGTATGCCTGCCATTTGTCTTTATTGTTGACGAATGGTTAACACAGGCTGGACTCGGCCACCAAGAAGATTGTGCAGCGAAGTCAGGGGCGTGGCTTGCGAGTCACGGGCAGCGGGGCGGCTCTTCGGGGCCTGCGGCCGCTCATCGCATCGGCGCCCCCGCCGAAGCCGATACCTGGCTCTTAGAAGAACAGCCGCAGTTGCAGCGCACCGACCATCTGGCCTTCGGTCTGGGCCTCGAACTCTTCGGAGAGGTAGGTGAGGCCGTAGAAAAGTCCCGCGTTCTCGCCCTGCCAGTTCACCCCGGCGCGCAGGCGGGTGCGGGTGTCTTCCAGCACGTAGCCGTCATCCTCGGGCAGGTAGACGGAGGAATAGACCTGCGCCACGTCGCCGCCGAGGAGGAAGGAGAAGCCCTCGTCCTGGCGGGAGCGGATCACCTGGTAGAGGTGGCCGGTGGTGATGTCCCGCGCCATGAGGGCGCCCTTGCCGTAGGTTCCGAAGGTGAGATCGGCACCGATGCGGGCGTAGCTTTCGGTTCCGGCCTGCACCTCGAGGAAGGGCCGCAGCCGGGCGCTGCCGAGGTTGAGTTCACGCGAGAGCTCGGCATTGGCCGAGACGTAGGTGTTGTTGGGAAGCTGGTCGCCGAGGATCGTGGTTTCGTCGAGGCCGATGGTTGTGTGGATCTTGTTCTGCAACTCGCCAAGCCCGGTCTGGGGGCCGGTGAAGGTGAGATCCAGCCCGGCCCGCAGATCGGCCTCGCCGAGGCGGGCGTAGCTGTGCAGGCCAAGGGTGATGGCGCCAACGAAACGGCGATCGTTCGCGGCAGGTGCGGTGAGGCTTTGCGGCGCGATCAGCTCGGAGCGCAGGCGAAACTCCAGCAGTTGGCCGAAACGGTCGGGCGCGACGCCCTGCCAGCCCGGCCCATAGGCGATGGAGACGGTGTAGGCGCCGGTGCGCCAGCGGTCGTAGCCATCCCCCAGCGTGTCATTGGTAAACAGACGGCCCCAGCCCAGCAGCGCACGGTCTTCGGCCTGGGCGGGCGCAGTGAGGCCGGCGAGGGCGGTCAGGAGAGAAAGGACTCGGGCAAGGTATTTCATCGCGGGCTACCGGTTGAGGGACATCTCAAAGCTCCTTACGCGCAACCGGCGGCTGCAAGAAGAGGTGAGCGGAAACCTGCGCAAGAAACGCAGTGTTTCCGCAACAGCAAAGTGCCGCTAGGGTGCCGGGAAAGAACGAGGGGGGCAGGATGAAACCGCTGGAAGGGCTGAAGGTTGTCGAGATGGCGCGAATCCTCGCCGGGCCGTGGATTGGCCAGGCGCTGGCCGATCTGGGCGCGGAGGTGATCAAGCTGGAGAGCCCGGAGGGGGATGACACCCGGCGTTGGGGGCCGCCTTTCGTGGAGCGGGACGGCGATGTGAGCGCGGCCTATTTCTACTCGGCCAACCGGGGCAAGGTGAGCGAGGTCGTGGATTTTCGCACGCCGGAGGGGCAGGCGCGGGTGCGCGAACTGGTGGCGGGCGCCGACATCCTGATCGAGAACTTCAAGGTGGGCGGGTTGGCGAAATACGGGCTGGATTATGCGAGCCTCGCGGAGGTGAACCCGGCGCTGATCTACTGCTCTGTCACCGGCTTCGGGCAGGATGGGCCTTATGCCAAGCGGGCGGGCTATGACTACCTGCTGCAGGGGATGAGCGGGCTGATGGATATCACCGGCGATCCCGACGGCGAGCCGACGCGGTTTGGTGTGGCGGTGACGGATATTGTCACCGGGCTCTACTCCACCATCGGAATCCTCGCCGCAGTGGAGCAGCGACACCGGACCGGGCGGGGGCAGCACATCGACATGAGCTTGCTCGATTGCGCGGTGGCGATGCTGGCGAACCAGGGGATGAACTACCTTGCCACCGGCGTGCCGCCGCAGCGCACGGGTTCCTGGCATCGCAACCTCGGCCCGTACCAGGTTGTGCCGGTGAAGGACGGGCATATCATCATCGCGGTGGGAAATGACGGGCAGTTCCGGCGGTTTTGCGATGTGCTGGGGCTGGAGGGGCTGGCCGATGACGCGCGCTTTGCCACCAACCCGGGGCGGGTGACGAACCGCGAGGCGCTCACACCGCTGATCGAGGCGGTGACGGCGGGCTGGGAGAAGGCCGACCTGCTGGCGGCCTTCGAGGCGGCCACTGTGCCCGCCGGGCCGATCAACGATGTGGGCGAGGCGCTGGCCGATCCGCAGGTGGTGGCGCGCGGGATGCAGATTGATCCGGAGGGCGTGCCGGGGCTGCGGGGGCCGTGGAAATTTTCGGACGCCGAGCTGGCATTGGAGCGCACGGCGCCCGTTTTGCCCAAGGGCTGAGGGGTGGTGGGCAGATTGCCCACCCTACGGGCGGAATGCACCGTCATCCTCGGGCTTGACCCGAGGATCTCTCGGCGGTCAGGAGATCCTCGGGTCAAGCCTGAGGATGACGGCTGATGGCTCACCCGTGCTCGGTACTCACGTCTTTCAGGGCCTTCTCGACGCCGGTGAGGATCTCGGCCACGCCCTCTTGGTCGATGATCATCGGCGGGCAGAAGGCGATGGTGTCGCCGAGGTTGCGGGCGATGACGCCGTGGTGCAGGAGCGCGGTGTTCATCGCCGCCCCGAGGGCGCCGACGGGCTTCTCCTCCTTAGCCTGCGTCGGGTCCATCTCCAGCGCGGCGATGAGGCCGATGCCGCGCATCTCGCCCACCAGCCCGAACTCATCTGCGAGCTTCTTCAGCCCGGCGCGCAGCGGCTCGCCCTGTTTGGCCGCGTTGGCCACAAGGCTGCGCTCTTCGATGATGGCGATGTTCTCCAGCGCCACAGCGGCGCCCACCGGGTGGCCCGCGCCGGTGACGCCGTGGCCGAGCGTGCCGATACGGCCGGACTCGTCTTGAATCGGCGCATAGGCGCGCTCGTTCAGCAGGACGGCGGAGAGCGGGAAGTAGGAGGAGGTGATCTGCTTGGAGGTCACGAGGATATCGGGCTTGATGTCGAAGGTCTGGCTGCCCCAGAGGTTGCCGGTGCGCCCGAAGCCGCAGATCACCTCGTCGGCCACCAGCAAGATGTCATACTTGGCCAGCACCTCCTGGATCTTCTGCCAGTAGCCCGCAGGCGGGACCACCACGCCCCCTGCCCCCATCACCGGCTCGCCGATGAAGGCGGCGATGGTATCGGGGCCCTCGGCCTGGATCATCGCATCGAGATCGGCGGCACAGCGGGTGGCGAACTCTTCCTCGCTTTCGCCGTCCTGCCCCTCTTTCCAATAGTGCGGGCAGGTGGTGTGGAGGATCTGCGGCAGCGGCAGATCGAAGCTCTTGTGGTTGTAGGGCAGGCCGGTCATCGAAGCGGAGGCGACGGTGACACCATGGTAGCCGCGCAGGCGGGAGATGATCTTTTTCTTCTCCGGCTTGCCCAGCGCGTTGGAGCGATACCAGAGGAACTTGACCACCGTGTCGTTGGCCTCGGAGCCGGAGTTGGTGAAATAGGCCTTGCTCATCGGCACCGGCGCGAGGCTCACCAGCTTTTCTGCCAGGTCGATCGCGGGGCCGTGGGAGCGGTGGGCGAAGGTCTGGTAGTAGGGCAGCTTCTGCATTTGCGCGGTGGCGGCCTTCACCAGACGTTCCTCGCCGAATCCCACGGCGACCGACCACAGCCCCGCCAGCGCCTCGACGTAGCGCTTGCCCTGGTTGTCGTAGACGTGGACGCCCTCGCCACGCTCGATCACCGTCGGGCCAACCTCCTGATGCAGCTCGGCGTTGGTGTAGCTGTGCAGGTGATAGGCGATGTCGCGGGCTTCAGGCGAGTTGGGCGAGTGGCGATTCATGGTGGGGCCTTTCGATGCAATGTCGCGGCACAGCATCCAAGAGGCGCAGGCGGATGTCACCCCCGAAAGGAAGGCGCCCGGCGCAAGCCTGGCGGGGTCAGCGGACGGTGATCGGCCCGGGCAGCCGAAAGCCCTGGAGCGCGCTGTGCGCATCTTCCGAAGGCGCGACTCGGGGCGGCACCTTCTCTGGCTCCGGCGCGGCGAGGAAGCGTGTGAGCAGCCCGGCGTAGAACTCCAGATCATGCTTCTTGTCTTGCAGGGCAGTCAGACGCGCGGCGACACGCCCCGTTGCTTCCCGATCTTCCGGGTCGAGACCGTCGAGGCGCAGAATGTCGAGGCAGGGCAAGACGAGGTCGAGCAGCGTGCTGGCGGCAACGTAGTGCAGGCCGTTCACCGTGGCACGCTCGGTGCGGTGCTGAGGTTGCAGCAGATCCTGCACCGCGCCGAACGCCCGCTGGAACCGGACCCAGACTTTCTGGATACCGTTGAAGGCCGCCTGGGCCGCCACCCGCACCCCGATCAGCGACAGGTGGCTGAGTGCGATGTTGATCTGCCCGTCGGCCAGCAGGCCCCTGTCATGCGAACTGGGCAGCAGCGGCGTGAGCTCGGCCACGAACTCATCGGAGAAGGCCTGTCGCAGCGGCTGGGGCACGTTGAAAGTGGTGCGCGTGCGGCTGCCCGGCAGGTTGAACTCGACCCGCTCGACGAACCACTGGTTCGTCTGGGTATCACGATACATGCAGATCGCGAGTTGATTCGAATTTTCGGAAGTTTCGTCTTGCTCACCAGTCCACATGTCGCACGCCTGAATCTTGATGCCTCTCAGGGGTAAGATTCTGCGCTGCAAAAGGTTACCCGAAGGTTAACAGGAGGGGTTTGGGGGTAAGGCCCCGGCAGTCATTCCAGACGGCGCAGCACCCCGAAGACATGAGAGATCTCGCCCGCCTCGTCATGCACCACCTGGCACTTGCTGCGATAGGGGATGCGCTCTCCGCCGTTGCGCGCGATCTCGCCTTCAAACTCGAAGCCCTCGCCCTCGGTCATCGCCGCCTTCAACAAACCCCGGACCTTCTCGGCACTTGACGGCGCAAGATGCCGAAGCGCCGTTTCGATCTCGGGCTGCGCCGTTCGATCCACGCCCAGCAGATCGTAGAGGGTGGGGTTCCAGTAATTCACCCCATTGCGAATGTCGTAGGAGTAGACACCCAGCCCCTCTTCCGAGGTGATCTCGTTGTAGTGGCGCAGCAGCATGTTCTCTGTCTGCATCCGGGAAAAATCGCGCACCACGCCAACCACGCCGACCATGTTGTTCAGCCGGTCCATTACCACGGTGCCGGAGCTTTCGAGCACCGTGATGCGGCCGTCGGCGCGGATGATACGGGCGGTAAAATGGAAGCCCGACCGCTCTTCCAGGGCCTTTTCAAGGTGCCCACGCACCGCCGCGCGATCGTCGGGATGGAAAAAGCCGATCGCCCGCTCAAGGGACATCGTCCCCTCTTCGGGCGCGAGGCCGTGGATTTGATATACCTCCTCGGACCACTCCACCTCGTTCTCGGGCAATTGCACCCGCCAGGTTCCGATCTGGCCGAAACGGCGCAGGGTATGATTGAGCGAGATCTCAATGCTGCTTTCCAGCGAAGTGACCATGACCACCAGCCCGATCAGCTCATCGTTGACACTGATGAGCGGCGCGATGGTGAGCAGAAAGCGCCGCTGGCCGCTGGAAAACTGACGCGAGACGAATTTCCGGTTGAGCAGGGCCTGCGAGCAGAGATCCACCACCGGCGGAAAACCCTCGGGAAGATGGCATTGAGAGATATGGCCCATCGACTGGCCCCGCGTCTTGAGCGCGAATTGCTCGATGGCCTGGCGCGAAGCATGGCGGATCAGCAGGCCCTGGTCGAGCATGAGCATGGTCGTGGGCAGCCCGTCGACGATGCCATTCAGCTCTGCGGTGGTGCGCTGCAGCTCGGTGGAATTGACGATGAGCTCTTCGTTGACTGTGATCAGCTCTTCGTTGGTCGATTGCAGCTCTTCGTTGGAGGTTTCCAGCTCTTCGTTGGTGCTTTGCAATTCCTCGTTGGAGCTTTGCAGCTCTTCGTTCAGCGATTGCAGCTCTTCGTTGGAGGTTTGAAGCTGCTCCATCGTCACGTTCAGCGCCTCGCGCGTGCGGCTCAGCTCGGTTTCGATATAGGTGAGATAATCGGTGCGCTCTTCATCGCTCGCCTCGGGGGTGGAGCGCATCTCGGTTTCGATGGCGAGCAGCACGTAGGGTTCTTCATGGCCCTGCGGCTCCAGCGGGTAGGCCACGAGGCGCGCATGGTTGAAGTCGCGGCCCTCGATGCGGTGCCACTGGCCGGTGCGCGCCTTCTTCTTCTTGAGCGCGACCAGCACCAGCGTTGTGCTTTCATTCGACAGCGGGGCCTTGAGCACACGCAGGCTGAAGCCCTTGAATACGGAGTCGGTGATCTGGCTGAAAGGGGCGAGATCGCCGTATACCTTCAGCACCGCACCCTCGGCGGTCACCAGCACCGCCGTTTCCGCGAAGCTCCCGACCAGTGCATGGAAGTGGCTCCAGTCATGAACACTGTCTCCGCCCTTCGCCTTGTCTTGCGTCAGCATCCTGCGGCTCGCCCGGATGGCATGGGTGGAGCCGAAGTTGGTCATGTCGAGCGGCGGGGTGCTGCGCTTGGCGTAGATCTTGGCCGCCGGATCGAGCTGGACGAAGTGGCTTTCGATCGTGCCGGCCGTTTCGGAGGTGCCCAGAAACAGCATCCCGTCGGCGGAGAGGGCATATTGGATGCGCGAGAGCACCCTGTCTTGAAGGGTGTTGTCGAAGTAGATCAGCACGTTCCGGATGCTGACGAGGTCAATCGACATGAAGGGCGCATCCTGGAAGATGTTGTGCCGGGTGAACATGACGCAATTGCGCAGGCTCTGCTTGACGATCACCCTGTCGCCGGAGATCTCGAAGTATTTTTCGAGCAAGTCGGGCGGGATATCGTCGGTGGCGCTGCGCGGGTAGCTGCCCCTCCGCCCCACGGCAAGGGCATGCTCGTCGATGTCGGTGGCGAAGATCTGGAGGCTGTCCTTGCCCAGCGCCTCCAGCCCGCCCGCTGCCTCGGCATAGAGCGCTGCAATGGAATAGGCCTCTTCGCCGGTGGCGCAGCCTGGCACCCAGATGCGCATCTTGGCCCCGGGTTTCGCGCTGACACGATCCTGCAACACATCGCGCAGAACCGCGAATTGTTCGCCATCGCGGAAGAAGCGCGTCACCGAGATGAGCAGATCCTTGTAGAGCGCCTCCACCTCTTCCTGACTGCGGCGGCAGAAATCCACGTATTCGGCCTGAGTGGCGATGCCCTTGGCCACCATCCGGCGGTGCACCCGGCGGTTGATGGTGCTTTCCTTGTACTGGCGGAAATCGACCATCGTGTGGGCCAGCAGGATCTGGAAAAGATCGGCGTTCTTGGTGGCCTCCTCGCCCATCTTCTTGAGTTCTTCGAGATCGCGTGGCTGGCTGAGGATCTTCTCCAGGTGCTGGCCGATCTGCTGCGGTGTCAGCACCAGGTCGACGCAGCCGGTGCGCACGGCGCTGACCGGCATGGAATCGTATTTTGCCGATGACGGCTCCTGGGCGAGGGTGATGCCGCCCGCCTCGCGGATGGCCTGCACCCCGTAGCTGCCGTCGCTCCCCGTGCCTGACAGCACCAACCCCATGCAGCGCGCGCCCAGCGCGTCGGCCAGGGCCTTGAAGAGTCTGTCTGCGGAGGGTTTGGGCGTGGCGGGGTGGCCCGAGGGATCGAGCACCACCAGCGCACCTTCGGCAAAGCCCACGTCGCTCCCCGGGGGGGGAATGTAGATGGTATCGGCCGCGGGCGTAACCGGCCCGCCGATTTCGCGGACATCGAGCGCCGTTTCGCGCGAAAGCAGCTTGACCAGCATGCTTTCATGGCTGGGAGACATATGCTGCGCCAGCACGAAGGCACAGTTGAGCCCCTTGGGCAGGTTTTGCAGGAACAGCGACATCGCCTCGAGCCCGCCGGCCGAAGCCGCGATTCCGACGACGGTGGGCGGTGTTTCAGATTTGCTCCGCATGAGATCCCCTGTGCCCACCAGCGGGCGATAGTTCCAGCACCGCTTTTCTATCACTGGTTGCGGCGGAGGGCCAAGCGGTAACGCTCCGGTGAATGCCGGGCGAACGGTCGCGTGGTGGTGAGGGAACTCAGCCCGCGCGCTGCGCGGAGGGGCAGTCCGGGCCGGGGCTGGTGGCCTGCGGAGGATCTACAAAAAGCATTTCGAGGCCGCTGTTGCCCTGCACGAGACTTGCCAACGTCACATCGTCAAGCGATGTATAGAACGCCTCCAGCGCCTGCTCCAGTGCGCTGCGCAGGCGGCAGGCCGGGGTGAGCGGGCAGGTGTTGCCGGTTTCAGAGAAACACTCGGCAAAGGGCAGAGACGCCTCGAAATGGCGAAAGACTTCGCCCACCTTCACCTGCTCGGGCAGCGTGGCAAGCTCAACCCCGCCCGAGCGGCCCCGGGTGGCGCGGATGTAGCCCTGACGGTGCAGCACCGGCACCACCTGCATGAGGTGGTTGACCGAGACATTGCAGGCCGCGGCAATATCGGCAGAGCGGTGCTGTCGCTGCGGGTAGGTGGCGCAGAACATCAGCACGCGCATGGCAAGGTTGGTTCGGGTTGTGAGGCGCATATCAACAAGTTTCCACTTTTAACTATACTCTCATAGCCCGGGCATGACCTGCATCCCATGACATGGATCAAGGAAAATGACGGAACCTGTGGGCGAGCGCACAACCGCAAGTTCGCCTGTGCCACGTCGACGTGCCACGACAGCAGGTAAGGCTCAGGCCAGAGGGGCTGCGGCACGAAGGTGAAAGAAAGATGCAGCCACTGGCGCTATGGCGAACGGGCACAGCGGCTGTGCGCTGCGCTGTCCGGGCGCGCGTTCCCGTCAGTGGGGCTTGGGCGGTTGTTCCTCATCGGACAGGCGCAGCGCTTCCTCAGTGTCCTCCGGATCGTTGGAGGGCACCGCGTAAGCGCCTGTGAGCCATTTGCCGAGGTCCAGGTCGGCGCAGCGGCGGGAGCAGAATGGGCGATACTTAGGGTCAGTGTCCTTGCTGCAGATCGGGCAGGTCACAGGGCCTCCTCGGGCAGGGTCAGGGAGAGCGGCAGCCGCTCGCGCTTCCTTTGCATCTCATACTGGCCCAGCGGCGTCCACCCGGCGAGCACCGTCTCGATCGGGTCGGCGCGGAAGGCGGCCTTGAGGCTCTGCTCAAGCTGCTTGCGCTGGCCCTTGGGCATGGGCGCGAAATCCACCACGATGCGCCCGCCGAGGCCGCGCAGCCGCAGCGCGCGGGGCAGCGCCTTGGCGGCGGCGATATTGGCCTTAAGCGCAGCGGCGGGAGACATGTCGCCGCCGGTGTTCACATCCACCGCCACCAGCGCGCGGGTGGGCTCGACAAAGAGCGTGGCCTCCGATGCTCGCTCGCGTGGGCCTTGCAATTCGGCCAGCGCATCGAGCACGCCGTGGCGCTCGAAGCCGCCGGGCTCGGTGATGACCTCGGCCCGGTCGGTCCACTCGCGCCAGGCGGTGAGGTGCGGGCCGTCGCCGGGATGGATCTCGCCCGGTGCGCCGTCAGACAGCGCGGCCTCGGCGGTGGCGACCATGTTGGCGATGTCTTCGGCAATCTCAGCCGCCTCGGCGCCCATGCAGGACGAGCGCAGGATCAACCCCCAGTCGCGGCCCTCCAGCGCCTCCAGCGCGGTGAGCTTCAGCCTGTCACGCTCGTCCTCGTCGCGGATGGAGCGCGCCACGTTAACCCCTGGCGCATCGGGGGTGACGATCACGTAACGCGACTTGAAGGTGAGGCTGCGGGTGACGGGCGGGGCCTTCTCCGTCTCGGCGTAGCCTGTCACCTGCACCACCAGCGCCTCGCCGGGGGCCACGCCCCTGGCCTGCCGGAACCAGAAGCGCTGGCCCTCGGCGGCCAGAAAGATGCCCCCCTGCCCCTTCGCCTGACGCTCGGCCCTGGCCCGCCAGATCGCGCCGGGGCGGATCATGCCGGGGGCTTCGATCAGCAGATCGTCAAGCCGGCCATCGACCATGCGCGCAGCGGCCTCGCGGCCTGCAACGTGATCGAGGATGATCTGGGTGCCCTTCATGGCGTCTCTCCACCTGGGTTGGTCAGGCCGCCTTGTAGAGCGGGTAGCCCGCCGCGACCAGAAGCTGGGCCGTTTCAGCCACCGGCAGGCCCATGACGGCGGAATAACTGCCGGAAATCCACGGTATGAACGCGCCCGCCGGCCCCTGGATGGCATAGGCGCCCGCCTTGCCCTCCCAGTCGCCGGTTTCGAGATAGGCAAAGAGCTCCGTCTCGCTGAGGCGCTTCATCTTCACGGAAGTCACCACGTCACGCTGCCACATCCCGGCCGCGGAGCGCACCGCCAGCGCGGTGATGACCCGGTGGCGACGGCCCGACAGCGCCCGAAGGAACGCGCCCGCCTCGGCGCGGCTTTCGGGCTTGCCAAGGATGCGGCGACCGAGGGCGACGGTGGTATCTGCGGTGAGCACAAGTTCACCCGCGCCGGGCGGCAGCGCCTCGGCCTTCTCGACGGCCATGCGGGTACAATAGGGGCGCGGAAGCTCCCCCTTGGCCGGTGTCTCATCAATGTCGGCAGCGCGGATTTCGTCGGGTGTTATGCCCAACTGGCCCAGCAGCTCGCGACGCCGCGGGCTGCCGGATCCGAGGATGAGTCGCATCTTACCGGAAGCGGTAGTTGATGCGGCCCTTGGTCAGGTCGTAGGGCGTCATCTCCACCTGCACCTTGTCGCCGGTGAGGACGCGGATCCGGTTCTTGCGAAGTTTTCCTGCCGTGTGCGCGATGATTTCATGGCCGTTTTCCAGCTCGACCCTGAACGTCGCATTGGGCAGGAGCTCCTTCACGACACCGGGAAATTCGAGCAGTTCTTCCTTGGCCATGGTCACTCCATTGTTGCATGTGCGCCGCACTGTGGCGGACGCGGCACTAGATGCGCTCACATCCGCAACAAATCAAGCAGAAATACGGTTCCCACATGGGGTTGTGACCTTTTTGGCAGGCGGGTCAGCCTTGAGTGGGCGGGCCGAAGCGCCGTTTCATCCGCTCCAGCAGCTGGTCACGCACCTGACGGTAGACGCCCATCTTGGCCTCGCGGGTCTCACCAAGGCCGGACGGGTCCATGATCGGCCAATATTCGACGTCGAGGTGGAACACCCGCGTCATCTCCAGCGCCTGCCGCTGAGAGGCGGGGGAGAGGGCGACAATCAGGTCAAACCCCGAAAGGTCATCGCCCCATTGCTGCATCTCCTCGAAGCTGCGGGAGCGGTGGCGGTGCAGTTCCACCCCGATTTCGTCGCAGACAGCGATGGCGAAACCGTCGATGTCCAGATCGTTGTAAACCCCCGCCGACTGCACGTAGGCGTCGTGGCCGTAGAGCTTTTTCATCAGCCCTTCGGCCATCGGCGAGCGGACGGCGTTGTGATCGCAGCAGAAGAGCACCGAGGAGGGGAAATCCTTGCCCAAGCCTAGCTCCCGTAGTGCAGAACGCAGATGAGGGTGAAGAGGCGGCGGGCGGTGTCGGTATCGACCTCGGCCTTGCCCTCCAGCCGCTCCTGAAGCACCCGCGCGCCCTCGTTGTGGATGCCGCGGCGGGCCATGTCGATGGCCTCGATCTGGTGTGGCGGCAGCTTCTTGACCGCGTCGTAATAGCTTTCGCAGATCTGCCAGTAATCCTTCACCACCTGCTTGAACGGCGAGAGCGAAAGGTGGAAGGCGCCGATCTCGTTGTCCTGTTCGTCGGAGATGTCGAACACCAGCCGACGCTCACGGATGCACAGGTGCAGACGGTAGGGGCCGGGGGGCATCTCGTAGCCCTCGCGGCCTGCGGGATCGAAGCTGTTGTCTTCCAGCAGGTCGAAGATGGCCACCTTGCGCTCCTGCTCGATTTCCGGCGTGGGCGGCGGCAGGTTGGCGTCGTCAATCTCGATATGGCAGATGCGGCTCATGGGCGCGTGTCTCCGTGGCTTCGGAAAGAAGTAACGCCTGCGGACGGTTACTGCAATGCAGCGAAAACGTCAGGTGTCGGTGCTGACCTCATCCCAGCGCTCGCCCTCATAGGCCCCGATCAGCCAGTTCAGCGCGTGGTGGCGCTCCCAGATGACATCGGGATAGAGGTTTGCGGGCGGCGGGCGGCCATCGAGCCGGGCCTGCCGGGTGGCCCAATGGTAGCGATAGATCAGATCGGCCGCATCGAGCAGCTCGGTCTGCGAGCGGAGCTTGGCGCGGGCGCGCAACCCCTCGGCGCCCAGCTCGCGGAGGGTGTCGGCCATGCGGGGCACATCCATGATTTCGCTGGGATATTTCAGCGTATCATAGATGCCGAGCGCCCAGAGCATGACCTCTACCGTCTCGTAGCGCCAGGCAAACTTGGTGCGTTGGGCCTGGGTGGGCGCGGCGGCGTCGATGAAGGCCTGCTCTTCGGGCGAGAAGTAGCCCTCGGCGTTGAACTGGGAAATGAGGCTGCGGGCAAGATCGCTGTCGCCCGTCTCGCCCTTCACCGCGACGATGGCGAGCGCGAGGGTGCGGCGGATGACCTCTTCCTCGCTGCGGCGAAGGCTTTCGGCCTCGGTTTCGATGGCTGGCAGCCAATCGATATAGCGCACGCCCTCCGCCTCGAGTTGGGCAATGGAAGCGGCCTTGCGATCTTCCGCCTCACCCGCGTGGAGCGGCGTGGCGAGGAGCAGGGCGAGGAGGGTGGCGCGGATCATCGGTTCAGCTTGTCGAGGCGGGCGCGGACGGAGAGGCCGTGGGCTTGCAAACTCTCTGATTTTGCGAGGGTTTCCGCCGCCGGGCCGATGGCGCGGAGGGCCTCCGGGGTCATCTTGGCCAGGGTGGTGCGCTTGAGGAAATCCATCACCGAGAGGCCCGAGGAAAACCGGGCGGAGCGGGCGGTGGGGAGCACGTGGTTGGGGCCGCCGATGTAATCGCCGATGGCCTCGGGCGTCCATTGGCCGAGGAAGATGGCGCCGGCGTGGTTGATCTTTTCGCTGAGACCCTCGGGATCCGCGACGCAGAGTTCGAGGTGTTCGGGGGCGATCCGATCAGACAATTCTGCCGCCTCTTCAAGGCTTTGCACGGTGATGACCGCGCCGTTGTCGCGCCAGCTTGCGCCTGCGATCTCGCGGCGTTCGAGGGTTTGCAACCGGGTGTCGATCGCCTCTGCCACGGCGCGCCCGAAGGCGGCGTCGGTTGTGATGAGGATCGACTGGGCGCTTTCGTCGTGCTCGGCCTGGGAGAGCAGGTCGAGGGCGAGGAAGTCGGGGTCGTTCTCGGCGTCTGCGATAACCAAGATTTCGGAAGGCCCCGCGATCATGTCGATGCCGACGCTCCCGAAGACGCGGCGCTTGGCTGCGGCGACGAAAGCATTGCCGGGGCCGGTGATTTTATCCACGGGCGCAATGGTTTGCGTGCCATAGGCCAGCGCCGCAACGGCCTGCGCCCCGCCGATGCGGTAGATGGTGCTCACCCCGGCCAGGCGGGCGGCGTAGAGGACGAGGGGGTTCGATTCACCGCCCGGGGTGGGGCAGGCGATAACGAGGCGGTCGACGCCTGCGACCTGGGCGGGCACCGCGTTCATCAGCACCGAGGAGGGGTAGCTGGCAAGGCCGCCCGGGACGTAGAGGCCCGCTGCTGAAACAGGGCCCCAGCGCCAGCCAAGGGTGGCGCCGTCCGGGTCTGTCCACTGGGCATCCTCGGGCATCTGGCGGACGTGGTAGGCGCGGATGCGCTCGGCGGCCAGCTCCAGCGCGGCGGCCTCTTCGGGGGGCACTTGGGCGCAGGCCTCGTCGATCTCGGCCTCAGAAAAGGCAAGGGTTTCAGGGGTTAAGCTGAGGCGATCGAATTTTTCGGTGAGCTCGATAACGGCTGCATCGCCGCGTGCCCGGACATCGGCGATGATCGCGGCCACCGCCTCGTCGACATCGGGCGAGTCCTCGCGCTTGGCACTCAACAGGGCCTGGAAGCGGGCTTCGAAATCGGGCGCGGTGCTATCGAGAAAGACGGGCATGGGCTCTCCTTTGGCAGCCTCTTACCCGCCGGGCGCATCGCCCTCAAGCGCATCGAGACGCAGCATCATGTGGCGTTCGTCGTGGTAACTTCCGTTAACGCGCAGCGCGCGGGGGCTGACCCCCACCTGAACGAACCCGTGACGGGCATAGAAGGCCTGCGCGCGGGGCGCGGCGGAGGAGACATAGAGCTCCAGCTGCGCCACCCCGCTTTCACGCGCCAGCCCCAGCGCCGCGCCAAGCAGATCGCTGGCGAGGCCGGTGCCACGGTGGGCGGGCTGGACGTAGACCGACATGAGGAAAGCGCGATGGCCGATCTTCACGCCCACTTCGCGCATGTAGAGCAGGATGCCCACCAGTTCACCGCCCGAGAAAGCGCCGAAATTGTCGCCCATTTCCAAGCGGTTGGCAAAATCGAGATCGGTCTTTGCACTGGCCTCGGCGTGATCTTCGCCAAAGGCCTCCGGCGCCTCGCGCAGGGCCTCCAGCCGTAGGGCGCGGAAGGCCTCGGCATCGCCCGGGCCAAGCCGCCTGATGCTCACTCTTCCGGGTGCTCCGGGGCGTGGCGGGAGGGCGCGATATAGGGGCGGGTTACGTCTTTCAGCACCACGTCGAGGCATTCGACGGAAAGCCGGATCGCCCCATCACCGGCCAGCGTGAGGGTGAGCGTGCCGGTGCCGTCCTCTGCCTCGTCCCAGGAAATTGCCAGCAAAGACAGGATGGTATCGGTATCGGCGCGGTCGATGCCCATGGTGGCCACGCTCATCACGTCGCCCACCCGCAGCACCGATTGCACCCGCTCGTAGGGCCGACCGCGGGCCTCGGCGCGCTCCTTGTCTTCCCAGCGGAAGCGGTTGAGCAGCAAGGCAAATTCGCGGCCCGGCTTGTCATATTTCATCTCGGTGATCGGGAAGACCGCGTCCTGCACCAGCGAGGAGACGATGGGCACCGAGCCGTCATCCATCGCGGCAATGTAGATAGGGCGGTCTGCCCCGTCTTCGAACTTGGCGTCTTCAGCCACGGGCAGCCTCCGAAGGCGTGTTTTCAGGCGTTTTTTGCATCACCTGAAAGACATAGGGGGTTCGGCACGGGCTCACAAGCGGCAGTTGGCGCACCGCCCCGCCGGGTTAACGAAAGGTGGCGCGGTTAAGGTGGGTTAACATGCACATCCCATGCACCCGCTATGCACAATCCATGCATACGCGGTTTGCGCACAGCGACGCCGGGTTACCCCGCCGTTCGCGCCGCAGCGCACAGGGCGGCACCCGCTCAATCGGGCGTGAGCCAGCCCATGAAACAGGCGCGGTAGAGCCCCGCATCGCAGGCCTGCCGGTAGAGCGGCCCGGCCTCCGCCTCGCTGCGGGGCACACCGACGCCCCGGGTGTAGAGCGTGCCAAGGTTGAAGCAGCCCATCGGCTCGCCCCCGTCGCAGCTGAGGCGATAGAGCCGGGCGGCCTCGGCGGGATCGCGCTTGATGCCCTGCCCCGACTCGTAATGCGTGCCCAGATCGTTGCAGGCGGCGGGTTGCCCGCCGTCGCAGGCCTGAGTGAAGAGCGCGATTGCCGTGCCGACCTCGCGCCGCACGCCCTTGCCCACAAGGTAGAGCGTGGCGAGGTTGGCGCAGGACAACGGCGCGCCCATATCACAGCCCTGCCGATAGAACCGCGCGGCCTCGGAGAAATCCTGCGCCACGCCCTGCCCCGCCTCGAAGAGCGTGCCGAGGTTGGAGCAGCCCAGCGGCTCGCCGCCGTCGCAGGCGGCGCGGTAGAGGCGGGCGGCCTCGGCCTTGTCGACGGCGACGCCATCGCCGCCGTCGTAGAGGGTGCCGAGGTTTGAGCAGCCCAGCGGATCGCCCTCGTCACAGCCCTGCTTGAAGAAGCGGTGGGCGGCGGCCATGTCGCGCGCAACGCCGTTGCCATCGAAGTGAAGTACGCCAAGGAAGGTGCAGCCCTCGGGATCGCCCGGATTGCAGCTCTGCGTGTAGAAGCCCGCCGCGGCAGCAAAATCGACCGGGCGGGAGAGGCCATACTCGTGGTGGCGCCCGAGATCGGTGCAGCCCGCTGCCAACTGCATGTCGCAGGCGCGGTTGTAGAAGGCATAGGCCTTCACCTCGGAGACCGACATGCCTTCGCCGCGCTCCTGCATCAACCCGAGGCGGTAGCAGCCTTCGGCGTCGCCGCCGTCGCAGCCGCGCAGGAAGCTGGCGGCCACGGTTTCGGCGGGCGCAGGAGGCTCGGCGAGGTACTGGAGCAGGCCCTGCGATGTGCAGCTATCGGCAACCCCCCCGTCGCAGGCCTGGCCGTGGAGGCGCATCGCTTCAGCTTTGTCCTCCGGCACGCCGTGGCCGTCTTCGAGATAGCTGGCGAGGCTGCCGCAGGCGAAGGCCGCGCCAAGGTCGCATCCCTTGCGGTGGAGGGAGACGGCCTCGGGTGTGCTTTGCGCCACGCCCTCACCTTCTTCATACATCCAGCCAGCCATGGTGCAGCTCCAGCCGTCATCCATCTCGCAGCCCTTGAGCAAGAGGCGCGCGCCTTCTGCCGCGTCGGGCGCGAGGCCGATGCCCTCGGCGGTGTTCTGGCCGAGCAGGCCGCAGCCCCGCCCGTGCCCGCCTTCGCAGCCCTTGGTATAGAGCGCGGCGGCGGCGGCAGGATCGGCCGCGGTGCCGCGCCCCTCCTCGGTGTTCACCGCCTGCCAGGTGCAGCCCATGGCGTAGCCCATCTCGCAGGCCTGCGCGAAGAGTTCGGTGGCGCGGGCATCGTCGGGCGGCACGCCCTCACCGTCTTCGTAGGCATAGCCGAGGAAGGTGCAACTGCGGCCATTGCCGCCCTCGCAGCCCTGCTGGAAACGCGCCGCAGCGGCGGTGAAATCCTGTGCGGTGCCCACCCCGTGGCGCAGCATGAACCCGAGGTTGCCGCATCCGTTGGCGTGGCCCTCGTCGCAGGCGCGGGTGTAGAGGCGCACAGCTTCGGCTGCGTCCTGCGGCACGCCGAGGCCGGCCTCGTGGAGGTATCCCAGCGCGGTGCAGCCCGCCGCATGGCCGCCCTCGCAGGCCTTGCCGTAAAGGCGCGCGGCCTCGGGCGGGTCGGCAGGCAGGCCGTCGCCATCCTGCGTGAGGTAGCCCAGTGCGGTGCAGCCGTTAGGATCGCCGCCGGTGCAGGCCTGTTGGTAGAGCGCGAGGGCGGCGGGGATGTCGGGCTCAGTGCCGAGGCCGCGCTCGGTGTTGTGGCCGAGGTAGGTGCAGCCGCGCAGGGTGCCAAGATCGCAGGCGCGGGCGTAGAGGCGGTTGGCCTCTGCCGGGTTTTCGGGGCCGGTCTCGCCGTATTCGGCATAGGTGCCGAGGTAGATGCAGCTCCAGCCGTCTTCCGCTGCGCAGGCCTTGTCATAGAGCTGTTCGGCGCGGCGCTTGTCCTGCGCGACGCCCAGACCGTGCTCGGTCAGCCAGCCCAGCGCGACGCAGCCGCGCGGGTGGCCCCAGTCACAGGCGCGGGTATAGAGCCGGGCGGCTTCTTCAGGGTCGGCGGGCTGGCCCTTGCCGGTTTCATGGAGGAAACCAAGGTTGGTGCAGCCCTTGGCATCGCCGTAGCGGCAGGCACGGCCATAGAGCGTGGCGGCGCGGGCAAGATCGAGGGGTGCGCCATCACCCAATTCGGCCATGGCGCCCAGCGCGGTGCAGCCGCCCCCGTGCTCAAGATCGCAGCCCTTGGTGTAGGCCTCTTCGGCACGGGCAAGGTCGAGCGGGGTGCCAAGGCCCTCCTCGTGCTGAAAGCCCGCGTAGGTGCAGCTGCGCCCGTCGCCTTCCGCGCAGGCGCGGGTGAACACCGCCATCGCCGATGCCGCCACATCGGGCCAGATCCGCGCGGCCTTCTCGAAGCAGGCGGCGATTGAGAGGCCGGGGCAGTTGGTGCCGATGTAGTCAAGCTGGGTGCGCTCGAGCGCGGTGAGGTGATCGACATCGAGGCACAGTTCGGTGGCGAGGTTGCCGCAGTGGTTTGGGCGCGAGAGCGTGGCCGCGTCATCGGGCACATGCTGGGTGCCTGCAGCGGCGGGCAGCGCGGCGGCAAGGGCGCCCAGCAGGGCCAGCAGCCGGATTACACGCATCACTCTCACCTCGTCTCACCGCTTTCACGGCCAGAGTATCCGTGCAGGCCGGAAAGGGAAGACTCGCGGGCCGGGGTATGTCAGGGCGTGCCGGTGGTGCCGGGTGCCGAACACAAAATGGCGTGCGCCGAAGGCGCGCAATCTGGCAGCGGTCAGTCGCCCTCGTGCAGACGCTCGATATCGGCCCCCACGCCGGAGAGTTTGCGCACGACGTGTTCGTAGCCCCGGTCGAGGTGGTAGACGCGGCTCACGACGGTTTCGCCCTCTGCGGCGAGGCCGGCGAGGATGAGGGAGACGGAGGCGCGCAGGTCGGTGGCCATCACCGGGGCGCCCTTCAGCTTTTCGACGCCGGTGACGGTGGCGTGGCCGCCGTGCACATCGATGTTGGCACCCATGCGCATCAGCTCCGGGGCGTGCATGAAGCGGTTTTCGAAGATCTTCTCTTCGAGCACCGAGGTGCCCTCGGCGGTGCACATCAGGGCCATCATCTGAGCCTGCAGATCGGTCGGGAAGCCCGGGAAAGGCTCTGTGACCACATCGACGGCGCGCACCCGGCCGTTCTTGCGCTTCACCTTGAGGCCACGGTTGGTTTGCGTGACCTCGATCTCGGCCTCTTCGAGCTTGTCGGCAAAGGCCCCGACCAGCTCGCGCTGGCCGCCCAGCAGCTCCACCTCGCCGCCGGCGATGGCGGGGGCGAGCATGTAGGTGCCAAGTTCGATCCGGTCTGTCACCACGGGGTGCGTTGCGCCGTGCAGGCTGTCGACGCCCTGGATGGTGATCGTGCCGGTTTCGGCCCCCTCGATCTGCGCGCCCATCTTGTTGAGGCAATTGGCGAGATCGACGATTTCGGGCTCGCGGGCGGCGCCCTTCAGCACGGTTGTGCCCTTGGCCAGAACGGCGGCGAGCAGCGCGTTTTCGGTGGCGCCAACCGACACAAGCGGAAATTCGAATTCGGCCCCCTTGAGCCGCCCGCCGGGGGCCTTGGCGTGGACGTAGCCGTCACGCAGATCAAGCTCCGCGCCCATGGCTTCCAGCGCCTTCAGGTGCAGATCGACAGGCCGCGCGCCGATGGCGCAGCCTCCGGGAAGGGACACCACCGCGTGGCCGTCGCGCGCCAGCATGGGCCCCAGCACGAGGATCGAGGCGCGCATCTTGCGGACGATGTCGTAATCGGCCTTGTGGTTGTTGATGTCATGCGACGACATGGTGAGCACCTTGCCATCCTGCAGCGAGGTGACCTCGCAGCCGAGCGAGCGCAGCAGCTCTGTCATGGTGCGAATGTCGGAGAGGCGCGGCGCATTGGTGAGCGTCAGCGGCTCTTCGGAAAGCAGGGTGGCCGGCATGAGGGTGAGGCAGGCGTTCTTGGCCCCCGAGATCGGAATGTCACCAGAGAGGGCTCCGTTGCCCCGCACCACGATTCTATCCATTGTCGCCCTCTTTACCGCTCGGCTCTGCCGTTTTGTCTGTTGTCTTGCCGGTGTTCGCCCCTGACCGTGCCTTGGCCTGCGCCTTGCGGCGGGCCATGTTGGCCTTGAGCGCCTGTTTCAGCCGCTCTTCACGCGACGCCCCGGATGTGTCGCCTTTGCTCATGAAAGACCTTTAGGACAAGGGGCGGGCGGCGTCCATCCCTTGGCAGGCCTTGCCGGGCGTTGCCGCGCCGCGCCGGGGGGGGTCAGGCCTCAACCCAGGCGCGGGCCCGCTGCATGATGGCGGCGCCGGTGGGCGAAAGATCGCCGTGGGCGTCGATCACCGAGATCCCGGCGGCGAAATTGGCCCGGTCGGTGCGGGCCGCCTCCAGCGCCTCGGCCTTTTCGGCCTCGGAGAGCACCCCGGAGGCGGCGAGGGTTTCCATCGCCCAGGCCATGCGGGCAGAGACATAGGTGGCGTGGTAGATGCCATCCATCGGGCGCGGGTCGATCCGCAGCGGCGAAGGGAAGAGATCTTCATCGGGGTTGCGCACAAGCGGCTCGTCGATGGTGAGCCCGAAGAGCAGCGAGTGGGAGGCCTCATGGGCCAGCACCTCGACAATCGCCAGCCGGGTCTTGTGGAAGGCCGGGTTGAGCAGGAGCAGGCCCCAGAACTGGTAGTGCGAGGCGCCGTCGAACTGGGTTTTGGCACCCTTGCGGCCCTCGGCGGCGACGATGCGATGGATGATCGCGGTGAGCTCGGCGTGCAGATCCGGCAGCGCCTGTTGCATCAGGGCGAAGCCTTGCGCGAGACGCTCTGCGAGATCGGCGGCCTTGGCCTCGGTCGAGGGGGCAAAATTGGCGGCGTCCTCTCCCATCCGCAGATCGAGCAGGGTATCGACCTCCCCTGCCCCGCCGCGCGGCAGCGTGGTGAGCGGCGGGCGCGGCATGCTGGTGGCGGCGGTGAGGGGCGCGAGGTTGGGCGGCACCTGGTCGGGCAAGTCCTCCAACAGCAGCGCGGCGATGTGGAAGTAGCGGCCAAAAGCCTCTGGCCCGACGCGGAGCCCGCCGGCGATGCGCGCGGCGGCCTCTGTCAGCGGGGCGGAGATGCCTGGCGTGTCTGCGGTGACTTCGGCGAGGTGGCTCAGGCTGGCGGCCAGCTCATCGTGCATCCGCGCATCAAGGTACTCAGCCCGCGCCGGGTTGGGCGCGAAGCTGTAGAGCGTGTCGTCAGAGGGGGCGGGCGCAGGCCCGCGCCCGGTGTCAGGCATTCAGGCCCGGCGGGTTGGCGCCACGGCCTTGTCGCCCATCTTGAGGCCCACCTTGGCGCCCGCTTTCAGGCCCACCTTGTTGCCCATCTTCACGCCATCCTTGGCGCCCATCTTGGCGCCTTCGTTGACGGCGGAGTCCAGCTTGAAGCCAAGCAGCTTGCTGCGGTCGATTTTGGTCATGAAAGTCGCTCTCGTCTTGATGTTCTTCTACGGCGATACTAGGGGCGACCCAGGGTAAACTGTCAAGGTGGTGCGCATGGCCTCCCTCCCCCTTTTGATATTTTTCCTGAGGAAACCCTTCAGGAACACGCTCCGAGAGATGCGCGAGAATGCGCCCAGGTTCGGCTATCGGATCAAGATATTCAGCTATGAGCGGCTGGGGCGCTGGCCGTTGCCGGCAGGGGCCGCCGTGTTCACCGATTTCGAGCGGCTGGCGCCCTGGGAGCTTGAGATGGTGTCGGTGCTGCGGGCGCGGATCGGCGAGACGGGTGCGCCGGTGCTGAACGATCCGGCCAAGTTCCTGCCGCGTGGGGCCCTGCTGAAGGTGCTGCACCGGGAGGGGGTGAACAGCTTTGGCTGTGCGCTTCCGGCTCAGGGCGAGCGCCCGGCGCGGTTTCCGGTGTTTTTGCGCACCATGGCCGCCCATCGCGGCGTGATCGGCGACTTGCTGCACAGTGCGGAGGAGGCCGAGGCGGCGCTAGAGTCGGCGGTGGCGGCGGGCTACCCGATCTCAGACCTGATCTTCGTGGACTATGCCCCGCTGGAGAAGGAAGGCGGCGTGTTTCGCAAGCGCGCGGGCTTCGGGATTGGCGGCACGGTGGTGCCCGCCCCGACGGTGTCGGACCATCACTGGGTGGCGAAGTCCGGGGTGAAGGGGGCGGCGGGTGCGGCGGAGTATGCAGCCGACCGCGCCGAGTTGGAGGACTGGCCGCACCGCGCGCTGGTGGCGCGGGTGATGGCGCTTTCGGGCATGGACTATGGGCGGGTGGACTTTGCGCTGACGTCGCAGGGGCCGGCGGTGTTCGAGCTGAACACCAACCCGCAGATCCGCCGTGGGCTGGAGCATCCTGACGAGAATCGGGTGGCGACCTGTCGCTGGATCGACGCGCGACTGCACGAGGCGCTGGCGGAAATCGCCCATCGCGGCGCCGGTGCGGGACGGGCCGATCTGCGCGGCGTGATCGGACCGGGCGGGAAGCTGAAAAAGGCGGCAAAATTGCCCTAGAGAAGGCTTGCACTTCAGTGCGACTGATGTAAAAGGCCCCTCACGCCGGGCTTGGCACCTCGCCGCCCCGAGCCGGATGCTGTGGTAGCTCAGTGGTAGAGCACACCCTTGGTAAGGGTGAGGTCGAGAGTTCAATCCTCTCTCACAGCACCATCTCTCTCCGTTCAGATCGACCTTGGGTCCAACCCGCCCTGCGGCGACCATATTCTCTTTGGTCTTGATGCCCTCACCGCCTTCACGGCCACGGCTTTCGCCCCCTCCCCAAAATCAGCGAGTGTTCGGGGCCATGGCTTATCCCTAGAGTTGTCTTTGTCGGAACTCCCTCCCGCACCGCGGCCTTGCCGACAGCGCCCGCCTTTCCCCTGAGGCGGGCGCGTTTCTTTTGGCGTTGGCCCCGGGCTGCGGGTGTTCCTGTTGAAAAAGTGAACCGCCGCGAGGTTGCGGGCGTAACTTGTTCAACTCCGCACAGGTTGCGGGGCTTCTAGAACCTGGGAGGATCAGACAATGAATATCATCACACTGACGAAGGCCGCGGTGGTTTCGGCGGCGCTGGCCGTGTCGGGCTGCACCACCACCGGCAGCAGCAGCGGGCCGGACATCGTGGAGGTTGCGCAGTCGACCGGGAGCTTCGAGACGCTGGTGGCGGCGGTTTCGGCGGCGGGGCTGGTCGAGACCTTGCAGGGGCCGGGGCCCTACACCGTTTTCGCGCCGACAGACGAGGCCTTTGCGGCGCTGCCTGCGGGCACGCTGGACGACCTGCTGAAACCGGAAAACCGCGACACGCTGACGGCGATTCTCACCTATCACGTGGTGCCGGGCGTTGCCGAAGCCTCCGACCTTGCGGGGCGGCGGGTGAGCGTGCTGACGGCCAATGGCGGCAAGCTGCGGATCGACGGCACCCGGGGCGGCGTGCGGGTGAACGACGCCATGGTTGTGAGCGCAGACGTGCAGGCCTCCAACGGCGTGATTCACGTGATCGACAAGGTGCTGCTGCCCTGAGCAAGCCCCCCAGCCAAAGCGGGGCGCAGTGCACGGAAGGGTGGGAGCCAGCACTCCCACCCTTTTTTCATGCCGGGTCGGCGGTGCGGATGCGAGCAGCGGCGAACTTGAACTCGGGGATCTTGCCGAAGGGGTCGAGCTGCGGGTTCGTCAGGAAGTTGGCCGGTGCGTCGCGGAAGCAGAAGGGGATGAAGAGCATACCCTGGGTCACGTCGCGATCGGCCCTCAGCGTGAGGGTGATGTCGCCGCGGCGGGTTTCGACCGTCACCTGCTGGCCGCGGGTGAAGCCCATGCGCCCGATGTCCTTGGGGTGCATCGACACCACCGGCTCCGGCTCCTGCGCGTTGAGCGCCTCGCTCGTGCGGGTCATCGCGCCGGTGTGCCAGTGCTCCAGCATCCGGCCGGTGGTGAGGACCAAGGGGAACTCGTCATCAGGCAGCTCGTCGGGCGGGACGAGATCGGTGGGCACGATGCGGGCGCGGCCGTCTTCGGTGGGGAAGCCCTCGGTGAAGATGACCTCCTGCCCCGGTTCGTCTTCGGAGGCCGCCGGGTAGGTGACGGCGCCTTCGCGCTCGATCCGCTCCCAGCTGATGTTGTTGAGCGAGGGCATCATCGCGGCCATTTCGGCATAGACCTCGGGAACGTCCGTGTAGGTCCAGCCACAGCCGATGCCATTGGCGACGTCGCGGATCAGCTCCCAATCCTGCCGGGCCTCGCCGGGCGGGTCGAGCACCGGACGGCCAAGCTGCACCTGGCGGTTGGAGTTGGTGTAGGTGCCCAGCTTCTCGGCCTGCGAGGAGGCGGGCAGGATGACGTCGGCGTGCCATGCGGTTTCGGTGAAGAAGATGTCTTGCACCACGAGGTGTTCGAGGCTGGCCAGGGCGGCGCGGGCATGATGCTGATCAGGGTCTGACATGGCGGGGTTTTCGCCCTGCACATACATGCCCTTGATCTGGCCGTCGTGGATGGCGTGCATGATCTCGACCACGGTGAGGCCGCGGACGTGATCGAGCGGGCGGCCCCAGGCGTCTTCGTACTTGTCGATCAGTTCGGCTTTCTCGACCGATTTGTAGTCGGGGTAGAACATCGGGATGAGGCCCGCGTCCGACGCGCCTTGCACATTGTTTTGCCCTCTGAGCGGGTGCAGCCCGGTGCCGGGGCGGCCGACGTGGCCGGTGATGAGCGAGAGCGCGATAAGGCAGCGGGAGTTGTCGGTGCCGTGGACGTGCTGGGAGATGCCCATGCCCCAGAAGATGATGCCACGCTCGGCCTTGGCGAAGGCGCGGGCGATGGTGCGGATCTCGTCGGCATCGACGCCGCAGATCGGGGCCATTTCCTCGGGGGTGAAGCCCTTCACCTTTTCCTTCAGTGCGTCGAACCCGGAGGTGTTGCCCTGGATGTATTGCTCGTCCGTCAGCCCCTCTTCGATGATCGTGTGGATCATCGCGTTGAGCAGGGCCACGTCACGGCCCGGCTTGAAGATGACGCCATGGGTGGCGTGGCGCATGAGGCGCTGGGAGCGCGGGTCCATCACGATCAGGGTGGCACCGTTCTTGGCGGCCTGCTTGAAGTAGGTCGCGGCGACCGGGTGGTTTTGCTCGGGGCGGGCGCCGATGATGATGATGCAGTCGCTCTTCTCGGCATCGGTGAAGGGGGCGGAGACCGCGCCGGAGCCGACGCCCTCCATCAGTGCGGCGACCGAGGAGGCGTGGCAGAGGCGGGTGCAGTGATCGACGTTGTTGGTGCCGAAACCCTGGCGCACGAGCTTCTGGAACAGATAGGCCTCTTCATTTGTGCCCTTGGCGGAGCCGAAACCGGCGAGGGCTGCGCCGCCGTCGCGGTCGATGATGGTTTTCAGGCCGCCTGAAGCGCGTTCGAGCGCCTCTTCCCATGTGGCTTCACGGAAGACCTCGTGGATGCGGTCGGTGGAGAGCGCCGCGTGGGCTTCTTTTGGCGCATCGTCGCGGCGTATCAGCGGCTTGGTCAGGCGCTCGGGGGAGAGCACGTAATCATAGCCGAAGCGGCCCTTGATGCAGAGCTTGCCCCGGTTGGCGGGGCCCTTGCGGCCTTCGACCTGAATGATCTTGCCGTCTTTTACCGAAAGCTCGGTCTGGCAGCCGACGCCGCAGAAGGGGCAGACGCTCTCCACCTTTTTCTCGGCGTATTCGGTGCGTTTGGTGGCCTCGTCGTTCAGCAGGGTCTTTTCCATCAGCGCGCCGGTGGGGCAGGCTTGGACGCATTCACCGCAGGCGACGCAGGAGGAGAGGCCCATCGGGTCGGCCTGGTCGAAGACCGGCAGGTTGGCGGTGCCGCGCGAGGCCATGCCGATGACGTCGTTCACCTGCACGTCGCGGCAGGCGCGCTCGCAGAGGGTGCAGGAGATGCAGGCGTCGAGGTTGACGGCGATGGAGGGGTGGGAGGCGTCGCGGAAGATGGAGTCGACCGGGATTTCCGATTTCGCGCCGGGGCGGGTGGAGGGGAAGTGGGTTTCTGTGAGGCCCGCCAGCTCGGCCTGGTGCCAGAAGCGGGCGTCCGGGTCGGGGGACTGGTCGCGCGCGGGCATGTCGGAGGCGAGCAGATCGAAGACGAGGCGGCGGTTGGTTTTGACGCGGTCGGTGGCGGTTTGCACCTTCAGGCCTTCGGAGACGCGGCGCTTGCAGGAGGCGGCAAGGGTGCGCTCGCCCTCGATCTCGACCATGCAGGCGCGGCAGTTTCCGTCGGAGCGATACTCGGGGTCGTCCTTGTAGCAGAGGTGCGGGATGGCGGTGCCTTCGCGCTTGGCGACCTGCCAGATGGTTTCATGCGCCTCGGCGGTGACGTCCTTGCCGTCGAGCTGGAAGGTGACGGTGGTGGGGAGGTCTTTCATCGTGCGGTCTCCAGTTGGACCAAGGAACGGTTGAGCGGAGTGCCCGCCCGGTGCGCGCCGCAAGGCGCCGGGCAGCGCCGGCCCGCCCCCCGGGTCGGCGCTTGGGTGACGTCGGCACTGACCTCGGAGGGAAGATGACCACTCAGCCATAAAGTGCGCCGAACAACCGTTGCTGCGCCAACCCGCGGACCGGCGCTGCCCGGCTGGCGTGGTGCTGGGTGGTGGGTCGGGGTGGTGGGCAGATTGCCCATCCTACAGGGCGCGCTCATGCCAGCTCCTCCGGGAAGTAGCGGATCAGGTGGCGGATCGGGTTGCCCGCCGCCTGGCCGAGGCCGCAGATCGAGCTGTCGGTCATCACGGTGATGAGGTCGTTCAGGAGGTCGGTGGAGGGTTCATCCCCCGCGAGGATCGCCGCCGCCTTTGCCGTGCCCGAGCGGCAGGGGGTGCATTGGCCGCAGCTCTCGTGCTCGAAGAAATGGGTGAGGTTCAGTACCGCCTCGCGCACCGAATCCTCTTGGCTCAGGATCATCACCGCGTGGGAGCCCATGAAGCCGCCGTCCTTCTCGAACTCGCCGAAGTCGAGCGGGCGGTGGGCCTCGGAAGCGGGGAAGATGCCGCCCGAGGCACCGCCGGGGAGGAAGGCCTTGAGGGTGTGACCCTCGGCCATGCCGCCGCAATGCGCGTCGATCAGCTCTTGCAGCGGGATGCCGGCGGGGGCGAGCTTGACGCCCGGCTCCGCGACGCGGCCAGAGACGGAATAGCTGCGCAGGCCCTTGTTCTCTTCCGTCTGGCCCTTGTCGGCAAACCACGCGGCCCCATGGCTCAGGATCTCGGGCACCCAGAGCAGGGTTTCGACGTTGTGGTTGAGCGTGGGCCGCCCGAAGAGGCCGACCTCTGCGATATAGGGTGGCTTGTGGCGCGGGAGGCCGCGCTTGCCCTCGATGCTTTCGAGCATCGCGCTCTCTTCGCCGCAGATATAGGCCCCTGCCCCGCGACGCACTTCCATGGGCACATGGGCGAGGCCTGCGTGCTCCAGCGCCTCGATCTCGGCCTTCAGGATTTCCAGCACCGCCGGGTACTCGTCGCGCATGTAGATATAGATACGCTCACAGCCGACGACATGGGCGGCGATGAGCGCGCCTTCGAGCATCCGGTGCGGGTGGCGCTCCAGCCACCAGCGATCCTTGAAGGTGCCGGGCTCGCCCTCGTCGCCATTCACCGTCATCAGCCGGGGGCCCTCGTAGCCGCGCACGAAGCCCCATTTCTTGCCCGCCGGGAAGCCCGCGCCGCCGAGGCCGCGCAGGCCTGCATCCGACATGGTTTCGATGACCGACTCAGGGGAAATATCCCCTGCCCTCACTTTCTCATACACAGCATAGCCTCCGGCTTCCCGGTAGGCCTCAAGCCCCTCGTAATCGGGGATCACCGGGGCCAGCGGGCCTGTTGCGGCCTCGGTGAGGCTGTCGGGGGTGGCGTGATCGACCGCGCGCTTGCCGACCTGCCCTGCCGGCGCACGGTCACAGGCGCCGATGCAGGGCACGGGCTGGATGCGGACGCGCTCGGGGTCGGTGCTGGCCTTGAGGGTTTCGATCAGCTTGCCGGAGCCTGCGAGCGAACAGGTGAGCGACTCGCAGACGCGAATGGTGACCGGCGCTGGCGCGGCCTCGCCCTCCTTCACCACGTCGAAGTGGTGGTAGAAGGTGGCGACCTCGTAGACCTCGGCCTGCGCGAGGCGGAACATGTCGGCCAGCGCGGCGAGGTTGGCCGCCGAAAGGTGGCCGCAGCCATCCTGAATGAGGTGCAGCGCCTCGATCAGCATGTCGCGGCGGCGGGGCATGTCGCCCAGCAGGCGGGCCACCTCCTCCAGCGCCGTTTCCTCGACCTGCCGCCCCTTGGGCTGGCTGGCATCGCGGCGGGCAAACTCTCTGCTGGCCTTGTTCATCGCGGCTCGCTCTCCTCCTCTTGGCTTCCACTCTATCGCACGGGCACCGCCCCGGCAAAACACCGGCCCCGACCATGGAGGCGGCGGAAACGTCACGCCGGGCGGGCGGATCGGAAACAGGCGGGGCGGGCCGGAAACCTGCGGCGAGGGGGCATGGG
>NZ_QTNQ01000120.1 GCF_018424695.1 Vannielia litorea
GGCGATGGGCAAACGGAGAGCGCCCCTCCTTGTTGCAGCGCGCATGCGGTCAGGGCTTCACGACCTTGCGGAGGATGATCGGCAGGATGTCCCCGGCAAAGACGATGGCCGTGAGGGAGACCGCGGGCCGGGCAGTGTCAGCCGCGCGCCGATCCCCTAGGCCTGGGCCGCGACATACTCCTGAAGCACCGCGCGCACGCCCTTTTCGTCAAGGTCCGAGAGCGCGGCGGCAAAGGCTTCCACGAAACGCGGGGTTTCGCCAAGGCGACCGAAGATCTCGGTAAGCGCGAGGAAGGCGGACGGATCGGTTTGCGCCCTCAAGGCGGCGGCCTGCAGCGCGGCGGCCCGCTCGTCTTCCAGCTTTATCTCGCCCCTGGTCGTCTCGGCGCAATAACGGCACCAGAGCGCCACTTCGAGCGCGAGGCCCTGAATGGCGCTGCCCGCCTCGAGCGCCTCGCGGACGGTGGGCAGCACGAACTTGGGCTGGCGGTTGGAGCCGTCGAGGCAGAGCCGCGCGATGGTGTCTCCCACCTCGGGGTTGGCGAAACGCTCGGCGCATTTTTCGAGGTAGGCGTCAAAATCCACGCCACCGATTTCGGGCAGCACCGGGATGACCTCGGCCCGCATGAGCGCCTTCAGCCATGCGTCCACGTCCGGGTCCTGCATGCCCTCGTGAACAAAATGGTGGCCCAGAAGCGCCGAGGGGTAGGCAATGGCCGCGTGGCCCGCATTCAGGATGCGCAGCTTCATCGTCTCGTAGGGTGCGACATCGGGCACGAATTCCACCCCGACCTTTTCCAATGCGGGGCGGCCCTGGGGAAAGCTGTCTTCCAGCACCCATTGGCGGAATGGCTCGCAGACCACGGGCGCCTTGTCATCCACCCCGAATTTTTCCTTCACCAACGCGATTTCGCGCGCGCCGGTGGCGGGGGTGATGCAATCGACCATGCCACAGGGGAAGGCGACATTGGCCGCGATCCACTGCGCAAGCTCGGCGTCGACAAGCTCGGCCATACCCACGACGGCAGCCTTGGCCACATGCCCGTTCTCTGGGAGATTGTCGCAAGACATCACGGTGAAGGGTTCATGTCCTGCATCACGTCGCTCCTTCAAGCCTTTGACCAGCAAGCCGAAAACGGTTTTCGGGTTTGCGGGGTCAGCGGCGTCGGCGGCGATCTCCGTGTTCGATTTGTCAAAGCCGCCGGTCTCGGCATCCACGAAGTAGCCGCCCTCGGTCACGGTCAGCGAGACGATGCGGATGGCGGGATCACAGAGCCGGGCCACCAGCGCGTCACCGGACACCTCACAAAAATCAACCATCGCGCCGGTAACCCGGGCCGTCAGCGCGGCAGGGTCCAGCTCGACCACGGTGGTCAGCCAGTCCTGCGGTGCCAACACCTCGCGTCTGGCGGCATCGAACGACTTGATGCCGGCGCCGACGATCGCCCAATCGTGGCTTTGGCCCTGCGCGAACAGCCGGTCGAGATACCAGGCCATGTGTGCGCGATGAAAGTTGCCGACGCCGATGTGCAGGATGCCGGGGGTCAGGGCTGCCCGATCATACTCGGGCACGGCCACCGCCTCGGGCAGCGCATTCAGGGTGTCATTCGAAAGTGTTGTGGCCATCAGCTCATCCAGTTCCCGCCGTCCACGTTGTAGGTTTGCGCGACGATGTAATCGGCCTCCTCCGAGGCCAGGAACACCGCCATGCCTTCGAGATCCGCCGCAGTGCCCATCCGTCCGTAGGGCACGGCCGCGCCGACTTCGCGTTTCTTCTGCCCGGGCGACTTGCCCTCGTATTTGGCGAAGAAGGCATCGACCCCGTCCCAGTGCTCGCCGTCCACCACGCCCGGCGCTATGGCGTTGACGTTGATGCCGTGGGCGATGAGGTTCAGCCCCGCCGACTGGGTGATCGAGATCACCGCCGCCTTTGTGGCGCAGTAGACGGCCACCAAAGGCTCGCCGCGCCGACCGGCCTGCGACGCCATGTTGATGATCTTGCCGCCCCCGCCCTGGGCGATCATCTGGCGCGCCGCAGCCTGCGTACAGAAGAGCACGCCCGCCACGTTGACCGACATGAGCCGGTCAAAGTCAGCCCGCTCGATCTCGACGAGGGGCGCGGCGGAAAAGAGCGCGGCGTTGTTCACGAGGATATCGAGGCCGCCGAGCGCCTCGACCGCTGCCGCAAAGCCTGCGTCGATACTCTCTTGCCGTGTCACGTCCAGGCCCACCGCAACGGCGCCGATTTCGGCGGCCGCCGCCTTGGCGCGTGCCATATCCACATCGGCAATCGCCACCTGCGCGCCCTCCGCGATGTAGCGGCGCGCGAAGGCCAGCCCGATGCCCCGGGCCGCCCCCGTGATGAGGGCGCGTTTCCCGGCGAGACGGCTCATGCGATGCGCAGGCCCGCGCCGTCGAAACGGTGGATCTTGCCGTCCTGCGGCGTGAGCCAGACTTCATCACCATGGCGCAGCGCCATTTCGCCGTCGACCCGCACGGTCACGGTATCTTCCAGTGTTTCAACGCCCTCGGGGTGCACGTAGAGGAAGGTGTCGGAGCCCAGGTGCTCGGCGACGCCGACCTTGGCCTTCCACAGCCCCTCGCTCGTGCTCACGTCAAGGTGCTCAGGCCGCACGCCGATGGTGGCAGCGTCATGCTTGGCCGCTTCCTGGCCTGAGAAGAAATTCATCTTCGGCGAGCCGATGAAACCCGCCACGAAGAGGTTGCGCGGGGTTTGATAGAGTTCCAGCGGCGAGCCGACCTGCTCGATGACACCGGCCTGAAGCACCACGATCTTGTCGGCCATGGTCATGGCTTCGACCTGGTCGTGGGTCACGTAGATCATCGTGGTTTTCAGGTTGTTGTGCAGCTCGCTGATTTCGAGCCGCATGTTCACCCTGAGCGCCGCATCGAGGTTGGAGAGCGGCTCGTCGAAGAGGAAGGCCGAGGGCTCGCGCACGATGGCGCGGCCAATGGCAACCCGCTGGCGCTGACCGCCCGAAAGCTGGCCGGGGCGGCGGTCGATATAGTCGGCGAGGTTCAGCACCTTGGCGGCGTAATCGACGCGCTTTTCCTGCTCGGCCTGATCCATCCCGGCCATCTTAAGCGGGAAGGCGATGTTCTTGCGCACCGACATATGCGGATAAAGCGCGTAGGACTGGAACACCATCGCCAGCCCGCGCTTGGCGGGGGGCGTGGTGGTGGCATCCTGGCTGTCGATGCGGATCTGCCCGCCCGACACGTCCTCGAGTCCGGCGATCAGCCGCAGCAGGGTGGACTTGCCGCAGCCCGAAGGCCCGACGAACACCACGAACTCGCCGTCTTCGATGGTCAGATCCAGCGGCGGGATCACGTTCACCTCGCCGAAGCTCTTCGACACCTTGTCCAGAGTAATGCGTCCCATAGTCCTGTTCCTTTACTTGACGGCGCCGAAGGTGAGGCCACGCACCAGTTGTTTCTGGCTGAACCACCCCATGATGAGGATGGGCGCGATGGCCATGGTCGAGGCCGCGCTGAGCTTGGCGTAGAAGAGCCCTTCCGGGCTGGAGTAGCTGGCGATGAAGGCCGTGAGCGGCGCGGCCTTGGTGGTGGTGAGGTTCAGTGTCCAGAACGCCTCGTTCCACGCCAGGATGATGTTGAGCAGCATGGTGGAGGCGATGCCGGGCAGCGCCATCGGGGTGAGCACGTAGATGATTTCGGAGCGCAGGCTGGCGCCGTCCATCCGCGCGGCCTCGAGGATATCCACGGGGATTTCCTTGAAGTAGGTGTAGAGCATCCAGATGATGATCGGCAGGTTCATCAGCATCAGCACCACGATCAGCAGGATGTGCGTATCGTAGAGGTCGAGGAACCGTGCGATCAGCACGATCGGAAACAGCACACCCACCGCAGGCAGCATCTTGGTGGAGAGCATCCACATCAGCACGTCCTTGGTGCGCTTGCCGGGCACGAAGGCCATGGACCAGGCGCTGGGAATTGCGATGAGGAGGCCCAGAACGGTGGAGCCGACGGCGATGATCACCGAGTTCATCAGGAAGCGGAAGTAGTTGGAGCGCTCCTGCACCACCTCGTAGTTCTCCAGCGTCCAGTCGAAGCCGAACCAGACCGGCGGATCGGCAATTGCCTGGGCCTCCGTCTTGAAGCTGGTCAGGACCGTCCAGAGGATCGGGAAGAAGATCGCGATGCCGATGGTCCATGCGGCGGCAGTGGCGATGACCTTGCGTTGTGTTGTAACGGCGCGTGCCATGTGTTCAGCCCTCCCTCAGTTGTCCAGGTTCTTGCCGACGATCCGCATCAGGAAGATCGCGACGATGTTGGCGAGGATGACGGCGAGGATGCCGCCGGCGGAGCCGAGCCCGATGTTCTGACTCTCCAGAACCCGCTGGTAGACCAGGTAGGTGAGTGTCCGGGTGCCGAAGGCGCCGTTGGTGGTGACGAAGATTTCCGCGAAGATCGACAAGAGGAAGATCGTCTGGATCAGGATCACCACGGTGATCGCCCGGCCGAGGTGCGGCAGGATGATATAGGTGAAGCGGCTGAGCGCCCCTGCCCCGTCCATCTCGGAGGCCTCAAGCTGCTCGGAGCTGAGCGATTGCACGGCGGTGAGCAGGATAAGCGTGGCGAAGGGCAGCCACTGCCAGCTCACGATCCAGATGATCGAGAACAGCGGCAGTTCCGAGAGCCAGTCGATTGGCGTCGCCCCGAAGAACTTCCAGAGGTAGGCGAAAAGCCCGTTCACCGGGTTCATGAACATGTTCTTCCAGACCAGCGCCGAGACGGTGGGCATGACGAAGAAGGGCGCGATCACGAGGATGCGCACGATCCCCTGCCCCCAGATCGGCTGGTCGAGCAGCAAGGCCAGCAGCACGCCGCCGATCACGGTGATGGCGAGGATGCCGCCGACCATGATGAGCGTGGTGGCGACCGAACTCAGGAAGGAGGAGGAGGTGATGAAGCGTTCGTAATTCTGGAAGCCAACGCAACAATCGGCGACGCCGCGCAGCGGGCGATAATCCATGAATGAGAAGTAGATCGTCATGCAGAGCGGGATGAGCATCCAGACCAGCAGCACGAAGACTGCGGGCGCGTTCATCAACCGGGCGGCGGCGCGGGAGTGCTGGGTTGCCATGACGGGTTCCTCCTCCGATGTCCGGCGCAGCAGCGGCGCGGACAGGCAAAATTCTGGCGGATCGCGAGAGCGGGGGTCGCCCCCGTGAAGGGGCCCCCGTGGGGGAGCGTGACCTTGCCCACCACCGGGGCAGGTGCCGGGCGCGCCTGTCGGAGAGCGCGCCCGGCGGTCGCGGGAGGACCGCTTACTTGTAGCCGGCGGCTTCCATTTCCTCGTTCACGATGTCCTGGGCCTTGGCCAGCGCCTCTTCGGCACTCTGCTGACCGGCCAGCGCGGCGGAGAACTCCTGGCCGGTCTGGGTCGCGAAGCCTGCGAACTCGGGGATGGCCGCGAACTGGACGCCGATGTAGGGCACAGGCTCCACGGTCGGGTTGGTCGGGTCAGCCGAGTTGATGCTGTCCAGCGTCATCTTGGCAAAGGGCACCTTCTGGTACTCGGGGTTCTCGTAGAGCGAGGTCCGCGCACCCGGGGGCACGTTGGCCCAGCCTTCGTTTTCTGCAACCAGCTCGATGTATTCCTTCGAGGTTGCCCATTCGATGAACTGCTTGGCGGCATCGACCTTCTGCGAGCCGGCCGGGATGGCGAGCGCCCAGGCCCAGAGCCAGTTGCCGCGCTTGCCGAGGCCGTTGTCGGGCGCCAGGGCAAAGCCGACGCTGTCGGCCACGGTGCTGTCATCGGGGTTGGTCACGAAGGAGGCCGCCACGGTGGCGTCGATCCACATGCCGCACTTGCCCTGCTGGAACAGTGCGAGGTTCTCGTTGAAGCCGTTGTTGGCCGCACCCGGAGGGCCATAGTTGTTCATCAGGTCGAGGTAGAAGTCGATCGTCGCCTTCCACTCGGGGCTGTCGAACTGCGGGTTCCAGTCTTCGTCGAACCAGCGCGCGCCGAAGCTGTTGGACATGGCGGTGAGGAAGGCCATGTTCTCGCCCCAGCCGGCCTTGCCGCGCAGGCAGATGCCATAGATCTCGTTGTCCTTGTCGGTCATCGCCTCGGCGGCAGCCTTGATGTCGTCCCAGGTGGGGGCGTCGGGCATTTCCATGCCTGCGGCTTCCATCAGGTCGGTGCGATACATCACCATCGAGCTCTCGCCGTAGAACGGCGCGGCATAAAGCGTGCCGTCGACCGAAAGGCCACCGGCCATGGCGGGCAGCAGATCGTCCACGTCGTAGTCTTCGCTGAGATCATCGAGCGGAACCAGCCACTCCTGCTTGCCCCAGATCGGCGTCTCGTACATGCCGATCGTCATGATGTCGAACTGGCCACCGTTGGTGGAAATGTCAGTGGTCACGCGCTGGCGCAGAACGTTCTCTTCCAGCGTCACCCACTCAACCTCGTGGCCGGTTTTCTCGGTGAAATCGTCGGTCAGCCCCTGCATCCGGATCATGTCGCCGTTGTTCACGGTGGCGATGGTCAGAGTTTCGGCGGCGGCGATGCCACCGATTGCCGAAAGGGCAGTAGCGCCCAGAAGGGCGCGCAGCGTGCTAGTCATTGATGTCCTCCCAATGCCCGAAACGGGCAATTGCTAATCTAGTGGGCAAATACTCACGCAACCTGCGGCAAAAAGTCAATCCCCCCGTGCTGCCGCTGCACAAATCGGCATCAAGACGCCCATAAGGCGCTGCAATTGCTAGTGTTTCAGCTGAATGGCCGCGATCAGGCGAGGGCGAGTACGGCCTCGGCGGTGGCCTCGTCGGTGATCAGAGCGTTGATCAGCCGGCCCCGCAGCGCGCCCAGAATCGCCCGCTGTTTGGCACGGCCCAGAGCCAGGCCGCAAACCCGCCGGTCGGTGCCCGGGTCGAGTGGCGCAGAGGAGACGCGGGCGTTGGTCAACCCGGCGATCTGGCGGCCCTCGGCGTCAAATGCCCAGGCGACCATCTCGCCCACAGCGCCCTGCGCGATCAGCTCGGCGCTTTCCTCGGGGCTGATGAAACCATCCACCGCCAGCGGCGATGTTTCATCAATGTGACCGATGCCGACAAAGGTCACATCTGCGCGCGCCGCCAGCGCCAGCGTGTTCTCCACCGGCTCCTGTGCGTGCATCAACTTGAGGTCATCGGCGCAGCGGACCACGGCGATCAGCGGCATCGGGTTGTGCGGCGCGCCCACCTTCTCGGCCAGCCGCACAACCACGTTGTAGGCGGTGGCCGACCCATCGGGGCTCATGTTGCCGACGAGGCTGACAAGATGGTGCTGCGGGCAATCCATGCGCGGCAACTGCTCCACGCAGGCCCGCAACATCCGCCCGGTGCCCAGCCCGATCACCCGCGGCTCCGGGTCTGCCAGCCAGCGCTCCATCTCTGCCGCACCCGCCGCGGCCACGCCCGTCGCCAGCTCCGGCGCGGCCGGATCGGTGGGCACCACATCGCAGAATTGAAGATCAAAGCGCTCGGTCAGGGCGGCGGCGAGGTCCATGCAGCGCGCGATGGGATGATCGAGCCGGAACTTCACCAGCTTTTCCTGCACCGCAAGGCTCACCAGCCGCTGCGCAGACTGCCGCGAAACCCCGAGCTTGCGAGCGATCTCATCCTGGGTGTTGCCGGCCACGTAGTAGAGCCAGCCCGCCCGGGCGGCATCATCCAGCCTCGCCGTTTCCCCTGCGGCCCGCGCCATGCGCACTCCCCGCTACATGTCTTTTTTCAACTCGGGCGCCATTTGATAGAAAGCGGACCAGTTGTCAAAGGTCGGGATTCCGGGGGGCGTGTCGACATCGGCGGCTGAGAAGCCGGAAAAATGCGCGCCGCCAGTATAGCGCCACACCTCCATCCCAGCCGCCTCCGCAGCCCGTAGCCCGGCCTTGCTGTCTTCGATCACGAGGCAGAAGTCTGGATGCACTTTCAATGACTTGGCGGCAAGCAGGAACAGGTCTGGCGCGGGCTTGCCGCGGGCCACCTCGGAGGCGGTGAAGACCCTTTCAAAGAACGGCTCCAGCTCCAGCAATGCCAGCGTGCGCGCCACCCGCTGCGGCGAAGAGGAGGTGGCCACGCAGGCCCGGCGCCCCAGCGCACGGAGCATCTCCCGCACACCAACGGTCTCGGTGAGGCCCGCTGCAAACTCCTCCACAAGCCGCGCGCGATACTCCTGCTCGAAGCTGCCCGGCAGATCGAGGTTGAAATCCCGCCGGATCTTGTCAGCCACCTTCGGAAAGCTCTGGCCGACGAAGTTGCGAAACACATGCTCCATCGTCACTGAAAGCCCGTGATGCTCCAGCGCCTCTACGAGTACGCGGGCCGAGATTACCTCGCTGTCGGCCAGCACGCCGTCGCAATCGAAGATCACCAGCTCGATGTTTTGCATCCCCATTCCGGTCCTCGTTCCTGCTTCGGAGCCACTTTTCGCCTGCACCCCCAAAGGACGAGGGCAGGCTCCGGGTCAATGAAAATCGCCGAGGGGCCCCTATGGGGATACGGCTATTTTCTTTGATGCGGAGACAGGCCTCGGCCATGCCGGGGTCAGGTGAAAAGAGGCCCCGAAGCGATGATCCTGCTTTGGTGAACCCGAAGCTGAACCCCACTCGGCCATCCCGCGCAGGCCGTGGGTGGCGGAACGGGGTGGGCG
>NZ_QTNQ01000121.1 GCF_018424695.1 Vannielia litorea
AAGAGACAGGGCATAAAGCGTCCAGCCGGTGTCGGGGGGCGGTGTGGTGCCGAGGCTCTCCATCAGCAACAAGATGAGCCAGGCGAAGGCGGGCAGGGCGAGCGCCAGAAGAGCCGCGCCCCAGCGCAGAGGGCCGCGAAAGGCGAGACCCAACAGCAGTGCGGCAATCGCCACATGCACACCCCATTGGCTGTAGTATGGGCCGATCTCCGCCGTCATGGCGCCGTTGTATCAGCCAGGCGTCGCGCGGCAAGCGGTGCTTGACCCCTGCCGGGGTGCTGGTAGAGACGCGGGCATACGAGAAGGACCGACGAGATGAACCTGTTTGCCGATATCCGTGCGCTTGTGGTGGCCGAGCTTGACGCCATGATGGCCGAGGGCGCGCTGCCCGAAGACCTCGATCTTGCCAATGTGACGGTGGAGCCGCCACGCGATGCGGCCCATGGCGATATGGCGACCAATGCGGCGATGGTGCTGGCCAAGCCCGCCAAGGTCAACCCGCGCGAGATTGCAGCCACGCTGGCCGAGCGGCTGGCGAGTGACGCGCGCATCGCGCGGGCCGAGATTGCCGGGCCGGGGTTCATCAACCTTGCGCTCGCAGGCGAGGTCTGGGGCGGCGTGGTGAAGGCGGCGCTGGCCGACCGGTGGTCTTATGGCCGCTCTGATCTTGGCGATGGCAAGCGGGTGAACGTGGAGTTCGTCTCGGCCAACCCGACGGGGCCCATGCACGTGGGCCACACGCGGGGTGCCGTCTTTGGCGACGCGCTGGCGAGCCTTTTGGCCTATGCGGGCTACGAGGTGACGCGGGAATATTACATCAACGACGGCGGCGCGCAGGTGGATGTGCTCGCCCGCTCGGTTTACCTCCGTTACCTCGAAGCGCACGGGCAGGATGTGGCGTTTGAAGATGGCACCTACCCGGGCGATTACCTGATCCCGGTAGGCGAAGCGCTGAAGGACAAGGTGGGCGACGCCTTTGTGGGCAAGGGCGAGCAGTTTTGGCTGGAAGAGGTGCGCGACTTTGCCACTGACGCGATGATGGGCCTTATCCGGAAAGACCTGAAGGCGCTGGGCGTCGAGATGGATGTGTTCTTCTCCGAGAAGAGCCTCTACGGCACCGGCAAGATCGAGGCGGCGATTGACGACCTCAAGGGCAAGGGCCTGATCTACGAGGGCAAGCTGAAGCCGCCCAAGGGCAAGCTGCCCGAGGACTGGGAAGCGCGGGAGCAGACGCTGTTCCGCTCGACGGAATATGGCGATGACGAGGACCGCCCGGTGCAGAAGGCCGATGGCAACTGGGCCTATTTCGCCCCCGACATCGCTTATCACTACGATAAGGTGCAGCGCGGCTTTGACGAGCTGATCGACATCTTCGGGGCCGACCATGGCGGCTATGTGAAGCGGATGAAGGCCGCTGTCGCCGCGCTGAGCGAAAACCGCGTGCCGCTGGATGTGAAGCTGATCCAGCTGGTGAAGCTGTTCAAGGACGGGCAGGAGTTCAAGATGTCCAAGCGGGCGGGCACCTTTGTGACGCTGCGCGACGTGGTGGACGAGGTGGGCGCGGATGTGACCCGCTTCGTGATGCTCACCCGCAAGAACGACGCGCCGCTCGACTTCGACTTCGCCAAGGCGTTGGAGCAGAGCAAGGACAACCCTGTCTTTTATGTGCAATACGCCCATGCCCGCGTGCGTTCGGTGATGCGCAAGGCCGAGGCGGCTGGCTGGAAGCTGGACCCGGTGACGATGCTCGACCAGGACCTTGATACGCTGCATGAGGCCGAGCTGCCGGTGGCGCGCAAGCTGGCGGAATGGCCGCGGCTGGTGGAGATTGCGGCGCGGGGCCACGAGCCGCATCGGATCGCCTTTTATCTCTACGAACTGGCGCAGGCCTTCCACGCGCTCTGGAACCGGGGCAACGACACGCCGGAGCTTCGGTTCTTCCAGGAGGGCAACGAAAGCGCCTCTTTGCCGAAAATCGCCATGGCGAAGGCCGTTTCCGTTGTCATTTCGTCCGGTCTTGGTATCCTGGGTGTAACCCCGGCGGAAGAGATGCGCTGAGCCTTTCAGGCCCGCGCCACCGATCGGGGAGGCAGGCAAGCGAGCCCAGCCCCGGGAAGAGGGCGGGCCGAGAGAGCGAGGCGAGCATGGATCATCGACCCATGAGTGAGGTCGTGTGGGAGCCGGAAGGCGCCGCACATCACGGCCATGAGCAGGTTCAGGACGAGACTTGGGATGACACCCCCGGACGGGGCGCAGCCGCCGCCAAGGCCGTGAACATGGCCGGTGCGGCGATGAGCCTGGCGTTGATCGTGGGGCTGGGTATCTGGGGCTACAGGATCGTGGTGCGCGACGTGACCGGCGTGCCCGTGGTGGCTGCGCTGGACGGCCCGATGCGGATTGCGCCGGAAGACCCGGGCGGCGAGGTGGCTGACCACACCGGCCTTGCCGTCAACGACGTGGCCGCCGAGGGCGAGGCCGCAGACCTGCCAGACGAGATCACCCTGGCGCCCGGCCCGGCGACCCTGAGCGAGGAAGATCTGCCGCTGGCGGCGATGGTGCAGCGCGAGGTGGAGGCTGCCGAAGCCGCCGCCGAGGAGGTGACGCCAGCGAGTGAGGCCGCCGATGGCGAGTTGGTGGAGCGCGAAATGGCTGTGGCCGCGAACCTGCCGGACGATGTGGACCCCAACGATCCGGTTGCCGTGGCGCTTGCGCTGGCGGGGCAGGTGAGCGAGGGCGCGGAGCCGCTTTCGGGCGGCGAGGCGGGGGCTGCGCCTGAGCCGGTGGATCCGGAGAAGGCGAAGTTGGCCAAGCTGCCGGGCGTGAAGCGCTCTCTGCGGCCCCGCCTGCGGCCTGCCGGGCTGGAAGCCCCCGCGCCGAGCGCGGAGGCGCAGAAGGCCGCGCCCGTGGTGCCCGAAAGCGCCGAAGTCGCGCGGGCCGAGGCCGTGCCCGCAGGCACGCGCCTGGTGCAGCTTGGCGCCTTCGAGAGCCCCGAGGAGGCCGCGCAGCTTTGGGCCAGGCTGGCCGGGCAATTCGACAGCCTGATGGTAGAAAAGAGCCGCCTGATCATGGAGGCCGAGAGCGGAGGGAAGACCTTCTATCGCCTGCGGGCGCAGGGCTTTGCCGACCTCTCCGACGCGCGCCGCTTCTGCGCCGCGCTCGTGGCCGAGCGGGCCGAATGCATTCCGGTCGTCGCGCGGTGAGGGGCGCGATAGAGATGTGCGCGATGGGCGGCGCGCGGTGAGTCAGCGTCCTGCGCGGTTGTCTCCGTACATCTTCGGGTGTGACGGGCCGGAGGTGACGCCTGAGGAGGCGGCGCTTTTTGCGGATGTGAGCCCTGTGGGCTTCATCCTCTTCAAGCGCAACATTGTGCACCCTGAGCAGGTGAAGGCGCTGACCGCCGGCCTGCGCGACGCGGTGGGCTGGGAGGCCCCGATCTTCATCGACCAGGAAGGCGGACGGGTAGACCGCATGGGGCCGCCCCATTGGCGCAGTTGGCTGCCGCCGTTGGACGAGGTGGCGCAGGTTGGCACCGCGCGCGCCGCACGGGCGATGGAGCTGCGCTACAGGCTCATCGCGGATGATCTGCGCGCCATCGGGATCGACGGCAATTGCGCCCCGATGGGGGACATTGCACAGGCAGGCACCCACCCGGTGCTGCGCAACCGGTGTTACGGGGAAACCCTTGAAACGGTTGTGAAAGCTGCGCGCTCGGTGGCCGATGGCCTGCTCGCGGGCGGGGTGTTGCCGGTGCTCAAGCACATCCCCGGCCATGGCCGCGCCACCATGGACAGCCACCATGAGCTGCCCCGCGTCTCGGCCTCCGCCGAGGACCTGCGGGTGACCGATTTTGCCGCCTTCGAAGCCCTGAACGATCTGCCCTTGGGCATGAGCGCCCATATCGTCTACGAGGCGCTGTCCGGCACGGCGGCCACGGTGGACCCGGCGATGATTGCGCTGATCCGCGAGGAGATCGGCTTTGGCGGGCTGCTGATGACCGACGATCTGAGCATGGAAGCGTTGGATGGCGCGTTGCCGCAACGGGCCGAGGCCGCACTGGCGGCGGGCTGCGACGTGGTGCTCTATTGCAAGGGGGTGTTCTCCGAGCTGAAAGCGTTGGCCGGGATTGCCGAAGATATGAATGAAACAAGCCTTGCGCGGGTGGATGCCGCCTTGGAAGCCCGCCGCACGCCTGATACCATCGACAGGAGTGCATTGGAGGCCGAACACGCGGCCTTGTTGAAAGGGCAGGCGGCAGATGGCTGAGGATGGGGCCACGGGCTTTGGCGATGTTTCCGACCGGCTGGCCGCCGAGGCGCTGATCGTCGACGTGGATGGCTTCGAGGGCCCGCTGGACCTGTTGCTGACGCTCGGACGCACCCAGAAGGTGGATCTGCGCAAGGTCTCGATCCTGCAACTGGCCGAGCAATACCTGGCCTTTGTGGAGAAGGCCAAGCAGCTGCGCATCGAGCTGGCCGCCGACTATCTGGTGATGGCCGCCTGGCTCGCCTTCCTGAAATCCAAGCTGCTGCTGCCGCCCGACCCTTCGGAAGAGGGCCCGAGCGGCGAGGAACTGGCCGCGCATCTGGCCTTCCAGTTGGAGCGGCTTTCAGCGATGCGCGACGTGGCCGCGAAGCTGATGGCGCGCGACCAGATGGGCCGCGACTTCTTTGCCCGGGGCATTCCCGAGAGCGTGGAGCGGGTGCGGCGCGTGACCTACACCGCCACGCTCATGGACCTGATGAAGGCCTATGCCCGCACGCGCACCAAGGACGAGTTTCGCCCCTACATCATGGACCGGGAAAACCTGTTTACCATGGAGCAGGCGCTGGACCGGCTGCGCGGCCTCATAGGCTATGCGGGCGAGTGGACCAACCTGATGACCTACCTGCCCGAGGGATGGGAGAACGATCCGGTGCGGCGGCGCTCTGCCACCGCGGCCACGTTTGCCGCCTCGCTGGAGTTGGTGAAGCACGGGCACCTGACGATCCGGCAGGAAGACACCTTCGCCCCGATCCAGATCAAGCTGAAGGAGGTGCCCCGTGGTTGACCTGCCCGATGATCTGGAGCCAGTGGAGGAAAGCCTGTTCGAGGCCCCGCCGATGGGTGAGCAGGAGCGGATGGTGGAGGCCATTCTCTTTGCCAGCGCCGAGCCCGTCACCGTGGCCGAGTTGAACGCGCGGATGCCGCACGGGGCCGAGGCTGCTGTTGCGCTGGAGAACCTGCAAAAGCGCTACGAGGGGCGGGGCGTGGAGCTGCGGAAGGTGGGCGAGGCCTGGGCCATGCGCACGGCCTCCGATCTCGGCTTCCTGATGCAGAAGGAGACGGTCGAGACGCGCAAGCTCTCCCGCGCCGCGATCGAGACACTGGCCATCGTGGCCTATCACCAGCCCGTCACCCGCGCCGAGATCGAGGAGATCCGGGGCGTGAGCGTGAGCCGGGGCACGGTGGACCAACTGCTGGAGCTGGAGTGGATCCGCTTCGGCCGCCGCCGCATGACGCCGGGCCGCCCGGTGACTTATGTGGTGACACAGGATTTTCTGGACCACTTCGGCCTGGAATCTGCTCGCGACCTGCCGGGGCTCAAAGAGCTCAGGGCCGCGGGCCTGCTCGACAGCCGCCCGCCGCCGGGCATGGTCGGGCTGGGAGACGGTGAGGACGAGGCGGACGACAGCCAAGACCAAGACGAACTTTTCAGAGAGGAAGACACAGATGAATAGCATTTTATCGCAGATCTGGCGCACGATCGTGATGCAGTTCTCCGACAAGGCCCGCCACGCGATGAACAGCAAGATGAGCCAGGGCATGAACTCGGCCCGGGACAGCATGCTGGGCAATGGCAAGAAGGACGACGAGTGAACGCCGGCCAGCTCATCAACATGGTGCTGCGGATGCTGATGCGTTCGCGGCGCCGCGCTGGCCGCAACGGCGGCATGGGCGGCGCGAAGGGTGGCAACGCGGAACGCCGCAAGCTGCGCTCGGCGCTCAGGATCGGGCGGATGTTCGGGCGGTTCTGACGGCGTGGTGGGTTTCACCCGCCCGACAGCTTGACCCTTCCGTGGGGCCGGGATAGGCCACGCGCATCATGGCCCGCGCCCCGCTTCTGCAACTCTCCGACATTTCGCTCACCTTCGGGGGCAACCCCGTTTTCGACGGGGTCTCTCTGACCGTGCAGCCCGGCGACCGGGTGGCGCTGGTGGGGCGCAACGGCTCGGGCAAATCCACGCTGATGAAGGTGATGGCGGGCCTCGTGGAGCCCGACGCGGGCGAGGTTGTGGCCGCCCCCGGTGTGCGGGTGGGCTACATGGAGCAGGAGCCCACGATGGCGGGCTTCGCCACGCTGGGCGAATTCGCCGTGAGCGGGCTGGACGAGAGCGAGGCCTGGCGGGTTGAGGCGGTGGCCGAGGGGCTGAAGTTTGGCCTGGACACGCCGGTGGAGGCCGCCAGCGGAGGGGAGCGGCGCCGGGCCGCCCTGGCCAAACTGCTTGCCGAGGCGCCCGAGCTGATGCTGCTGGATGAGCCCACCAACCACCTTGATATCGAGGCGATTGCGTGGCTCGAACGGGAGCTGTCCGAAACCCGCGCGGGCTTCGTCCTTATCTCGCACGACCGGGCCTTCCTCACTGCGCTGACCCGGGCCACGCTCTGGATCGACCGGGGCGAGGTGCGGCGGCAGGAGCAGGGCTTTGCCGCCTTCGAGGCGTGGCGCGACAAGACCTGGGAAGAGGAAGATACGGCCCGTCACAAGCTCAATCGAAAGATCAAGGCTGAAGCGCGTTGGGCGGTGGAGGGCATCTCTGCCCGGCGCAAGCGCAACATGGGCCGGGTGCGGGCCTTGCAGGAACTGCGGGCCGAGCGGGCGGGGCAGGTGCGCCGCAAGGGCGTGGCGGCGCTGGAGCTGGAAGAGGGCACGAAGAGCGGGAAGGTGGTGCTGGAAGCGCAAGGGATTGCAAAGCGTTACGGCGAGAAGCTGATCTTGCGGCCCTTCGACATCAAGCTCACCCGCGGCGAGCGCGTGGCCTTTGTGGGCCCCAATGGCGCGGGCAAGACGACGCTCATCAACATGCTCATTGGCAAGACCGATCCCGATGAGGGGCGCATCAAGATGGGCCATGGCGTGGAGATGGCGGTGTTTGACCAGTCGCGCGCCGCGCTCGACCCCGACGCGAGCCTTTGGGAGAACCTCGCGGGCGATCCGGCGATGCGGGTGAGCGGGCAGGCCGATCAGGTGATGGTGCGGGGCCAGCCGCGCCACGTGGTGGGCTACCTGAAGGACTTTCTCTTCGACGAGGCACAAGCCCGCGCCCCGGTGCGCTCGCTCTCGGGGGGCGAGAAGGCGCGGCTGCTGCTGGCCCGGCTGATGGCCCGCGAAAGCAACCTGATGGTGCTCGACGAGCCGACCAACGACCTTGATATCGAGACGCTGGACCTGCTTCAGGAGGTGCTCTCGGACTACCCCGGCACCGTGCTGCTGGTGAGCCACGACCGCGATTTCGTCGACCGCGTCGCCACCCGCTCGGTAGTGCTGGAGGGCGAAGGCCGCGCGACGATTTATGCGGGCGGCTGGTCGGACCTGGTAGCGCAGGGCGGCGGGCGCTGGCAGCGCGCGGCGGATGTGGCGGAGAAGAAGCCTCAGCCAAAGCCCGCGCCTGCGCCGGAGAAGGCGAAGGCTGGTGGCCTCAGCTTTACCGAGAAGCACCGACTGGAGGCCTTGCCTGCCGAGATCGAGCGGCTGGAGGCCGAGATCGGCAAGCTCACCAAGTTGATGAGCGATCCCGAACTTTTTACCCGCGAGCCGGTGAAGTTCAGGAAAGCGACAGAGGCGTTGACCGAGCGGCAGGCCCGGCTTGAGGCTGCCGAAGAGGAATGGCTGGTGCTGGAGGAAAAGGCTGCCGGGTGAGCCCGGAGGCCATGAAGGGCGTCAGCCGAGAATCTCGGGCAGCAGGCGGCTGGCCTCCTCGCCGGGGCTGGTGAGTGGGGCGCGATCCTCACCGGGGAAAAACCGCGCGCGGGTGCCGGTGGGCATGGCGCGCGGCTCCAGCACCAACACGCGGGGCCCGGTGTTGACGGTTTCGGCTTGCCAGCCGCGCACCAGTGCCATCTGGGCGGACTTGGTCGAGCCGTAGTGGCCAAAGAACTTCTGCCCGCCGCGCGGATCATCGAAGAAGACGGCGGTGCCTGAGCGCGCCAGCAGCAGCGGCTCGACGAGCGAGATCAGCCGCCGGGTGGCGGTGAGGTTGGTGTCGAGGCTCTTTTGCCAATCCTTGTCATCGAGATGCGCGGTTGGCCCGAGGGGCGCGGCGTGCACGGCGGTGTGAATCCAGAGGTCGAGCCCGCCCCAGCGGCCCGCGATGGAATTGACCAGCTGCTCCATGGCGGGCTCTACCGCTATGTCCATGGGGGCCAGCGTGGCCGCGCCGCCGCGGGCGCGGATGCGGTCATCGAGCTCTTCGAGCGCGCCGGTGGTACGGGCCACGGCGATCACGTGGTGGGTGGGCGCGAGGGCCTCTGCGAGGGCTGCGCCGAGGCCGCGCGAGGCGCCGGTGACGAGGGCTGTCTTTTCCATGGGGCGGGTGTGGCG
>NZ_QTNQ01000122.1 GCF_018424695.1 Vannielia litorea
ACGAAGCACCTCCCCGCCCCATTTTCTTGCTGCAAATATCTCCGGGGGGCGTGGGGGGCTGGCCCCCCACGGCAAAAGACCCGCCAGAAGCGGCCAAATTCGATCATCTTGAGAGGGAAGAAGGTGGCGCGGTTGACGGGGCTCGAACCCGCGACCCCCGGCGTGACAGGCCGGTACTCTAACCAACTGAGCTACAACCGCGCATGGGCCAAAAGGCAAATACAGCGTGGCGCGGTTGACGGGGCTCGAACCCGCGACCCCCGGCGTGACAGGCCGGTACTCTAACCAACTGAGCTACAACCGCGCAGCGCTGTAGGGGGCCTTCTAAGCGGGCGGCACAGGCGCGTCAAGCGGCCAATCGCGCGCAATCAGTATTTGATCGTCCTGGTCTTTTCGAGGCTCGAAACCATCAGTTCCTCAACCTTCGCGAGCTTGTCGATCAGGTAGGTCAGGTTGCCCGCGCTCACATCATGCGTGGCCGTGGTGGTCACAAGCTGTCCGTTCACCTCGTTGCTCACCTTCGTCTCCAGCACCACCGGCTGGCGCTTGGTATAAAGCGCCTGCATCACCTCCCACGCAGGATCTCCCGAAAAGCCCCATACCGGGGCACCGGGCCGCGATTCGTCCTCGCGTTTCAGCGGCCAGCGCTGCTCTTGCTCGGGCAGGATCAGCTCCATCGCCATCTCCATCTTCCCGGCCTCAACCTGCGCGCCCACCATGTCCCACAGGGTGGCGTTGACCACACCGCTGGCCGGAAAGGCCATCACCCGAAGCCCGGTAAACTGCAACGCCTCGTCGAAGAACCGCACCAGGAACAGCCCCTTGCCTGCCGCCATGTCCACCCGGCACACGTAGCCGCCGCCGTTGCGCCGCGCACAATCGGCCACCGGCCGCGCCGGGGCCTCCTCTCCCTTGAACTTCAGGTAATAGGTGATGCGCCCCTCGGTATAGGCCACATGCTCCTGCGTATCGCCCGAGTCGGGCAGGAACTCGGCCCAATATTGCTCCACCTGCCCGTTCTTGACCCCGCGCATGCATTGCACCTGGCCACCAAAAGCGCCGGGCCAGGCCTCGATCCGGTGGATCTTCTCCGCCGGGCTGCCCTCCGGCGCATCTCCAAGGTAAAGCGGCGCCTCGCAGGGCGGCATCTCCTGCGCCATCGAATGACCGGCACAAAGCACAAGCCCAACGCCCACAAAAATCGGTTTGAACATGACAAACCCCTCTCAAATCTCTCAAATCTGTAGCAACAGGCTACGCGAGAGGCCGCGGGCCTGTCCAGCGACCGGCCAGGGCGCGTCGCACATCGACTGAAGGTTGAGGGCGCGGCCACCTTCTCAGCCCAAGGTTTTGACAGCGCACCTTCCCTTGGGTTAACTAGCCTCAGCGTCTCTCGGTCCGGGTCCGCTCCCCCGCCCGCGCAGACGCCCACCACGCGGCAGCAGCAGGAGGCGCCCATGCCCGGTCCCATCAACATCGGTGTCACCTGGCGCCGCGACGGTCGCAACGTGGCCCACCGGGGCGATCTCGCCGTCTTCGACCACATCGACCTGCGCGGCGACCTCGCGGTGTTCTCCCTTGCCTGGGACGGCGCAGACACGCCGGACGACCTGAACCTCGGCGAGCTGGGCGACATGCACCTGCTCGTGGTGCCCGGCGGCCCCCACGCCAACGACACCCAGATCCCCACGGTCAAGATGAACAGGGGCCGCGCCGTGGCCCTGAACCCGGCCAACGCCCCGCGCCCGGGCGGCACGGCAACCTACGCCCGCGAGCGGGCGCAATCCGAGCTCGACCTGATCGAGCAGGCCCGGATGCTCGGCATGCCCATCCTCGCCCTCTGCGGCGGCTCGTGGCGGCTTGTGGAAAACTACGGCGGCTCCACCATCGAGCTGGCCGCGCTGGACCGCGATGGCAAGGTGATGACCTCGGGCTTCACCAAGTCCAACCGTACCCGCCACGCCGGCGCGATGGACAATGTGTCCAGCGAGTTCAAGCACGGCATCCACACCCGGCCCGGCAGCCTGCTCGAAGATGCCACCGGGCGCGCCGGGGTGCGCAAGGGTCTCGAGGAAGGCGAGACGATGCCGGAGATGCATGTCAACTCCGTCCACTGGTCCGCCGTGCGCACCGGCAACATGGGCACCCGCCCGGGCATGGCGCCGCAACCCTTCGATGTCACGCCCAACAACATGCTCCAGAAAAGCGCGGTCGATTCTGGCAAGCCGGGCACCAGCGAGGCGGTGGAAAGCGCCGCAGGCGCTCCGGTGATCGGGGCCCAATGGCACCCCGAGTATCAGTTGCCCACCCACGAGGAGGACGAAGAGCACCCGACGTCTCGGGCCAACAATCTCGCGTTGATCCAATACATGATCGACGCCGCCAAGGCCTACCAGTCGCATCGCGCCTCGGTGGAGGCACTGATCGAGCGGTTCGGGCGGGGCGCGCCCATCGGACGTGCCGAGGGCGTCCGCTTCAGCGGCGCGCCCGCCCACACCGGCGCGACCCCGGGCGCACCGATGCCGGCCAGCTCCATCCCCCGCCACGCCAGCGACAGGGCCAGCCACCACAACATGGCCGGCGCCGAGAAGGCCGTGCGCGCCTACCTCTTCGGCCTGGGACGTGACAGAAACCTCTTCCTGACCCCCTACGAGTTGCTCAACCTCGCCCTCGGCGCCCCGCTCTCGACATTCCGCACCAAGAAAGACCGATCCGGCAAGCGCATCTCCAGCTTCATGTTCAAGAACGTCTGGGCCCGAAAATACTGCAGCCAGGACGACAAGGACATGATCCTGAAAACCTGGCCCGCCTGACCCGCCCAGGCCCGCAACCGCGCCTGACCACCGGCCGCATCGCTCACGCTGACACGCCGCGCAAGCGGCATGCTTCGGTCGGGCCCAACACACGGCGCCCCGGTGCCGCCCGGATCATTTGGAAGGAAGTGGTGGGTCGTGAGAGGCTCGAACTCCCGACATCTTCGGTGTAAACGAAGCGCTCTACCAACTGAGCTAACGACCCGAACCGGCGAGGGCTTTAGCGCGAGAGCCGCGCCGGGATCAAGCCCCCCTGGCAGTGAAAGGCCCCGCGCTTTTCAGCAGCGGGGCCCCGAAACTGGTGGGTGATAAGAGATTTGAACTCCTGACATCTTCGATGTGAACGAAGCGCTCTACCACTGAGCTAATCACCCGTGGGGGGCGATTTAGCCGTTGTCGTCGTCCTCTGCAAGAGGCTTCACCGCAGTTTTTCGCCGCAGTTTCAGCATCACCATCTCGCCATTCGGCAGCGGCTTGCGCTTGTGGATCATCAGCTTGCCCAGCTCGGGCATCTGCATGTCGGTGCCCTCCCCGATGATGGCGGCCAGTTCGGCCAGCGTTGCCTCGACCACGGGTTTGACATCCTTGCGATCCAGCCTCGTGGCTTCCATCACCCGGGCGACCAACTCCGGCTTCTTCATCAAGCGGTCCGCAACGACCGGCTTGGCCGGGGTGACAACGGTGATATCGGGCTTGGGGGCGGGCTCCACGAGCTTCATCGCCGGGGGCGCGGGCTTCGCCCCGCGCTTGCTGCCGCTGGTCTTGGTGCCGGTGCGGCTCCGGCTGCCGGTCCCGGCCTTCCCGGTCGATGTGCTCTTGCTGCTTCCCGTTGTCTTTCGCGGTCCGGCCATCCTTGCCTCTCTCTTGTCTCTTGTGCTGCTGCTCTTGAGGCGAGCCTAGCAGGCTCAGGGCCTCGTGCAATTGTCCACTTGACCTCAACCATGCTTGAGGCCGCACGGTCGCCCCATGACCGCTTCAACACCCCGCTCCGCACCGTCCCTGCTCGCCCCCGGCACCCGTGGCCCGGTGCTGGCCATCTCGGCCGGGATCGGCATGCACGCCTTCAACGATCTCGCCATTTCGGCCTCGATCCCGGTTGCAATGGACGATCTCGGCGCGTTGCCCATGCTCCCGCTGGTCTATGCGCTTTTCTTCATCGGCGTGGTGGCCGGCGGCGTCACCTCGGCCGAGATTCGGGTGCGGTTTGGCGCGCGTACCACGGCGCTCGGCGCGGCGGCCTGCTTTCTGGCCGGCACCGCGCTGACGGCGCTGGCCTGGAACGGGCCGGCCTTCGCGCTCGGGCGCGCCTTGCAGGGGGTTTCCGACGGGGTGATCGCCGCGCTGTGCTATTCGCTCATCCCCCAGCTCTTTGCCGCCTCCATCGTGGCGCGGGTCTTTGCCGTGGAGGCCACCGTCTGGGCCCTCGCCGCCGCGCTGGGGCCGCTCGCGGGCGGCTATGCCACCGAACACGCGGGCTGGCCCTTCGCCATGCTCACCGGCCTGCCGCTGGCGCTGACATTCCTGGCCGCCGCCGCGCTGATCCTGCCGGGCCGCCGGGCCGATGGCTTCGTGGCCAGGCGCCGCACCCCGCTCGGCCCCGTCGCCCTCTGCCTCGCAGGCGCCGCTCTGCTGGCGCTCCCCTCCGCCCTGCCCGCCGCGCCCGTGTCCGCCCTCGGCCTCGCCCTTCTGGCGCTGGCGTTGACGGTGGATCGCCGCCGCCCCCTGCCCCGGTTCTTTCCCTCCGAGGCCTTCACCTTGACACCGCTGGGCGCGGGCACCTGGCTCATCTTCCTGATGCCCGTCGCGCAAAGCGTCTCGTCGATCTTCACCGCACTCTGCACCCGCGCCATCTTCGGCCTTTCCACGATCCTCACCGGCTGGGTCGTGGTCACCATGGCGCTCAACTGGAGCTGCTGGGCCATGGTCGCGGGCCGCCTGCCCGCCCACCACAGGCAGGCCGCGCTGCGCTTTGCACCCGCGCTTCAGGTGGCGGGGGCAGCCTGCGTCGGCACAGGCTTCATCACCGCCACCCTGCCGCTGGTGCTGCTGGGCCAGTCCCTCTCGGGCGCCGCCTTCGGCCTCTCCTGGGGGCCGGCCAACCAGCTTATCATGGAGGCCGCGCCGGAAGCCGAGCGCGCCCGCACCGCCTCCTTCATGCCCACCGTGCAGACATTGGGCTTCGCCACCGGCGCCGGGCTCTTCGGATGGATCGCAAGCCTCACCGGGCTGGTGCCCGCGCTTGGAACCGGGGCCACCGCCCCGCCGCTCGCCGCGCTCTGGGGCACCGCCACGCTGGTTGCGCTCCTCGCCCTGCTGGCAGCCCGCAGGCTCTACGCCCACCGCCCCGTGACACCCCGGAGCGTGGCCTAGTCGGAGAGATCCACCTCGATCCCCGCCGCCTCAAGGGCCGGGCCCAGATCACGGCCAAAGGTCGAGGTGGTCACAGGCCCGGCGACACGGGCAAGAATGCGGCCCTCGCCGTCGATCAGATAGGTCTCCGGCACCCCATAGGCCCCCCAGGCAAAGCCGCTGCGCCCCTCCACGTCCGCGCCGATGGCGGTGTAGGGGTTGCCCAGTTCGGCCAGGAAATCCGCCGCCTTCGCCGGGTCGTCCTTGAAGTTGATGCCGTAAATCGGCACCCCCGCCTCCGCCAGCTTCACGAGGTTCGGGTGCTCCACCCGGCAGGGCGCACACCAGCTGGCCCAGAAGTTCACCAGCTTCAGCCCCTCGGCGTCCAGCATCTCGCGGCTGAACTCCGGCTCCCCCGGCATCGCCGCGAGGGTCAGCTCCGGCGCGGGCCGGCCGATCATGGTCGAGGGCAGCTCGTTCTGCCCTTCCCGCCCGTTGCCCCACCAAAAGGCCAGGCCGATCAAGAAGATCACCCCGAAGGGCACAAAATAAAGCGGTTTCATTTCCGGCCCTCTTCCATCTGCCGCAACCGCGCCCGCACCTTCGCACCGCGCCGCAGCGTCACGATGAGCAGCCCGGCCAGGATCGCGATGGAACCGGCATAGGCCAGCAGCACCTCTGCGGCGTATTTTCCAAGCTCAGGCATCGGCCATCCGCGCCCGCGCCTCCAGCGCCTTGATCCGTCGCGCGCGGATTTCCGTGCGCGTGCCCATCAGCACCAGCGCGAGAAACAGCAGGAAGAACCCCGCCATCGAAACAAAGAGCGGCAGCGCATAGACGTTGCTCACCTTCTCCTCCGTGTCGCTGCCCGTCACCGCCCCGGCCCGCAGCACCGAGGCGCCCTGATGCAGCCCCTGGTTCCAGAAGTTCACCGCATAGCGGCTGAGGATCGCAAAGACCGACCCAACGAGGCAGAGCACAGAGGTCAGGTCGGCGGCGGTGTCCGGGTCGTCGATCGCGGCCCAAAGCGCCATGTAGCCAAGGTAGAACAGGAACAGGATCAGGAAGGACGTCAGCCGCGGGTCCCAGGCCCACCAGGTGCCCCACATCGGCTGCCCCCAGACCGCGCCAGTGAACAGGGCGATCAGCGTCATCGCCACCCCCACCGGGGCGGCGGCCTTGGCGGCCAGCGCGCTCACGTGGTGGCGGCGGACCACCCAGATCAGCGAAGCCACGAGCATCATAGCCCAGGCGTTGATCGCCATCATCGCCGCCGGCACATGGATGAAGATGATCTTCACCGTCGCGCCCTGCTTGTAGTCCTCCGGCGTGGCGAAAAAGCCCCAGCAGACGCCCACCAGCGTCACCAGCCCGGCAAGCACCGCACAGGCAGGCAAAATCCGGCCGCTCGTGGCCATGAATTTCACCGGATTTGCATATTCCCAAAGCGACATGCCGCGCACCCTAGGCCCCGTCCCGTCTCGGCTCAATACACATACCCCGGAGCCCCTCAGCGCAGGTTGATACGTATTGCCGCAGCCGCCGCGAAAGGCAGCAACGCCACCGCGCCCGCGGTCAAGCCACCAAGAAGCGCCAGCGGTGTGCCAACGGCAAGCCCATCCACGCCCCGCCGCGCCACCTCGGCCCCGAAAATCAGCACCGGCACATAAAGCGGCAGCACGATCAGGCTGAGCAACAAGCCGCCCCGCTTCAACCCCACCGTCAGCGCCGCGCCAAAGCATCCGATGACCGAAAGCGCAGGTGTCCCCACCGCCAGCGACACCGTCAGCCACAAGAATCCCGGCCCCGGCAGGTGCAGGAGCACCGCCAATACCGGCGCGGCCAGCACCAGCGGCAGGCCAGTGGTCAGCCAATGCGCCAGGGCCTTCACCGCCGTTACCCCCTCCAGCGGCACCGGGGCCGTGGCCAGCAAGTCCAGCGAGCCGTCCTCATAGTCCAGCGCGAAGATCCGGTCGAGCGAGAGCAGGCAGGCAAGCAACGCCCCGATCCAGAGCACCCCCGCCGCGATCTCGCCCAGCACCTCGGGCTGCGGCCCCACCGCAAAGGGCACCAGGGTCACGACGATCAGGAAGAACGCCAGCGCCAGCCCAAAGCCCCCGCCCGCGCGTACCGCCAGCCGCATATCGCGCAGCAACAACGCCCTCATGCCCCCGGCCTCCGACCAGAAGAATTTTCAGGAAAATTCTTCCAGCCCCAAAAATCTTCAGGAAGATTTTTGCCCCCGCCCGCAAAATCTTCGTGAAGATTTTTCCGCCCGCACATCACAGGAAGGCCTCGTCAAACCCGCCGGGCGCGGCCCGCTCGACAGCCCTGAACGCGCCCAGCTCCAACACCCGCGCCTCCTCCAGCCCCAGCGAAATATGCGTGGCGATCACCGCCGCACCGCCCGCCGCCACATGCGCGCGCACCACACCGGCAAACAGCGTCACCGAGGCCGCGTCGAGAGATACCGTCGGCTCATCGAGCAACCACAGCGCCCGCCCCGTCACCAAGAGCCGCGCCAGCCCCAGTCGCCGCTTCTGCCCGGCACTCAGGCTCCCGGCCATCCTCTCGGCGAGCGCCGAAAGGTTCATCCGCTCCAGAGCGTCGCCCAGGCCCTGCCCATGCAGCTCCGCCCAAAAAGCAAGGTTTTCCTGCACTGTGAGCGTCGCCTTCAGCCCGTCGGCATGGGCGGCATAACCCGCGCCCTCGCTCTCCACCCCGCCCTCCAGCGGCTCCGCCAGCCCGGCCAGCACGCGTAGCAGCGAGGTCTTCCCCACCCCGTTCGGCCCGCGCAGCACCAGCACCTCGCCCGGTGCAACCTCGAAGGTAAGCCC
>NZ_QTNQ01000123.1 GCF_018424695.1 Vannielia litorea
GTATAGGAGACAGGTCTGGGGGCCGGGCGAGGGCGGGTTTGACCGGGCCAAGCTGCGCCGCGTGGCCGAGGTGCTGGATGTGGCGCCGATGGGCGCGGGCATGCGCGAGTTTCTGACCCGCGCCGGGGCCTACACGCTGACCGATATGCACCAGATGCTGCGGATGGCCACCCGCGCCCCCGGCCTCGCCACGCCGCCGGGGATGCGCAAGGTCTATCGGCCCGGGCAGGGCGAGGTAGACCGGATGACTCCCGCGCGCGAGCGGGTGCTGGCGGTGCTGGAAGAGCATGGCGGCCTGTCCTTCACTTTAGGTGAGCTGGCGGAGATCGCAGGCGTGTCGACAGGCGTGGTGAAAGGGCTGGTGAAGCTGGGCGCGGTGAGTGAAGAGCTGGCCTCGCGCGATGTGCCCTATTCGGCGCTGGACCCGGACTATGGCGGAAAGGCGCTGAACGCGGAGCAGGCCGAGGCGGCGGCAGCGCTGCGGGCGGGGGTCGCCTCGCGGGAGTATGGCACCACGCTGCTGAAGGGGGTCACCGGCTCGGGCAAGACGGAGGTGTATCTGGAGGCGGTTGCGGAATGCCTGAAACAGGGGCGGCAGGCGCTGGTGCTGCTGCCGGAAATCGCGCTGACGCAGGAGTTCCTGGCGCGGGTCGAGGCCCGCTTCGGCGCCAGGCCCGCCGAGTGGCACCACGGCGTCACCGTCACCGAGCGACGGCGCTGCTGGAAGATGGTGGGCGAGGGCGGGGCCTCGCTTGTCGTGGGCGCGCGCTCGGCGCTGTTTCTACCCTTCCGCGAGCTGGGCCTCATCGTGATCGATGAGGAGCATGACAATTCCTACAAGCAGGAAGATGGCGTGACCTATTCGGCCCGCGACATGGGGGTGCTGAGGGCGAGCATCGAAGGCGCGCAGGTGGTGCTGGCCTCGGCCACGCCCTCGCTGGAAAGCTGGGCCAATGCGGAGGCCGGGAAATATACGCGGCTGGAGCTGACCTCGCGGTTCGGCGCGGCGGTGCTGCCTGAGATGCGGGCGATCGACATGCGGGTGGAGGGGCTGCCGAGCGACAAGTGGGTGTCTCCGACCCTGCAGGGGCTGGTGCGCGACCGGATGGAGAAGGGGGAGCAGGCGCTGCTCTTCCTCAACCGTCGCGGCTATGCGCCGGTGACGATCTGCCGGGCCTGCGGGCATCAGGTGGCCTGCCCCGATTGCGATGCGCGGATGGTGGAACACCGGTTTTTGAAGCGCCTGATGTGCCACCAGTGCGGCCATACCGAGCCGGTGCCCGAGGTGTGCCCGAGTTGCGGGGCCGAGGGCAAGCTGGCCCCGGTGGGGCCGGGGGTGGAGCGGCTGGCCGAAGAGGTGAAGGCGCTGTTTCCCGACGCGCGGGTCGCGGTGCTGTCGTCCGACCTGTTCGGCAGCGCCCGGGCGCTGAAGGCAGCGGTGGAGGGCATCGCGGGCGGGGCGGCGGACATCGTGATCGGCACGCAGATGGTCGCCAAGGGGCATAACTTTCCGCTGCTGACGCTGGTGGGGGTGATCGACGCCGATCTTGGCTTGCAGGGGAGCGACCTGCGGGCGGCGGAGAAGACCTTTCAGCTGATGCGGCAGGTGGCGGGGCGCGCGGGCCGCGCCGAGGCCCCGGGGCTCGCCGTGCTGCAAAGCTACCAGCCCGAACATCCGGTGATCCGCGCGATCCTCTCGGGCGAGGAAGAGGCCTTCTGGCGCGCCGAGGCAGAGGAGCGCAAGGCCGCAGGGGTGCCGCCCTATGGCCGACTTGTGGGTATCGTTCTCAGCTCGCCCGAGCTGGAGGACGTGAATGCGTTGGGCATGGCCATGGCGCGGCAGGCCGAGCCGCTGCGGGCCATCGGCGCGCAGGTGTTTGGCCCTGCGCCCGCGCCGATCGCGCGCATCCGGGGGCGGGACAGGGTGCGGCTGCTGATCAAGGCCGAGAAGACGGCGCCGGTGCAGGGCGCGGTGACGGCCTGGTTGGCGCAGTTCGACTGGCCGAACCGGGTGCGGGTGCAGGTGGACGTGGACCCGCTGAGCTTTTTCTGAAACCGCGCGGGTGCGCCATGAATGCGCACCCTACGAGGCCGCGCGCGCGATATCGGCCCAGATCGGCAGGTGATCGGAGGCGCGCCGTGCCAGCGGGCCGGCCTCGACACCGGCGGCCTCCAGCGTGAGCTCCGGCGAGAGCGCGAGCCGGTCCAGCGCGGCCAAGGGCCGCCGGGTTGGAAAGCTGCGGCCCGGGGCGTGGGTCTCGAAAGCGCCCGCGAGTGGCTCCAGCCCGCGGGCCGCCCGCCATTCGTTGAAATCGCCGGTGATGACGGTGGGGCGGGGGGGCAGCGCCTCGAGCCGGGCGCGCAGGTGGTGCAACTGGGCCCTGCGGGAGCTGCGCAGCAGGCCGAGGTGCACGCCCACAAGGCGCAGGCCTTCCACCTCGACGGCAACGGCCCCGCGCGGCTCCAGGCCCGGCAGCTCGATGCGCTGCGCCTCGGAATGGGCCAGGCCCTTGCGGACCAGCACCGCGTTGCCATGCCAGCCCACCGAAACCGGGGATGTGGCCAGCGGCACCAGCTCGAAATCGCTCTCGGCCTCGACCATCGCGGGCGGCAGGGCGGCATGGCGGGGGCCAAGGCGCAGGTCGGCCTCCTGAAGCGCCACCACGTCGGCATTGAGCCCGGCGATCACAGCCAGCACGCGTCCCGGGTCGCGGCGCCCGTCGGTGCCGCGGCATTTGCGGAGGTTGTAGCTGGCGACCCGGATGGGCGATGATGGGCTCATGGTATTCATGTCGGTATCGCGGGGCGCGATGCCAAGAGGGGCGAAATGGCGCAGGCAGGCTGGTTCACCAAGGCACTCTGGCTCATCCTGGCAGCCGCACTGGCCGAGTCGCTCTGGGTGGGGCGCTACCCCACGGCCTTTATCGCAGTCACCACCTTCGGGCTGACGCTGGTGCCGATGGCTCTCGCCCGGCAGTTCGAACTGTTCATTCCGCGCAGCTTCATGGCGGCGCTCACCTTCTTCATCGTTGCCACCCTGTTCTTCGGCGAGGTCTGGGATTTCTACGACCGCTTCTGGTGGTGGGACATCCTGCTGCACGGCGGCTCGGCGGTGGGGTTCGGGCTGATTGGCTTCATCCTCGTCTTCCTCCTGTTTCAGGGCGATCGCTACGCCGCCCCGCCCTGGGCGATGGGCCTCTTCGCCTTCTGCTTCGCGATGACGATCGGGGCGCTCTGGGAGGTGTTCGAATTCGCGATGGATCAGGGCTTCGGCATGAACATGCAGAAATCGGGGCTGGTGGATACGATGACCGATATCATCGTGGACGCCCTCGGCGGGCTGGTCGGCGCGGGCTCGGGCGTGCTCTACCTCAAGGGGCGTGCGCGCAGCGGGCTGCCGGGCATGGTGGCGGAGTTTCTGGAGCGTAACCGCAAGCGATTTCGGCGGAGATAGGCCTGCCGCCGGGCACCCTTGCCCTAACCCGGGTGCCCGGCGGAACCGCTAAGCAGTGGGGTTTCACACCCTCGCTTTAAAGGCGCACCTGCGGTGCGACACCCCCGCAGCTTTATCAAAAAGCAATGAGGGATATAGGGTTCATTAACCTTAACGCGCCATGATGGCTGCACGGTACAGCCGGGGACGGCGATGACCGTGAGCGATGAGAGCGAGATGCTCTGTCAGGGGCGGGGGGCGAGGTTTCGTCGCCCGCTTCTGTCTCTCATTGCTCTTCAAATATCCCCGCCGGAGGCCTCAAATCTTTTCTGGCCCTCGGGCCGGTCTGCCCACACCGCCCACGAAAAGGGCGCAAGCCTCGCAGCCCGCGCCCAACACCAAAATCGAATGCGCCGCAAGGCGCGCAATTGAATAGCGGCGGCTCAAGCCGAAAGCTGTTCCATCACCTCGTCGGAAACCTCGAAGTTGGCGGTGACGCGCTGCACGTCGTCGTCATCCTCCAGCACCTCGATCAGGCGCATCAGCTTTTGCATGCCCTCAAGGTCAAGTTCGGTGGTCGTGGTCGGGCGCCAGACCAGCTTGGCGCTTTCACTTTCGCCCAGCTCGGCTTCCAGCGCATTGGACACGTCGTTGAGGTCGGTGTCGGCGCACCAGATGACATGGCCTTCCTCGGAGCTTTCGGCATCTTCCGCCCCGGCCTCGATGGCGGCTATCATCACCGTGTCCTCGTCGCCCGCGTCGGCGGGGTAGGTGACCTGCCCCTTGCGCTCGAACATGAAGGCGACGGAGCCGGTTTCGCCGAGGTTGCCGCCGTGCTTGCCGAAGGTCGAGCGCACGGTGGAGGCGGTGCGGTTGAGGTTGTCGGTCATAGCCTCGACGATCACCGCCACGCCGCCGGGGCCGTAGCCCTCGTAGCGGATCTCCTTGTAGTCGTCGCCGCCCGCGGCCTGGCTCTTGTCGATGGCGCGCTGGATCACGTCTTTCGGCACCGAGTTGGACTTGGCTTCCTTCACCGCCAGCCTGAGCCGTGGGTTCTTGTCGGGGTCAGGATCGCCCATCTTGGCGGCCACGGTGATTTCCTTGGCGAGCTTGGAGAAGAGCTTGGAGCGAGCCGCATCCTGCCGCCCTTTGCGGTGCTGGATGTTCGCCCATTTGGAATGGCCGGCCATGGGGGCCTCCGTTTGATGCTGTGTGCCTGATCTGGCGGGCTATATAGGGCAGAGCGGGGGCCGGGGGCAAGGTGCGTGGCGGCTTTCCTTCCGGCGGCGGGGAGGCCATGATCGGCGGGCAGAAAACAGGGGGCAGGCAGCCGTGACCGGCGAACAGATGACACTCTTCGCGCTCTTCGGAGCGGTCTTCGGACTGCTGATCTGGGGGCGGTTTCGCTATGATCTGGTGGCCTTCACTGCGCTGCTCACCGGCGTCGTGCTGGGCCTCGTGCCGTCCGAACGGGCCTTCGAGGGCTTTGGCCATCCGGCGACCATCGTGGTGGCGCTGGTGCTCGTCGTCTCCGCCGGGCTGGTGAACTCGGGCGCGGTGCTGCTGATCACCCGCACGCTCGTCAACTCGGCGCGGGGGCTGGGCGGACATATCGCGCTGATGGGCGGTGTCGGCGGGCTTCTCAGTGCTTTCATGAACAACGTCGCCGCGCTGGCGCTGTTGATGCCGGTGGATATCCAGACCTCGCGCAAGGCGGGGCGCTCGCCCGGCCAGAGCCTGATGCCCCTGAGTTTTGCCACCATCCTCGGCGGCATGGCCACGCTCATCGGAACGCCCCCCAACATCATCATCGCCGCCGTCCGGGGCGATGCGCTGGGCGAGCCCTTCCGGATGTTCGACTTCGCCCCGGTAGGCGCGCTCACCGCCATTGCCGGGCTCGCCTTCGTGGCGCTGGGCGGCTGGCGGCTGATTCCCAGCACCGAGAACGCTGCGGGCGCGGTGCAGGCGGGGGAGATGAAGAACTACATCGCCGAGCTGACCGTGCCCGAGGGCTCGAAGTTCGTCGGGCTTCGGGTGCGCGAGATCGAGGAAGCCGCCGACAAGGCCGATGTGGCCATCATGGGCCTCGTCAGGGGTGGCAAGCGGCTCTACGGCGCGCAACGATTGACCAAGGTTGAGGCGGAAGACGCGCTGGTGCTGGAGGCGGTGCCCGATGCGCTGGACGAGTTTCGCGCCTCTCACGGCCTCACCTTCTCCGACGAAAAGCGCCGCGAGCTGCTGGCCGAGGCCGATGCGGGCGAGGGGCTGGGGCTGATCGAGGTGGTGGTGCCCGAGAGCGCGCGGATTGCCGGGCGCTCTGCCCATGGCATCGGGCTGAGCTGGCGGCAGCGGACGGTACTGATGGGCATCTCGCGGCAGGGCAAGCGGATCACGAGCCAGGTGCGCAAGGAGATCGTCAAACCCGGTGACATCCTGTTGTTGCTGGTGCCCAATGACCGGTCTGCCGAGGTGACGGAGTGGGTCGGCGCCATGCCCCTGGCCGACCGGGGGCTGGCGGTGACGCAGGACAGCAAGACATGGCTGGCCATCGGCCTGTTCGGCGCTGCGGTGGCCGCGGCCTCCTTCGGGCTGGTCTACCTGCCGGTGGCGCTGGGCCTTGTCATCGTCGGCTACGTGTTGACCAAGATCCTCACCCTTCGCGAGCTCTACACCCACATCGAGTGGCCCGTCGTCGTGCTGTTGGGGTCGATGATCCCGCTGGGGGCGGCGCTGGAGGAGTCGGGCGGGACAGAGCTGATTGCGGGCGGGCTCGTCGGACTGACGGAGGGCTGGCCGGCCTGGGCGATTCTGACCATCCTGATGGTGGTGACCATGTCGCTCTCGGATGTGCTGAACAACACGGCCACGGCCATCGTGGCCGCGCCCATCGGCATCCAGATGGCGAACTCGCTGGGCGTGTCTCCCGACCCCTTCCTGATGGCTGTCGCGGTGGCAGCTTCCTCGGCCTTTCTCACCCCAATCGGGCACAAGAACAACACGCTGATCCTCGGGCCGGGGGGCTATTCCTTCGGCGACTACTGGCGCATGGGGCTGCCGCTGGAGATCCTGGTGGTTGCCGTGTCGATCCCGCTGATCCTGCTGTTCTGGCCGCTGTAGCACGGAGCGGCCCATGACCGGGTTTAGCCCTGCATCGCATCGGCGCGCGGAAAATCCTTCGCGAAGGATTTTCCGCCGGGCGGAGCAAAATTCTTCATGAAGAATTTTCGTGCGGGGAAGAATTTTCTTTAAAATTCTTCCTGTTGCGCCGAGACGAGGTGGGTCCGGGCGGCTGCGCGCACCGAGGTGGTGAGATCGGCCAGTGCGGGGGCGGCGAGACGCGAGACCAGCCAGTAAAGCGGGCGGTCGAGGGTCAGGCCCGGTTTGGGCTCCACGAGGGTGCCGGAGGCAAGGTGCGGCGCAGCGAGGGGTGCGGGGTTCATGCCCCAGCCGAGGCCCGCGCGGGCGGCGTCGATGAAGGCGGTGGTGGCGGGCAGGATGTGCAGTGGCGGTGCGGGGTGCGCGCCGCATGCGGCCTGCATCCATTGGCTTTGGAGCCGGTCCTTCAGGGAAAAGGTGAGACAGGGCGCGCGGGCGAGCGCCTCTGCCGTGGGGCCTTCGGGAAAGTGCCGCGCGGCGAAGGCGGGCGCGCAGGTGGCGTGGTAGCGAAGCGCGCCCAGCGGGTGCACATCGCAGCCCTGCACCGGGCCGGGCTGGGCGGAGATGGCGGCCAGCACTTCACCCCGGCGCAGCCAGTCGGCGGAATGGTCCTCGTCGTCGATCACCAGGTCGAAGCTGATCCCCTCCACCCCGGCCATGGCCTCCACGAACCAGGTTGCAAGGCTGTCGGCGTTGACCGCGAGGCGCAGGGTGGCGGGGGCAACGGGTTGGCCGAGATCGCGCGCAAGCGCCCGCGACAGCAGGCCCATTTCCTCGGCGTGGCGGTAGAGACGCGCGCCGGTGGCCGTGGGCGTGCAGGGGCTGCCGCGCTGGACCAGAGCGGTGCCCATTTGCTCTTCCAGCTTGCGGATGCGCTGCGAAATGGCCGGGGGTGTCACATTGAGCCGGGCCGCCGCCGCCTCGAAGGAGCCGGTGCGCAGGATGGCGTGGAGGGCCAGAAGGGCGGGGTCGGTGAACATAAGCAATGCTTAACAGGCCATAGTATCTTTCACTAGGCTTATCTCACCCCAACCTTTAGGCGGACCGGGCAGAGAGGACTATATGATGTGGGATGCGGGATTTGCGGGGTTTTCGCTCGGGCTGAGCCTGATCGTGGCGATCGGGGCGCAAAACGCCTTTGTGCTGCGACAGGGGCTGCGCCGGGCTTTCGTGCTGGAGGTGGCGCTGGCCTGCGGCCTTTCGGACGCGGTGCTGATCGCGGCGGGGGTGGCGGGCTTTGCGCTGCTGGCCGATGTGATGCCCGCGCTCCTGCCGTGGTTCCGCTGGGGCGGCGCGGCCTTTCTGATCGTCTACGGCGCGCGCAGCTTTCTTGCTGCCTGGCGG
>NZ_QTNQ01000124.1 GCF_018424695.1 Vannielia litorea
CCCCGCCCCAGATCAGCCCGAGATCGGCGCGCGACACGGCGAGGATGTCACCGAAGAGATAGGCCTCGAGATCGAGCCGCGCCCCCCCGGGAATGAGCGCCACCGCGAGCAGCCCGGCGGCCAGCGCCTTCTGCTGGCGGTCGGGGCGCAGCCCGTGAAGCAAGTGGGCCTCGGCGCCGCAGTGGAGCGCCTCCAGCACGCCGTAGAGGGTGAGCGAGTGGGTGAGGCTGCCGAGGGTTGCAACCCGCGTGCCGGACCCAAGCGACCACGCCGCGCGGTTCACCTCGAAGCTTGCGATCCAGCTGGCCTGCCTGCGGCGGATGATGCGTGGCGCGCCGGTGGTGCCGCCGGTGAGAGTTTCAAAGGCTGGCGGGCTCTGCGCGGGGCCGAGGTGCAGCTGCGGCGGGGCAAGGCGGAAGGTGGCCGTGGGCGCGGCAGCGAGGGCGGCGCGCAGAAGATCGGCCTCCGTGGTGCGTACGGAGGGCGGCGTCAGCGGCTGCGGGCCGTCGGGGCCGAAGAGGCGTGCGCCGGGGGCGGCAGTGAATAGCCCGTTCATGCCTGGCGGCGGCGCAGCAGCGGCCGGGCGAGGGCGGTGAGCGCGAAGAAAGCGGCCGCCGTGCAGACGATGCTGGGGCCAGTCGGGCTATCGAGCTGATAAGACAGGCGCAGTCCGCCGAGGGCGGCGGCGGCGGCCAGCACCACCGCAAGTACGGCCATGGCCTCGGGCGTGCGGGCCAGCGGGCGGGCGGCGGCGGCGGGCAGGATCAGCATGGCGGTGATCAGCAGCGCCCCCACCACCTTGATCGCCACGGCCACGGTGAGCGCAAGGGCGAAGACGAGCAGCATGTTCTCGCGCTTGGGGTTGATGCCGGAGGCGCGGGCGAGGTCGGGTGAGACAACGGTGACGAGCAGCGCCTGCCACCGCCAGATCAGCGCAGCGCAGACCACAGCCACCCCGCCCCAGATCAGCCCGAGATCGGCGCGCGACACGGCGAGGATGTCACCGAAGAGATAGGCCTCGAGATCGAGCCGCGCCCCCCCGGGAATGAGCGCCACCGCGAGCAGCCCGGCGGCCAGCGCGGAGTGGGCCAGCGCGCCCAGCAGCGTATCTGTCCCGGTGCGGCGGCCCGAGAGCAGGGTGATGGCCAGCCCCATGCCGAGTGCGGCGACGGCGACGCCGACAAGGATGGAGATGCCGAAGCCCAGCGAGATCGCCACGCCGAGCAGGGCGGCATGGGCAGTGGCATCGCCGAAGTAGGCCATGCGGCGCCAGAGCACGAAGCAGCCGAGCAGTGCCGAGACAAGCGCCACCCCGACCCCGGCAAGCGCGGCGCGGACGAGGAAATCATCCAGCATGGGCACCCCGGGGAATCACGATTTTCCTGCGAAAAATCGGGGTGTTGGGGCGGTCAGTGCGCGTGGTCATGTGCGGCGTCGTGGTCATGAGGATGGTCATGCGGGTGATCGTGGGAATGGTCGTGGTGGTGGCGGTAGAGCGCCAGCGCGCCATGGGTGCCGGCGCCGAAGAGGGCGCGATACTCGGCGGAGTTGCGCACCACATCGGGGGTGCCTTCGCAGCAGACGTGGCCGTTGAGGCAGATCACCCGGTCGGACGCGCTCATCACCACGTGCAGCTCGTGGCTGACCATCACCACGGCGCAGCCGATGCTGTCGCGCACATGCTCGATCTGCTGGTAGAAGGCCGCCTGGCCGGGCTGGTCGAGGCCTTGGGTGGGCTCGTCGAGCAGGAGGATCTGGGGTTCGGCAAGCAGGGCGCGGGCAAGAAGCACGCGTTGAAGCTGCCCGCCGGAGAGATCGGCCAGTTGCCGGTGTTCCAGCGCGGCCACCTCCGCGTAGCGTAGGGCCCGGCCCCTTGCATCGGCGCTCACCCGGCGGGGCAGCGACAAGAAGCGCGCCACCGTCATCGGCAGGGTCGGATCGAGCGCGAGCTTTTGCGGCACATAGCCCAGGCGCAGGCCGGGCGCGCGGCGGACCTTGCCCTTCATAGGGGGGAGTTCACCGATCAGGGCCTTGAGAAGGCTGGTCTTTCCCGAGCCGTTGGGGCCGACGATGGTGGTGATTTCGCCCGGCTCGAAGCGCGCTGAGACGCCCTCGAGCACCACCTGCCCGTCCCGCGCAAGGGTGACGTTCTGCACCTCGATCAGGGCGGTCACGGACGGCTGCCTGGCTGGCACTGCGGGCAGAGGCCGCGCGCCTCCACCACCGCATCTTCCACAGCGAAGCCCGCGCCGCGCGCATCGGCGGCGAGTGGCGCCTCGGAGGCCAGCGCCTCGGCCACCCGGCCACAGTCGCGGCAGATCAGGAAGGCGGCGCCATGGCCCTCGCCCGCCTCGGGGTGGGCGCAGGCGACGTAGGCATTCAGCCGCTCGATCCGGTGCACGAAGCCTTGCTCCGTCAGAAAGTTCAGCGCCCTGTAGGCCACCGGCGGTTTGTCTCCCAGCCCCTCGGCGGCGAGCCGCTCCAGCAGGTCATAGGCGCCGAGCGCCTTGTGGCTTTCCAGCAGGATTTCCAGCGCGCGGCGGCGCAGCGGTGTCAGCCGGGCGCCCCGCTCCGCGCAGGCGGCCTCGGCGGCGGCCAGGGCCGAAGAGACGCAGGCGCGGTGATCGTGGGGCGCAAAGCCGGTTGGGTCAGACATGGTGAGGCCGTTATGTTATAACGCATTGCTACCTAGCGCCGATGCCCGCGTGGTTCAACCCTCGGTGTCGAGCCAGATGGTGATGGGGCCGTCGTTGACGAGGGCCACCTTCATGTCGGCCGCGAAGCGCCCGCGCTGTACTGGCACACCGAGCCCGGCCAGCGCCTCGGCGAAATGCTCATAAAGCGCGCGGCCGGTCTCGGGCGCGGCGGCGGTGGAGAAGCCGGGACGGTTGCCGCGGCGGGTGTCGGCGGCCAGGGTGAACTGGGAGACGACAAGCGCCGCCCCGCCGGTGTCGGTGACCGAGCGGTTCATCTTGCCCGCCTCGTCCTGAAAGATGCGCAGCTTGGCGACGCGGGCGGCGAGCTTTTCGGCCTCGGCCTTCGTGTCGCCCTCCATCGCGCAGACCAGCACCAGCAGGCCCGGCCCGATCTCGGAGAGGCGCGCGCCATCGACGGTGACGGAGGCCTCGAGCACCCGTTGCAGCAGCGCCCTCACGCCAGCTCCCCAGCCCAGGGCGGGTTGGCCCCGGCGCGTTGCACGGTGACGGCGGCGGCCCTCACGCCGAGGCGGAGCGCGTCGATCACCACCTCCTGCGGCAGCCCCTTGGCCAGCGCCGCCTTGGAGAGCGCCCCGGCCCGGTCAAGCCCCGCCAGAACGCCCGCGTTGAAGGTATCTCCCGCGCCAACGGTATCGACCACCTCGACCCGCTCGGCCAGCACGGTATGGGCGCCCGAGGCGAGGTAGGCGGTGACGCCCCGTGCGCCCTCGGTGATGCAGATCATCTTCGGCCCCTTGGCCAGCAGCGCCTCGGCATGGGCGGCCGGGTCGGCATCGCCGAACATCCACATCAGGTCTTCATCGGAGAGCTTGAGGATGTCGGTATGGGCCAGCATCGCCTCGGTGCGGGCGCGATACTCCGCCTCGTCGGGGATAAAATCAGGGCGCACGTTCACGTCCATCATGATGAGCTTGGATCTGGAGTGGCGCTTCATCAGGGAGAAGTAGGTGTCGCAGCAGGGCTTCACTGCCAGCGAGATGCCCCCGAAGAACAGCGCCCTTGCAGAGCGGGGCAGGGCCGGCAGATCCTTCACCCGGATCATCCGACCGGCGCTGCCCTCGTCGAAGAAGGCATATTCCGCCTGCCCTCCCGTAAGGCGCACGAAGGCGAGCGTGGTGGGCCGGTCGGCGCGCATGAGCAGGTCGGGCGCAACCTTCGACGCCGCGAGCCCCTCGACCAGTTGCGCGCCGAACATGTCGGTGCTGACGCCCGACACCAGCCCGACATCAGAGCCCAGCCGTCCAAGCGCGATGGCGGTGTTATAGACCGAGCCGCCGCAGACAGGCAGAAACATTGCCTCCCCGTCGGCGCCTGCGCGCGGCAGCATGTCGATCAGGGCTTCGCCTGCGCAGATGATCATGGAGTCCTCCGGGGTCACGTTACCGCTAACATCGCCTTGTTTGCACTGGCTCTAGCCGGAATCGGGTGCAGGGCGCAAGGGCTGCGCGGGATGGTGGGGCACGTCCTGCCCTACGGCAGCTCCAGCGCAAGCTCCCGGCGCAGAACCGCGCGCGTGGCGGCCTCGAAGGCCCCGGGCCAGTCGAGCCCGATGCGCGTGTGCAGCGCCCGGGCACGGGGCAGGAAGCCCCCCGCAACCTCGGCATAGCCCGCCAGAAGCGCGGCGCGGTCGGGGCCGGGACAGGGCAGGGCAATGAGGATGGCCATGTCTTCGGGCGGGAGAAGGCGGGAGGGGTGCAGCGCGCCGCCCTTGTCGGGCTCGGGCACCTCCTCCAGCATCAGCTCGGCCAGCTTGTCACGCAGGATCCCGAGGCCACGGACCAGCAGCACGTCCTCGCCCCGGCCCGCGCCCACGTGCAAAAGGCCCAGAACGCGGAGGAACTCGTTGGTGATGGACGAGACCCGGGCGGGCGAGGGCGCGGCAGGGGGAAGGGCTTCGGGCAGTGTGGCGTGCAAGCCGACCGGGTCATGCAGCGGCACCAGCAGATTTTGCGCATGGCCCTCCAGCCCGTCGGGCAGAAACAGATCCACCCTGCGCCATTCCGGCGTGATCGCATTGCACAGCCGCCCGCCGAACAGCTCCTGAAAGTACACCACGCCCGGCCCGGCCTCCAGCGCGGCGTGCAAGGCGGCCACGGCGGCGGTCCTGTTGTCGGTGAGGCCGACCAGGTCGATGTCGGAAAAGCGATCGGCGCTGCCCCGTCCGTGGCTGCCGGAAAGAAACAACGCCGTGAGGCCCGTCGCCTGCGCCAGAGCGGTGGCGAGGGTTTCGATCAGCGCGGCGTCGTCAGAGGCTTTCCAATCCATGCGGGCAGGTAGCGCGCCTGATGGGCAAGGCACGCGCCCTGTTCATTTTCTTGCTGCAAATATCTCCGGGGGTGCGGGGGCCGCGCCCCCGCTGCGCGCGCGCGGCCAGCTCGCGGCTACTGGTTCATCGCCACCGCGTAACCGATCGCCCCGGCCACGATCAGGCCCAGCACCACGGCGAAGGCGATCTTCCAGGCCGACCAGGGCCGCTCGCCCTGCACCTTGCCGGACTGGCCGTTGACCACGAAGCGATAGCTTTTGCCCTTGTATTTGTACGCCGCAAGCCAGACGGGCAGCAGGATGTGCTTGAAGGTGATGTCGCTCATGTCGGTGTTGAGCGTCACGATCTTTTGCTGGTCGCCACCGATGTCGAAGCGCACGTCGCGGCGGATCTGGGCTTCCATGATCCCCTTGGCCTCTTCGAACCCCTCCGCCAGCTCCACCTGGTAGCCCTCGGCGCGGAACCCCGCAAGGAAGTGCGGGGCATATGGCTCCAGCCCGGTCAGATTCCAGGGTTGCAGCCCGTCGGTATATTTCTTCGGCAGGCTGCGAGAGGCCAGCACCAGCACGTCATCGAACCAGCGCGCCACCCGGCCCTTCACCGGGCTCCAGCGGATCTTGCGGACGCGGCGCTGCTCGGGCTTGCCGTCGCGCATCACGGTCTGGGTCACGTAGTAATAGACGCCGCGCATGCCGGTGTAGCGGCTCTTGGTATCGGCGTCATAGGTCCAGTAGGGCACGTAGATGCCCTGCATCTTCCGGCCCTTGCGGGCGTATTCCTGCAATCCGCCGGGCGCGAACCAGAGCTTGCCGAGCCAGGCGTTCATCGCGTCCCTGGCCTCGTTTTCCTTGAGGGCGAAGGGCACGAGGCCCTTGGGCTTGATGTGGCGGTGGGTGCCGGTGTCGGTGACGATGGGGGAGGCGCAGAAGGGGCATTCGGTGGCGTGGTCATGCGCGTCGAATTCCACCTGCGCGCCGCAACTGTCGCACTGGAGCACGCGGGTCTCTTCCATCTCCGCCACGGGCAGTTGCGCCCGGAGCGCCGCCTCGTAATCCAACTCGGTGATCGGCGAGGCCTGTGACACCTCTTCCTCCGCCGCCTCCTCCCGATGGCCGCAATGGTCGCACATCAGCGCGCCCGAGGTCGGGTCAAACCGCATGTCGGCACCGCAGGCGGGGCAGGGGAAGCGGTGTTCTTCGGTGGAGGTGGAAGCTGTGTCAGTCATTAAAATCGCGTTCGGCTCGGAAAGGGTTGGCCGCAGGTTAGGGGATGGCGCGGGACGGTGCTAGGGGGCTAACGGCGCCGCAGCCCCATCCGCGCCATCAGCCCGTCCTTGAGCACAAACTGATGGTAGAGCGCAGCGGCGGTGTGGGCGGCGGCGGTGAGGAGCAGCAGGGTTTTCAGCAGCTCATGCAGGTCTGCTGCCTCCTCCCAGCGCAGGTAGAAGGCAAAGCCGCCGGACCATGGCGTTGCGATGGCCAGGGCATAGAGCACCCAGTGAGTGATCTCGGCGACCCGCTTCTGCCAGGCGGGGTCCGCCTCGGGCGGCGGTGGGGCACCGCGGAAGAGCCGCAGGGCGAGTCGGGCGAGCATGAGGAAGAACACTGTCAGGCCGAGGATGCCGTGGAGCGGCAGGGGTGCATCGGCCGGCATGTCTTCCCAGTCGTCCATCTGATCGGAGAGCAGGAAGGCGCCGACGATCAGGACCACCACCAGCCAATGGAGGATGATCTGGAGGCTGGAGTATGTGGTGGGGCGGGGCATCGCGGGCCTTTCAGTGCCAAGGGGCGGGGCCGTCGAGGTCGCGCTGGCCGAAGACGTTCTCGCGGTGCCAACGGAGGTTGGCCGGGTGAGGATGGTCGCGCTGGTGGGCGGGCAGGTGCAGCTTGCCGGATGGCGAGAGCAGGCGGGTGGTCACCTCGTCGGGCACCTTGTTGCGGGAAACAAGGATCGAGTGATCGTCGGCCACCGAGATCAGCCCGCGGTCGAACATCCAGTGCAGCGTGCCGGAGAGGGCGAGGCCGTTGTGCACGCTGTCGTCGCCCTGCCGCTCCACCGGAACGATATGCGCCGCCTGCACCTCGGGCCGCCCGCCACCGTTGCGCAGTTGCAGGCCGGAGAGGGCGCAGCGGTAATCGTAGGCCTCGCGCACCTTCCGCCGGAACGCTACGTCGCGGTAGGGGCGCGAGGAGAGGCGTTCGATGACGGGGCGGATGAAAGGCTCGGGCTTGTCGTCAACGTCGCTCCGCGCAGGATTGTATCGATTGGCCTCCATTTCCTCCAGATTCTGCGGCAGACCGAGGTTCACGATATAGGCAAATTCTTGCTCCGGCAGAACACGCACTGAGCTTGTGTTCTGGCCACCGGACATTGGAGTGCCATCGCAGTTTGTCAGTGCGGACTCCAGCAACTTGCCGTCTATAACCCTCGGAACATCAGCGTCAAAGGGCAGATAGCTTTCGATGAGCGCTAAATGGTGCTCACGGTTCTTCGGGTTGGGAATAACCTCAGATATCTTTCCCACCCCGAAGTACCTGCGGGCGCCGGGTCCCCTCCCGGGTTCATAGTAGACGAACCAATCCCCGACGCCCTGTTGGACGCGTGACAAGTAGTCATTGGGAAAATCATAGACCTTCGTCGGAACATCAGCGTACCCGGAACCCTCTCTGTGCAGCAGGACGAGCTTGGCCATAGGCCCCGCGCCTCATACCCCCGGCGGTGGGGGCGGGGGGAGGATGGTGAAGAGTTGGGCCAGTTCGGGGATGTCGCCCGCCTTCAGCCAGCCGTCCTGCCCGGCGGTCCAGACC
>NZ_QTNQ01000125.1 GCF_018424695.1 Vannielia litorea
GGTGGGCATCTCGGCGCGCCGGAGCGGCAGGGCGGGGCGGGTGGCAGCGGGGCGCACAGAACCCGGCGCCCTCTGTGCACCATGTGCGTATCCACCATGTTGCCTCTCCGGGCGTTTCGTGGCACTTCTAGGGCAGCGAAGCGAACCGATGAGTTTACTTTCCATGAGCCTATACGACACCCGCCGCACAATGATGGTCGACAATCAGGTCCGTCCGTCTGACGTCACCAAGTTTCCGATCATTGACGCCATGCTGAAAATCCGGCGTGAGGCCTATGTGCCTGACGACAAGCGCGAGGCCGCCTATCTGGGCGAAAACCTCACACTGGCGCCGGGGCGGGTGATCCTCGAGCCGCGCACCTTTGCCAAGATGCTCGATGCGCTCGATATCGGCCCCGGCGAGATGGTGCTCGATGTGGGCTGCGGGCTTGGCTATTCCTCCGCGGTTCTGGCGCATATGGCCGATACGGTGATCGCCCTCGAAGAAGACGAGGCGCTGGCCTCCGAGGCCGAGGCGATCCTCGGGCGCGAGGACGTGATGAACGCCGTCGTCTTCACCGGGCCGCTGGCCGAGGGCGCTGCGAAGCACGGCCCCTATGACGTGATCTGCGTCGAAGGCGGAGTGGAAACGCTGCCCGAGGCGCTTGCCGACCAGCTCAAGGAAGGCGGCCGCATCGCCTGCGTGATGATGGAAGGCTCGCTCGGCACCGTGAAGATCGGCACCCGCCAGGGCGGGCGGATCGCATGGCGTTTCTCCTTCAACGCCGCGGCGCCGGTGCTGCCGGGCTTCGAAACCGCGCGCGACTTCGCGCTCTGAACGCTTTCGAGCCTGGGCCGGCCCCAGTGCGCGGAGCCAAAACCAGCGCCTTGGAGCGCGAGCAGGCGAGGGCCAGAATGGCAAAGACGGTGTGGATGCGCAAAACGCTTGCGGGGCTTCTGCTCGCAGGAACCACGGCGCTTGCCCCTGTGGCCGCGCGGGCCGAAACGCTGACCGACACGCTGATCACGGCCTACCGGCACAGCCATATTCTCGACCAGCAGCGCGCCCTCCTGCGCGCCGCCGATGAAGACGTGGCCATCGCCATGGCCTCGCTGCGGCCGATCATCGCCTTCTCCGCCGGGGCCTCCGCCTCGGCCCAGACGAACTATGAACTCGGCGCCACCGCCACGCTTTCGGCCTCGATGACGCTCTATGACAACGGGGCAAGCCAGCTTGGTGTCGAGGTGCAGAAGGAAGTGGTGCTGGGTACCCGCGAGGCGCTGGTCAACTTCGAGCAGCAGGTGCTTCTGGCCGCGGTGCAGGCCTATATGGATGTCACATCGGCTTCCGAGAGCCTCGCGCTGGCACAGTCCAACGTGCGGCTCTCCAACCAGCAGCTCCGTGCCGCCCGTGACCGCTTCGAGGTGGGGGAAGTCACCCGCACAGAAGTGGCGCAGGCCGAGGCGCAGCAGGCGGCGGCCAGAAGCAACGTGGCCTTTGCCGCGGGCCAGCTCGAGATCGCGCGGGAAAGCTACCGCGTGGCCGTGGGCAGCTACCCCCAGGGCCTCGCCCCGCCGCCCACGCCGCCCAAGCTGCCGCCCTCCGTCGAGGCGGCTCAGGCCGTGGCCGTGCGCACCCATCCGCTGATCCGTCAGGCCCAGCACACCGTTGCCGCCTCCGAGCTCGGCATCAAGCGCGCGCAGGCGGCGATGAAGTTCACCATCGACGGGTCGGCCAACCTCAGCTTCGATGACATGGGCAACGACCGCTCCAACTTCGGGGTGACGTTGAACCAGCCGATCTACTCGGGCGGCGCGCTCTCGGCGCAGCTCCGCAAGGCCCGCAACCAGGCCGAGGCCAACCGGGCCGCGCTGCTGAACACCACGCATAACGTGCAACAGCTGGTCGGCAATGCCTGGGCCAACCTGCGGGTCGCCGTGGCGCAGCTTCAGGCGACAGATCAGCAGATCCGCGCCGCCACCGTCGCCTTCCGCGGCGTGCAGGAAGAGCAGAACCTCGGTGCCGCCACCACGCTCGACGTGCTGGATGCGCAGCAAGACCTGCTCGATGCCCGCTCCGCGAGAATTGATGCGCAGGCCCAGCAATACGTAGCACTTTATTCACTTCTTTCTGCGATGGGTCTTTTGACCGTGGAGCATCTGGGCTTGGGTATCCAAACCTACGATCCGGCGGCCTATTACAATGCGGTGAAAACCGCGCCAGCGCAGCGCTCCCGCCAGGGGCGCCAGCTTGACCGGGTGCTGGAGCGTCTCCAGCGCCAGTGACCGGCAGCGCGGGCGTGCCTGGCGCCGTGGCGGTAGTTGTGCGTCTTGCTCCAAGAAGTTAACCTCAGGCCGGAGTTTCGCCCGGCCAGCCCGGAACCGGCCCCGCCTTGGGCAGCGTTCAGCGTGTCTGGCGGGTCACGGCTTGCGGAAAAGCATGGATGAAAGGGCGGAAGCGTCAACCAACCCTGAGAAAATGCGGGATATGGTGGGGGATGTCGCGGCAAGAGGTATAGATGTCTGATCCGATGTCGAATGTTGAAATCGAGGATGTGCTCTCTTCCATCCGGCGGCTGGTGTCGGAGAATGCATCACGCGCCCGCCCCGGCGCCCCTGCCACGCCGAAAGACGGCGAAGAGGTCGCTGCGCCGGATGGAGGCCGCGAGGCGCCGGTCGATCATGACGCGCTGCTGCTGACACCCGCCCAGAGGGTCGAAGAGGCCGCGGCGCCGGATGTGCCACCCGGTGGCGACGCCACGCCCGATGCGCAGGCAGAGGCGGGGGACAGCGCCGAGCCGGACGAACGTGCCCTTGATGCCTCCTGGGAAGAGGTCGCCGGCCCCGAGCGGGCCCTGTGGCGCGCGCCCGAAACCTTCGAGTTCGACGAGGAGGCGGAGGCAGAAGCCGAGCCCGAACAGGATGACTTCGCGGAGGAGGGCAGCGATGCACCGCTGCAATCCCGCGTCGAGGGGCTGGAAGCGGCTTTCGACGATGGTGGCGAGTATGAGCCCGATGGCTCCGAGGTGGCCGACTCTGCGGAAACTTTCGACTGGGCGGAGGATGACGGCGAAGAGACGGTCATCGACCTGTCCACGCCGGATGTCCCGACCGGTCGGCTGCACTTCAAGGGCGAAGCGCCAGAGGCTGACCCGCCCGAGGTGATCGAGCTTGGCCCGCCGGAGGACGCGCAGGAAGAGGCCGCTCTGCCAGAGCATGTCGAGGCCCCCGTTGACGAGGAGGTCTGGCCCGAGCCGGAAGAGGATTGGACGGCCCCCGATCTGCCGCGCCCCGACGCGGGGCCAGCGGAGGCCGAGGCGCCGCTGGTCTTCCGCAGCGCCCACCGCGGCAACTTCGACGCCGAGCCGGAGGAAGCTCCGGACGCGCCACAGGACAACGACGACGAGGAGGAACTTGCCGCCTATTTCGCCGAAACCGATGTGGCGGAGGACGGCGCCGAGGCCGCGAACGTGGTTTCACCCGATGCGTGGGGCGATGGCAATGAGGCCGAAGACGCGAGCGCAGAATATGGCGATGCCACGCTGGAAGGCCAGGGCGCCGACGCGCCCGATGAAGCCCACGAGGCTGCGCTTGAGGGCTATGTGCTGGGCACCGAAGACGGCTCGGGGACCGCAGCCGACGATGAGGCCGACCCTTGGGAGGACGGCACAGAAGGTGACGACGACCTGGACGAGCCGGAGGGCGGCGCGCACCAGAGCGGCGCACTGGCCCCCGAGCGTGGCGAGGCGGGCGCCCCGGCGTTGATCGACGAAGATATGCTCACCGACCTCGTCGCCGAGGTGGTGCGTGCCGAGTTGCGGGGCCGCATGGGTGAGCGGATCACCCAGAACGTCCGCAAGCTGGTGCGCCGCGAGATCGCCCGCGCGCTGGAAACCCGCGGCATTCGCTAAGCCAGCCGGTGGCCTGAAACGAAAAAGCGCCGGCACGGGGCCGGCGCAATTTCATGGCAGCTTAACAGAAACTTGGGTGTGGATCAGGCCGCTTCGGCCTGTTCGGCGGCTTGGCGACGTTCGCTCTCTTCGCGCGACAGCGCGACAGAGGTGCGAACCCCCTTGCCGACAAACTCCATGAGCCCGCCCACGACCCGCTCATTGGGGTCGATCCCGGCACAGCTCAGCACTTCACGGCCATCGCGCGACCGCGCCCAGCGGGCGATCTGCTCCGGTCCGTTGCCGTATTTCTTGTCATCCGCAATGGCATCATCCAGAGCCGCAAGAACAACCGCCGCAAACAGTTTGCGAGCGCGCTGGCCCTGTTCCTGGTTGAAAGCCGTGCCGTCGACAAAGTCAATCATGCGTTTTCCTTGTTTTTCTTGGTCTTGAGGATGTGGCGTGACGCCGATATAGGGGGGTTTTGGCGCGATTCGATATGCCACCTAAGTCATGGCAGCCATGTTCTGAATGCATAACTCTACGTCACCTTCCACCGTATCTAGTCGGCTTGTCAGCCCAACAGCGGCAAGATATAGCTCCGGCCGAACCGCTTTCAAGATTTTGCCAAGGTTTCGACACAATGCCGAAGATCAACGGAAATGAAATTCGCCCGGGCAACGTGCTCGAGCACAACGATGGGCTCTGGGTCGCCGTGAAGGTTGATCACGTGAAGCCCGGCAAGGGCGGGGCCTTCGCGCAGGTCGAGATGAAGAACCTGCGCAACGGCTCCAAGCTGAACGAGCGCTTCCGCTCCGCCGACAAGGTCGAGCGTGTGCGGCTGGAGCAGAAAGACCAGCAATTCCTCTATGAAAACGATGGTATGCTGGTGTTCATGGACAATGACACCTTCGAGCAGATCGAGCTTCCCGCCGACATTCTCGGTGAGCGGCGGCCCTTCCTGCAGGACGGTATGACCATCCAGATCGAGTATTACGAGATGGAGGCGCTGAGCGCGACGCTGCCCCAGAAAGTCACCTGCAAGGTCGTCGAGACCGAGCCGGTGGTGAAGGGCCAGACCGCGGCCAACAGCTTCAAGCCTGCGACGCTCGACAATGGCGTCAAAGTCATGGTGCCGCCCTTCGTCGGTCAGGATGAAGACATCATCGTGAATACCGAAACCATGGAATATTCCGAGCGCGCCTGAGCGGGCGCTCGCAACACTCTGTTTCCAGCTCTACCAGAGAGGGGTGTGCGGATTAGGCGCACCCCGGTTTCACGGCTTTTGGGCGTCCCAGGAGAGCCGCGCGCCCTCCGCCTGCATGTCATCGCCCGCCCGATCAAAACGTAGCCAGGCCAGCGCGGCGCCGCCGGATTGGGTGTAAAGCGTGCCAACCTGCTTTTCGCCCGCCATGATCTGGGCACCAACAGGCGCTGCCCCGTCGATCGACACCCGCACGAGGCCCTTCTTCAGTTCGGTCTTGTGCTTCATCCGCGCCGTCACTTCCTGGCCCACGTAGCAGCCCTTGCGGAAGTCGACGCCATGGAGGCGCTCGAACCCGAGCTCAAGCGGGTAGCTTTCGCCCGGCACAAGCTCCACCCCGCTCTCGGGCACCACATGCGCAACGCGCAGCGCGTCCCAATCGGTGTCATCGCCGGGCGCGCCGTTATAGGCCCGCCAGCCCATCGCCGGGTCGCGGGGGTCGGGCCATGCGCCATCGGGCGCCGGGCCGGTGCCGCGGGTCACTGTCAGCTCCGTCTCTTCAAGCTCTACCTTCGCGCGCAGCTTGTACATCTTCAGCCGCTTCGCCAGATCGGCAGCGAGCGGCGTGGCGACATCGAGAAGAAGCGCTTCGTCGCCGTCAGGCACGAGGAAAAAATCGGCCAGATACTTGCCCTGCGGCGTCAGCAGCGCCGCCCAGACAAGCCCGTGGTCGAGCCTCTTCACATCATTGGTGACGAGGTTCTGCAAGAAGTCGATCCGGTCAGGCCCGGAGATTCTAAAGACAGTGCGTTCCATGGAGGCAGACATAGAGCCTCAACCCTCCTCGGCGAATTGCAGGCGGTAGAGCTCGGCATAGGTGCCGCCCTTGGCCAGCAGTGCATCATGGGTACCCTCTTCCACCACGCGGCCGGCCTGCATCACCACGATCTTGTCGGCGTTGCGCACGGTGGAGAGGCGGTGGGCGATCACCAGCGTGGTGCGACCCTGCGCCAGCTCGTCCAGCGCGGACTGCACCACCGCCTCGCTCTTGGTGTCCAGCGCAGAGGTCGCCTCGTCCAGCAGCAGGATCGGGGCATCGCGCAGAAGCGCGCGGGCAATGGCGATCCGCTGGCGCTGCCCGCCCGACAGGCTGGAGCCGCGCGGCCCGGCGGGGCTGTCGAGCCCCTCGGGGAAGTCTTTCACGAAGTCGGCCACATGGGCGCCCTTCAGCGCCGCTTGCAGGCGCTCTTCGGGCACCTCGCTGCCCAGCAGGATGTTCTCGCGCAGCGTCTCGTCGAACAGCAGCGCCTCCTGGCTGACCATCGAGAACTGGCCGCGCAACTCGGGCAGGGCGATGGCGTCAATCGGGGTGCCGCCAAGGGTGATTTCGCCCGATTGCGGGTCCACCAGCCGGGTGAGCAGGTTGAACACGGTGGACTTGCCCGCGCCGGATGCGCCGACGAGGGCCGTGGTTTCACCCGCCTTGGCGTGCAGCGAAAGCCCGTTCAGCACCGGCGCGTCGCCGTAGCTCAGGCGCACGTCATGCAGGCGGATGTCGCCCGGCGCCACCTCGCGCGGGGTGGCGGGCGAGGTGAGCGAGGGGGCCACATCGAACATCTCGCGCACTCGGCCAAGGCTCACCTGCGCGGCCTGCCAGACGCCGCTGATCTGCCCCAGCCGCCGCAGCGGCTCGAAGGCCAGTGCCATGGCGGTGAAGAAGCTCATGAACTCGCCCACGGTCTTGTCGCCGCCGATAATCTCGCGCCCGCCGTAGATGAGCACCGCAAAGAAGCCGACGCCGGTCATCACGTCGATCAGCGCCGGAATCATCGCCCGGCCCACCTGATTGCGCACCTCCGTGCCCCTGCGCTCATAGGCCAGCCCGTCGAAGCGGCGCGACTGGTAATCTTCCAGCCGGTTCAGCTTGATCGGGTTGATGCCGTGGAACACCTCGTCGAGCCGGATCGACATGTGCTGCGCCAGCTGCCTGTCCCGCGTCGCGGTGCGCCGGATGTAGGCTTGCGCGAAGAGGGTAGGGGCCACCAGCAGCGGTGTGCCGATAAGGGCGACCAGCGTCCACTGCCAGTCGATCCAGAGCACCACGGCCAGGAGCGAAATCAGCGAAACCACGTCGCGCCCCAGCCCGGTGATGACGACATTTGCCACCTCGCGCACTGCGCCGGTGTCATTCGAGACCCGCTCGATCAGCGCGCCCGGCGGGTTGCGCCCGTGCCATGTGGTGTCCAGCCGCATCAGATGGGCGACGAGCCGGGTTTTCATCTTGTAGATCACGTTCGACGCGACACGGGCCAGGAGCAGCTTCTGCCCCACCGAAGTGAAGGCACGGATGAGGAAGATGGCGAGAATCCCAAGGCCCACCGTCCAGAGCGCGCCGCTTTGCCCCTCGATGAAGACGCTGTCGAACATCGGCTTCATCATGTAGCTGAGAAAGCCCAGCATCGAGCCTTCCACGGCCATTAGCAGCCCGGCGACCAGCAGGGCCGGCCAATGCGGGCGCAGGTAGTTGCGCCAGATCCAGGCGAAGGCGCGGGGCCGCACCGGGGTGGGGC
>NZ_QTNQ01000126.1 GCF_018424695.1 Vannielia litorea
GCGGGGGGCTGGCCCCCCGCGGCGCAACGCTGCCAGCCGCGCCACCACCAGCATTCTTGCCCCCCGCTGCCCCACGCGGTATCAGGCAAATCGAACGAGCAGAAAGGACTTCCCCATGCGGGCCGAGGCGCAAAACGCAGTAGAAGCGGTGAAGAAATCGCTGGAGCTTCTGGGTCAGCGGATGGGGCTGGACACGGCACAGCACCGGCTGGAAGAGTTCAACGCCCGCACCGAAGACCCGGATCTCTGGAACGACCCGGCCAAGGCGCAGAAGCTGATGCGCGAACGCCAGATGCTGGTGGACGCGATGGACACCTACAACGGCATCTCCCAGGAGCTGGATGACAACGTCGAGCTGGTCGAGATGGGCGAGGCCGAAGAGGACGCCGAGGTTGTCACCGAGGCCGAGAACGCCCTGATCGCGCTGGAAAGGCGTGCCGCCGCCAAGGAGCTGGAGGCGCTGTTGAACGGCGAGGCCGATGGCAACGACACCTTCCTCGAAATCAACGCCGGCGCGGGCGGCACCGAGGCCTGCGACTGGGCGCAGATGCTGCAACGCATGTATGTCCGCTGGGCCGAGAAGCGCGGCTTCAAGGTGGAGCTTCAGAGCGAGGAAGCGGGCAGCGAGGCGGGCATCAAGAGCTGCGCCTACAAGATCAGCGGCACCAATGCCTACGGCTGGCTGAAGTCCGAGAGCGGCGTGCATCGGCTCGTGCGGATCAGCCCCTTCGGCAAAGGCACGCGGGAGACGAGCTTTGCCTCGGTCTGGGTCTACCCGGTGGTCGACGACAACATCGAGATCGAGGTGAACCCGGCAGACATCCGGATCGACACCTACAGGTCGAGCGGCGCGGGCGGCCAGCACGTGAACACCACCGATTCCGCCGTGCGGATCACCCACGCGCCCACCGGCATCGTGGTGACAAGCTCGGAAAAGTCGCAGCACCAGAACCGGGATATCGCGATGAAGGCGCTGAAATCGCGGCTCTACCAGATGGAACTCGACAAGCGGAACGCGGCGATCAACGAGGCGCATGAGAACAAGGGCAGCGCGGGCTGGGGCAACCAGATCCGCTCTTACGTGCTGCAGCCCTACCAGATGGTGAAAGACCTGCGCACCAACCACGAGACCTCCGACACCTCCGGTGTGCTCGACGGCGACCTCGACGGCTTCATGGCCGCGACCCTCGCGATGGATGTCTCCGGCAAGAGCCGGAGCGAGGCGCAGGCCGAGGGCTGATGGCGCTCACCGACCTCTCCGCCGTCGCGCTTTCGGAGCTTTTGCAGCGGCGCGAGGTGGGGCCGGTCGAGGTGATGGAGGCCACGCTGGCGCGGGTGGCCGAGGTGAACCCTTCGATCAACGCGATTGTCTCTCTGCGAGACGAGGCCGCGCTGCTGGCCGAGGCGCGGGCGGCGGAGGCGGCGGGGCCGGGCGGGCCACTCTGGGGTCTGCCGATGGCGGTCAAAGACCTTGTTGCCACGCGCGGCATCCGCACCACCTGGGGTAGCCCGGTCTATGCCGGCCATGTGCCCAAGGCTGATGATCTGATCGCCGCCCGGATGCGGTCCGCGGCTGCCATCTTCATCGGCAAGACGAATGTGCCCGAGTTCGGGCTTGGCTCGCACAGTTACAACCCGGTCTTCGGCGTCACCCGCAACCCCTATGACCATAGCCGCACGGCAGGTGGCTCCTCTGGCGGGGCGGCGGCAGCGCTGGCGTGCCGGATGGTGCCGCTGGCCGATGGCTCGGACATGATGGGTTCCCTGCGCAACCCGGCCGCGTGGTGCAATGTCTATGGCATGCGGCCCAGCCACGGGCTGGTGCCCGGTGACCCGGTGGGGGAGATGTTTCTGCACCCGCTCTCCACCCTCGGCCCGATGGCCCGCACGCCCGAAGACCTTGCCCTTCTGCTCCGCGTCATCGCCGGGCCCGACCCGTTGCAGCCCGGCGGCGCGGCGTTCGTGCCCGGCGGCGAGGGGCCGAAGGGCAAGCGCATCGGCTGGCTGGCCGATTGGGGCGGGGCCTGGCCGATGGAGCCGGGGCTGCTGGAGCGCGGCGCGGCGGCGTGTGCCGTCTTCGAAGACCTCGGCGCCGTGGTGGAGCCGGTCGCGCCGCCCTTTCCGGCAGAGAAGCTCTGGGAGAGCTGGGTGGCGCTGCGGTCCTGGGCGGTGGCGGCCAAGCAGGGGGCGCTTCTGGACGATCCGGCGAACGCGGGCCAGATGAAGCCCGCGCTGATCTGGGAGATCGAGCAGGGCAGGGCGCTTGGGAACGCCGAGATCCTTGCAGCCAGCGCCATCCGCTCGGAGTGGTATCGCGCGGCGGCGCGGATGTTTGCCCGCTATGACGCGGTGATCCTGCCCAGCACCCAGATGTGGCCCTTCCCGGCAGGGTGGGACTGGCCGAAGGCGGTGGCGGGCGTGGCCACCGACACCTATCACCGCTGGATGGAATGCGTGGTGCCCGCCTCGCTCATTGGTCTGCCGGTGGTGAACCTGCCTGCGGGTTTCGGGCCGGAGGGCCTTCCGGCGGGCGTGCAGCTGATGGGGCCGCGCGGGGCCGATGCGGCGCTGTTGGCGCTGGCGGAGGCCTATCACGCGGCGGTGGACTGGCCGGGCGCCTCAGTGCCGGTAGCGGGCGCGGCGGGGTAGCTCTTCGGGGCGCTTCGGCCCCTCATCGCAGCTGCGAGGAGGGCCGCGAGGGCCGATGAGCGGCCCGGCGGCGGGACAAGTCCCGCCCTACGGGGTTGCGCCACGTCCGCCGCTTGGGCCAAATACATGAGGAAACCGCGTGAGCATGCGAGGAGGACACATGCTTGACGCCACATATGCCGAGGCCGCCCCGAAGCCGGAGGTCGCCCGGCTGAGCTTTGCCGACCTGCGCGCGGCGCTCGCCGCCGGGTGGCGCGATTTCACCCGCGCGCCGCAGTTCGGCCTGTTCTTTGCGCTGGTCTACGCGCTGGGCGGCTTTGCCATGGTCAAGCTCTCGCTGGGCCACGTCGCCACGGTGCTGATCCTCTCCCTCGGCTTTCCGCTCATCGCGCCCTTCGCCGCCGTCGGGCTCTACGTGGTCTCGCGCCGCCTTGCACGCAGCGAGCGGCTGGCCTTCATGGGGCGCAACGGGGTACTGCTGAGGGTCTGGCGCGAGCGGGCGCGGCAGATCCCGTGGATCGGGGCGATCATCGTGATCTACTTCCTGTTCTACACCTTCTTCGCCCATATGCTCTTTGCCATCTTCCTTGGGCCGCGCGCGCTGGTGAACATCTCGCAGGGGCTGGGGGCGCTGATGACGCCCGAGGGCTATAGGCTGATCGCGGTGCAGGTGCTGTTCGGGGCCGCGGTGGCGCTGCTGCTCTATGCGCTCACCGTCGTCTCCATCCCCTTCGCGCTCGACCGGGAGGTGGATTTCATCACCGCCATGCTGGTGAGCCTCGCGGTGGTGCGGGAGAACAAGCTGGTGATGCTGTCATGGGCCGCATTGCTGGCGGGGCTGCTCTTTGCGGCAATGCTGCCCTGGTTCCTTGGCCTGCTGATTGCGCTGCCGGTGCTGGGCCATGCGACATGGCACCTTTACACCCGCGCGCTCATCCACCCGCCGGGATCTGTGGCAAGCCCAGCAGCGCCAGAACCGCCGTCAGCGTGACGAAGCTCACCAGCGTTTGCAGCAAAAGCACGGCGGCGGGGGTGGTCAGCTCGCCGTAGCGGCGGGCCAGCACCGGGTAGATCGACATGGCGGGCAGCGCCGTCATCACCAGCAGCGCAGGGCCGAGGGCTGCGGGCTGCGGGGTGAGGCCGAGGGCCGCGAGTGCGTGGAGCAGCGCAAAGGCCAGCGCCGGCATGACCAGCAGCTTGGCCGCAGTGATCGTCCAGGCCAGAGCGCCGAGGTCGCGCAGGGTGAGGGCGGCCAGCCCGCCACCGATCACGATGAGCGACACCGCCGCCGAAGAGTTGGCCACGATGTTGACCGGGCCGGTCACCACCTGCGGCAACTCCAGCCCGATGGCGGCCACCGCGAGGCCCGCGAAGAGCGCGAGGATGACAGGGGATGTGGCGAGGCGGCGGGCGATCAGCGGGGCGATGCCAGTGCCGTTGCCGCCCGCGCGCGCCTTCTCGGCCTCGGCCAATACCAGCACCAGCGGGATCATCACCAGGTTCTCGAAGCTCATGTTCAGCGCCAGCGCGTGCTCGGCCATGTCGGGCAGCGCGAGGCCCAGCATCGGGTAGCCGACGAAGCCGGAGTTGGCGCAGCTCATGCCCATCGCGCCGAAAGTGGCGGCAATGGGCGAGCCGCCGAACATATGTCGCACCAGCCAGTAGCCCGCCCCGAAGAGCGCAAGCGAGGTGGCGAGCAGAACCAGCAGGTAGGCCGAGTCGAAGGTGTCGCTGACGGGCCGGGAAGACACCGCGCGGAAGATCAGCGCGGGCAGGGCGCAGGTGACGACATAGGCCCCCAGCACATCGAGCGCCTTGCCGTCGAACACGCCGCGCTTCACCAGCACCCAACCGAGGGCGATGAGCGCGAAGATGGTGCCTGAGATGGAGAGAACCTGAAGCATGGCCCGAGGTATGGGCGCGCAGGCCCGGCGCTGCAACCCGCTTCACATGTTCATTCTCTTGCTGAAAATACTCATCCGAGCCATCAGCCAAGAGGCGCAGCGTCCGATCAGGCGCGATGACTTTGGCGGCAGGGCGGGGGCCGAGCGCAGCGAGGCCACCGAAAGCCCCGAGCGCAGCAGCGAGGCCCCTGAGACGAGAAAGGGCGCCCGCAGGCGCCCTTTGAAAACTTCTGTCAGGCCAGTCTCAGGCCAGTGTCAGCCCTGGGCCTTGGCCGGTTTGTCGGCCTCCGGGGTGCCAAGCGGCTTGGGGGCCGAGGTGCTGCCGGAGGCGAGCGGGTCGTCCTGGCGTTGCACCGAGCCCTCGAAGTGGGCGCCGCTTTCGATGGCGATGGTCTTGTGGATGATGTCGCCTTCCACCCGGGCGGTGGAGGTGAGGCGGACCTTGAGGCCGCGCACGCGGCCGACGACGCGGCCGTTCACCACGACATCATCAGCAAGGCATTCGCCACGCACGGTGGCGCCTTCGCCGACGGTCAGAAGGTGGGCGCGGATGTCGCCCTCGACGGTGCCTTCAATCTGGATGTCACCGGTCGTCTTGATGTTGCCGACGATGGTCAGATCGGACGACAGGGTCGACGCCGGGGGCTTGGCCTTGGGCGTGCTGCTGCCTGCGCCGCCGGTGGCGGCGGAGGAGCTGCTGGGCGGCGTCGTGGCCTGCTTGGAGCTGGCCGAGCTGTCGCCTGAGGGGGATTTGCCGGCATCGGCGCCTGCGCCGGAGCCGGGCTCGTTGATCCTGGATTTAGAAAACATCTTGTCCTGCCTTGATGTAGGTCATCGGGTTCACCGGCTTGCCGCCGACCCGGACTTCGTAGTGGAGGTGGTTGCCGGTGGACCGACCGGTGGTTCCCATATCACCGATGCGATCGCCGCGCGAGATCCTTTGGCCCACTTTTACGCGAGCCTTGCTCATGTGTGCGTAGCGCGTTTCGATGCCGAATTCGTGCTGGATCGTCACCAGGATGCCCCAGCTGCCGCGGCGCCCGGCCCAGGTGACGACACCATCGCCGCCAGCGTAGATCGGTGTGCCCTTCGGCCCGGCGAAATCGGTGCCGTTGTGCATCCGGCCCCAGCGCGGCCCGAAGCCGGAGGTGAAGCGGTAGGAATCTTTCACCGGGATCGAGAAGGGGGCCTTGGAGGCGGCGATGCGGTAGAGGTCCATCCGCTCGAGCCCCTTGAGGATGCGGTTGGCCCGGCTCTGGCCCATGTCGAGCGGCATGCCCTTGGTCGAGAAGGTCAGCGGGGTCAGCGGGCCGCCCTGGCCCGAGTAGCCGCGCTTGACGGTCGAGATCAGCTGGTCGGGCGGCAGCCCGGCGTCGCGGAACATCTTGTCGAGCGGCGCGACCGAGACGGTGAGCGCCTCTTCGAGCTGGGTGAAGATCTGGTCGTTGCGATCGAGGATCAGCTCGCGCTCGAAGGCGAGGGCCTGGGCCTCTTCGCGGGCGGCGGCGGCGGTATCGGCCATCGCATCGCGCTCGCGGGCTGTGCTCTCGAGCGCGACGGTGAGAAAGTCCACCGTGCCTTCGACATCCGTGAGCCGGCCATCGGTGGTTTTGGCGGAGCCGGTGGCGCCTTCGAGCGTGGCGATCGCTTCGGCCTGACCTGCCAGCGCCTGATCCCGCTCTTTCATGGTGCGGCGCAGCGTGCCCTGCACCACGTTCAGCCCGGTTTCCAGCTCGCGGCGGCGGTCCTCGGAGGCGAGCAGGTCGGACTGCATCACCGAGATCTGCGCCAGCGCGGCGTTGAAGCGTTCCTGCGCGGCGGCGGCCTCTTCGGCGCGGGCGTCGCGTTGGGCGGAGAGGGCGTTGAGGCGGGTCTCGTAGCTCTTCTGCTCGCGGGCGGCCTGCTCGCGGATCGAGCCGGAGCCGATCGAGTCCATCAGCAGGACGGCGGTGGCGATGATCGCCCAGCCGACCACCAGTGCGGAGCCCGCCAGCGCGATGAGCTGGGTCTCGGGCTTGAGCCGGATGAACCGGGTTTCGGTATCCGAGCGCAGAAAGAGTCGCTGCTCGGGCAAGTGGCGCTCAAGGGCGCTATGCAAGCGGTGCAAGACGCGTGCTTTCAATGATCCGTTCCTGTTCCCGTACCCCAAATACACCCGTACGGCCCCCCAGCGGCCATCACGGATTGCGAACGTGTTAACGTAACCGGGTGAGGGATGGCAAGTTGTGCTGGCCGCACAACGTGGTTAACCGCTGGTCAGGGCGCGCGATTCGGCAGGTTCTTGCCGATTTTCGCGCCAGTTGATGCGCCCGGCGGCGCGGGCTGCGGCGGCCCGTCGCAGGGGTGCGGTCGCTGGGCGCGCGGTCAGGTGCCCTCCAACAGCGGCCAGTAGAAATCGGGCGGCATCCCGGCTTCGGCGCGTTTCTCTTCGTTGAAGGGCGGTTTCGGCCCGCCGGGGAAGTAGCGGCGCACGAGGGCGTGGAAGGCCTCTTTCGGGTCCAGCCCGTCGCGCCCGCAGAGCCAGTTGAACCATTTGGCGCCATAGGCGACGTGGCTGACCTCCTCGGCGTAGATCGTCTCCAGCGCCGCCACGGCAGAGCTGGCCCCGGCCTTGGAGAAGAGCGCGATCATGCCGGGGGTCACATCGAGCCCGCGGGCCTCCAGCACCATTGGCACCACGGCGAGGCGGGCGGGAAGGTCATGCGCGGTGTCGGCGGCGGCGCGCCACATGCCGGCGTGGGCGGGCAGGTCGCCATAGGTCATGCCCAACTCGTGCAGGCAATCGTCCATCAGCATGAAATGGCGGCTCTCGTCATCGGCAGCGCGCACCCAGTCGTCATAGAAGCCCAGCGGCATGGGCGTGTCGGTGAAGCGGGCGACGACATCCCAGTGCAGGTCGATGGCGTTCAGCTCGATATGGGCGACGGCATGGAGGATTGCGCGGCGGCCTGCTTCGGTGCCCGGGCGGCGGCGGGGCACGTCGCGCGGATCGAGCAGGGCGGGTT
>NZ_QTNQ01000127.1 GCF_018424695.1 Vannielia litorea
GGCCAGCCCCCCGCACCCCCCGGAGATATTTGCAGCAAGAAAATGAACGAGGTCAGTGCGTTGCGGCGACCAGCGCGATGACCGAGGCGACCAGCAGGGCGATGCCGGCGAGCTCGCGGCCCGAGAGCCGTTCGGAGAAGACGCGGGCACCGATGATCATGGAGAACAACACCTCCACCTGCCCGAGCGCGAAGACCACCGAAGCGGTTTGCAGGGCGAAGGCGGCGAACCAGAAGAAACTCCCGGTGAACGAGGTGATGCCCACCGCGAGGCCCGGCCGCCACGCGGCGAGGACGCGGGTGATTTCGGCCCGGTCGCGCAGGGCCAGCCACCCCACCATCAGCACGTTCTGGAGGATCACCACGCAGCCCAGCGCGAGGGCCGGGCGCAGCAGGATATCGTCGCTCGCCACCTCCAGCGTAGCGGCGCGGTAGCCGACACCGGAGAAGGCAAAGAAGAGGCCCGCGCCGAGGCCGAGGCTGGCCGAGCGCGCATCGAGCCGGAGCCTGCCGCCGGTGCCCGAGAGCATCAGGATGGCCACCATGCCCACCACCATCGCCGCAAAGCCGCCCCAGCCCGGCACCTCGCCCAGCAGCGCCCAGCCGACGGCGGCGGTCAGCAGCACTTCGGATTTGCGCAGGGTGACGCCCACGGCGAAGTTGCGGCGGGTAAAGAGCATCACGGTGAAGACAGTGGCGAGGATCTGGGAGCTGCCCCCAATGGCGGCCCATAGCCAGAACGCATCGCCCAGTGCGGGCAGCTCCATGCCGCGCAGCCAGACCATGAGCCAGAGCGCCGCCCAGATCATCGGCAACGAGTAGAGAAACCGCGCCCATGTGGCACCCGTGGCCGTGAGCCCCGCCTGCGCCATCTGTTTTTGCACCATGAACCGCATCGCCTGGATGAGCGCGGCGGTGAGGGCGAAGGGGATCCAGAGCCAGTCCATTTGCATGCTATGCGCACACAAAATGGAAAAAGGGAAGCCTCAGGGCGCGGGCGGCCCCTGCCGTTGCCACAGCGGATGCGCCACCGGGTCCTTCGCCTTCAGGAAATAGCGCCGAAAGACCTCGCCGTAAGACCGGTAGCGATAGCCCTCGTTGCGGCTGAGGTAGCGCGCCGGGTTCGCGAAGTAGAGGCGGGGCAGGCGATACCACGGGGTGCGCGGGTGCATGTGGTGCACCACGTGCAGGTTGTTGTTGAGGAAGAGAAAGGCCAGCAGCCCGCGATCCTCGATCACCACGGTGCGGCCCCGGGCGCGTTCATGGGCTTGATGCTCCAGAAAGGTGCGGATCTTGAGGATCGACAGGGCGGCATAGGCGCAGGCGAGATAGGCCACTGGCGGCATCTGGGCCATGGCGAGCCAGAGCGCCACAGGCAGCAGCCCGACCGCGTGCAGGGCCCAGCTCACCGCCACGCGACAGTCTCCCGCACGGATCGCGCGCCAGTCCGCCGCCATGAAGGCGATCTGGCCGACGATCGGCCCCAGCACAATGCGTCCGGCCAGCGTGTTGTTCACCCGCAGCAGCGCCCGGCGCCAGGCCGGCAGCCGGGCCCAGTCGCCCGCATCGAGGTAGTTGCTTTCGGGGTCGTCGTAGGGGTCGGTCAGCAGGCTGTCCTGATGGTGTGCCAGGTGGGTGTCGCGGAACCGCAGGTAGGGGATGAAGAGGCCGAGGGCGGGAAAGACAAGCGCGGCATTGGCCGTGCCGGAGCGAAAGGGGTGGCCGTGAATCAGCTCGTGGCTCAGCGAGGAGTGGAGAACGAGAGCGAGCGTGGTGGCCACCATGCCGACCGGAAGGGAAAGCTCCGCCACTGCACTCGTGCCCAGCGCAAAGACACCGTAGCAGGTGACGAGCAGGGCGAGGGTTGGCCATTCGGTGCCGGTCGCAGGGCGGGGGGCGTTCAAGGTGCCTCCTTCGATGTCGGGGGCGGGCGTATGCCGTCTGTGTCCGCTGGTACGCGCTGTGCCACGCCCGCAGGAGGCGGTTAACGGTTAACATTTAGGAGCGTTGTTGATAATTATGAACATATGATCATGAAAATGGACAAACGCGCCCGCGCCGCCCTGTTTCGCACCCGCTGCACGGAGGCGCTCGCCGAGGCGGGGATGAGCCAGGCGGCGTTGGCGCGGGCCGTGGGCGTGAGCCGCTCGACCCTGTCGCAACTTCTGAAGGGCGAGGCGCCGCGCCTGCCCGGCGCGCAGCTTCTGGGCGACATGGCCGGGGCGCTGGGCGTCAGCGCCGATTGGCTGCTGGGCCTCACCGACCGGCCCGAGCGCGCGGCCCAGCTGGCGGAGGCGGCGCTTTCGATCACCCAGGCGGAGCGGGCGCTGATCGACGACCAGATCTTTGCTTGGCACCGCGAGGCGGCGGGCTACAAGATCCGTCACGTGCCCGCCACCCTGCCCGACATGCTGAAAACCCCGGCGATGCTGCACTGGGAATATGCCCCCCACCTCGGCAAGACGACGGCCCAGGCCATCGGTGCGGCGCAGGACAGGCTGGACTGGATGCGCGGCTCGGGCAGCGACTACGAAATCGCGCTGCCCTTCGATGAACTGGCCGCCTTCGTCATGGGCACGGGATATTATCGTGGCCTGCCGCTCGATATTCGGCGCGAGCAGCTGGAGTGGATGCGCGAGCTGCACCGGCAGTTCTATCCGCAACTCAGGATCTGCCTGTTCGATCAGCGCCGCATGTTCTCGGCCCCTGTCACCGTATTCGGCCCGCTGCTGGCCGTGGTCTACCTCGGCTCCTCCTACCTCGCCTTTCGCGATCGGGAGCGGGTGCAGGCGATCACCGGGCACTTCGACGGGCTGGTGCGGGCGGCGCTGGTTGGGGAGCGGGAGTGGCCCGAGCACATTGCCGGCTTGCTGGGCGAGATGCGCTAGGCGCGCGGACGACGACACGGCCAGAAAGCCCGACGGGCGCACCGTTTTCACGACACGCCCGCGCCCGGAAACTGTGAGCAGAGGTAGATCTTAGCGGAGCAGCGGCTTGATGCCCGCGGCGGCGGCTTGGGTGATCGGGTCGATTGCCATCAGATGCGCACCGACGCGCTGCACGGTGTTGCCCTCGCGCAGGCCTTCCAGCCGTGCGGTGTAATCGGCGCTGCCGAGGTGGGCGAGAGTGAGCGCCTTGAAGCAGACGAACACCGCCAGCACGGTCAGCGCCGGTCTGAGCACCGGGCGCTTGGTGCGCTTGGACTTGCTGTAAAAGCTTTGCCCTAGTGTGCCCGTGGCTTCAAACCCACCGCCCTTGCGGTGGATCTTCTCGATCCGCCGGATGCGTCCGGCAAAGTTCTGCATGGTTGGGTCGGCCAAGGCTCTCTCTCCGTCCGAAAAATCTGTTCGCGCAGCCCCCGCCTGAAGATCAGGATGCGCCATGAGTTGGGCGGAAATTGGGCGCGGCCTCAGGATTTTGCGAGACAGAGAGTCGTCCAGTCGCCGATTGTTTCGGAGTTTTCCACAGTGAGCCCTTCCGCGACGTAAGCGGCCGTCACATCAGGGGCCTGATCGTTCAGAAGCCCGGAGAGAATCGCATGGCCGCCGGGCGCCATGGCCTGGGCGATGTCGGGTGCGAGACCGATGAGCGGGCCTTTCAGAATGTTGGCGAAGATGAGGCCGAACGGTGCCGCCCCCGCAAGTGTGGGGTGATCGAGCCCGGCGGCTTCGAGGCAGTGCACCTTGCCGGTGAGTCCGTTGGCCGCGAGGTTGGCCTCGGCCACTTCCACCGCCACCGGGTCGATGTCCGAGGCGATGATCGGCGCATCCCAGACCCGTGCGGCGGCCATGGCCAGAACGGCGGTGCCGCAGCCCACATCGGCCACCGGGCAGGGGGCGAGGCCGCCCTCCAGCAGCCGGTCGAAGGCCTTGAGGCAGCCCAGCGTGGTGCCATGGTGACCGGTGCCAAAGGCCATGGCGGCCTCGATCAGAAGCGGCAGGGCGCCCTCGGGCACCTTGTCGGCGTCATGGCTGCCATAGACGAAGAAGCGCCCGGCTTCGACAGGCGCCAGCTCACGCCGGACATGGGCGACCCAGTCCGTCTCCGGGAGTTCCGAGATGGTGAAGGGCTTCGCCTCGAAGGCGGCGGCCAGCAGGGCGAGACCCGCCTCGTCGGGGGCCTCGGTGAAATAGCCGCCCACCTCCCAGAGGCCACTGTCATCCTCGACCTCGAAGACACCGACGCCGGTGGGGGCGGGATCGAGTCGCTCCAGCGCCTCGCCCAGGGCCTCGGCGGCGGGCTTGCCTGCAAGCGTGGTGAGGGCGGTGTAGGTGGGCATGGGACAGGCTCCTGCGATGGGTCGGGAGCCGGGTAGGAGGATTGCCGGGCGCGGTCAAGGGTGGTCAAGCCGGGCTCATCCGCCCTTCGAGGCGTCTTCGCCCGCACGCGGGCCCGCCTCACAGCGTCCGCGCGGGAACGCCTGCCACCGTCGCGCCCGGGGGCACATCCCGCGTCACCACCGCACCTGCGGCGATGATCGCCCCATCGCCAACGGTGATGCCCGGCAGCAGCGTCGCATGGCCGCCGATCCAGACCTCGCGGCCTACGGTGACCGGCAGCGCCCGCTCCAGCCCTTTCTCACGGCCCGTCACCTCGTGATGGTGGTCGGCGCAGTAGATGTGCACGCCCGGTCCCAGCAGGGAACGCGCGCCGATGCTGACGCGCGCGGTGTCGAGAACGGTGCAGAAGGCGTTGATGTAGACACCGTCCTCGAGGTGCAGGTTCACGCCATAGGCGACGTGGAACGGCGCTTCAAGAAAACAGCCCGTGCCGAACCCGCCCAGCACCTCGCGCAGGCGTGGTCCGCAAGTGCCGCGGCTGGCGGGGTCCATGGTGGCGTGTTCGTGACAGGCAAGGCGCGCAGCATCGCGCAGCGCGCCCAACTCGTCGGTCATGCAATTGTACCAGGCGCCGTCCTCGACGCCCGGAAGCGCGTTCATCGCGCGCCGAGGCCCACCGGACAGGTCACGCCGGTGCCGCCGAGGCCGCAATAGCCGCCCGGGTTCTTGGCGAGGTACTGCTGGTGATAGTCTTCGGCGAAGTAGAAATCGGGGGCCATCAGGATCTCGGTGGTGATCTTGCCAAGCCCCTTTTCCAGCAGCGCGGCCTGGTAGGCCTCCTTCGAAGCGAGGGCGGTGGCCTTCTGCGCATCGCTGAACACGTAAATGCCCGAGCGGTACTGCGTGCCCCGGTCATTGCCCTGCCGCATGCCCTGGGTCGGGTCATGCCCCTCCCAGAAGGCAGAGAGCAGATCGTTGTAGCTGATCCGGGACGGATCGTAGTGCAGGCGGACAACCTCGTTGTGGCCGGTCATGCCGGTGCAGACCTCGTCATAGGTCGGGTTCGGCGTGAATCCGCCCGCATAGCCCACCATCGTCAGCTCGACGCCCGGCAACTGCCAGAACAGGCGCTCCACGCCCCAGAAGCAGCCCATGCCGAACATGGCCGCTTCCTGGCCTGCGGGCACCACCTTCGTCAGCGGCGCACCGGTCAGCTGATGCGCCTTAGCGGTGGCGATGGGGGCAATGCGGCCAGGCAGTGCCTCGCCTTCGCCGACCATCTGCGATTTGTCGCGTCCAAATCCGAACATGCTCGATTCCCTCCGGGTGTCTTTGTCGGATGATATAGGAAGAATGCACCCGGTTTCATGTCTTTTGCTGCGATCCTACTCCGCGGGCGCTTCAAACCTGGGTGATAGCCGCGTTTCGTGCCCCGGCGCAGGATGTCGGGGGATAAGCGTCGCCAGCATCAGCGATCCGCAGGCTATGGCGGCGGCAAGGGCAAAGACGGCGCCCGGAGAAACCACCCAGAGATACCCCAGAAGGGCGGGCAGGAAGACCGCGGCGATGTGATTGATCGTGAAGGCCACGGCGGCGGTGGGGGCTATGTCGGCCGGGTCGGCGATCTTCTGGAAGTAGGTCTTGAGCGCCAGTGCGAGGGCGAAGAAGAGGTGGTCGATCACGTAGAGTGTGGAGGCCAGCACAACGCCCCAACCAAAGGCGTAGATCCCGCCGTAGAGCGCGAAGACAATGACAAGCCCGGCATATTCGAAGATCAGCGCGTTGCGCTCGCCCCATGTTCCCACGAGGCGGCCCATGAGCGGCGCGAAGATCATGTTGGCGACGAGGTTGATGAGGAAGAGCGCGGTGATCTCGTGCACCTCGAAGCCGAACCGCTCGACCATCATGAATCCGGCAAAGACCACGAAGATCTGCCGCCGGGCGCCGGAAAAGAACTGGAGCAGGTAATAGAGCCAGTAGCGGCGGCGCAGCACCATCCGGGTGTTCTGCCTGTGATCGCCCTCGAAACGCGGGTAGGCGACGAGGCAGAACAGCGCGATGGCCGTGCATAGCCCGCCAGAGACCCAGTAGACGAAGGAATACGACAGATCGAAGGTTTCCCAGGTCATGACGATGAGGACATAGGCGACAAGGGTGGAGGCCGACCCCGCCGCCAGCAGCCAGCCGAGCATCTGCGGTGCACCCTCGATCTTGAGGAATTGCAGCTGGAGCGACTGGTTGACGGTTTCATAGTAGTGAAAGCCGATCGAACTCAGCAGCGTGATCGTCAGGATGCCGCCGAGTGAGGGGAACTGCGCGGTGATCGCGGTGGCCACGCCGAGCAGCACCAGCGAGATCAGCCCCAACACCTGTTCGCGGATGAAGATGATCAGCGCGATCACCCCGATGGCCAGAAAGCCCGGTATCTCGCGCACCGTGTGCAACCAGCCGATATCGCGCCCGTCGAAGCCTGCCACCTCGATGACGAAGTTGTTCAGCAGGGCCGACCATGTGGCAAAGGCCAGCGGCATCGCCACGGCCATGAGAAAGAGCAGGGTGATCGGCTGGCGCCAACGGGGCAGCCTGTGCGCCTCGCGGAGGGGAATCGTGTGCATGAGTCACGCTTTACGCCCGGTTTCTGGCGTTGGGAAGGGTGGAGGGGCCGGAGTGGGGGTTTTGCACCCCCACACCCCCGCAGAGGTATTTGCAGCAAGAAAATGAACAGGGGCGGTCACCTGCCCGGGCGCGTGGCCC
>NZ_QTNQ01000128.1 GCF_018424695.1 Vannielia litorea
CCCGATGCCCCGTGCACAGGCATTGCCGAATTTGGCCACCTCAGCGGCATGCGAGCAGGAGCACAGCGTCAGGTAGCCCCCCGGCGCCACCAGCGGCGCGGCCAGCCGGGCGACCCGCTCATAGGCGCGCAAGCCCTGGGTCAGCGCCTTCTTGGAGGGGGCAAAGGCCGGCGGATCGCAGATCACCACGTCAAATTGCGCGCCCTCGCCCGCCAGGGCCTCCAGCACGGCAAAGGCATCGCCCTTCCGGGTCTCGAAGCGCGCCGCCATGCCCGCCGCATCGGCTCCCGCCTCCGCCAGCGCCAGCGCAGGCTCCGAGCCATCCACCGCCAGCGCCTGCTCCGCACCCGCCGCCAGCGCCGCAAGGGCAAAGCCGCCAACGTGAGAGAACACGTCGAGCACCCGCGCGCCCTTCGCCAACCCGGCGGTGAACGCGTGGTTGTCACGCTGGTCATAGAACAGGCCGGTCTTCTGCCCGCCCATCAGGTCGGCCATATAGGTCGCGCCATTCATCGGCACCGGCACCGGGCCCTCCGGGGCCACGCCGCGCGCCACCTCCAGCACCTCGGGCAGCCCTTCAAACCTGCGCGCCCGTCCCATGCCGTTGCGAATGATCGTGGCACAGCCCGTCACCTCTTCCAGCGCGCTGGCCAGCGCGTCAAACCGCACGTCGGCCCAGGCCGCGTTGGGCTGCACCACCAGCGCATCGCCGAAACGGTCGATCACCACGCCCGGCAACCCGTCGGCCTCGGCATGCACCAGCCGGTAGAACGGCGCGTCGAACAGGGCTTCGCGTAGCGCAAGCGCCGCCCTGAGACGGCGCGCAAACCAGGCCGCATCCACCTCCGCCGCGCAGTCCCGGTCGAGCACCCGCGCGACAATCCGGCTCTCCGGTGTCACCGCAACCAGCGCCAGCGGCGCGCGCTCGGCATCTTCCAGCACCGCAAGGCTGCCCGGCGCCAGCGCCTTGGTGCGGCGGTCCAGCACCAGCGCATCGGCATAGGCCCAAGGGTGCCCATGGCGGATCGCCCGGGCATCGGCCTTCGGTTTCAGTCGGATCGTGGGAAGGGGCGCGGCATCACTCATGCCGCCTCACCTACCGCCTCTCGCGGCGGGCGGAAAGAGAAACCCTGCTCAGACGCAGGGCGCAGCGATCAGCGATAGCTGCCGGTGGACCAGACAACCGCAGTCGCATCAAACTGCTGAACCGGCGTCACGCCCACAGGGGCTTGCGAACAGGCGGCCAGCGCAACAAGCGCCAGGGTCATCAGTGAAATCCTAGAGATCATCATCTGGTTGTTCCTTTCAGGCCAAACGCTCGGCCCCTACTGCTCGTTCCCCCTTATACGCGGAGCTCGCCGCCAATGGGGTGTTGTCTCATATTTTCGCACCGATTGCTTACGCGAGGGTAACCGTGGTGCAACACCGGCGGCATTCCGCTGCCACCGGCGCGTGTGCGCCGCCCCGCCTCACGCGGGGTGGCCCGAAAGCTCCTTCACGAAGGTATCGGCCAGATGTTGCGTGATCCGCACCTTCTGCCCCATTCCCTGCACCTCCATGGCCACGGCCTTGCTGCCGCCATAAGCCTTGAGGTCGGCCTTCTCAACCCGCTGTTCCAGAATCTCGCCGCTCTGCGGGTCGCGCAACGTGAGCTTGAACTTGATCGAGTGAACACCACCAAGGGTGTAGCGCGTCTTGTCGGTCAGCGAGTGAAAGCGCATCACCTCCACCTCCAGGTCCGCCGGCTGGCCCTCGGTGAGATGGCTCCGGCTGCGCCCGATCGCCTCTTCGAAGATCGCCTGCACCTGCGCCCAGCGGTTGCCCGGCGCATCGCCGCGCCAGACGATATCCGCATTCGGATAATAGGTATTCGCCTCCGACACCCGCAGCGTCTCGGGCACCAGAACGGTCACGCTGTCCACCCTGTAGGCCGGGCTCTGCTGCTGCACGCCATTGCCGGACCGGGCCGCCTCAAGCGGCGTGTCGCGGCTGGCGATCGGCACGCTGGAGTTCACGGCGCAACCGGCCATCGCCAGCACGGTGGCTGTCAGAGCGGCGGTTTTCATCACTGTCTTCATGGCCTCGATCCTCCGGGCACATCTCGCCCCTGATCTGCTGATGACAGAAGGCAACGCCGAAATTGGGGCGAGAATGAGAAAACTTTCGTAAGATTGTTCGCAATTTCGCAACAAACGGCCCCGCGCGGGGCGGATGCCCGGTCTTCGGGGCAGCGCCGCGCCGCCCTCAGCCGGGGTCGCCAACCAGGATGAACGGCGCCCAGAAGGCCGGGTGGCTCCACTTGTCCTGCTGCATCAGCGCCAGCATCGCCTGCCGCTGCGCCTCCGCCGCGCTCAAGGAAGGGTTGGCGGCGCGGCGGGCGAAGATGTCGGTCATCAGCGCCACCGCGCTCTGGCTCTCCACCGGCCAGTGGCTCACCAGCAAGGCCCGCGCCCCGGCATAGAAGAAGCCCTGCGCCAGCCCGCTCAGCGCCTCCGCGCCCGGCTTGCCGCCCACCGCCGTGTTGCAGGCGCTCAGCACCACCCAGTCGGCATTCAGCTTCAGCCGGACAATCTCGGACACCTTCAAGAAGCCGTCCTCCCCCGCGCCCGGGGTCAGGGCCAGCGCGGATTCATCCAGCACCGCGCCCTCCACCGCATCGCCCGTGATCAGCCCGTGGGTGGCAAAGTAGAGCACGCGGAAACGCTCCAGCGGGGCCGCCTTCAGCGCCGCCTCGCTCGCCGCCGCACCCTCGATCACCGCGTCCCCGCCCGCCGCCACTGCACGCGCCACCGCCCGCACCTCGCCTGCGGTTTCCGGCAGCGGCGCCAGCCCCGAGCGCAGCTGCGCCGTGCGCGCATTGCTCGCGGCGGCGCCCGCCCCGGCCCCGTAGTCCGGGTTGGCCACCCCCAGGAAGGGCTCGGGCGCACGCCCCAGCTCCTCGGCCAGCGCGGCAATGCGCAGCGACAGGACAGAGGGGATGACGGTAAAGGCATGGTGGCGCAGCAGCCAGTCCGCCTCGGCCAGCGCCCCCTCCGGCGCGCTGCGCAACAAAAGCTGCGGCGGAAGCGCCCCAACCGGGCCACGCAGCTCCACGTAGATATGGTCGATCCCCTCCAGCGCCGGGGCAACTTGGCCGAAGGTCAGCGCATAAAGCTCCGCCGCCGCCGCCCCGTCGAACTCGGGCGGTGCCTCGCCCGTGGCCGCCTTCAGCGCCAGCGCCGCGCGCACCCCAATCTTCAGCTCGATGCCCTGCCGCACCCGCTCCACAAGCGCCGCGATCTCCGGCTGCGCGGCGGGGATCGGGGCCCAGGCGGCGCTCTCGCGGGTGACAACGACAATCCGGCTCGCGCCATATTCGCCGCTCGGCACGTCGATCACCACCACCGCCTCCCCCGGCTTCAGGCTCTCGCGCACCTCCGCCGCTGAGGCCCGCCGCCCCTGCTTCAGCCCGGTCAGCCACGGATCAAGCTGGGCCAGCTCGGCCTGAAGCGTGGCAATCGTCTCCACCGTCACGGCCAGCTCGGCCTGCAGCGACTCCGCGTCGCCCGCCACCCGGTCTTCCAGCGGCAGGGCGTTGACGGCCAGCAGCGCCGCCTGCAGCTCGTTGCGGCGGCGGATCGCATCGGTATAGGCCCGGTCCGCCTCGCCCGCGCCCTCCAGGGCAAGCTGCAACCGCTGCTCCAGCAGGCTGGTCGAGGTCGAGGCGACCGACAGGAAGCTCGCCTGCACCGCCTCGAAGGCCTCCTCCGCGGCACTTGCGGCGCTCATCTCCCCGCTCGCCTCCGCCGCTGCCAGCGCGTCGAACCAGGGGGTGGACATCGCGGTGCCGATCTCGGCCGACCAGCGCGCAAGCTCCAGCGCGCGGGGCCAGTCGCCCTGCTCCATTGCCAATGTGGCGGCCCAGGTCAGCGGCTCCGACAGCGCCGGATGTGTCCGCCCCAGCACCTCCTCCATATTGGCGATCACGGTGTCGAGCAGTCCCGCCCCGATGTCGTAATACTGGCTCCCCGGCCCCTCGCGGGTGAGCACCAGCGCGATCATCGCGTTCACCTCGTTGGTCTGCCGCGCCTTGAAGCCATAAAGCGCCTCGGCCAGCTTGGCGCTTTCCAGCAGCACCTCCGAGGCCACGTCCACATAGCCCATCCGCCCGGCCAGCCGCCCCATTTCGTAAAGCAGGGTCTGCAACTGCGGGTGGGTGTTGCCAAAGGCCGCGCGGGTTGCCGGGACCGTCTCGGCATAGAGCATGATCGCGTCATCGTAATGCCCCAGCCCCTCGGCCATCCGCGCGGCATGCCGCAAGGCCGAGGCGCGGTGCCGCGCCGCGCGCATGCCCTCCACGCCCTTCAACCCCTCGGCCACCGCCCGGAACTCCGCCAGCGCCGCCTCGTATTCCCCCGTGCGCTCCAGCAGCCCCGCCACGTTGGAGCGAAACAGCAGCGTCGTCACCGCCTCCGGGCCCCAATGCGCGCGGGCAAACTCGTAGGCCTCCAGCGCATAGGGCATCGCCTCACCGGCGCGGCGGGCATTCGACAGACCCATCGCGAGGTTCATCCGCGCCCGCTGCGCCTCGGGGTGGTCACGGCCATGGTGGGTCACCCAAAGCGCCAGCACCGCCCGGCTGATCTCGATTCCTTCGGCCTGCCGCCCGAGGCGCTCAAGGATGTTGGCCACCAGCGCATGGTTCAGCAGCGCCCGCTCCGAGAACACGCCATAGGCCGCCTCAAGCGCCACCTGCACCGCCTCTGCGCGCGGCAGGGCCTCCTCGTAGCGACCCTCGGCATAAAGCTGAAACACCTCCTGCTCATCCGCATCCACCGCCGCCTGCTCTGCGCTCTGCTGGGCCATGGACGGCATCGGGGCGGTGAGCAGCAGCGCAAGCACCAGAGCCAGGAAGCGGATCATCGGTCAGGGTCTCCCACGAGGATGAAGGGCGCCCAATAGGCAGGGTGCCGCCACTCGGGCCTCGGCCCGTCGATCATCGCCAGCATCGCCTGCCGCTGCGCCTCCGCCGCGCTCAAGGATGGGTCGGCGGCGCGCCGGGCGAAGATGTCTGTCATCAGCGCCACCGCGCTCTGGCTCTCCACCGGCCAGTGGCTCACCAGCAGGCCCCGCGCTCCGGCATAGGTGAAGGCCTGCGCCAGCCCGCTCAGCGCCTCACCGCCCGCCCCGTCGCCCTGCGCCGTGTTGCAGGCCGACAGCACCACAAGGTCCGCGTCCAGCGTCAGCCCGGTGATCTCCGACACCGTCAGCAACCCATCCTCGCCACCGCCCCCAGTCAGCGCCAACGCAGGCTCCTTCATGGCGGTGCCCGCCACCACATCGCCGGTGACAAGCCCGTGGGTGGCAAAATAGAGCGTCCGGTAGCGGGCCAGCGCCGCCGCCTTCACCGCCGCCTCGCTGGCCGCCGCCCCGTCATGCAGGCCCGCCGCGCTGCCCCCCAAGGCCCGGGCCACCGCATGCACCTCGCCGGTCGTTTCCGGAAGCGGCAGCAGCGCACCGCCGAACTCGGGGTTGGAGAAGGCGAGGATCGGGGCCTTCTCGCCGCTGCCTTCCGCCCCGCGCGCCCCGCCCCGCAGCGCCGCGACCGAGGGGATCACCGTCACCGCCACATGCCGCACCAACCAATCCGCCTCTTCCAGCCGCTCCGCCTCGTTGCGGATCAAGAGCTGGGGCGGCAGTTGGGCAAAGGGGCCGCGCTGCAGCACGAACAGATGGTCCTTGCCCGCCAGCACCGGCTCCACGGCGGCAAAGCTCATCCGGTAAAGCCACGCGGCGGCGGGCAGGTGGAAGGCCTTCGGCGCCTCGCCCTGCGCCGGGGCCTTCAGCGCCGTCGCCGCCCGCACGCCCAACCGCAGGTCGATCGAGCCGCGCAGATCGGCCACCGCCGCCGCCAGCCCCTCCGCCTTCACGTAGATCGGCACGTAAATCGCCTGCTCCCGCGTGATCGCATGGATCACATGCGGATCGCCGGGGCGCGGTGAGTAATCCATCAGCACCAGCGCATCCCCCGGCCCGAGCAGCGCCTGCACCTCCTCGACCTCCAGCACATCCTCGCCCAGAAGCTCCGCCATGCCCGGAAGCTGGCCCGCCAGCGCCTGTTCCAGCCCGGCGATCCGCTCTGCCGTGGCGGCGATCTCTTCCCGCAGCCGCGCCTCCTGCGCGGCATCGCGCTGCGCCTTCGGGCGCCCCGCCATCTCGGCCAGCGCGCTGTGCAACTGCGCCTCGCGCCGCTCGGCATCGGTCAGCGCGCGATAGTCCCCGGCCCGCGCGCCCAGCGCCTTGCGATAGGCACTCTGCCGAAAGGCCGCGCCCGCCTCGCTGGCCAGAAACCTCTGCCCCACCCGGAACATCTCGCGCATCGCCCGCTCACCGCTGATTACCCCCGCCGTCAGCGCGTTGTCGATCATCCCGATCAGCACCTTGCGGCTCGGCGCGCGGGCCTGCTCGGCAGCCAGCGCCACCTCCAGCGCCTCCAGCGGCTCGCCGGCCTCGCGCAGCAGCGAGGAAAGGTCGAGCAGGGCCTTCCCCAGCTCGGGGTGATCGTCCGGCAGGATTTCCCGCAGCAGCGCCACCGCGTCGCGCTGGTCGGCCAGCCCGGCGGCGAATAGCTCCGACCCCACAGGCGCGCGGCAGCGCACGAGGGCGCGCAGTTGCAGGGTCTGGGCGTATTTCAGAGTGCGGGTGCCATAGGTTTCGATGGTCCGCGCCAGCGTGATCTCGACGAGATCATGCGCCTCCCGCGTCGCCCCCGACTGGTAGAGCCGCAGGGCCTGATCGCGCATCGTGCGCAGCGTGTCGGGATGGGCCGGGCCATGCGCCGCCTCGGTCACGGCAATGGCCTCCTGCCCCAGCCC
>NZ_QTNQ01000129.1 GCF_018424695.1 Vannielia litorea
CGCCCTGCTTGTGGAAGACATCCACCTGCTGTTCGGCAGCCGCGAGACGGAAGAGCCGCTGTTCCACCTGCTCAACCGCGCCGCCGCCGCCCCTGCGCGCCTGCTGCTGACAGCGCGTGAGCCGCTGCCGCCCCGCGCCCTGCCCGATCTGGAAACCCGCCTTCAGGCCACCCCCAGGGCGCGCCTTTCCGAGCCCGACGATGCCCTGCTCACGGCTCTCCTCGTGAAGCACTTTTCCGACAGGCAACTCGCGCCCCCGCCCAAGCTCATCGACTTCCTGCTGCCCCGGATCGAGCGCTCCGCCGCCGCCATCCGCCGCACCGTGTCCGCGCTGGACCGGCACCAACTTGCCACCGGACGCAAGCTCGGCACCAAGCTCGCCCGTGACGTCTTGGACAATGACGGAAATTCAGGCACATAGGGTGGGTAGCGTCATCCAGACGTGACCTTTGCTGCCTAAGTTCTTCGCATGACCCAATCCGACTTCCTCACTGCCCCCTACCCCGATCCCGTCGAGCCGGACGCGAGCGAGCTCACGGGCCCCTCGCGCTTCTACAACCGGGAGCTCTCCTGGCTGGGCTTCAACTGGCGTGTGCTCGAAGAGGCCGAAAATCCGCGCGTGCCCCTGCTGGAGCGTGTCCGCTTCGTGTCGATCTCGGCCACCAACCTCGATGAGTTCTACACCGTCCGCGTCGCGGGCCTGCGCGAACTGGCCCGCGCGGGCAACACCACGCCCGCCGCCGACGGTCTGAGCCCCGCGGAGCAGCTGATCCTGATCAACGCCGACGCCCGGCGCCTCATGGCCCGTCAGCAGGAAACATGGGCCAGCCTGCGCAGCGATATGGAAGCCCATGACATCGCCCTGCTTGAGGCCAAGAACCTCACCAAGGAAGACCGGGCCTTTCTGGACGATTACTTCCTCGCCCAGGTCTTCCCGGTGCTGTCGCCGCTGGCCGTCGACCCGGCCCACCCCTTCCCCTTCATCGCCAACACCGGCTTCTGTCTCGCCCTCCAGCTCGAGAGCGAGCACAACGGCCGAAAGCTTGATGCCATCCTGCCGATACCGCACCAGGTGGATCGTTTCATCGCCCTGCCCGCCGATGAAGGCAAAAGCCGCTTCCTGCCGCTCGAAGCCCTGCTGCGCCTGCACATCGGCTCTCTCTTCCCCGGTTATCGCGAGAAGGGCTCCTGCACCTTCCGCGTGCTGCGCGACAGCGACCTGGAACTGGAGGAGGAGGCCGAAGACCTCGTGCGCGAGTTCGAAACCGCGCTGAAGCGCCGCCGCCGGGGCGAGGTGATCCGCCTCAACATGTCGGCAGGCGCGCCCAAAGCCCTGAAGGCGCTCATCATGCGCGAGCTGGAGGTGGACGAGGACGAGGTGATCGAAACCAACGGCATCCTCGGCGTGGCTGACCTCAAGGAACTGGTGATCGACAGCCGCCCCGATCTGCTCTGGCCCTCCTTCACCCCCCGCGTGCCAGAACGGGTGCAGGACCACGAGGGCGACATGTTCGCCGCGATCCGCCAGAAGGACATGCTGCTGCACCACCCCTATGAGACCTTCGACATGGTGGTGCGCTTTCTTCAGCAGGCGGCGCGCGATCCGGATGTGGTGGCGATCAAGCAAACACTCTACCGCACCTCCAAGAACTCGCCCATCGTCGAGGCGCTGTGCGAGGCGGCCGAAGACGGCAAATCCATCACAGCGCTGGTCGAGCTGAAGGCACGCTTCGACGAGGCCGCCAACATCCGCCAGTCGCGGCGGCTGGAGCGGGCCGGGGCGCATGTGGTCTATGGCTTCATGCACTACAAGACCCACGCCAAGATCAGCACCGTGGTACGCCGCGAAGGCAAGGAGTTGGTGACCTACACCCACTACGGCACCGGCAACTACCACCCGATCACCGCGCGCATCTACACCGACCTGAGCCTGTTCACCTGCGACAAGGCGCTCGGGCGCGATGCGGGCAAGGTGTTCAACTACCTCTCCGGCTACGCCCAGCCCGGCGCGCTGGAAAACATCTCGATCTCGCCCATCTCGCTCAAGCCCACCCTCCTGAAGATGATCGCCGCCGAGGCCGAGCACGCCCGTGCCGGCAAGCCCGCCGAGATCTGGGCCAAGATGAACTCGCTGATCGAGCCCGACGTGATCGACGCGCTCTATGCCGCCTCCCAGGCGGGGGTGAAGATTTCGCTGGTGATCCGTGGCATCTGCGGCGTCCGCCCCGGCATCAAGGGCCTCAGCGACAACATCCGCGTCAAGTCGATCGTCGGGCGCTACCTCGAGCACAGCCGCATCGTCTGCTTCGGCAACGGCTACGGTCTGCCCTCCAAGAAGGCGCGGGTCTACATTTCCTCCGCCGACTGGATGGGCCGCAATCTCAATCGCCGGGTGGAGACGCTGGTGGAATGCACCAACCCCACGGTGAAGGCGCAGATCACCGAGCAGGTGATGGCCGCCAACATGGCCGACACCGCCCAAAGCTGGGTTATGAAGCCCGATGGCAGCTTCTATCGGCCCGAACTCGCCGAAGGCATCGAGCCGTTCAGCTGCCACCGCTTCTTCATGGAAAACCCCTCGCTCTCGGGGCGCGGCTCGGCGGGGGCCGGCGATGTGCCAGAGCTGACCCACTCCAAAGATTGACCTCGCGCGCGCGCGCCCTCTATCAAGACAGCACAACCACGCCCGGGGAGACGACATGGACGGATCAGGCGAGCAGCAGCGGGGTTTTGGCCCTTTCGGACGCCCGATCTTCGACCACCCGGACGCACAGGCCCTGTCACGCGTCGGCGTGATCGACATCGGCTCCAACTCCGTCCGCATGGTTATCTTCGACGGCGCCGCGCGCAGCCCGGCCTATTTCTTCAACGAGAAGGTGATGTGCGGCCTCGGCGCGGGCATGGGCGAAACCGGGCGGCTCAACCCCGAAGGCCGCCAGCGCGCCATGGCCGCGATCCGCCGGTTTCACGCGTTGGCCCGGGGCATGGGCATACCGCCCCTCACCGCCTGCGCCACAGCCGCCGTGCGCAACGCCGATGACGGCCCCGAGTTTTGCGAAGAGATCAAGGCGGCCACCGGGCTGGAGGTTTACGTCGTCGACGGCGAGGAGGAGGCACGTCTCTCGGCCCAAGGCGTGCTGGTCGGCTGGCCGGGTGCCACCGGGCTGGCCTGCGATATCGGCGGCTCCTCGATGGAGCTGGCGCTTCTGGAAGACGGCGGCGTCGGGGCCCGCGCCTCCACATCGCTCGGCCCGCTGCGGCTGAAGACGATCAAGGGCGGTCGCAAGGCCCGCAAGGCCGAGATCGACGAAACTCTCGAAGAGCTTGCCGAGACCCTACCGAGGCACAAGCGCCTCTACCTTGTCGGCGGCTCGTGGCGTGCCATCGCCAAGATCGACATCTACCGCCGCGGATACCCGCTGCACGTTCTGCACGATTACCACGCCACACCGGCCCAGCTGCGCAAGACGCTGGATTGGCTGCGCGGGCGCGATCTGGAAGAGGTGCGCAGCGAGGTCGGTTTGTCCGCCGCGCGGATCGCGCTGGTGCCGGTGGCGGGCGAGGTGCTGCGGCGGCTAATGAAGAAATTCGGCACCAAGGAGGTCTGGATCTCTGCCTACGGCATCCGCGAGGGCATGCTCTATGAGCAGATGTCAGACCTGATCCGCGCCCGTGACCCGCTGATCGAGGCGGCGCGCTACGACGAGGCCCACAACGCCCGCGTGCCCGGCTTCGGCCTCACGCTCTACGATTTCGTCATGCCGCTGTTCCGCTCCGCGCGGGCCGACAAGCAGCGCCTCATAAAGGCCGCCTGCCTGCTGCACGATGTGTCCTGGCGCGCCCATCCCGATTATCGCGGCGAGGTGTGCTTCGACAATGCCACCCGCTCAAATCTTGGCGGGATCGACCACCAGGGCCGGGTCTTCGTGGGGCTCGCCCTGCTCCACCGCTACCGCAACGCCGCGCCCGGCTCTCACCTCGAACCCATGGTCGAGCTGCTATCGGACAAAGACCGGCAGATGGCAGTGATCCTGGGAAAGGCCATGCGCTTCGGCGCGATGTTCTCGGGCAACAACCCCGAGGCCATGTGCCGACTGGAGTTTCGCCCCAAGAAGAAAGAGCTCAAGCTGGTACTGCCCCGCGCCTCGGCCGACCTTTACGGCGAAGTGGCCGAAGCCCGGTTCAAGTCGCTCGCCAGCGAGTTGGGCTGCGAGATGGAAGTGCGGCTTGCAGGGGATTGATCCGCACCGAACGCCCTCTGCACCCGTCCTCCAACACCCGCACCGGAAGAATTTTCACGAAAATTCTTCCCTCTACCAAAAATCTTCAGGAAGATTTTTGCACCCCGGCCCCCGGCATCAAACGCTCCACACGGGAAAAATCTTCAGGAAGATTTTTCCGGCAGTCCCGTGGCACCCGCCCTGCGCAGCGCGCGTGTCAGAGGTCGATTTCGCCCTCGGGGTCGAAGTCCGGCATCGGGCCGCGCGGTGTCGGCGCCTCCCGTTCCATCTCTTCCGGGGTCTTACGGCGAATGAGGATATCGCCATTCGCCAGCCGCTCGGGCGGGTGATACTGGTCGAACTCGCCGATCATCTCCGCCAGCTCGGCCAGATGCGGCCCCATCTGCTCGGCGAGGTTGCGCAGGGCCGGCTCCATCTCCCGCGCCATATCCTTCAGCGCGGGCTCCATCTCTTCGGCAAGGCCGCGGAAGAAGAGCATCATCCCCTCTTCCACGAGATTCATGCCCTCCCCCATGTCGCCACGGGGTTGGGGATCGGCCTCCTGCGCGGTGGCGGGGCCGAGGGTGAGGCTGGCCGCAAGGGCCATCGCAGCAAGGTGTTTCATGGCTCCAACATAGGGATTGGTGCGAGTCGTTTCAAAGCCCGGGGTCGAGATCGACGCTGACAGGAAAGTGATCGGAGGCCGCCAGAAGCGCCTCGCGCAGCTCCGGCACCGCATAAATCGCAGGATCGTCAAAGGGATGCCAGATCCGCCAGCCCACCGCCCTGGCCGCTAGGCCCGGTGAGAGCATCAGGTAATCCAGAAGCGCGGTGAGGTAGCGGTGCTCGTCGCGGATGTAGAACCGCGCCGTGGTGTCATGCGCCTGAAGCAGCCCCCCCGCCAGTGCCTGCCGTGCATGAGGGTCGATCAGCCGCCTGTCCTGCGGCTTGTCCGCCCCCAACACGATTTCCAGCCCGGATCGCCCGAACAGTTCTTCGTATTCGTCCAGCCCCGGGCCATCGTTGAAGTCCCCGGCAACCACCAGCGCCTCGCCGCGCGCAAGGTGGTGCTCTACCCGCCGCCTGAGCCAGATCGACTGCGCCAGCTGCTTGCGCCGGTTGGCAATGGAGATGCGCGTGGCATCGGCGGCGGAGCGGGCACCGTGGGGGGCCTTGCTCTTGATATGCACACCAATGAAGCGCACCACCTCGGCAAAGCCCTCGAGCCGCAGCTCGGCCTCCAGCGGCGGCTTGGAGAACCGCACAAGGTCCTCCCGCGCGTCGATGTCGAGGTCGATCCGGAACACCCCGTCAAACCGGGGCGCCTCCTCGCTGCCCTTCTTGCCCGTCATCTCGCCTATTGGCGCATGGCGGGCCTCCACCCGGTCGGGGTCATACAGCAGCGCCAGTTCCTGCTGCGTGTCGTTCGGAAAGCCAACCAGCGCCTTGCGGGCCCTGAGCCCCATGAGGTCGGCAAAGCCCTCCAGTGCCGCCTCGGTGCGGCGCGGTGCCTTCCAGTCGGGCGCCTCCACGATGAGCACCGCATCGGCATCGAGCGCGGTGAAGACAATGCCCAGCGCCTCCAGCTGGGCCGCCCGGGTCACGTTCCACCGCGCCGACCACTCACCATCGGCCAGCGGCGCACCCGCCTCGTCGAAGAGCGCGTTGAACCACTCCACATTATAGGTGGCCAGTCTCACCCTGCCCCGATCTCCTCCCAGGCCCGGTTGATCGCGATCATCCGCTTCTCGGCCATCCGCACGGCCTCCTCCGGCACGCCACGGGCCATCATCACGTCCGGATGGCTCTCGCGCACCAACCGCCGCCAGGCCGCGCGAATCTCGTCAACCGGTGTGTCCGGGCTGACCCCCAGCACCGCATAGGGGTCCGGCTCCGCATCCGGCACGAAGCGCGCCCTGAGCGAGCGGAATTCCCGGTCGCTGACGTTGAAGATCGCGGCCACCCGCGCCAGAAAATCATCTTCCTTCGGGTGATATTCTCCATCGGCCATCGCAATGTGGAAGAGCCCCTCCAGCAGGTCGGTCAGCGCGCCGTGGCCCTCGTCGAACATCCGCGCGATGCGCCCGGCATAGTCCTCGAAGCCCGCCACATCCTGCCGCGCAAGGTTGAAAACCCGCGCCGCATTGGCCTCTTCACTCGGCGGAATGGTGAAGACCTCGCGAAAGGCCGTCACCTCGTCCTTGGTCACCTGACCGTCGGCCTTGGCCATCTTCGCACCCAGCGCGATGACCGCGATGGTAAAGCCCACCGTGCGCTCGGGTGCGGTGCGCAGCCTGTCGAACACGGCCGACAGCCCTTCGCCCGCGCGAAGGGCCGACAGTGCATCGCCTATTCGGGACCAGATCGACATGGGGGCACCATAACGGCCCGCCTCCCGGCGGTCACAAGAATTTCTGCATCAGCACAAGGTCGTGCCAGCGGTCGAACTTCCAGCCCACTTCAGGCAGCCTGGCAACCTCCGCAAAGCCCAGCGCCGCGTGAAAGGCGACGCCCGCGCTGTTCTCTCCACTGACACCGGCGAAGAGCGAATGCACCCCCGCCGCCGCCGCATGGGCACAGAGCGCCGCCATGAGCG
>NZ_QTNQ01000012.1 GCF_018424695.1 Vannielia litorea
GACTGGCTCAGCCCGCGGCCCGCCCCTCGCTCCGTGCCGCCTCCCAGGCCAGCATGGCCCGCTTCACCGGCAGCCCCCAGTGATAGCCGCCCAGCCCGCCCGATTTGCGCATCGCCCGGTGGCACGGGATCAGAAAGCTTACCGGATTGCGCCCCACCGCCGTGCCCACCGCCCGCACCGCGCGCGGGTTGCCCACGGCCTTCGCGATCTCCGAGTAGGTGGTCACATGGCCCGTCGGCACCTGCATCAGCGCCTCCCAGACCTTGATCTGAAACGGCGCGCCGATGAGGAACAGAGGCGTCTCCTCCATCCGGCCCTCCGCGCCGAAGGCACTGAGCACCCAGGGCCGCAGCGCCATCGGGTCTTCCACGAAATGCGCCTCGGGCCAGCGCCCCCGCAGGTCGTCCATCGCCGCTTCCGGCCCCATCTCAGCGGCCAGCGCCATGCCGCAGATGCCCTTCTCGGTGCCCATCACCAGCGCCGGGCCAAAGGGGCTCTCGAACCAGCCCCAGCGAATCTCCAGCCCCGCGCCGCCCTTGGCATAGTCGCCCGGGCTCATCGCCTCCCAGCGCAGAAACAGGTCATGCAACCGCCCCGAGCCGCTCAGCCCCACCGAGTCCGCCGCCTCCAGCGTGGTGAAGCGCTCTCGCAGCAGCGCCTTGGCGTGGCCGAGCGTGAGGTATTGCTGATACCGCTTCGGGCTAACGCCCACCCATTGGCTGAACAGCCGCTGAAAATGCGCCTGTGACATCCGCATCTCGCCCGCCAGCGCCTTCAGCGTAAGGGTGCCTTCCGCGCCGTCGATCACATCCAGCGCGCGGCGCATCACCTGATAGTGGTAGCTGTCTTCCATCTCTCTCACGGGCTTTCCGAGCGGGGCGTTCATGTCGTGTCTCCTTCGAGGATAGAGATAGAAGGCGCCGACGCACAGGGCGACCCGGAAGCTGCGCAAGCAGCTGAACCGCGAACCCGCCCGGCGCCTTCCTCCCAACCCGCTTGCCCATTCCCCGCCCGCAGGGCAAAACAGCCCCCATGCCAGCGCCCAAGATGACATACCAGCAGATCGCCGAGTGCTTCGCCCGCTTCCAGGCCGCCGAAGCGGAGCCGAAGGGCGAGCTGGAGCATGTCAACGCCTACACCCTCGTCGTCGCCGTCGCCCTCTCGGCCCAGGCCACCGATGCCGGCGTCAATAAGGCCACCCGCGCGCTCTTCAAGGTGGCCGATACGCCGCAGAAAATGCTCGACCTCGGGCTCGACGGCCTCACCGAACACATCAAGACCATCGGCCTCTTCCGCCAGAAGGCGAAGAACGTGATGAAGCTGAGCCAGATCCTCGTCGACGATTACGGCGGCGTGGTGCCCAGCTCCCGCGAGGCCCTCGTCTCGCTCCCCGGCGTGGGCCGCAAGACGGCGAATGTGGTGCTCAACATGTGGTTCAAGCACCCGGCACAGGCGGTCGACACCCATATCTTCCGCGTCGGCAACCGCACCGGCATCGCGCCCGGCAAGGATGTCGATGCTGTGGAACGCGCAATAGAAGACCGTATCCCCGCCGAATACCAGCAGCACGCCCACCACTGGCTCATCCTGCACGGCCGCTACACCTGCAAGGCCCGCAAACCGATGTGCGCCAATTGCATCATCCGCGACCTCTGCCTCTACGAGGAGAAGACCCTGTGAGGCAGAACATACCATCAGGTTCGCCGCTGGAGCCGCAAATCGGCTTCTCCCGCGCCACCCGGATCGGCGCCCATGTCGCCGTCGCGGGCACCGCCCCCATCGCCGAGGGCGGCGGCACGGCGGGGCAGGGGGACGTCGCCGCGCAAACCCGCCGCTGCTTCGAAATCGGCCTTGCCGCCCTCGCACAGGCGGGCGCGCGCCCCGAAGACGTGATCCGCACCCGCATCATGCTCACAGACATCACCCGCTGGAAGGAGGCCGCCGCCGTGCATGGCGAGGTCTTCTCTGCCATCCGTCCGGCCTGCACCTTCGTCGAGGTCAGCCGCTTCATCGACCCGGACTGGCTGGTCGAAACCGAAATCGACGCCATCATCACGGAGCCCTCTGAATGACCACCCAATACGACGTCGTCGGCATCGGCAACGCCATCGTCGATGTGATCTCCCACGGAGACGACAGCTTTCTGGAAAACATGGGCATCGAGAAGGGCATCATGCAGCTCGTCGAGCGCAAGCGCGCCGAGGTGCTCTATGCCTCCATGGAAGACCGGGTGCAGACGCCCGGCGGCTCGGTCGCCAACACGCTTGCGGGCATCGGCACGCTGGGCCTCGCCACCGCCTTCGTCGGCCGGGTGAAGGATGACGCGCTGGGTCGGTTCTACGCCGAGAACATGGAGCTGGAGGGCACCACCTTCCCCAACCCGCCGGTCGATGACGCCAGCCAGCCCCCCACCTCCCGCTCGATGATCTTCGTCTCCCCCGACGGCGAGCGCTCGATGAACACCTACCTCGGCTGCGGCGCCGAGTTCGGCGAGGATGACGTGGACCGCGCGGTGATGGAAAACACCCGCTACCTCTTCCTCGAGGGCTACCTCTTCGACAAGGACAAGGGCAAACGCGCCTTCATGGCCGCCGCCGAAGCCTGCCACCACGCGGGCGGCAAGGCGGGCATCACCCTCTCCGACCCGTTCTGCGTCGACCGCCACCGCGACAGCTTCCGCGAGCTGATCGAGAACGACATGGATTTCACCATCGGCAACGAGGCCGAGTGGACCTCGCTCTATCAGACCGACAGCCTTGAAACCGCGCTGAACGAGGCGGCGATGATCTGCCCCGTGGTGGTCTGCACCCGCTCCGGCAACCCCGTGATCCTGATCCGCGACGGCGAGCGGGTGGAGGTGCCGGTGGAGCGGGTCACGCCCGTCGATGCCACCGGCGCGGGCGACCAGTTCGCCGCCGGGTTCCTCTACGGTCTTGCCACCGGGCAGACGCTGGAAATGTCGGGCCGCATGGGCGTCGCCGCCGCCGCCGAGGTCATCCGCCACATCGGCCCCCGCCCCAAGCGCCCGCTGCGCGAGGTGTTCCACGAGGCAGGGCTGCTGTAGGGCGGGACTCGTCCCGCCACGCCGGGGCAGCTCATCGGCCCTTGCGGTCCTCTTCGCAGCTGCGATGAGGGGGCGAAGGCTCCGAAGAGCCGCCCTTTGCGCCGCCCGCCCGGTTAACTTAACCAAGGGCCTGCATTCTTCGTATGCATGGGATGTGCATCGGATGTGCATCCCTTGTGCATGTGTCCTTTTCGCGATTAACGCCGAAATTCACCCAACCCTTACCCCAACGCACGCCACACTCCGGCCAGGAGCGGGCCTTTCGCGCCTCGCCAAGCCATTGACAACGCGTCGAAATTTGCGCCGCACGCCGCCTTCATGCCCCGCTAACCCCGGGCCGATACGCTCCACCGTCACGGCCACGCGCCTTCCCGGCGATGATCCTGTCCGCCATCGCAGGCCAAACCCGGTCAATCGCCGAGAGCACGCCCGTCGGCCCGATGAACACCCGCCTGCGCCCGGCGGCCAGACCGTCGAGCATCTGCCGCGCGGCGGTGTCGGGGGCCATCTTGCGCGGGGCAGGGGCCGAAAGCCCGGTGTCCACCAGCGCCATGACCACCTCCGAGAGCTGCATGTCGCGGCCCTCGATCCGCGCGAGGCTCCGCAGCCCGCGCGTGGCCGAGGCCAGCCCGGCCTTGGTGGCGCAATAGGTCACGGCGTCGGGCAGCGGCGCGATGGCGAGGCCGGAGGTGACATTGGCCACCATCGGGCGCGGCTTGCGCAGAAGGAGGGGCAGCATATGGGCCGTCAATGTCAGCGGCGCGGTCAGGTTCACCGCCACCTCGCGGGCGATTTCGGCCTGTCGCGGGTCTTCCCCCGGCAGGCCCCGGTCCGCCGGGGTGGTGAAGCGGGTGTGGGTCATGATCGCGGCGTTGTTGATGAGGCCCGCGCAGTCCGGGTGCTCGGCGGCCACCCAGCGCGCCACTGCCTGGGCCATGTCTGGCCGGGCGAGGTCGGCGGCGAGCACATGCACGCGGCCCGGGTCCAGCGCCTTCACCTCGGCCAGCGCGGCCTCGCTGCGGGCCACCGTCAGCACCGTGGCGCCGCGCGCCAGCATCTGCTCCGCCGCCGCCCGGCCTATGCCCCGCGTCGCGCCGGTGATCAGCACGGTCGCGCCGTCAAAATCGAACCCTTGTCTCATTGCGTCACTCCTCTTGCCAATCTCGCGACTTTCATTAGGATGTGAGCAAATATTCACATAATCAACTCGCATTCAGGAAACCCCATGAGCGCCCCCGCAAGCCCAAGAAAAAAGCCCACTCAGGCCCGCTCCCTCGCAACGTGGAACGCCGTGCTCGAAGCTGCGGCTCACATTCTGCGCAAGTCGGGGCCGGGGGCTTTGACAACCAATGCCGTGGCCGAGCGGGCCGGGGTGTCGATCGGCTCGCTCTATCAATATTTCCCCTCCAAGGAGGCCATCCTCGCCGAGCTGGTGCGCCGGATGAAGCAGGACATGATCGAGGATTTCGCCGAGGTTCTCGATAACCCCGCGCTCTGCACCGGCCCCGTGCCCGACCTCGTGCTTGCCCTCATGCGGGCGGGCTGCAAGCACCATGCACGAGACCCGGAACTGGCCCGGCGGCTTGAGCAGATCGAGGTCGACATGCAGATGGATGCCGAGCTTGCCGTGATGAAGGCCACCCTCTCGGCCCGTTTCGTGCAGCTTCTCCGCGGCCTCGGCGCAAGCGATCCAGAGGTGGCGAGCAGGGACCTTGGCGCGATGGCAATGGGCATGGCCCATGCCGCCCTGCTCAGCGGCGACGACGATTTCGAAGCCCTCGCCCAACGGATGACCCGCGCCGCCCTTGGCTATCTCGGCCACCCGCCCGGAGCCTGATGCGCGCTAGTCCTGCACGGGCAGCAGCACCCACATCCGCAGCCGCGAGAACAGAGCCTCCTCGTCGCAATCCAGCCGCGCCAGCGCGCTCTTGCCTGGCTCCAGCACGAAGACCGGCCCCATGCGGCACTCTTCCGTGAGGCTCCAATCCGCCGGGTCAAACGGGTCCGGCCCGATGGTGCCCGCGCCGATCCGGATCAGCGGCATCAGCCGGCGCGACTGGACGAGTGAGCCCTCGACTCGCGCCCTCAGCGCCTCCAGCGGCATCTGGTAGCGCTTGTCATCATAGCCGATGAAGGTGAAGCCCTCGGCATCGAGCCAGCTGTTCTCGCCGCGCCAGCTTTCCGGCGTGTGCAGCGGCCAGGCAGCGTGAATATCGTAGACATCATAGGGGTTTACCGCCTCTTCCAGCGGCAGGAGTCGGCTGCGCTCTTCAAAGTCCAGCCCGAGGTCGACCACCCGTTTCACCGGCTTCTGGCCCCGCTCCTCGCCGGTGGCCTTGTCAATCTCCACCAGCACGATGTCGGTCTGGACGACCGTGTGCAGCCCGTGGTTGTCCCGCACCTCCCGCAGCACCCAGACGGCGCCCTCGCTCTCGGCAAAGAGAGTGTCGATCACATCCACCGCCTGCGGCGGCGTCGCCCCGGCGGCGCCTGCGGCAATGAGGAAAAGGCTAGTCGCCCAGCTTCGCGTGAACTTCCTCAAGGTCGATCTCTCCCACGGGCATCTTGTTGGACGGGTCTTCGAAATCGTATTTGAACAGGTGGAAATCCCGCTTGTAGATTTCATACACCAGATGCATCGACAGATCGTCGAAGTACTCCTCCACCGGATGCGCCCGCTTCGGGCCGTGCCCCTCGCTCTCGTTGAAGCGCGGGATCTCGTCCAGCTTCACTTCGTGGGGCACCTCGATCTGGTCGAGCACCGATTGCATCCCGTCGTTAAACTTCTCGGTCCAGAAGATGTTGTCATAAGTGCCGCCGTTGACGATGAAGGTGCTGATATGCCCCGTCATGGCGCTCCAGTGAATGTCGGGGTCCATCGGCCGGCGAAAGCGGATCGTGTCACGCGCGAACAGCAGGAAACGGCGGAAACTCTTGATCTGGTCGAAGTCAAACTCGTCCTCGGGCGAGCCCACCTCGATCCCGTATTTCTGAATGAGCATCGGCACCAACTTGCCCCGGTAGCGCCTGCCATTGCGCTGGATACCGCAGATCTTGTCGAAGAAGCTAGAGAGGATGCGGGTGTAGGGGTTGCGCACGCAGGTGAAGGCATAGCTCTGATGCGCCGTCACATTGGCCTCGATCAGCGCCTGGCTCTCGTCCTGCGCCCATTTGTGCAGGCCGCTCTTGCTGTCGTGAATATCGCCATCGAAGAACTTGCCGTGATCGGAATAGAACATGATCTGCCCGATGGTCGAACAGGCACACTTGGGAACCACCCGGTATACAACGCTCTCGCTCTCGGTCATCCAGGTGCCGGGAAAGCCCATGTTTAACTGCCTCCAGAAGTGCAATCGGCTGCAAGTTGCTCTTGCAGCATCAGTATCGCGGAAATTTACAAGGAAACCCTGTCTTTTCAATCTTTGGTTACGCTACTAACCGTAAACAGCGACTTGAAAAAAGGGCAGAAAGTTTCCGCATTGGCCAAAATCGCCTACATCCTTCTGTGTCACAAGGATCCGGATGCGATCATTGCCCAGGCGCGCAGCCTGACGGCGGTGGGCGACTGCATGGCGATTCACTTCGATGCCCGCGCCCGCCCTGAGCATTTCGCCCGCATCCAGGAGGCGCTGAAGGATAACCCAAACGTCACCTTCGCCAAGAAGCGGATCAAATGCGGCTGGGGTGAGTGGAGCCTGGTTCAGGCCACGCTCAACGCCGTGGAGTCCGCGGTAGAGGCCTTTCCCCGCGCAACCCATTTCTACATGCTCTCCGGCGATTGCCAGGCCATCAAATCGGCCGAATACGCCCATGAGTTCCTCGACCGCGAGGATGCCGACTACATCGAGAGTTTCGATTACTTCAATTCCGACTGGATCAAGACGGGGATGAAGGAGGATCGGCTGATCTATCGGCACTTTCTCAACGAGCGGAAGAACAAGTGGCTCTTCTACAAGAGCCTCGAGGCGCAGCGCGCGCTGGGCCTCACGCGCAAAGTGCCGGGCGATCTGCAAATGATGATCGGCTCGCAATGGTGGTGCCTTCGGCGGCGCACGGTGGAATGGGTGCTGGAGTTCACGCTACAGCGCCGTGACGTGATGCGCTTCTTCCGCACCACCTGGATTCCGGATGAAACCTTCTTCCAGACCATCGTGCGCCACCTCGTGCCCGAAAACGAAATTCGCTGCCGCACGCTGACCTTCCTGATGTTCACCGACTACGGCATGCCGGTGACCTTCTACAACGATCACTACGACCTGCTGCTGAGCCAGGATTTCCTCTTTGCCCGCAAGATCAGCCCCGAAGCCACCGAGCTGAAGGAGCGGCTGGGCATGCTCTATGCCGCCGAGGGCCAGCACTTCCAGATTTCGAACGAGGGGCGCAAGCTGTTCCACTTCCTTAGCGGGCGCGGGCGCATCGGGCGCCGCTTCGCCCCCAGATTCTGGGAGACGGAGGCCAGCCTGGGCCAAGGGCGCGAGCTGATGATCGTGCTCTGCAAAAAGTGGCACGTCGCCAAGCGCCTGCTGGAGCGGGTGCGCGCCACCACCAACATCCCGGTGATCGAGTACCTGTTCAACGAGGAAAGCACCCAACTGCCCGACCTGGGCGGCATACAGACCACGCTGGAAAAGCGCACACGCCACCGCCGAGCTCTGATGCGCATGCTGTTTGATTACCACGACACCGACAGGCTGGTGATCTGCCTCGATCCCTCCAACATCGACCTGATGCAGGATTTCAATTCGGACAAGTCGTTGACGAAGATGCTCGATATCGACTGCGAGTTCACCGACGACTACCTGCTCGGCCACGCCCGCCGCGTCGGCCTCGCCGGGGACCAGACGCCGCAAGACACACTGGAACGGCTCCTGCCAACCATCCGCTACGACATCGTCTTCGAAAAGGAGCGCGTCCGGGACGCCGGGTTCGAGCATTTCGAGCGCATCCGCGAAAACGCCAGCGTGGAAGAGAACGTGCCGCCGCTGGCCCGCTTCTTCGACATCCCGATCGACACCGCGTGGGAGATCGCCTCCACGCCGCATCTCTTTACCGACTGAGGACATCCCATGGGCTACAGCTACGACCCCGAGAACATCTTTGCCAAGATCCTGCGCGGCGAGATTCCCAATGATACGGTGCTGGAAACCGAGCACACGCTGGCCTTCCGCGATATCCAGCCGCAGGCCCCTGTGCATGTGCTGGTGATCCCCAAGGGCGCTTACGTCAGCTACGACCACTTCGCGCAGGAGGCTTCCGACGCCGAGATCGTCGATTTCACCCGCGCCGTTGGCAAGGTCTGCGAGATGGAAGGCGTCGAGGCGCACGCCGAGGGCTGCCGCTTTATCTCGAACGCGGGCAGCCACGGCGTGCAGGAGGTGCCGCATCTTCACGTGCACGTTCTGGGCGGCCGCCCCCTTGGCCGGATGCTGAACCCAGCTTGACCACCGCGCAGACCACGGGGGCAGCTCATCGGCCCCTCCCGGGCCCTCTTCGCAGCTGCGATGAAAGGCCGGCAGGCCTTGAAGAGCTGCCCCCGGTCGCTCTAGCGCCCCAGCGCCTCCAATGCCGCGCCAAGCGCCGCGCGCGCTGCTGCCCATTGCCCTGCGCCCGAGGTCGCATAGGCATCCAGCCCGGGGGCGGCGTTCACCTCCAGCACCACTGTCTCCTCTCCCACGATCACATCGACCCCGCCCCAGCGCAGCCCCAGCGCCTCAACGGCGCGCACCGCCAGCGCTTCTGCGTCCGGCCCCGGCCCGCCATCGCGCACCATGGCCCCTGCCGAAAGGTTGCCCGGCCCGCCGCCGGTGCCGACCCGCTCGTAGGCCAGCACCACGCGCCCCTCCAGCACCATCACCCTGAACTCCCGGCCCGGCACGTGCGCCTGAAGCAGCACATGCCGCCCGGCGGCCCGCAACGGCACCATCGCCGCCGTCAGCGCATCCGCGTCCGCCACCCGCGACACGCCTTCGCCGCCGTGCCCTTCATTCGGCTTCACCCAGAGCGGAAAGCCCGCCTCCTGCGCCGCCCAGGCCAGCCCCGGCGCCGCATCGCGCCCAGCCAGCACGATCACATGCTCGGGCACGGGCACGCCCGCATAGCCCAGGGCCTTGGCCGCATAATCCTTGTCCCCCGCCAGCCGCGCCGCCGCATCGCCGTTCAGCCCCAAAGCCGCGCCATGCACCGGGTGCGCCCGCCCGCCGGCCTCGATGTAAAACCCGAACCGCCCGTGAAACGGCTCTGCCACCACCCGGCCCCCCAGGGCGGCACCCGCCTCGGCCATCAGTCGCAGGAAGGGCCGCGAGCTTTCCGTCGGCGCGACAAGCCACCGCGCATCCTCAATGCCGTTGCCCACTTGCGCCATACCCCCATCCTGCTATTTTCGCGTGCAATTCTGGACCGCAGCCGTGCGCCCCGCAAGGAGACAACACATGCCGATCGACGCCCCCGAAACCGAAGTGGTCTCTGCCTGGCGCGTCGCCTGTGATGGCGGCGAAGGGGCGCTTGGCCACCCCCGGGTCTGGCTGTCGCTCAGCCATGAAACCGGCGAAGTCGAATGCGGCTATTGTGACAAGAAGTTCATCCACGAAAGCTTCGCCAGCAAAGCCTCCTGATGGCCCCCTACCGTGTCATGATCATGCAGGTGGTCGACCCGGTCGCATAAACTCGTCCGTCCTCCACCCCCACGATCTCGCCCCGCGCGACGCCGGTCGAGCGCCCCACATGCTGGGTCTCGCCAATCGCGAGCACCTCGCAGCCCACCGGGATCGCGCGGGTGATATTCACCTTGTATTCCAAGGTCGTGTACCAGCTGCCCTTCGGAACCTTGGTCATCACCGCGCAGGCCATGCAGCTGTCGAGCAGGGTGCCGTACCAGCCACCATGGGTGCCGCCCATCGGGTTGGCATGGGCAAACTCCGGCGCGCCGCGGAACACCACGCGCCCGTCCTCCACCTCATCCAGCCAATAGCTCATCACCTCCGAAATCGGCGGCCCCGCGATCTCTCCGCTGAGAATGCCCCGCATGAACGCCAGCCCTGACATCGACGTGAGCTGCTCAAAGCTCGCCAGCTCTTCCGGCTTGGCCGCGATCTTCCGTGTCATACCTTGAATACCTCCCCGTAGCGCGCCCGCAGCGCCGCCTTTTGAACCTTGCCCATGGTGTTTCTCGGCAGTGCCTCCACCACATCGAAATGCCTGGGGTGCTTGAACCGCGCCAGCGCCTCACCCAGCGCTGCCCGCACCGCAGCGATCTCCACCTCGGCCCCCGGGGCGGCCACGATCACCGCCACCGGGCTTTCGCCAAAATCCGGATGCGGTGCGCCCACCACCGCGCTTTCCAGCACGCCGGCCTGCGCGTCGAGCACCGCCTCAACCTCTTTCGGGTAGATATTGTAACCGCCCGAAATGATAAGGTCTTTCCCGCGCCCGACGATGCTCACGTAACCCTGCGCGTCGATCACACCCAGATCGCCGGTGATGAACCAGCCGTCGCTGCGCAACTCGGCGGCGGTCTTTTCCGGCATCTGCCAATAGCCGTGAAACACGTTCTCCCCGCGCACCTCGATCACCCCCACCTCGCCATCGGGCAGCGCCACACCCTCGGCGTCGCACACCTTCAGTTCCACGCCCGGCAACGGCGGCCCCACGGTGCCCGCCACCCGTTCGCCCTCATAGGGGTTGGAACACAGCATGTTGGTTTCGGTCATCCCGTAGCGCTCCAGAATCCGCTCGCCCGTGCGCGCCTCGAACTGCCGATGCGTCTCCTCCAGCATCGGCGCCGAGCCGGAGATGAACAGCCGCATGTGCCCTGCCACGTCGCGGCCAAACCGCGCATCCTCCAGCAGACGGGTGTAGAAGGTCGGCACCCCCATCATCGTTGTCGCCCGAGGCAGCGCGTCCAGCACCGCCTCCACCTCGAACTTCTCCAGCCAGATCATCGGCGCCCCGGCCAGCAGGGCCACGTTGGTCGCCACGAAGAGCCCATGGGTGTGGAAGATCGGCAGAGCGTGCAGCAGCACGTCCGCGCCGGTGAACCGCCAGAACTCCACCAGCACCCGCGCGTTGCTCAGAAGGTTCCGGTGGCTGATCATCGCCCCCTTGGAGCGGCCAGTGGTGCCGCTCGTGTAGAGAAACGCCGCAAGGTCATCCTCGCCCCGCGCCACCGGCGCGAAGGCGGTGTCACAGGCCGCCGCCAGCGCCGCAAAGCTCCCGGTCCCTTGCGGCCCCAGGCTCTCCACCCGCGCAAATCGCTCCAGCGCGGCCAGCGCGTCCCGCTTACCCGGATCGCACAGAAACAGCCGCGCCCCCGAGTTCTCCACGAAGTAGTCCAGCTCCGCCACCGGGTAGCCCGTGTTCAGCGGCAAGAAGATCAGCCCGGCGGCAATGCAGCCGCCCACCAGCGCCAGCATCTCCGGGCTCTTTTCCAGCTGCATCGCCACCCGGTCGCCGGGCTCCAAACCAAGCCCGACCAGCGCGTTGGCGTAACGCCCGACCTGCTCCACGAACTCGCCATAGCCGAGCAGCACCGAGCCGTCGGGCCGCAGCAGAAACCCACCCTCGCGCGCCGCGCAGGGGGCAATCAGCGCATCGTAAAGCGGGTTCATTCCGCCGTGACCTCGCCCAACCCGCTCAGCGCCCGGATCTCGCCAATCACTGCCTCGACGCCCTCACCATGGCGCATCGCGCAGAAGAAGAAGGGCCGCCCGGCACGCATCCGCGTCGCATCCCGCTCCATCACCTCCAGCGAGGCTCCGACGTGGGGGGCGAGGTCGGTCTTGTTGATGACGAGGATGTCCGACTTGGTGATGGCAGGCCCGCCCTTGCGCGGAATCTCCTCGCCTGCCGCCACGTCGATCACGTAAATCGTCAGGTCCGCCAGCTCCGGCGAGAAGGTGGCAGACAGGTTGTCGCCCCCGCTCTCGATCAGCACCACCTCCACATCGGGGTGCCGCGCCTGCATCTCCGCCACCGCAGCAAGGTTGATCGACGCATCCTCGCGGATCGCGGTATGCGGGCAGCCGCCCGTCTCCACACCGATGATCCGGTCGGCGGGCAGGATCTGCGCGCGCACCAGTGCCTCGGCATCCTCGCGGGTGTAAATGTCATTGGTGATCACCCCCACCGAATGGGCGGGGCTGAGCGCCTTCGCCAGCGCCCCCGTCAGCGTCGTCTTGCCCGCGCCCACCGGCCCGCCAATGCCCACCCGCAAAGGCCCGTTCATCCGCGTCATGTCAAAGCTCCGTATGTGAGAATGAGAAACCCCGTGCCGAGCCCAAGGCACAGCGGCCCATAGGCCCGTCGGTCGAGCGTGGCAAAGGGCTCCTCCGGCACGATCCGCCGCCAGCCTGCCAAATAAGCCGCGCCGCCGCGCAGGAGGAACACAGCCACAAGCGCTGCAATGCCCACTGTGGTGAACCAGCCCGCTGCCATCCATGGCCAGGCCGCCGCAAAGAGGAGGGCGACCACCACGAGCGCGGTCACGGCGGCACCGGGCATCCGCTCGATCCCCGCCGCGCCCACTACGGCCCGCGCCAGCGCCCGCTCGTCGCCGAGCGGAAACCACCACCCGAGCGCCCAAAGCAGATGCAGGGCTGCAAGCACGATCAGCACGGCGGAGAGAACAAGCGCAACAACGGTCATCGCCCCATCATTCCCACGGCCCCACAGGGCGCGCAAGGCCGCCTGAATGCACAACCGGGTTCATTTTCTTGCTGCAAATACTCAATCCCGCCGATGCACCTTGCCGACCGCAAGATATCGAGGCGAGCGGGCTGCAAACGCCCCGCCGATGAGGCGCAGCCGAAGAGCCCTTGCACCGAGCGCAGCGAGGCCACCGAAAGCGCGTCAGCTTCGAAACACCCGGCTATACAGGCCCTCATGCCGCATCGCCGCCACGTCGGCGGCAAAACTTGCCGTGCCCAGATTGTCCAACCCGCCTGCAATCGCCTCTTGTGCAACGGCTTCGCACCGCTTGGTCAGCCGCGCCAGCATTGCCTGCGCCTCGGTCTGACCCAGCGGCACTGCGCGAGTGGCCACGGCCACGAGATTGCCGATCACCGCCTGCACATACATCGTGGCCGTCAGCTCCAGCGGCAGCCCGTGCAGCGCGGCGGCCCGGCCCACGGCCACAGGGTAGGCCATGGGCGACACCGCGCGGTCCGGCCAAAGCGCGCTGACCGTCCGGGCAAAGGCCGTTCCCTGGTCCACCGTCTCCGCCAGCCGCTCTGCCGAGGGGGCCAGCGCCCGGGCCAACGCGTCTACCTCCGTCAACGCGTCCCCCTCTGACCCGTAGGCGGCTGCAAGCAAGGCCGCGTCCGCCCGGCCCGCGCCGTCTTCCAACACGCCCTCCAGCCAGGCCTCCACGCTGCCTCGCACCACCCGGCCCTCCGCCAGCGCCGCCTCCAGCCCGTGGGACCATGCGAAAGCCCCCACCGGAAAGCCGGGCGAAAACCACTGTGCCAGCTTCAGCACATCTTCCGTCGCCGGTTCAGTGTTCATGCGAATGGTCGTGCGCGTGGTGGTGATGGTGCCCGTGCCCGTGGTCATGCGTGTGCCCATGGCCCTCCGGCCCATGTTGCGCCCCGTGGTCATGCCCGTGGGTCCGCCCCTCGCCATAGGCGCCGCCCTCGGGTGTAAAGGGCGCCTCCACTTCGGCCACCGTCGCGCCGAGGCGCGCCAGCATGTCGGCCATCACGTGATCGCGCTGGATCAGCAGGCGGTCCGGCTCTACCTGGCAGGGTGTGTGACGGTTGCCGATGTGCCACGCCAGTCGCACCAGAGAGGCATCGGGCGCCCGCCCCCGCACCTCCAGCAGCGGCTCGGCAGCGGCCTCCACCGCCACCAGCCCGCCGCCACTCAGCACCAGCGCGTCGCCCGCATCGAGCGAGGTGGTCCGGGCGAGGTCCACCAGCACCCGCGCCCCGCCTTCGGTCTCCAGGACCTTGCGCCGCAGAAACCGCCCGTCATAGTTCAGCCGCACCCGGTCCCGCGCCTCCGCGCCGCCGCCGCGCCGGATCTCCTGCGCCGTTTCCAATTCTGCCATGCCGGGTGCCCCTCTGCTTGTGGTGCACGCAAGTCTAGCCATTCGAGCGGCGAGGAAAAGCGGCTCCAGGTGCGCAAGCGCTGCTGCCGGGACGCGCGGCGCGTCTATTCGACAGGTTCGATCGAAACGGGCGTGTAGCGATCCACCCGGTCCTCTTCATGCCAGGCCGCCGAATAGCTGAAGCCGAGGTCTGGCAGGTAGTGGCGCTCCTCCCGTGCGACCATCTCGCCGTCCTCGTAGATCCGTTGCTCCACCGGCACCATGGCAAGCCGGCAATCACCGATCGTTACCTCCTGCTGCGGCCCGAAACGGATGCCAAGCATCTCGGCAACGGGTGAGCCGGCGTAGGTGGCCACCACCCTCACGCCCCAGCCATGCCCGGGCAGCGGCAGGGGCGCCTCCTCGGGCCGGACGGGAAAGGCGAAGGTCGCGCGGCTGTCCGGCCGAAGCCCCTCCGCCGTCACATCGACCGACTCCAGCAAGTAGACCCCGCGCGCGTAGGTAAAGCGCGTCTGCGCCCCGTCTGCCTTGCCCAGAAGGCTCTCCACCAGCACATCGCTGGTGGCCCGAAACACCTCTGCCTCACCGCTCTCCAGCGTGATCCGGACGCCAGCTGCCATGTCATTTGCCACCGGGCAGGCCGCCTGCGTGGTGGTGGCAAGCGCGGCCCAGAGCAGCGCGGGGCCCCCCACGTGCCTCATCGCACCGCCTCCACTCTGACATAGGTGTAAACCTCTTCGCCCTGCCCGTCGGAATAGAGCGCAAGGTAGGAGTGGCCGAACTCCGGCAGGTAGTGTGCCACTTCGCGCGTCACCTCTTCGCCCGCCCTGAAATGTCGCGCCGTCACCGGGATCATCTCGTAGGCGCAATCGCCCAGTGTCCATGTCACGGGCTGGCCGAAGCTGTAGTCGTGCCGCTCCGTCTGGGTTTGCTCGCCCGTCACGGTCACCTCGAAGGACACTTGCAGCCCGGGCGCCGGGACGGGCAGGGGGGCATCGCCATAGCTGAAGCGCTGTGGCACGCCCGAAGGCAGGCCGCCGTCCAGCTGGGCAATTTCAACCGGGTATACCCCATGCGCCAGCCGCACGACGCTCAGGTAACCGTCGCTGCCGTAGCAAGATATCGTCTGCCCTTCCTCCTGACCCCGTTTCACCACCTCCACGTCGCCCGTGGCCACGGTGAAGCGGATGCCCTCTGCCGCCATGTCCGCCGCCGCCGGGCAATCCGCCCGGGTGGCCCCGGGCGCGGCGGCGAGGGCAAGAACCCCAAGACAGATGGCATGGCACAAGACAGATCTCCCGGCAGGCAGGCAATAGCCGGAGCCTAGCGGGTTTTGCCGTTGGGGGAAGGGGCCACAGGCCTTACAGGTAGAGCAGATCGCTGAACACGTGCCGCGGGATGCCTTCGCGTGTCAGCCCCATGGCGGCCAGTTCCTTGTCGGAGAGCGCGTTGAGCCGGTTGATCTCATGCATCCGCGAGCGGCTCTCCATGTAGGCGTTCAGGCCTTGCCCGAGAGTCGCAAAGAAGGCATCGAGCCGGGCACGCATGCCGGGAGAGAACGTGGTATCAGTCGCTTGATGTGCCATAATCGGAAACCTTGTCTTCAGGTTGCAGGGTTTCCTCCCATGGCATCGAACCTAGCAGCCCGCCGCCCCGAGGCTAGGGCTGCCCGCGCAGGGCTGCCATGTGCTCCGGTCAGAGCCAGTAACGGGGCGTTAACCGCCCCGGCCGCACCATCTGCCCATGAGCCGCTTCGAATCGTTCCCGCCCATGCCCCTGCCGGCCGCCCCCACTGCATTGGCCGATGCGCTGGGGGCGATCCGCGCGCAGATAAAGGTGCTGGAGGCCTGCGAGGCCGAGCTGTGCCGCGCGCTGATCGAGGCGGGGCAGGGCGGCAACGTGGCAGGTGCGGCCTATGTTGTCGCCCTGCAGGAAAGCCGCCGCCGCGTGATCGACCCTTCGCACCTGCCCGCCTACATCCGCGATGACCCGGCCTTCTACCGCGACAGCCGGTGCACCACCGTGCTCACCACGCCCGCGCCGCAGGCGGAGACCCCCGGAGACGAGGATTTCGAGGTGATCGAACGCTTCGGCTGACGCCCGGGCCGCTCTTCGGCCCTCGCGGTCCTTATCGCTGCCACGGGCTGGCTCCTCCGGCCTTCGAGCCGTCGTCACCCTGACCGGCAGAGGGCGCAGGGCTGTCCCCGCACGAAGGGCGGGCAAGGCCCGCAATGAGCGCACCCCCGTTAGAATAGGTGCAATGCGCCCCCCCGGGCGACAGGTTGCCAGCCCCCAACACACCCTCGCGGAGAGGCGAAGCTGCGTGTCTCCACCGCGATTCCAGGCTCGCGTTGCCACAGCCCATTGCTAGGCCCCGAATGCCGCCCATTCTTGTTCCCGCCAGCGCCACGCCGTCGCATGATCCCGACCAACCGCGCGCCTACCAGCTCTACGACCTCTTCGAGGCTTACCTTCCGTAACCCATCGAGTTCCGGCTGCGCGAGATGAACCAGAGCACCCCGCGCCTTGGCCTCCACAGCCGGATCGGCACGGGCGATATCACCCACGGACAATGGGCGCTCTACACCGAGACCTGCCTTGTCGGGCAGATCGTCAATGGCGGCGTCGAGCAGTTCATCGAAAACTGCCCCGGCCTGATTTCCGACGCCGAAAAGCTCCTCGCCGCCTACGGCCCACCCGCCCTTCATGACGCCTACGTCAAGGCCGCCGCGCCCTTCCTTGCGGTCATCGCCGATCACGCCGCACGACAGAGCGATGCAACCGGCGACGCCCTCGCTCCCTTCCATGCCGATTTCGAGGCTGCATGGGACGTGGTCGATGAAAGCCTTTTCGGCCCGATCGAGGCGAGTTGCTACGCGAAGGCCCGCGATGCCGACCCGGAAAACGGATTCACCGCGCTTGAAGACCGGCTGTTGCGCTGGGTTCTGGCCTACCCCGAGGAGTTTCGCCAGACCGGCTGAAATGGCACCCGCTCGGTAGGGTGGACGACTTGCCCACCACCCGCGCGCGCTCAGAACATGAAATACCGCTGCGCCATCGGAAGTTCGCTTGCCGGTTCGCAGGTCAGCAGCTCGCCATCGGCGCGCACTTCGTAAGTCTCCGGATGCACCTCGATCTCGGGGCGCGCGTCATTCAACTTGAGGTCGCTCTTCCCGATCCCCCGCGTGCCCTTCACCGCCAGCAACTCCTTGGCCAGCCCGAGCTGCCCGCGCAAGCCGCCCGCAACCGCCGCCTCGGAAACGAAAAGCGCCGCCGAGCGTTCAACGGCGCGGCCCATACTCCCGAACATCGGGCGCGAATACACCGGCTGCGGCGTCGGGATCGAGGCGTTCGGGTCGCCCATCTGCGCCACGGCAATCGAGCCGCCCAGCAGCACCATTTCCGGCTTCACCCCAAAGAACGCCGGGCTCCAAAGCACCAGATCCGCCCGCTTGCCCACCTCGATGCTGCCGATCTCATGGCTCATCCCATGGGCAATCGCCGGGTTGATCGTGTATTTCGCAAGGTAGCGACGCACCCGGAAATTGTCGTTGTCGCCGGTCTCCTCGTCCAAGCGCCCGCGCTGCTTCTTCATCTTGTCGGCGGTCTGCCATGTGCGGATCAGCACCTCGCCCACGCGCCCCATCGCCTGACTGTCCGAAGCGATGATCGAAAACGCCCCCATGTCATGCAATATGTCCTCCGCCGCGATGGTCTCGCGCCGGATGCGGCTTTCGGCAAAGGCCACATCCTCGGGGATCGACTTGTCGAGGTGGTGGCAGACCATGAGCATGTCGAGATGCTCTTCCAGCGTGTTCACCGTGAAGGGCCGGGTCGGGTTGGTGGAGGAGGGCAGCACGTTCTCCTCGCCGCAGACCTTGATGATATCCGGCGCATGGCCCCCGCCCGCGCCCTCGGTATGAAAGGCATGGATCGTCCGCCCCTTGATCGCCGCCACGGTGTTCTCCACGAAGCCGCTCTCATTGAGCGTGTCGGTGTGGATCATCACCTGCACGTCCATGTCGTCGGCGACGGACAAACAGCAATCAATGGCCCCCGGCGTCGTCCCCCAATCCTCATGCAGCTTCAGCGCACAGGCCCCGCCGTTCACCATCTCCACCAGCGCGCCCGGCAAACTCGCGTTCCCCTTGCCCGCGAGGCCAATGTTCATCGGCACCCCGTCCAGCGCCTGCAACATCCGCCCGATATGCCACGGCCCCGGCGTGCAGGTCGTCGCCAGCGTCCCATGCGCCGGGCCAGTGCCGCCGCCGAGCATGGTCGTCAGCCCTGAATGCAGCGCATCCTCGATCTGCTGCGGGCAGATGAAGTGGATATGGCTGTCAAAGCCCCCCGCCGTCAGGATCTTGCCTTCCCCGGCAATCGCCTCCGTCCCGGGGCCGACGACAATATCCACCCCCGGCTGCGTATCCGGGTTGCCCGCCTTGCCGATGGCCGCGATCCGCCCGTCCTTGAGGCCAATGTCAGCCTTGTAGATGCCGGTCCAGTCCAGCACGAGCGCATTGGTGATGACCGTGTCGACAGCCCCGTTTGCCCGGGTGGTCTGGCTTTGCCCCATCCCGTCGCGGATCACCTTGCCGCCGCCGAATTTCACCTCCTCGCCATAGGTGGTGAAATCCTTCTCCACCTCGATGATCAGGTCGGTATCCGCCAGCCGCACCTTGTCGCCCGTGGTCGGGCCGAACATCGCGGCATAGTCAGAACGGGGGATGATGGTGGCCATATCGGTCTCCTTCAGGCGGCCCAGAGGCCGTGTTTCTTGTGCCAGTCCTCAAGCGAAAGCGCGGGATAGGCGTCATAGCATTCATCCTCCGGCCGCGCCTCCAGCGGCACCCACTCCGGCTTGTCCGCCAGCATCAGGTGCACCCGGGCCGGGGCAGGGGGCAGGGGGGTGTCGATGGCGCTGGCCATCGGGTGGATCAGGTCGGGCCATGTCGGATCATAGAGCCAGAGCTCCGAGCCACAGGCGGCGCAGAAGTTGCGCTCTCCGGTCGAGACCTCGCAGGCGCCGTTTCGCTCCACCTCGGCGCGATAGACCGCCGTTTCGCCCTGCACCTCCATCGTGGCCGCCAGCCCGCCGAGGTTGATCGCATAGCCACCCCCGCCGCCGGTCTTGCGGCAGATCGTGCAGTAGCAGAGTTGGTAGGGCACCGGTGTGTGGCTTTGCAGCGAAAACCGCACCGCGCCGCAGCGGCAGGAGCCTTGAAGGGTCATGGGCATTGGGCTGGCCCCTGACAGTAATTTTCCGGGGACAAATCTGTGGATAACACCGACGATTCACGTGATTCGCGGCTGAGCTGAAATGCTATATGTTGATGGTGACGCGGCATTTGCCGCAAAATATTGCCTCTCTGCCGGTCCCGTTGACGCGGTTCATGGGGCTTTTGAGGGGTTGTCCCCAGAGTTACCAACAATGACGGCGACGCTTGGCGCCGCGTAGTATGGAGGGCGAGACTACACACTACATCTAGAGCAGAGGGGCCAAGCCCAATGTCAACAACCGAATTCGCCTTGCAGACCGCCGTGCATCTTTTTGCGGCCGCCGTACTATTTGGAAAGTTCAGAGGCTGGTATTGATCGGTTCCCGTCGCGCCGGGAGCAATTCTCGCGACTGCCCAACCCTCAAACATCAAACACCTCATCCACCGGCACCTGCATCGCGGTGACCATCCCGTTGGTCATCATCGCCGCCCCGATCACCCGCACCAGCTCGGCGTGCATCTCGGCGCTCATCCCCTTGGCCTTCGCCGCCGCCGTGTGGCTGTGCACGCAATACGAACATCCGTTCGCCGTGCTCACCGCCACGTAGATCATCTCCTTCACCAGCGGGTCGAGCGCGCCCGGGCCCATCAGCACCGAGAGCTTGCCCCAGGTCTCTTCCAGCGCGTCCTCGTCATGGGCCAGCGCGCGCCAGAAGTTGTTGACGTAATCGGTGCCCCGCGCCTCTCGGATCGCCGTAAACACCGCCGCCGCGCGCGGCGAAAGCTCCTCGTCGGACAAGAGGGGCACCGTTGCCATCAGATCACCGCCATAACGCGGGCCGGCCCGCCCGTGCCGCCGCCATGCTTGGGCGCGCCGACGAACAGCGTCGCCCCGGAGACGGGCACCTCGTCGAGGTTCGCCATGTTCTCGATCCCGTAACGCCCCGCCGGAAGCCAGGAGTAATGCACCGCGAAATCCGCCGAGTTGCCCGGATCGAGCGACAGCGTGTCGACGCCAATACTGGCCACCCCCATTTCCATCAGCATGTCCGTCGCCGCCTTGGCAAAGCCCGGAAAGGCGAAATTTCCCTCGCCGTCATTGCGGAAAGACGGATCACCCATCTTCGCCCCCCAGCCCGAGTTCATCGCCACGCAGGCGCCCTCGGGGATCTCGCCATTGGCCGAAACCCAGGCCTCGATGTCCTCCGGCTCCACCATCGCGTTCGGGTCATCCGCGGCCTTGGCCTTGAGGTCAATCACGCAGAGCGGGCACATCAGGCTCTCGGGCGGCAGCATGTCGACCGTGTTGGTCCCTTCGGCAAAGTGTGCGGGCGCGTCGATATGGGTGCCGGAGTGCTCGTAGAAGGTCACCTTCCAGATCTTGTAACCGTCGGCGGCATAGTCCTTGTCGGACTCCATCATGATGCCCGGGTTGCCGTCGAAGGTGGGGAAGTCGGGCGTCAGCGTCCAGGTCAGGTCCAACACCTTGCCGCTCGATTGCGCCAGTGCGGGTTTCGAGGCCATCGCCCCGGCGGCCACAGCGGCCACTCCGGCGGCGGCAGAGCGGGCAAAGAAGGACCGGCGGTTCATCGCCGTCTTCCGGACATTCTCGATCAGGCACGCGTTACACATCTTGGCACTCCCTTTCTGGTTGGTCCGTCACTTCCCTTTCAGCGCAGTTTCGGTCCCCTCTTGGCGAGCCGCACCACGTTTGATCGCGTCTTGCGCCGCACCGGGCGCAGCGCGGCGGCGGCCACGTTGCGGCCCCCCATGGCGGCGCGCGAGGCCTCCTGCGCGGACTTCACGAAGGCGAGCTGCTTCTCGCGCACCATCCTGGCATTCTCACCGGCCGCCACGTTCCACGTGCCTGCCATGCCCATCATCCGCATCCAGATCACGGCAGAGGCCTCCATGGCCATCACCGCCATCTGCATCTGCAGGCGCATCAGCGCGGCGGGGCTCACTCCAGCGCCCCCATGACGCGTCGGTTGAAGCCATAGATCTTCCGGTCGCCACCAATCGCAATCAGCTGCACCTCGCGGGCTTGGCCCGGCTCAAAGCGCACGGCAGTTCCTGCGGCGATGTCCAGCCGCATCCCCCGCGCGGCGTCGCGGTTGAAATCCAGTGCCGCATTGGTCTCGGCGAAGTGGTAGTGGCTGCCCACCTGCACCGGGCGGTCGCCGGTGTTGGCCACCATCAGCGTCACCGCCTCGCGCCCCGCGTTCAGCTCGACCTCGCCGGGCGCGGTCATCACTTCGCCGGGGATCATTTGCGCACCTTCTGCGCCCGGCGGCGCAGCGCACAGAGCACCGCCGCCCCGGCGATCACACCGACACCGGCGATCAGCGGCAGCACCGAATTGGCCTCATGCGGGTGCAGATGCGCGCCGGAATGGGCGAGGGCGGGGGCGGCGGAGGCCATCAAGGCAACAAGGTATCTCATGCGGGGTCCTTCTCAGCGGATCGGGTTGTGCACGGTCACCAGCTTGGTGCCGTCGGGAAAGGTCGCCTCCACCTGCACCTCGTGGATCATCTCGGGGATGCCCTCCATGCATTGCTCGGCGGTAATCACCTGTGCCCCGGCCTCCATCATGTCGGCCACCGACCGGCCATCGCGGGCGCCTTCCACCACCGCGTCGGTGATGAGCGCAATCGCCTCTGGGTGGTTGAGCTTGACGCCACGAGCGAGCCGCTTGCGCGCCACCTCGGCAGCGAGCGCCACCAGCAGCTTGTCCTTTTCTCGGGGGGTGAGTTGCATCTCTCTAGAGCCTCCAGGATCGTGGAAGTGTATTGGCCGAAAGCCGGTCCAGCGCGGGCATTAGCAACCGGCGCAGTCCAAAGCCGTCAGGGCCAAGGAATCGGGCCACCATCACATCCTGCGCGATCAGCGAAGCGCCCGCCAGTGCGTCGTCGGGCAGGGCGGCGCGGAGGGCATCGCGCTGGTGCTCGGCGTCGGGCGCGACGTAGACGACAAGCGCCGATGCCCGGCAACCCGCACCGGTGGCGGGCCCTGCGAGCTGTGCGGCAATGTCTCCCACCAGCCGGGTCGCATCGGTGAAGGCGCGCTGCCTGTCCCGAAAGATCTCCACCCGGTCGCTGAACCAGCCTTCCGTCAGCTTCTCGCCCATCGCTGTGCGGCCAAAGACCAGCGGCTCGCACAGCAGCAGCTTGGCATCGTCCGCCAGGTCTACCCGCAGGCGGCGGCGCAGGGCGCAGGCCTGAAACAGGATCGTCTCCTGCGGCAGCCAGTACAGGCAGGCACCCGCGCCCGCGCTCAGCCGCACCGAAACCTCGGCGCATTCGTCCGGCTGGGCACGGTAGGCCCGCTCGGCGGCCTGGGTCGTCAGGCTCAGCGCCGCGCCCACCTCCGCCTCGGCGTCCAGCCGAAAGCGATCGCCGCCGGTGAGCCCGCCCGCCGAGTTGACCATCATCGCCTGAAGCGGGCCACGCGATTGCGGAAACAGCAGCTTCAGCGCCCCCGACATACGCAAATCGCCAATCCGGCTCCCGCGCGCGCCGGGCCGGGCCGAAACCCGCGCCGCACCTTCAGCCCTTGGCTGTTTCGCCCGCGCCGCGCCTATCTCGCTCCCGATGGTGATGGCCGTCCCCCGTCTCTGTGCCCTGCCGCCGTTTTCACCACGCGGCCCGTCGGCTGACCACATGGGAGAGCGGTTCTTGCCCTGAGGTCAAGTAGTGTGCGCAATTATTGGGCGATGGCTGCGTTTGTCGCTTACGATTTAATCATTTGCGGGCGGAGGCAGCATTTCTGCACCGGCAGATTTGCGCCTTTCGGCTCCCGCTACAAAGCATGACCTCGCCCGGCAAAGGTGGCCCAGACGCCACGATCGGGTGCGCAGCCAACGCCGAGGGAGATCTGGCGGACCGCCCGCGCAATTGGCAACAAGAACTGGTTCCGGGGTTTCGATGCGTGCTGCCACAAGCCCGCCCGCGCGCCCCGAACGGAGGGATAAGATGACCACATTCAAGAAAACCGCAGCCTCAGTGCTCGCACTCGGCCTCACCGCCGGGGCCGCTTCGGCGCAAGAGGTGAGCTGCCCGATCAAGGTCGGCGTGCTGCACTCGCTTTCGGGCACCATGGCAATTTCCGAGACGACGCTGAAAGAGACCATGGAAATGCTGGTCGCCGACCAGAACGAAAAGGGCGGCGTCCTTGGCTGCGATCTCGAAGCCGTCGTCGTCGACCCGGCCTCCGACTGGCCGCTCTTTGCCGAAAAGGCCCGCGAGCTGCTGACCGTCCACGAGGTTGACGTGATCTTCGGCAACTGGACCTCCGTGAGCCGCAAATCCGTGCTTCCGGTGATCGAAGAGCTGAACGGCCTTCTGTTCTACCCGGTGCAATACGAGGGCGAAGAGTCCTCCAAGAACGTGTTCTACACTGGCGCCGCCCCCAACCAGCAGGCCATCCCGGCGACCGACTACTACCTCGAAGAGCTGGGCGTCGAGAAATTCGCGCTGCTGGGCACCGACTACGTCTATCCCCGCACCACCAACAACATCCTCGAGTCCTACCTGAAGGACAAAGGCATCCCCGCCGAGGATATCTTCGTCAACTACACCCCCTTCGGCCACTCCGACTGGTCCAAGATCGTGTCTGACGTTGTGGCGCTGGGCGCTGACGGCAAGAAGGTGGGTGTGATCTCCACCATCAACGGCGACGCCAACATCGGCTTCTACAAGGAGCTGGCCGCGCAGGGCATCTCCGCCGAGGACATCCCCGTCGTGGCCTTCTCCGTGGGTGAAGAAGAGCTCGCCGGTCTCGACACCTCCAACCTCGTCGGACACCTCGCCGCGTGGAACTACTTCATGACCGCCGACACCGAGGCCAATGCCGAGTTCATCGCCAAGTGGCACGAATTCATCGGCTCTGAAGACCGCGTGACCAACGACCCGATGGAAGCCCACTACATCGGCTTCAACATGTGGGTGAACGCGGCCACCGAGGCGGGCACCACCGACGTGGACGCCGTGCGCGAGGCGATGTGGGGCCAGGAGTTCCCCAACCTGACCGGCGGCACCGCCGTGATGGGCGTCAACCACCACCTCTCCAAGCCGGTGCTTATCGGTGAAATCCGCGAGGACGGCCAGTTCGACATCATCTCCGAGACCGATCCGGTCCCCGGCGATGCCTGGACCGACTACCTGCCGGAATCGGCTGTGCTGAAGTCGGATTGGAAAGATCTCGAGTGCGGCATGTACAATACCGAGACCTCGACCTGCGTTCAGCTCGAAAGCAACTACTGAGCCCTCGGGCTCGACCCGGGCGGCGCCCCCTCGTGCGCCGCCCGAGATAGCATCGAGAGGGGCAGCTCGCGCTGCCCCTTCCGGCCCACGGGACAAACGCGCGGCGGGACTTTCCAGCATGATCAAGGCCTTGAAGGCACTGGCGCTCCTCGGCGCCCTCATCCTCGGCGCGCCGCTCTCGGCGCAGGACACGGCGACCGGCAGCCCCGCTGACACAGTCACACCCGGCCCGATCCAGAGCCTGCTGCAAGAACACGCCGCCGACATCGCCAAGCCCTCCCGCCGCACCATCCAGCCGGTGATCGACGCGCTATCCGGCTCCGGCTTGCCCGGCATGCAGCAAGTGCTGCAAACTTGGGAAGCGCGCGAGATGTATCAGCGCGAAAGCGACGGCTGGTTCTTCGCCGGCGAGAAGGGCCCCGATCGCACCATCATCCTCACCGATTTCGACAGCGGCGAGGAGCTGGAGCCGGTGCCCTCCGACGCGGTCGATATCCTGCGCCCCAACTCCGGTGTGCGCGGCCTGATCGCCTCGGCGCTCGTCCGCTTCCAGCTTCAGGATGAAAACCCCACGCTCCGCCAGGATGCGCTCACCGCCATTTCCCGCAACCCCGACCCCTCCCACATTGCGCCACTGCGCGAGAGCATCGAGGGCGAGCCGGACCCGGCCATGAAGGCGCAGAAAGAGCGGCTTCTGACCCTGCTCACCATTTCCTTCGGTGAGGACGAGGCCGCGCGGATCGCCGCCATCGAAAGCGTCGCGGGCGATCTCAACGTCGATACCCGCGGCACCCTCAATCCGCTCGTCGCCACCACCCGCCGCCTCGCCGAGGGCGAGGTGCCCGAGGGGGCCAACGTCGCCCGCACCCTGCGCCCCGGCACCGAAGAACTGCCCCGCGAAGAGGCGTATGATCTTGTCGCCGCCGAGGCCGACCTGCCCGCCCGGATCGACCCGGCAGACCGCCGCAACGTGCTGCAAGCTAACATCGAAGGTGGTGCCGTGGGCGGCGTGCCGCTTGCAGAGCTGAACACCATCGAAGCCCGCGAACGCGCCTATGCTGCGCTGGTCGAGGCGGGCGCCGTGCCGCCCGCACCCACCGAGGCCGAGATAGATGCCGCGCTCGCCCGCTTCACCTTCTACGAAGAATATTCCGAGCCGTCCCCCGCCGTCACCGAGGCCGCCAACAAGGCGCTCCGCGCGATTGACACGAAGGTGGGCCTCAACACCACGCTCGATCTCGGGCTCGATGCCCTCTCACTCGCCTCGATCTATTTCCTCGCTGCCATCGGCCTGGCCATCACCTTCGGGGTGATGGGTGTCATCAACATGGCCCACGGCGAGTTCATCATGATGGGCGCCTACACCGGCTACGTCGTGCAGCAGATGATCCCCAACCACACGGTTTCGATCATCGTCGCCATCCCTCTCGCCTTCGCGGTGACCTTCGCGGCAGGCGTGGCAATGGAGCGGCTGGTGATCCGCTGGCTCTACAACCGCCCGCTCGAAACCCTGCTCGCCACCTTCGGCATCTCCATCGCCCTGCAACAGCTGGCCAAGAACATCTTTGGCACCCAGGCCCGCCCCCTCACCGCCCCCGGCTGGCTCGACGGGCAGTGGCAGATCAACGAGATCGTCGGCATCTCGATGATCCGCGTCGCCATTTTCGTGCTCGCCATCGTTTTCCTGCTGTTCTTCCTCTTCCTGATGAAGAAGACCCGCCTCGGGCTGGAAACCCGCGCCGTCACGCAAAACCCGCGCATGGCCGCCTCCATGGGCATCAACCCCGGCCGCGTGAACATGCTCACCTTCGGCCTCGGCTCCGGCATCGCCGGCATCGCGGGCGTTGCTATCGGCCTCTACGCCAAGGTCACCTCCGAGCTTGGCACCGATTACATCGTGCAGAGCTTCATGACCGTCGTGGTCGGCGGCGTTGGCAACATCTGGGGCACGCTACTCGGTGCGGGCATGATCGGTTCCCTGCAAAAGGGCATCGAGTGGCTGAACCCGTCGAATACGCTCGCCGCGCAAACCTACATGATCATCTTCATCATAATCTTCATCCAATTCCGGCCAAGGGGCATCATCGCCCTCAAAGGTCGCGCTGCGGGGGATTGAGCGATGTTTGGTTTGACCAGCAGAGCAGAGGCCAGCGCCCGCACCGCACGGGGCGCCTCGCAACAAGCGCCGCAGTCGTCATCAGGTACACCATCGCCGTCAGGTTTAGCGTCTGAGAAGCGCCCGCCCCGTGGGGGGGCGGTGCGGGCGCTGGCCGGCGGTGCCGGCCGGGTGCTCCGCTTTGATCAAGGCGCAATGGCCCAGAGGACAGCCCAATGAAAAACCGCTCCTTCATCGCCCGAAACCCCTCCATCCTCGTCTTCCTCGCCTGCCTCGGCATCTTCACGCTGGCCGTCACCATCGCCTCCGAAGGCTTCGGCCTCGGCCTCATCTCCACCTCCTTCGTGAAGACACTGGGCAAAACCCTCTGCCTCTGCCTCGTCGCCGTGGCGATGGACCTGATCTGGGGCTACTGCGGCATCCTCTCCCTCGGCCATTTCGCCTTCTTCGGCCTCGGCGGCTACATGATCGGCATGTGGCTGATGTATGAGCGCACCCGGCTGATCGTCACCGAAAGCATGGCCGCGCAGGAAATTCCGCCAACGCCACAAGAGGTGGTCGACGCCATCGGCACGCAGATCTTCGGCGTGGTCGGCTCGTCGGAGTTTCCGCTGATCTGGTCCTTCGCCCACAGCCTCACCGTGCAACTGATCCTCGTGGTCGCCGTCCCCGGGCTCCTCGCCCTCGTCTTTGGCTGGCTCGCCTTCCGCTCCCGCGTGGCCGGCGTCTACCTGTCGATCCTGACCCAGGCGATGACCCTCGCCCTCGCCCTCTACCTCTTCCAGAACGACAGCGGCCTGCGCGGCAACAACGGCCTCTCCGGCCTGCAAAACCTGCCCGGCGTCACCGCCTCTCAGGATGTCGTCTCGATCTGGTTCCTCTGGGCCTCCGCCCTTGCGCTGGCCTTGGGCTACCTACTCTCCGCCTGGGTCGTCTCCGGCAAGTTCGGCTCCGTCATCCGCGGCATCCGCGACAACGAGGCCCGCGTCCGCTTCCTCGGCTACTCGGTAGAAACCTACAAGCTCGCCATGTTCACCCTTACCGCCTGCATCGCGGGCATCGCCGGGGCTCTCTACTATCCGCAGGCGGGCATCATCAACCCGGCCGAAATCGCCCCCATCGCCTCGATCTACCTCGCCGTCTGGGTCGCCATCGGCGGGCGCGGCAGGCTCTACGGCGCGGTCATCGGCGCGGCACTCGTCAGCCTCGTCTCTACATACTTCACCGGCGGTCAGGCGCCCGACATCCCGCTCGGCTTCTACACCATCAGCTGGGTCGATTGGTGGACAGTTCTGCTCGGCCTCACCTTCGTCCTCGTCACCCTCTTCGCCCCCAAGGGCATCGGCGGCCTCTTCGACCTCGTCGCGCAGCGCGCCGCGCCCGATCGCCACGGGGCGGACTATGGCCCTGACAAGGGCGCCAAGCGCGAGGAGGAAGGCCAATGAGCACGCTTCTCGAGGTCAACGGCATCTCCGTCACCTTCGACGGCTACAAGGCCATCCGAAACCTCAGCTTCAACATCGGCGAGGCCGAGTTGCGCGCCATCATCGGCCCCAACGGTGCGGGCAAGACGACCTTCATGGATATCGTCACCGGCAAGACCAAGCCCGACGAGGGAAAGGTTATCTGGGGCGAGATGAGCCGCAACCTGGTGGGCATGAACGAGGCCAGAATCGCCCAGGCGGGCATCGGCCGCAAGTTCCAGAAGCCGACCGTTTTCGAGGATCAATCGGTCCGGGAAAACCTCACCATGGCGCTGCAAAACAAGCGCGGCTGGTCCTCCGTCCTGTTCTGGAAGCCCTCCAAGGCCGACCAGAACCGCGTGGTCGAACTCGCCGCCGAGATCGGCCTTGCGGACGAGCTGGAGCGCACCTCCGGCGAGCTCTCCCACGGCCAAAAGCAATGGCTCGAAATCGGCATGCTGCTGGCGCAGGAGCCCCGCCTCCTGCTGGTCGACGAACCGGCGGCGGGGATGACGCTGGCCGAACGCGAGCACACCACCGACATCCTCAAGGAAGCGGCCAAAACCCGCGCCGTGGTGGTGGTGGAGCACGATATGGAGTTTGTCCGCCGGCTCGAATGCAAGGTGACGGTGCTGCACGAAGGCTCGGTGCTGGCCGAAGGTTCGCTCGACCACGTCACCTCCAACCCCGAAGTCATCGAGGTGTATCTTGGCCGCTGATCCTTCCAAACCCGACATGCTCAAGCTCGACGGGCTGACGCTCCACTACGGCCACTCCCGGATCCTCCACGGCATCTCGATGGAGGCCCGGCAGGGCGAAGTCACCTGCGTCATGGGCACCAACGGCGTCGGCAAAACCTCGCTGATGAAGGCGATTTCCGGCACCCACCCCCGCTCCGGCGGCACCGTCACCTTCGACGGCGCCGAGATCGGCAAGCTCCCGGCCCACGAGATGGCCCAACGCGGCCTCGCCTATGTGCCCCAGGGCCGCGATATCTTCCCGCTGCTTACCGTGAAGGAAAACCTCGAAACCGCCTACGCCTGCCTGCCCAAGTCAGAGCACTTCATCCCCGATGAGGTCTTCGAGCTTTTCCCGATCCTCAAGGATTTCATCGCCCGGCGCGGCGGCGACCTCTCGGGCGGCCAGCAACAGCAGCTCGCCATCGCCCGCGCGATGATGACCAAGCCCAAGCTCCTCCTGCTCGACGAGCCGACCGAGGGCATCCAGCCCAACATCATTCAGCAGATCGGCAAGGTCATCGAATACCTGCGCGACCGGGGCGACATGGCGATCATCCTCGTCGAGCAATACTTCGAATTCGCCTACAATCTTGCCGACCGCTTCGTGGTGCTCCGCCGCGGCGAAGTCACCGCCCGCGGCGCGCGCGGCGAGATCGAGAAATCCACGCTGATGGCCGAAGTCTCGGTCTGACCCCGGGCGAGGACGCCTCGAAGGGCGGATGAGCCCGCTCCGGGCAGGCCCATCAAGCACATCAGGCCTTTCTTCGCGACGGCGCAGGGCCCATGATCCGCTCTCGAAAAAGGAGCGCGCCATGACCCTGCCCACCCAAACCCTCGCCCTCATCGGCACCGGCATGCTCGGCCGCGAGATCGCTCGTGGCCTGCTCGCGTCCGGCCATCCGCCCGAGCGGCTGATCCTCGCCAACACCACCGGCACCCCGCCCGAGGGCCTGCCCTGCCGCACCACCACGCCCGCCGTGGCTGCTGAAGCGGCCGATGCGATCCTCCTCTGCGTGCCGCCCGCCGCGGCCCCGCGCCTCGGCATCACCACTGACAAACCGGTGCTCTCAACCATGGCCGGTCTCACCCTCACCCGGCTCACCGCGCTCACCGGCAGCCCGCGCGTGATCCGCGCCATGTCCTCCCCCGCCGCAGGGCAGCGCCTCGCCTTCTCGCCCTGGGCCGCTGCCCCAGGCGCCACACCGGCAGACAAAGCCCTCGCCAACGCCCTCTTTTCCGCCATAGGAACCACCGCCGAACTCTCCGACGAAGCCCAGATCGACGTCTTCACCGCCATTACCGGCCCGGTCCCCGGCTTCGTCGCCTTCTTCGCCGAGGCGGTGCAGGCCTATGCGGAAAGCGAGGGCATCGCCCCGGACACCGCCCTCGCCGCAACCCGCCAGCTCTTCCTCTCCGCCGGGCAGATGCTGGCGGCCGGCCCCGCGCCCGCCGTGCATGTGCAACAGATGATCGACTACGCCGGCACTACCGCCGCCGGGCTCGACGCCATGCGCGCCTCGCCGCTCGCCGCGCTCATTGCCGAAGGCCTCGCCGCCGCCACCGCCCGCGCCCGCACAATCGGCTGACAGCGGGGCCGCTCTCACATCCACGTCATCCGACATATCCCGGCTATCCCCCGGCGCCCCGCCGCGCTACCTCCCGGCGCATTCCGCCGGAGCCGCCCATGCCTCTCACCTTCGCCCGCCTGCCGCAGATCGACCCGAACCTGCTGCTCGCCCATATGAACGACCCGCGCATCGCCGCCCACCTGCCGCTGCTCACGCAGCCCTGGGGGCCACAGGAAGTGGCCGCCTTCGTCGCCGCCAAGGAGGCCTGTTGGGCGCGCGACGGGCTTGGCCACTGGGCCTTTCTCGATGATGAATCCTACGTCGGCTGGGGTGGCTTCCAGAAGGAAGGGGAGGAATGGGATTTCGGCCTCGTCCTCACGCCCGAGGCCTTCGGGCGGGGCCGCGCCATTGCCGCACAGGCGCTGGCAAAGGCCCGCACCGATCCGCGCATCCCCTTCGTCACCTTCCTCCTCGCGCCCTCGCGCCGCAGCCTCTCGGCTCTCACCCGGCTGGGGGCCCGGCCGCTGGGCGAGGTGGAGCACGCAGGGCAACGCTTCCTCAAATTCCGGCTCGATACCGCCTGACCAGCCGGGCAGGGCAGGGGTTGCCCCCGGCAGCCGTCCGGCGCAGCCTCCGCCCCAACGCGCCCCCCGAGTCGGAGTTTCCCATGCCCACCATCGCCCTCAACGGCTTCGGCCGCATCGGACGCACCGTCCTGCGCCAGCTTCTCGCTTCCCGGCCCGGCATCACCCTCGCGCTCATCAACGACATCGAGCCACTGGAAACCTGCGCCTACCTCTTCGCCTATGACAGCGTCTTCGGCCCCTGGCCCGGCGAGGTCAAAACTGCCCCCGAGGCGCTGGTGATCGACGGCAGGCCGATCCGCTTCACCGCCACGCCCGATCTCTCCACGCTCGATCTCTCGGGCGTCGACGTGGTGCTCGAATGCACCGGGCTCGCGGGCAAGCGTGCGGTGGCCGAGCGGGGGCTGGCGGCAGGGGCGAAATCCGTTCTTGTTTCCGGCCCGTCCGACGAGGCCGACATCACCATCGTGATGGGCGCGAACGAGAGCGCCCTCACTGACCAGCGCATCGTCTCCAACGCCTCCTGCACAACCAACGCCCTCGCGCCGCTGCTGAAACTGCTCGACGAAGCCTTCGGCGTGGAGGCCGGGCAGATGACGACGGTGCATTGCTACACCGGCGCCCAGCCCACAGTGGATGCGCCCCGCAAAGCGCCCGAGCGCTCTCGCGCCGCCGCCCTCTCTATGGTGCCCACCACAACCTCTGCCGCCCGCCTGATCGACCGGGTGCTGCCTGGCCTCGCGGGCCGTATAGAGGCCCGTGCCCTCCGCGTGCCCACCGCCTCCGTGTCGGCCATCGATCTCACCGTTGCCACCCGCGAGGCGACGACGGTTGAAGCCGTCAACGCGGCCCTCGCGGCTGCCCGTGGCCAGATCATCGGTTCCACCGATCAACCCTTGGTCTCCTCCGACCTGCGCGCCCGCGCCGAGAGCCTCATCGTCGCGCCGCGCGAAACATCCGTGGCGGGCGGGCTGACCCGGGTCTTCGGCTGGTATGACAACGAATGGGGCTTCTCTGCCCGGATGCTCGACATGGCCGAGCGCATGGCCGGGCGGTGAAACACCTGCTCGCCGTTCCCGGCTCTGCCCGCGCCGCCTCCACCAACCGCGCTTTCCTCGCCGCCCTGGCCGAGCTGGCACCGCCGGAGCTGGGAATCTCCCTTTGGGACGGGCTCGCCGGCCTGCCAATTTTCTCCCCCGATCTGGAGGCCGCCCCGCCGCCGCCCGTGCGGGACTGGGCGGCGCAGGTGGGGCGGGCCGACGGCTTGCTGCTGGCGGTGCCCGAGTATGTTCACGCTCTCCCCGGCGGTTTCAAGAACGCCATCGACTGGCTGGTGTCGCGCGAGGAAATCATCGGCAAGCCGGTGGCGCTGGGCATGGCTCGCACCGGGGCGAAGAGGCGCTGGCCCAGTTGCGCCGGGTAATGTCGACCGTGACCGAGGGCTTCATGGAGGAGCCCTTCCTGCGCCTGCATCTGCTCTCGAAGTCCCCCGAGGAGGTACGGGCGGAGGTGCTTGCACAGGCCCGCGAGGCGCAGGCCTTCCTGTGCGCCCTCGCTGCGCGCCTCTAGCCTCCAGACGCGGCGCGGGCCGTTAACCTCTCCGGCAGCCTGTAAACCCGTATGCATCGGTTGTGCATGGAATGTGCATCACTTGTTGTCCATAAAATTTCATCGTTAACGCAAGTAAGGGCCACGTAACGTGCAATGGTGCACAGTCAAGCGGCTCGGATCCTCGGTCAATCTCGCCACAAAAGCGGCTTCCGAGGTATTGGTAAGTTTCGGAAAAGAATAGGATATTCCTGAAAATCGTCTTCCGCACGCCCGGCCCGTGCCGGGTTAACCACTGCCTGCCATACTCTCCGGCACTCAGGGGCTTCATTCCGCCCCCCGGCCTGATAGGCTTCTCCCAAAGCCTCTTCATGGAAGGATCAGCCAGATGCCGGGATATCTCACGACCCATGTGCTCGACACCGCGCGCGGGGTGCCTGCGGAGGGCCTTGTGGTGATGCTCTTCCGGATCGGCGAGGGGGGCGCGCGTGAAGGCATCGCCCAGATGGTCACCAATGAAGATGGCCGCACGGATGCGCCGATCCTGCCGAAAGAGGATTTCAAAACAGGGGCTTACGAGCTGGTTTTCCATGCGGGCCACTACCTCAAGGCGACGATGCAGGGCGGGGATGGCGAGCTGTTTCTCAACGAGGTGCCAATCCGCTTCACCATGACGGAAGAGACCCACTACCACGTGCCGCTCCTGCTCTCGCCCTACAGCTATTCGACATATCGCGGCAGCTAGGGCTTGACCTTCCAGTGACTGGAAGCCCTATGTCCAGTGACTGGAAGCCCTATGTAAGGCTCCGGGCGATCCCCGCCCCGGAGTCCGTATCATGCGCGATGACCACGTCGCAGAAGCCCGCCTCAGCATCACCGGCATGAGCTGCGGCAAGTGCACCGCCCGCGTTGAAGCCGCGCTTCGCGCCGCGCCCGGCGTGCGCTCCGCCACTGTGACCCGTGAGCTGGGAGAGGCCGTAACCCTCTATGATCCCTCGCAAATTACGCGCGAAGCCTTGGCGGATCTGGTGACAGAAGCAGGTTATCCGGCCACGGCTGAGCCCCGCCCCAACGCTACGATCGAAGCGCCCGCAGAGCCTGCCGCACACCGCCCTGCTGCGCCTGAAACCACCGTCCTCAACATCGAGAACATGCACTGCGCCTCCTGCGTCGGGCGAGTCGAAAAGGCCCTCTCCGCCGTCCCCGGCGTTACCTCGGCTACCGTCAATCTCGCCACCCGCCGCGCCGCCGTGACCCACGGCCCGCTACCCGCTAATGCACTTGCCGAGGCGTCCGGAAACGCCGGTTACCCTGCGCATCTCCATAGCGAGGCCACCACCACGCTTGCCATCGAGAACATGCACTGTGCCTCCTGCGTCGGCACGGTCGAAAAGGCCCTCTCCGCCGTTCCCGGTGTGACCTCCACGACCGTCAACCTCGCGACCCGACGGGCCACCGTGACCCATGGAGGCGTTGCGGGTGACGCGCTCGAAAACGCCGCAAAATCAGTGGGCTACCCTGCAAGGGTGCAAAGCCGCCAGCACCATGAGGCCGGCCCCGCAGACACCGCGGAGGAAACGCGCGCAATGGCCCGCCGCACTCTTATCGCGGCTTTGCTGACAGCCCCTGTCTTCCTGCTCGAAATGGGCGGCCACCTCTACCCGCCGCTGCACCACTGGGTCATCGGCACGCTCGGGGAAACCCCGTGGCGTATCGTGCAATTCCTGCTCACCACAGCCGTCCTCGCCGTCCCCGGCCGCCTCTTCTTCACCTCGGGTATTCCTGCGCTCCTGCGCCGCGCGCCCGAGATGAATGCCCTCGTCGCCCTCGGCGCCGGGACCGCATGGGCCTATTCCACCCTCGCCACCTTCGCGCCGGGGCTCCTGCCCGAAGGCGCGAACCACGTCTATTTCGAGGCCGCTGCAGTGATCGTCACGCTCATCCTGCTCGGCCGCACGCTGGAGGCGCGCGCCCGCGGCCAGGCCGGGGCTGCGCTGCGCGGGCTGATGGCGCTGACGCCTGAAACCGCACCGGTGCAAACCCCGCAAGGTGTTCAGAACAAACCGGTTTCCGAGATCGCGCCGGGTGACGTGCTTCACCTCGCGCCCGGGGCCCGCGTTGCCGTCGATGGGGTGGTGACGGAGGGCGAAGGCTGGCTCGACGAGGCCATGGTGACCGGCGAGGCGCACCCTGTGGCAAAGTCCAAGGGCGACGCGCTCACGGGCGGCACCGTCAACGGCACCACGGCGCTGACATACCGCGCCACTGCCGTCGGCAATGACACCGTGCTTGCCCGCATCGCCGCCCAGGTGGAACAGGCACAGGCCACGAAGCTGCCGGTTCAGCGCACCATCGACAAGGTCACCGCCGTGTTCGTCCCGGCCGTGCTGCTGATCGCGGCCCTCACCGTGGCCGTGTGGCTGGGGGCCACGGGCGATATCTCCCGCGCCCTCGTGGCCGGGGTGTCGGTGCTCATCATCGCCTGTCCCTGCGCCATGGGGCTGGCCACGCCCGTCTCCATCCTCGTCGCCACCGGGCGTGCCGCAGAGCTGGGCGTGATCTTCCGAAAGGGTGCGGCGCTGGAACAGCTCGGGGCCGTGAAAACACTGGCCTTCGACAAAACGGGCACGCTCACCGAAGGCCACCCTGCGCTTACCTCCGTCACGCCCGTTGGGATCGACCGCGCCGAGGCCCTCCGCCTCGCCGCCTCCGCCGAGGCCCGCTCGGAGCATCCGCTGGCCAAGGCGCTGGTGGCAGCCGCCGAGGCTGACGGGCTGGCGCTGGCCCCGGCAGAAAACGCCACCGCGAAACCGGGATACGGGCTCACGGCAACGGTGGAGGGCAAGGCGCTGATCGTCGGCGGACCGCGCGCGACGGAGGCGGACGGTCTCGCCATTCCGCCCGCCCTCTCTGACGTTCTGGAGGCTGCGGAAGCCCGGGCCGAAACCGCCTTCTTCCTCGCCGTCGATGGCAAGGTTGCGGCACTCTTCACCGTTGCGGATCCGATCAAGGAAGGTGCGCCAGCCGCCCTGAACGCGCTGAAAATAAAAGGCATTTCGCTCTCGCTCCTCTCGGGGGATGCGCCGGGCGTGGCCCGGGCTGTTGCGCGCGAGTTGGCCATAGACAACCCGGAAGGCGGCTTGCTGCCGGGTGACAAGCTCGCCCGGATCGAGGCGCTGAAGGCAGGCGGGCCCGTAGGCTTCGTGGGAGATGGCATCAACGACGCGCCCGCCCTCGCCGCTGCCGATGTGGGCCTTGCCATCGGCACCGGAACCGAGGTGGCGGTGGAAGCGGCCGATGTCGTGCTGCTCTCGGGTCGGCTTTCGGGCCTCGGCGCGGCGCATGACATCTCCCGCCGCACCATGGCCAACATCCGCCAGAACCTCGCCTGGGCCTTCGGCTATAACGTACTGCTGATCCCGGTCGCCGCCGGGGTGCTGGTGCCCTTCGGCGGGCCACAACTTTCGCCGATGCTGGGCGCGGGGGCCATGGCGCTCTCGTCGCTCGCTGTCGTTGCCAACGCATTGCGCCTGAGGAGGGCCGCCTCTTGAACATCTCCGAAGCCGCCAGCCGGGCCGGCTTGCCGCCCAAGACCATCCGATATTACGAGGAGATCGGCCTCGTCGCGCCCCGGCGCGATACCAATGGCTACCGCAGCTTTACCGAGGCGCATATCCACAAGCTGCACTTTCTCGCGCGGGCCCGGGGGCTTGGCTTCTCCATCGAGGATTGCCGCACCCTTCTGGCGCTCTACGAAGACGCGGGCCGCGCCTCGGCAGACGTGAAATCCGTTGCTCAGGACCACCTGGCGCAGATCGAGGCCAAGATTACCGAGCTGACCGCGATGCGCGATACCCTGACGGAACTGGTGCAGGCCTGCGCTGGGGATCATCGCCCGGATTGCCCCATTCTCAAGGGGCTGGAGACCTAGGCAGCATCCCTCAGCCTCGCGCCCCTCAATAGGGCAGGCCCACGTAGTTTTCGGCCAGGACTTTCTGCGCCGCATCGTTGGAGCGCAGAAACTCCAGATCGGCCCGCTGAATCTTGAGGTCGAACTCCGTTTGATCCGGAAAGCGATGCAGCAGCGTCGTCATCCACCAGCTGAAACGCTCGGCCTTCCAGATCCGCGCCAGCGCCTTCTCGGAGTAGCTGTCGAGCCCCTCCTTATCCTTTTCTTCATAAAACTGGACCAGACCTTCATAGAGGTAATGAATGTCCGAGGCGGCTGTGTTGAGCCCCTTCGCGCCGGTGGGCGGCACGATATGGGCCGCGTCCCCGCACAGGAACAGGCGGCCCCAGCGCATGGGTTCGCAGACGAAGCTGCGCAGGGGCGCAATGGATTTTTCGATCGAGGGGCCAGTCACCAGCTTCTCGGCATAATGCGTGGGGATACGGCGCTTCAGCTCTTCCCAGAAGCGCTCGTCGGACCAGTCTTCGGGCTTGTCGGCCAGTGGGCACTGTACGTAGTAGCGCGAGAGATTCTCGTTGCGCATGGAGCAGAGCGCAAAGCCGCGCTCGGAATTGGCATAGATCAGTTCCTCGTGCACCGGCGGCGTTTCCGAAAGGACGCCGAGCCAGCCGAACGGATAGGTCTTTTCATATTCACGCCGCGACTCCTCCGGGATCTGCTGGCGCGACACGCCGTGGAAGCCATCACACCCGGCGATGTAATCGCAATCGAGCCGCACAACCTTGCCGTCCTTCATGAAGGTCACATAGGGCGCGTCTGTTTTCATGTCATGCGGCATCACCCCGGACACTTCGGTGATCACGCGCCCCTCATTGGCCTGGCAGGCATCGTAGAGATCGCGGGTCACCTCGGTCTGGCCATAGACGATGACGGAGGTGCCGGTGTGTTCCTTGAAACTGATGGCGAATTCCTCTTCGCCGTAGGAAATCACCGTGCCGTCATGGACGAAGCTCTCCTCGTCCATCCGCGCGCCGACGCCCGCCTCACGCATCAGATTCACGAAGCCGGTTTCAAGGATGCCGGCGCGGATGCGGCCCAGAACGTATTCGCGCGAGCGGCGCTCCAGAACCACGCTGGCAATGCCCTTCTTGTGCAGGAGCTGCGAAAGCAGAAGGCCGGAAGGGCCGCCGCCGATGATGGCAACCTGGGTGCGCATGATGTTTCCTCCCATATTCGGTTTCTTACCATGGCCCGAATTCCTGCGGGGCCGAATGGACGGCTCGCGCGAAGACTTGTATATTTCGAACATGAAGCGCACGGGCGGCATCACCAGCTACAATCTCTTCGGCGAGACCGATGAAATGGCGGACGTGGTGCATTGCGAGACCATTGCTGCGCGTTCGGTGCTGCATGATTGGCAGCTCTCGCCGCATCGTCACGCCCGGCTCCATCAGGTGCTGCTTCTGGCCTCGGGCGGTGGCGTCGCCTTGGTGGAGGAAGAAGAAAGGGCGCTGGGCCCTTGGGTCGTGGTGAACATGCCCGCAGGGGCGGTGCATGGATTCCGGTTCGATCCGGGCACGGAGGGCTGGGTGCTGACACTCCCCGCCGATCTCGTGGATCAAAGTCTGCGGCCCGCCGAGGGGCTTTGGGCCGAGTTGCGCCAGCCCCGTGTGGAGCCGGGCGCAGAGGCGCTTGCCGGCCCCATGCGCGAGATCTTCGCGGAATACGAAGGCCGCAGTTTTGCCCGCGCGCAGATGCTCCGGATGCTGGCGGGGCAAATTCTGGCACTGGCGGCGCGGCACATGGCCCGCCGCTCAGCGGCCGGGGAGGCAGGAGGGCACCCGCTGTTTCGCAGGCTGGAGACGCTCATCGAGGCACGGTTTGCCGAGCGGCTCCCGGTGGCAGAGGTGGCCCGCGAGTTGGCCGTCAGCCCGCAGCACCTCAGCCGGATCACCCGTGAGGCCTGCGGTCAGCCGGTCAGTGCCCTCATCGCAGCCCGCAGCCACCGCGAGGCACGACGGCTGCTGACCTATACCAACCTGCCGGTCCAGCAGGTCGCCTTTCGGCTGGGCTATGCCGACCCGGCGCATTTCTCCCGTGTGTTCACCCGGGAGGCCGGTGTGAGCCCGCGTGCCTTTCGCTCGGCCCTCTCCTAGGGCGAAGGCAAAAGCCGGTCCGTCAGTGCTTCAGCGCGAGCGAAGGCGACAGCACATCGATCCCCAGGGCGCGGCCCACGGCGTAGTTCGTCAGCCGCCCGGCGTGGGTGTTGAGGCCCGCCAAGAGGTGCTCGTCGGCGGCGCAGGCCTCTTTCCAGCCGTGATCGGCCAGCGCGATGACGAAGGGCAGGGTGGCGTTTCCGAGGGCGATGGTGGAGGTGCGTGGCACGGCGCCGGGCATATTCGCAACGCAGTAGTGCACAACGCCGTCAATCTCGTAGATCGGGTCATCATGCGTTGTGGCTTTCGAGGTTTCGAAACAGCCGCCCTGGTCAATTGCCACATCCACCAGCACCGCGCCGGGCTTCATGCCCGAAAGCTCGGCCCGGCTGACCAGTTTGGGTGCCGCAGCGCCGGGAATGAGCACCGCCCCCACCACCATGTCGGCCCGCGCGACCAGTTCGGCGGTGGTGGCCGCGCTGGCATAGCGGGTGGAAAACTCGCCGCGGAAGGCATCGTCAAGGTAACGCAAGCGGGGCAGTGAGCGGTCAAGCACGGTGACCTGTGCGCCCATGCCAGCGGCCACGCGGGCGGCCTGTGTGCCGACGACGCCGCCACCGATCACAACGACCTCCGCCGGCCCAACACCGGGCACGCCGCCCATCAGCACGCCCCGGCCTCCATTGGCCTTTTGCAGCGCCCAGGCGCCGACCTGCGGCGCGAGCTTTCCGGCCACCTCGCTCATCGGCGCGAGCAGGGGCAGGGCGCCGTTGCGGTCGGTCACCGTTTCGTAGGCGATGGCGGTCACGCCGCTTTCGAGCAGGTCTTTCGTCTGTTCAGGGTCGGGTGCGAGGTGGAGATAGGTAAAGAGGATCTGACCCTCGCGCAGCAAGGCCCGCTCGGCAGCCTGCGGTTCCTTCACCTTCACGATCATCTCGGCGTCGGCGAAGACGTCCTCCGCCGTGGCTGCCAGCTGCGCGCCTGCAGCTTCATAATCTGCATCTGAAAACCCGGCCCCGGCCCCGGCGCCCGATTCCACAACCACCTCATGGCCATGGGCCACGGCTTCCTGCGCCGCGGCAGGTGTGAGCCCAACGCGGTATTCCTGTGCCTTAACTTCCTTCGGACATCCGATCAGCATGGGTCATCCTCCCCTTTTCTGCCCTCATCGTGCCACGACCTGCATGCAACTGCTTTGACATTTTGACCTCTTCAGGCCAGCCTCACGCACACATAGCGGCGCCGATTTGCGGCTTGGTGGGGGAATTTTGCGTGGAAGCGGAAATTGACGAAACTGACCGCAGGATTCTGGGCGCCCTGCAACGGCGCGGGCGAATGACTTCGGCAGAATTGGCCGAGGCCGTGAATCTATCTCCCTCGGCGTGCCATCGCCGGGTGCAGCGGCTGGAGAAGGCTGAGGTGATACGTGATTACGTCGCGCTGCTGGATGCCCGCAAGCTGGGGTTGGCCACCACCGTTTTTGTCGAGATCAAGCTGGCGGGGCAGACAGATGACATCCTCGACGGGTTCGAGAAGGCCGTGGCGCGGGTGCCTGCCGTGCTTGAGTGCCACCTTCTGGGCGGGGCGGCGGATTACCTCCTGAAGGTGATCGCCGAAGACACCGAAGACTTCGCCCGTATCCATCGCCAGTATCTTGCCCGCCTGCCCGGTGTGCAGGGCATGCAATCGAGTTTCGCGCTGCGCACCGTTTTCAAGACAACCGCCGTACCCACCTGAGGTTTGGGCCCGGAATGGATGCGTTTGGGCCGAAACGCCCCGCTGTTTTCGCCATCGCGCCGCATTGCCGCCACAGCTTTGTAGCTTGATGGGCAACAATGAGGGGTAATGCGAGGGGCGATCCATGGGTGGCCTTAACCGACTTTTTGCTGCGCTGGCCTGGCCGTTTCTTTTGGCCGGGATCGGTGCATTCGGCCTGTGCGGCTGGCTCCTGCTCGAGGAATTGCACGAGAGCCGGGAGATGGAGGCGCTTGCCCGGGCTCCGCAGCCGGAGGCGGTGGCAATCGAGGCTTTCGACCGCGCTGTGCACATCCACGCCTTTGACGAAGTGCACGTGAAAGGCCAGCTTGACCTGTCGATGCAATATGATCTCGTCGCGCCGAACCCCGCCGGGGGCGCAGACTATGTGGGCGTGATGATCCCGATCTATGCCGAGGGTGCCGAGAGCACCGAAGGCGGCGCACAGGGTGTTCTGCTCTTCGATCAGGGGCCGGGCGGCGACACCATCGGCGAGACCGAGGTGAACACCCTTGTCGCCCAGATCGACGGCGAAGGCGCGGTGGGGCCCATCATTTCCGTCGCAGGGCGGGCAGCCAGTGCCGGCCTCTACCGGCCTCTTGTGTTTGATGCCTTTGCCGAGAACGGCCGTGTTCTGGACGAGACATTCCTGACAATCGCGCCGTTCCGCGCGGCGCGGGAGCTTGCGCTGGCCCGCGCGCCCGACCTGGAGCAGCCGATGATCCTTGGCATGGGCGGCACCATTGCCGTGCTTCTGGCCATGATCGGCTTCGCCCGGGCACGGCATGTCAAACCCCGCGACGCAGGGGCGGAGGTGATCGCGCCGGAGGCTGAAGAGATCGCGCCGGAAGTGAGCGGGTCGCGCGACTTCGAAATCGATCCGGCCACCGGCCTTGTTTTCATCCCGGCCTATGGCCCCGAGATGGCCGATGGCTCCACTGGTACCGCGGTGATGCGCGAGGTGCTCGCGCTGGGTCGTCGGTCTGAGGAAACCGGGACTTACACCGCGCGCCGTGACGGCATCGACGACTTCGCTGCGCTCGACAGCGGCGGGCTGAAACGCCCCCTGTCGGGCCGCGGCATCCCTGAAAAACTCGCAGGCCCGAAGCCGGTGAAGAAAGAAAGCACCCTTGCCGGACGTCAGGACCCGACGCAGGCCGCCGATATCATGGCCGCCGTGCAGGCGGAGATCACGGCGCCCAAGCTGGCGACCGCCAAAGGCGAGGGGGGCGATCTCTTCGCTGCAATCCAGGCGGCTGTGGGGGAAGGCCGCGCCTAGCGCCGGATGACCTGTGCAGGCGCCGGTAAGTAGACGCCTCAGAAATCCGCTGTCACACCCGGAAGCCGAAGGTTTGTGATGAGGTCGCGCAGCTCCTGCCGGGCCGCGACGTTAGAGATGTTGAGCCGCTCAACACCAACGTCGCCAAGGTCGAGCAGCGTCAGCCCCCGCGGAAAAAGTTCGCGGAAGATCACGCGCTCCGAGAAGCCTGCCGCCGCGCGAAACCCGATGCGCCGGGAGAGCTTTTCGAGCGCGTCGCCCATCTTTTTCTTGTTGTGCATCGCCTGCGGCCCGAGCCGGTTGCGCACAACCAGCCAGTCGATCGGCTGCAGGCCGGCCTGGGCACGCACCTGACGGGCGGACCATACCATCTCTGAATAGACGGACGGCCCCAGGATCTTGCCCGAGGCCGGGTCGATCCGGGCCAGCAGGTCAAAGTCCACGAAGCTGTCGTTCAGAGGGGTGACAAGGGTGTCGGCCAGCGAGTGCGCCACCTGGCTCAGGCGGGTATGGGAGCCGGGGCAGTCGATCAGGATGTAATCCATGTCACGGTCCAGCCCGGCCACCGCTGCCGAGAGCCTGCGGTCATAGATGTTCTCGCCGTCTTCGAGGCTGGACTGATCGACTTGCGGCAACTCGCGCAGCACCGGCCCGGCAAGCTCAAGCCCCTGGCTTTCGGCAAAGACCCTGCGGTTATCGAGGTAACGGGCAAAGCTGCGCTGACGCAGATCGAGATCGAGGGCACCAACCTTCTTGCCCATCCGTGCCAGTGCGGTGGAAATATGCATGGAGGTCGTGGACTTGCCAGACCCGCCCTTCTCGTTGCCGACGACGATGATATGCGCCATGGCCCTTGCCCTTCTGGCCGCGCGTCACCGCAGCCGCTGCCCCTTCTTGATTGGCGCGCACCATATAACCGCCACCGGGCCGGGAAAAGCGGCTATCGAGCATTTTCGGCAGTTCTTTTTCGCGGCGCGCTCCGGGCGCAATCTGTCCAAGTGCGCAGGCGCGTTCTGTCCAAGCCATCTTTCGGCGGGGCAAGTAGACTTCGGGACATATTGCATTTTCGAGGACCAACCCATGCTTTACCTGTCTCGCCGCACATTGATCGCCGCAGCCTCCGCCGCACTGTTGTTCATCAGCCAGCCGGTCGCAGCCGATCCTTCGGAAGTGGGGGAGAAGGTAGGCCAGATCTGGCTGGATGCGTTGGCTGAAACCGCGAAGATGGTGGAGGGCACGCCCCCCATCGAGGATATCAGGGCTGACTTCATGGCGATGAAGGAAGCCAAGATTTCCGAGTTGGTGGACCTTGGCCACCAGATCGCCGAGATGGACGCTGGCGACAAGGCACAGGTCGAGGCCAAGGTGAGCAGCGCCTACACCAAGGCCTCGATCGATCCCGAGGTCTCGGCCCAGTACAAGGCTTATTTTGAAGCCCAGAAGGCCTATCAGAAGAGCGATTCAGAGTTCTTCAACGAATTGAAGGCCATCAACATTCTGACCCAATACGCTTTCTTCGATCTCTTGAAAAAGCAGGCCCCCAAGGAGGCGGAGCGGCTCGGCCTTTGACGCCGGGTGAGTGACGTGACGCCTTTGCCATCTGCCCCGCCCGAGATTGCTTTGGGCGGGGTCATTTCTTGCATCACTGCCCGTGGCGCGCCTCGCCAGGTGTCATTCCGAAGCGACCCTTGAAGCAGCGGTTGAAGTAGGAAATATCGCCAAAACCGCAAGCGAGCGCGACATCGGTGATCGCGGTGTCTGGGCTGTGCCGCAAGGCTGCCATGGCACGTTCGAGCCGGACGTTGCGCAGTCGAGTGGAAAAGCTCTGCCCCTCCGACGCAAGCAGTTTGCGGATATGGCCGGGTGAAAGCTGGAGGTGGCGCGCGACTGTATCGATTCCGAAATCCGGTTCGGTTGCGTGGCGTTCGATCTCCGAGGTGATTGCCGCGATGCGCGCCGCCGTGAGCCCGCCGCCGGGCGCCGAGGCAATTTGCCAGTGATCCCGGCTGCCTCCAAGAACGAGCCCCGCAAGCTCCTGCACGTGCCGCACCGCCATATGGGCTGCGTCCAGCGCACCGGGGCCGGTTTCCTCGGGCAGGAGGGCGCCTGAGAGCAGCATGCGAAGGTAGCCTTCGAGAAGCCCGAGTGCCGGCGTCTGCCCCGGGATCACGGCAAATCCGAGCCGTCCAAGGTCGCCTACCTGCGTCGCCAAGGCGCTGCGCGAGATGCTCAATGTCAGGAAATCGCCCGCCGTCGACACTGTTTCGGCAACTTCCGAACTGTGGCGCACCATCGCGTCGCCGGGCCCGAACTCCACGCTATGGCCACGTTCGCGCAACTCCATCTGGCCGCGCTGCGGGATCAGCAAGATAAGGTCATCGTTGTCGTCCTCAAGCAGGCGTTTGGTCCGGGCGCAGCGCATCGCGCTGACAGAGCCGGAAGACAGCGTGAGGCCGGGGAGGGCCAGAAGATCCACGTCAAAGCGAAACGGCGCATCATCCAGCGGGTCGATGTCGAGGCGCAGAAATTGCTCTGCAAAATGCTCGCGCCACGAATTGACGCGGGACGCTGCCGGAAACATCGCAGCCGAAAGCTGGCCGCGCAGGATGGGTGGGGGTGCAGGGTGGCTGTCTATGGCAGTGGCCCTCCGTGGAAATACCGAGCCTGCCGCCTCTTGCGGGACGTGCAGAAAAATGAAGCCCCGGGCCTGCTCTGCGGCGAAATCCGCGCCCGGCGCGCCAAGTATGATCCCGAACGCCGTTTTGACGCAAGGGAAGCCTTGCTGCGGCTGTTGCATCCCTGCGCGGGCCTCCGCCATCGCCCGCTGCTCACGCGATGGTGTTGGCTTTTGCGCTTTCGGAACTGTATAGTTCACGCCAGAAGGCCGACGACAGATCGGCCCCTATCGGGCGGCTCCTCCGGGAGCGACAAAACAAAGAGGCGGGAACGTAGGCACATGGGTTCCGAAACAGCTGCTATGGCGCAGGAGATAGACTTCTCCCTGCTCGCGCTTTTCATGCGCGCCACCCTGACCGTGAAGATCGTGATGATCCTGCTGATCATCGCGTCTTTCTGGTCGTGGAAGATTATCATCGAAAAGATCATGATGTATCGTTTGCGCCGGTCAGAGGCCGGCAGCTTCGATCGGGCGTTCTGGTCGGGCGAGCCGCTCGACGAGCTGTTCGACCAGATCGGCACCGAGCCAAAGGGCGCGAGCCAGAAGATATTTGCCTCTGGCATGATAGAATGGCGCCGCTCTCACCGGGATGACGGCGCGCTCATCGCGGGCGCGCAGGCGCGGATCGACCGGTCGATGGATGTGGCGATTGCCAAGGAAACCGACAAGCTCAACCAGGGCCTGCCGTTCCTGGCCACGGTGGGCTCGACCGCGCCCTTCGTCGGCCTCTTCGGCACAGTCTGGGGGATCAAGAACTCCTTCGAGGAGATCGCCATTTCAAAGTCGACCGACCTTGCGGTTGTTGCGCCCGGCATCGCCGAAGCGCTGGTGGCCACCGGCCTCGGCCTGCTCGCGGCCATCCCGGCGGTGATCTTCTACAACAAGCTCTCGGCGGACAGTGACCGGATCGCCGGCAACTACGAGAGCTTCGCCGACGAATTCGCCACCATCCTTTCGCGCCAGTTGGACAGCTGAGATGGGCGCGGGTGTCATCAACACAGGCGGCGGCAATCGCAAGCGCAGATCGCGCGGGCGGGGCCGGGCCGCTGCGATGAGCGAGATCAACGTCACGCCTTTTGTCGATGTGATGCTGGTGCTGCTCATCATCTTCATGGTCGCCGCGCCGCTGCTGACGGTGGGCGTGCCGATCCAGCTACCCGAAACGGCGGCCCAGGCGCTGCCCTCCGAACAGGAAGAGCCGCTGACCATCACGCTGACTGCCGAAGGCGAGACGCTTATTCAGACGACGCCAGTGGAAGAGGCCGCGCTGATCACCCGGCTGCGGGCGATTGCCGCCGAGCGGGCGGATGACAAGGTGTTCCTCCGCGCCGACGGGGCCATTCCCTATGAGCGGGTCATGCGCATCATGGGCGCGCTCAATGCGGGCGGGTTCGGTAACATCGGCTTGGTGACCGACACCGGCGGACCGACGCTCGACGGGTCGGACGGGTAGGGGGCGCTCATGCCCGAGAAACTCGACACAAGCACGATCATATCCGGCGGGGCGCACCTCGGCCTGATCGGCTGGGCGCTGATCGGCGGCGTGCTCCATTGGGAGTCGCCGCCCGAAACCGTGACCAACGTGTCGATGATCTCGGGCGATGAGTATGCGGCGCTGGTGTCGAACGCGACAGATCCGGCCACGCCTGGCCCCGAAGTGCCGGAGGCTCCCGACACGCCCGAACCACCCGAGGTGGCCGAGCCCGAAACGCCCGAGCCGCCCACGCCGGAGACCGAGCCGCAGCCCTCAGAGGCGCCTCCGCCGCGCACCGCCGAGGTTGCCCCCGATTCCGCGCCCGACACCTCTGCGCTGGAACCGCTGCCTGAGGCCGAGGTGACGGAAACCGCCCCGCCCGCGCCCGAGGCCCCAAGCGCAACGCCAGATGAAAACCCCGGCGCGAGCCTGGTGCTCGACAACTCCAAGCGCCCCAAGGAACGCCCGGCGCAACGCGTGGCCCCAACGCCCGCCCAGCCGCCCGAGCCCGACGCGGCGGTGGATACCGAGGTGACGGAGGCTGCCGAGCCCACGCCCGCCGAGGAGGAGCCTGCGCAAGAGGTGCAGGAAGATACCGCGCCAGAAGCCGCCAACACCGAGATCGTCACCGAGGCTGAGGAGCCCTCGGGCGGCGAGGTCGTGGCGCTGGCCCCCACCGGCTCGCCACGCCCCAGGGCGCGACCGGCCCGGCGTGAGCAAGAGGCCGAACCGGCCCGAGCGGAGACCTCGCAGGAGACCTCCGACGCCATCGCCGATGCGGTGGCCGACGCTGTGAGCGAAGGTCAATCGGCCTCCGAGCCGGCCCCGTCGCAGCCCGCGCGCAGCGGGCCACCGATGACCGCGGGCGAAAAGGATGCGCTGCGGGTGGCGGTGCAGCAGTGCTGGAACGTGGGCAGTCTCTCCAGCGACGCCTTGCGCGTGACTGTTACGGTGCTGGTCTCGATGAACGAGAATGGCACACCCGATAACGGCTCGATCCGGATGGTGGGCTCCGAGGGCGGCTCGGGCGATGCCGTGCGCCAGGCCTTCGAAGCCGCACGCCGCGCGATCATCCGTTGCGGCGCGAGGGGTTTCCCGCTGCCTGCGGAAAAATACGGCGAATGGGCGGAGATCGAGATGGTCTTCAATCCAGAGAAGATGAGGATCAAATGATCCGGGCCGCAGCGATATCGCTGGCCGCCGTGGGCCCTGCCGCCGCCGAGGTGCCCGCCCCGATCCGCGCCGAGATGATCCCGGTGGCGCAATGCTGGAACGTGGGCAGCCTCTCTCCCGTAGCAGCGCTTACCTCTGTGACGGTTGCCTTTTCGTTGAGTCGCGACGGCAAAGTGGTGACGGACAGCCTGAAGATGACCGCATGGGACGGCACCAGCGAGGCGGCCGCGCTGGAGGCCTACGAGGCCGCGCGGCGGGCGATCCTGCGATGCAGCCAGGACGGGTTTGATCTTCCGGCGGAACAATATGACGCCTGGAAGCATATCGAGATGACGTTCGATCCACGTCGGATGGAAGTGTCATGATGCTGTGGCAGGTTGCAACAGGTGGAAAATGCGGCACCGTCAGCGGCGCGACACGGGTTTTTGGGCGGCGGGAAGCCGCCGATATTGAATAACGAAGGCCCGCAGGGCTTCATGAGCGGTGAAATGCGAGGAATGACAGCGGCATGAAAAAGTTAACGCACCTTCTGGCGGGGCTGGCCCTTGCCCTCGGGATCACCCCTGCAATCGCGCAGGATGGCCCGCTCCGGATCGAAATCACCGAGGGCGTGATAGAGCCCTTGCCTTTTGCGATCCCGGTTTTCATCGCCGAGAACGCGGCGGCGCAGGAATATGCCGCGCAACTCAGCCAGGTGGTCGCCGCCGACCTTGCGGGAACGGGGCTGTTTCGCCAGATCTCGCCCGACTCCTTCATCTCGACGGTCTCCAACTTCGACGCTCCGGTGCAATATGCCGACTGGAAGGCGATCAACGCGCAGGCGCTGATCACCGGTGCCGTCTCGGTAGCCGAAGGCGGGCGGGTGAACGTGAAGTTCCGCCTGTTCGATGTGTTCTCCGAGGCACCGCTTGGCGACGGGCTGCAACTCGGGGGCACCACCACGAGCTGGCGCCGGATCGCGCATAAGGTGGCCGACCAGGTCTATTCCCGGATCACCGGCGAGGGTGGCTATTTCGACAGCCGCGTTGTCTTCGTGCATGAGGAAGGCCCCAAGAACGCCCGGCAAAAGCGGCTGGCGGTGATGGATTACGATGGCGCCAACGTTCAGTACCTCACCAACAGCGCCTCCATCGTGCTGGCCCCGCGCTTCTCCCCCACTGGCGACCGGGTGATTTATACCAGCTATGAAACCGGCTTTCCCAAGATCTACGTGATGGATGTGGGCACGGTGCAGCGCCGCATCCTCGAAGATCAGCCGGGCACCATGACCTTCGCCCCGAGGTTCGCGCCAGATGGGCAAACGGTTGTCTTCTCGCTGGAGCGCGGCGGGAACACCGACATCTACCGCTACTCGCCGGGCGGCACCACGCAAGCGCTCACCAACGCGCCCTCGATCGAAACCGCACCCAGCTACTCACCCGACGGCACACAGATCGTGTTCGAGAGCGACCGCTCCGGCACCCAGCAGCTCTACAAGATGCCGGCCAATGGCGGCGAGCCCACGCGGATCAGCTTTGGCGAGGGCCGCTACGGCACGCCGGTCTGGAGCCCGCGTGGCGACCTCATCGCCTTCACCAAGCAGCATCAGGGCCGGTTCCACATCGGGGTGATGCGCACCGACGGCTCCGAGGAGCGGCTATTGACGGCAAGCTTCCTCGACGAGGGCCCGACCTGGAGCCCCAATGGCCGGGTCATCATGTTCACCCGCTCGGGCAGCGGGGCAGGGGGGGAAAGCGCGCTCTATTCGGTGGATATTTCGGGACGCAACCTGAAGCGCGTGCCCACCCCGGGCGCGGCCTCAGATCCGGCTTGGTCACCGCTTCTGCCCTGATGGCAAACGGCTTTGCCCGGTAACAGAGGTGTTTCCCAACCCCGGGCCGGGGTGGTATAGACATCGTAAAGGAAAGCGCCCGCGAGAGGGCGCACCATGAGAGAGAGGCAGTCGAGATGAACAAGATCCTCGTGAAATCCGGGCTGATCGCCCTGGCCGTTGCGGTTTCGGCCTGTACCGATCCGGGGCGCTTCGGGAATGGCGCAGGCGGCGACGGGACAGTAGGCGCCGATGCCTACGACCCGAACAACCCTGCATCGAACCCGAATTCGCCCGCGTATTTCTCGCAGCGCGTGGGAGACAGGGTCTTGTTCGCCGTAGACCAATCCACCCTTTCGCCCGAAGCGCAGCAAACGCTGACGGCGCAGGCGCAGTGGCTGAACACGAACAGCTCCTACTCGGCCATCGTGGAAGGCCATGCCGATGAGCAGGGCACGCGCGAATACAACCTCGCGCTGGGCGCACGCCGCGCCAACGCGGTGCAGGAATACCTGATTTCACAAGGCGTGGCCGGCTCGCGGCTGCGCACCGTGAGCTACGGCAAGGAGCGCCCGATCGAGGTGTGCTCGACCGAGGCCTGTTATTCCCAGAACCGCCGTTCGGTGACCGTGCTCTCCGCGGGTGCAGGATCCTGACATGAGGCTACGGGGCGCGCTCTTCGCATCGATCCTCGCCGCTGCCCCGGCGATGGCGCAGGATGCAGAAACATTGGCTGACATCCGGCAGGAACTGGCAACGGTTTACGTGTCGATGCAGGAGCTGAAGCGCGAGCTCTCCACCACGCAGGGTGCTTCGGGCGGCGCGGTGGCTGGCTCGGTGCTGGACCGTGTGAATGCGATCGAGGCCCAGCTTCAGGCCCTCACATCGCGCACCGAGGAGATGCAGAACCAGATCGACAGGGTCGTGACCGATGGCACGAACCGGATCGGTGACCTCGAGTTTCGCGTCTGCGAGATCGAGCCGGGCTGCGACTTTGGTGATATTGGCGAAACGCTACCGCTTGGCGGCACCGCCCCGGCGACGAGCGGCGGTGGCGGGCAGCAGGCTGTGATCACCCCCGACAACGGCAACGGCGGCACCACCGCCCCCTCCACCGGCCCCGCGATGGCCGTGGCCGAGCAGGCCGATTTCGACCGGGCGAAGGCGGCCCTCGACTCCGGTAGCTTTCAAAGCGCCGTTGACCTCTTTGCGTCCTTTACCCAATCCTACCCGGGTGGCCCGCTGACCAGCGCCGCGCATTTCTGGCGCGGCGAAGCGCTCTATGAGCTGTCGAAGGTGCCCGAGGCCGCCCGCGCCTACCTCGAGAGCTATTCCTCCGATCCACAGGGGCCGATGGCGGCGGACGCGCTCTTCAAGCTTGGCACCTCGCTGGCCGATCTGGGCCAGAACGTGGAGGCCTGCACGACGCTTGGCGAGGTGCAGGTGCGCTTCCCCGACAGTGACGTGGCCTTCGATGCCGGTGCCGCCCGCCGTTCCATCGGGTGCAGTTGAGCCTCCTCCGGACCGCTTCAGACGCGTATGCGCGCCTCTTTGCAGGCGATCCGCCGCGGCGGTTGGGGATTGCCCTGTCCGGCGGGGGGGACAGTACCGCGCTGCTCATCCTGACCCGAGAGGCGCTGCCTGAGGTGGAGCTGTGCGCCGCCACCGTAGACCATCGGCTGCGCACCAGTTCCGCCGAAGAGGCGGCGCAGGCGGGGCGGCTTTGCCGAGAGTTCGATGTGCCGCATGAAATTCTACCCTGGGAGGGCTGGGCCGGTGAGGGCAACCTCCAGGCCGAGGCCCGCTCTGCCCGGAGCGCCCTGCTTGCGGATTGGGCGGAGCGCAACGACCTGGACCATATAGCCCTCGGCCACACGCTGGACGATCAGGCCGAAACCGTGCTCATGCGCCTGGCGCGCGGATCGGGCGTGGATGGGCTGGCGGCGATGGCAGGGCGCAAGGCCTCGCAGGGACTCACCTGGCTGCGCCCCTTGCTGGACACACGCCGCGCGGACCTTCGCGCCTTCCTGAGCGAGCGCGGGATCAGGTGGTCAGATGATCCTTCCAACGACGATGAGCGGTTTGACCGCGTGAAGGCCCGCCGCATGGGAGAAGAGCTTGCACGCCTAGGCCTCACGCCGGAGCGACTCGTCAGAACCGCAGACCAGATGGCGATGGCCCGCGACGCTCTGAATGAAAGCGCCGCCGCCTACCTGACTCGGGCCCGGGTCGAGCAGGGCGACCTCCTGATGCCGAACCCGAACCGGTTTCCGGCGCCGCGCGACACCCTGCTGCGGGCATTCGCGCATGCACTCTGTTGGGTATCCTCGTCCGTCTACCGCCCGCGTTTCGAAGCGTTGACCGCAATGCTCGATGAGTTGGAACCGGGAAAGGCGGGCACTTTGCACGGCTGCCGTATTTCCAGCGAGGGCACCATCTGGCGGGTTTCAAGGGAGTATGCGGCGGTGTCTGATCTTGCCACGCCGCCCGCGATGCGATGGGACAAGCGCTGGCAGTTTCATGGCCCCACGCCCCCCGAAGGCGCTCATTTGGCTGCGCTCGGGCCGATCGGACTCGAGGAGTGCGAAGACTGGCGCGCCTCCGACCTGCCGCGCCCCTCGCTCATGGCCTCTCCCGCGCTCTGGTTGGGGGAACGGTTGCTCTCTGCACCCCTGGCCGGACGGCCCGAAGGCTGGACCGCGCGGCTTTGTCACGGGCAGGAACACCTTGTTTCCACCCTCCGTGCCGATTGAACCCCCGGCAAAAACCCCTATGTTGTGGGCTGAACCGCGCCCGCGCGGCATTTTAGCTTTCCGGGAGGTGTCTGCCTGATGGGCAACGCACGCAACATCGCGTTCTGGGTCGTTCTGTTCGTTCTGATCCTTGCGCTCTTCAATCTCTTCTCCGGCGACAATGCCACCATGTCGTCTCGCAACCTGAGCTACTCCGACTTCATCGAGGCGGTCGAAGAGGGCTCGGTGACCGAAGTCACCATCGACGGTGAGGAAATGCGCGTCCGCACGACGGATGACACCACCTACACCACGATCATTCCGCCCGAGGTGGACCCAACCGAGGTGCTGATCGCCAATGACGTCGAAGTTTCGGCCAAGGCACAGCAACAGAACGGGCTTCTCGCCTATATCGGAACGCTGCTGCCTTTCATCATCCTGATCGGCATCTGGATCTTCCTGATGAACCGGATGCAGGGCGGCGGGCGCGGTGGGGCGATGGGCTTCGGCAAGTCAAAGGCCAAGCTGCTGACCGAGAAGCATGGCCGTGTCACCTTCGATGACGTGGCGGGCATCGACGAAGCCAAGGAAGAGCTGGAAGAGATCGTCGAGTTCCTTCGCAACCCGCAGAAGTTCTCGCGCCTTGGCGGCAAGATCCCCAAGGGTGCGCTGCTGGTGGGCCCTCCGGGCACCGGTAAAACCCTGCTGGCGCGCGCCATCGCGGGCGAGGCGGGCGTGCCCTTCTTTACCATCTCGGGCTCGGACTTCGTTGAGATGTTCGTCGGCGTGGGCGCAAGCCGTGTGCGTGACATGTTCGAGCAGGCCAAGAAGAATGCGCCGTGCATCGTCTTCATCGACGAGATCGATGCCGTGGGCCGCTCCCGTGGTGTGGGCTACGGCGGCGGCAATGACGAGCGAGAGCAGACGCTGAACCAGCTGCTGGTAGAGATGGACGGCTTTGAGGCCAACGAGGGCATCATCATCGTCGCGGCCACCAACCGGCCTGACGTGCTCGATCCGGCGCTGCTGCGTCCCGGTCGTTTCGACCGGCAGGTGCAGGTGCCGAACCCCGACATCAAGGGCCGCGAGAAGATTCTCGGCGTGCATGCCCGCAAGGTGCCGCTTGGACCCGACGTGGACCTGCGCATCATCGCCCGTGGCACACCCGGCTTCTCGGGCGCCGATCTGGCGAACCTGGTTAACGAGTCTGCCCTTATGGCCGCCCGCGTGGGCCGTCGCTTCGTGACGATGGAAGACTTCGAGAACGCCAAGGACAAGGTGATGATGGGCGCCGAACGCCGCTCCATGGTCATGACCGAGGACGAGAAGAAGCTGACCGCCTATCACGAGGCTGGCCATGCGGTGGTGGGCCTGAACGTGCCGCAGCATGACCCGATCCACAAGGCCACCATCATCCCCCGTGGTCGGGCGCTGGGCCTCGTGCTCAGCCTTCCCGAGCGTGACCAGCTCTCGGTGAGCTACACCAAGTACAAGAGCCAGATCGCCATGGCGATGGGCGGGCGCGTGGCCGAAGAGCTGATCTTCGGCCCGGAAAACGTGACCTCAGGTGCGGCCTCGGACATCCAGCAAGTGACGCGAATTGCGCGGGCCATGGTGACCCGCTTCGGCTTCGACCCTGAACTTGGCTATGTCGACTATGCCAACGAGCAGCAGAGCCATCTTGGCAGCTATCAGGGCCAGACCAACCATTCTGGCATTACGCAGAAGCTCATCGACGACAAGGTGCGCGAGCTGGTCGATGAGGGCTATGAAACGGCCAAGCGGATTTTGACCGAGAAGTCGGAAGATCTCGAGCGGCTGGCACAGGGCCTTCTGGAATATGAAACCCTGACGGGCAACGAGATCACTCGTGTGATCGCAGGCGAGCCGCTGAACCGGGGCGACGATGACGATACCGGTGCATCACCGGGCGGCGGACAGGATGACAAACCCTCGCTGACGGCCGTTCCCAAAACCAAACCCCGCAAGGGCGGCGGCGGGATGGAGCCTGAGCCCTCGGCCTAATGATCGCCGTGACCCATGAGAACGCCGCGCTGATGCGCGGCGTTTTTGCTTTTGGTGGCTCGTTCTCGCTCCGAGGGGTGGGCCGTTGGCCGGGCTTGGCTGGCGCGGGTAAAGTTGGTATACGATTGCATACCAAATGAGGTACCCATGTCAGACTGGAACAGTGATCTCTACGCGCGCTTCGCCGCCCCGCGCCTGCGACCGGCCATGGACCTGCTGGCGCAGACCGGGCCGCTCATGGAGGGCCCGGTGGTTGACCTCGGATGTGGCACCGGCGCTATGGGAGACGCGCTTGCGTCGCGCTTTCCCGAAAACCGGCTCATCGGGATCGACAATTCGGCCGCCATGCTTGCCAAGGCGCGCGCTGTTTCTGCCTATGACGACCTGATCGAGGATGACGCTGGCCAATGGGCGCCGGACACGCCGCCTGCCTTGATTTACTCGAACGCAGCCCTGCAATGGCTCCCAGATCATGCCCGGCTATTTCCGCGCCTGTTGCGGCTGCTTGCTCCGGGCGGCCAACTCGCTGTTCAGATGCCTCGGCAGCACGATGCACCCTCGCACCGGCTGATCCATGAAATCGCCGCCGAGCTGTTTCCTGCCCGTTTCGATAGCCCCCGCTCACCCGTGGATGAGGCGCACAGCTATGTACGGCTGCTTGCGCCCTTCGGGATGACCGAGGCGTGGGAAACCACCTATTTTCAACGCCTCGCTCCCGCCCCGGACGGCCACCCGGTGCGGCTCTTTACGCAGTCCACCTTTATGCGGCCCTATACCGCGCGGATGAACGCCGAAGAGCAGCACCGGTTTCTGGCCGCTTATGAGGCCGAACTGGCCCGGGCTTATCCGCCCGACCCCGACGGCTCTGTGCTCTTTCCCTTCCGGCGGCTCTTCCTTACGGTCCGGCGCAGCAGTTGAAGGAGCGCGCCATGGCCGGACTCAAGAAGATCGATGCAACCGCCACCGTGACGTGGCTGGGCTGGGTCGAAAGCCGCGAGGACACGCTGCGCGCCGAACCGCTGGAAGCCGCCGAGGCGACGCTAGATGGCTTTCCCGGCGAAGACCATGGCGGGGCAACGCGACCCTCCTGCTCACGCGTACTGGCGCTCTATCCGGAACGGGGCACGATAATTCGCAATACCCGGCAACTCTCGATCCTCTCTGCGGAGGAACTGGCCGAAATTGCCACAACGCTCGATCTCGATGTGCTCTCTCCGGACCTGCTCGGTGCATCGCTCGTTATTTCCGGCCTGCCGGACTTTTCACACATCCCGCCCGGGACCCGGCTTCAGGCCCCCTCGGGCGCGACGATAACAGTGGATGTAGAGAATGGTCCCTGCAACTTTCCGGCCAGAGAGATCGAAGACACCCACCCCGGCCACGGCAAGGGCTTCAAGGTCGCCGCAATGGGCAAGCGCGGGGTGACGGGCTGGATCGAGCGGGCGGGGCGGATTGCCCTTGGCGATACCCTCACGGTCTTCATTCCAGATCAGCCCGCCTGGGCTGGGGCCTGACAGGGTTTCCGATCCGCCGCTTCGGTTTCCCCACTCCGGCGTTTCCGCGCCTCAATATGTCGCAATAGGCCCCCACCCCGGCTGGCGCGAGCGCTACCACCTTTGTAGCACCGCAACCGGAGGAGGGAGGCCCCATGAGCGTCAAGTCTGACATCGAGATTGCCCGCGAGGCAAAGAAACGCCCGATCCAGGAGATCGGAGACAAGCTGGGCATCCCGGCCGATCACCTGCTGCCCTATGGCCACGACAAGGCAAAGGTCGACCAGGAGTTTATCTCGGGCTTGAAAGGCCGGGAGAACGGCAAACTCATTCTCGTCACCGCGATCAACCCGACCCCGGCGGGCGAAGGCAAGACGACCACCACCGTGGGCCTTGGCGATGGACTCAACGCCATTGGCAAGAAGGCGGCGATTTGCATTCGCGAAGCCTCGCTCGGCCCCTGCTTCGGGATGAAGGGCGGCGCGGCGGGCGGCGGCTACGCCCAGGTGGTGCCGATGGAGGAGATGAACCTCCATTTCACCGGCGACTTCCACGCGATCACCAGCGCCCACAACTTGCTTTCGGCGATGATCGACAACCACATCTACTGGGGCAACGAGCTGGGCATCGACGAGCGCCGGGTGGTCTGGCGGCGGGTGATGGACATGAACGACCGCGCCCTGCGCGACGTGGTGGTGAGCCTTGGCGGCGTCGCCAACGGCTTCCCCCGGCAGGGCGGGTTCGACATTACCGTGGCCTCGGAGGTCATGGCGATCCTCTGCCTCTCCACCGATCTTGCAGACCTCGAGCGGCGGCTTGGCCAGATCATTGTGGCCTACACCCGCGACCGCGAGCCTATCACCTGCGCCCAGATCGGTGCGGCAGGGGCCATGACAGTGCTGCTCAAGGACGCGATGCAGCCCAACCTCGTGCAGACGCTGGAGAATAACCCGGCCTTCGTGCACGGCGGGCCCTTCGCCAACATTGCTCATGGTTGCAACTCGGTGATCGCCACAACGACGGCGCTCAAGCTGGCCGACTACGTGGTGACCGAGGCGGGCTTCGGGGCCGACCTCGGGGCCGAGAAGTTCATGAATATCAAGTGCCGCAAGGCCGGGCTCGCACCCGATTGCGTGGTGCTTGTGGCGACCGTCCGCGCGATGAAGATGAACGGTGGCGTGGCCAAGGCCGACCTCGGGGCCGAGAACGTGGAAGCCGTTCAAGCGGGCTGCCCCAACCTCGGGCGGCATATCCAGAACGTAAAAAGCTTCGGCGTGCCGGTCGTTGTCGCCATCAACCACTTCATCTCCGACACGGATGCCGAGGTGCAGGCGGTGAAGGACTACGTGGCCGAGATGGGTTCGGAGGCGATCCTCTGCAAGCACTGGGCCGAAGGCTCGAAAGGCACAGAAGAGCTGGCGACCCGCGTGGCTGAAATCGCCGACAGCGGCGCATCGCAGTTTGCGCCCCTGTACGCCGACGAGATGGGCCTTTTCGAGAAAATTGAAACCATTGCTACGCGCATCTACCACGCCGATGAGGTGCTGGCCGACAAGAAGATCCGAGACCAGCTGCGCGCGTGGGAAGAGGCCGGCTTCGGGCACTTGCCGGTTTGCATGGCCAAAACGCAATACAGCTTCTCGACCGACCCGGGCCTGCGCGGTGCGCCCACCGGCCATTCGGTGCCGGTACGCGAGGTTCGGCTTTCGGCTGGCGCAGGCTTCGTGGTGGCGATATGCGGTGAAATCATGACGATGCCCGGCCTGCCGCGCCATCCGGCTGCAGAAACCATCGGGCTGAACGACGCCGGAGAGGTGGAAGGACTGTTCTGATGCGCAAGAGCCCTGCCGAAATCGACACCATGGCCGAGATGCGCGCCCAGATCGACGAGATCGACGGCGAGTTGATCGCCCTGTTGGCTGAGCGGCAGGCCCATGTGGATTGCGTTCCAGCACTTAAGAAGGCGGCGGGCATTTCAGCCGCCGCCCCTTCCCGCAGTGCGGCGGTTCTGGAGAACGTCACGACGAAGGCCGAGGCCGCCGGGTTTGCACCGGAGCTGGCGCGGGCGATGTGGCGGGAAATGATCGACTTCTACGTGGCCCGCGAGCAGCAGCACCTCGGAACCGGCGGGGAAGACCGCTAGCGGCCCGCGCCGCCGCAGACCCAGCAATGCAAAACCCTTTCACATGGAGAGCCCCATGAGCGCAAACATCATCGACGGAAAGGCCTTTGCCGCAACGGTTCGCGAGAAAGTGGCGGGCCATGTGGCGCGCCTGAAAGACGAGCACGGTATTACCCCCGGCCTCGCGGTGGTGCTTGTGGGGGAAGACCCGGCGAGCGAGGTCTACGTGCAGGCCAAGCACCGGCAGGCGGTTGAAGTGGGCATGGCCTCTTTCGAGCACAAGCTTCCTGCCGATACGCCCGAGGGCGAGCTGTTTGCCCTTATCGACCGGCTCAATGCCGATCCCGCGGTGCATGGCATCCTATGCCAGTTTCCTGTGCCCGACCATCTCGACGAGCGCCGCACCGTGGCGCGGATCGACCCATCGAAGGATGTCGACGGGCTCAGCGTCGCCAACGCAGGCCTGCTCGCCACCGGCGGCGAGGCCCTGGTGAGCTGCACCCCGCTCGGGTGCCTGATGTTGCTGCGCGACCAACTCGGCGACCTCACCGGCAAAGATGCCGTGGTAATCGGGCGCTCGAACCTCTTTGGCAAGCCGATGGGGCAACTGCTGCTGCGTGACAACTGCACCGTGACCATCGCCCACTCTCGCACCCGTGATCTGCCCGAGGTCTGCCGCCGCGCCGATATTCTCATCGCCGCCGTTGGCCGTGCCGAGATGGTAAAGGGCGATTGGGTGAAGCCGGGCGCCACGGTGATCGACGTTGGCATCACCCGCGTTCCGCACCCGGAGAAGCCGGGCAAGACCAAGCTGATCGGCGACGTGGCCTTTGCTGAGGCCTCTGAGAATGCCGCGGCGATCACGCCCGTTCCGGGCGGGGTTGGGCCGATGACCATCGCCTGCCTTCTTGCCAACACGGTCACGGCCTGCTGCCGCGCGCACGGGCTTGCAGAGCCGGAAGGGCTAACCGCCTGACCGCAGACGAATTTCGCGGGCCAGCGCCTGCCGCTCGTCGGCAAGCGCGCCTTCGATCGCAAAGGCTTCCTCGTTTACAGCGCCCGGATCTTCCTGCCCGTCGCGCATGGCCTCTTCAAGCCAGTGCAGAATTTCCTCGCGCCCGCGCCCGGCGACCATCATCGCGATCATCTGGCGTTGGGCAATCAACCTGCCTTCCGTCGTGGAATCCATCGGCTCCTCCTTGGTTTTGCTGCCAAGGATGGTAGTGCGTTTCACGCCAGAGGCACGGCCAGGGCGCGCGGGCCCGTAAGCACGGCGATAGCCCGCGCCGCGAAGAGGTTGCGAAGCGCCGGTGTTTCACAGCGCAGGCCGCCGGTATAGGCGCCGAAGGCCGGCAGGATCAGCCGGGTCTCGTCGTAGACGAAGGCGGGCCGCGATGTGCCCGAGCGGGGCAGGCGGTGCTTGGGGTGATAGTGGCCTGAAACCTCGCCGGGCGCGCAGCCTTGGGTGGCAATGTGGCGAAAGACAAGCCCCTGCACGGCAAGGTCAGAGCGATGCGCACCGCCAAGCTCTACTGGCCCCGGATCGTGATTGCCCTCGATCCAAACCCAGCGCCGGCCCGCCTGCATCGCCTGCAGCCGCAGTCGCACACCTTCGGGCATGGCGAGGGCAGCGCCCAGATCATCGAAACTGTCGCCCAGGCACACCACGCAGCGAGGCGCGAGCGCCTCGACCTCGGCCTCCAGCCGCGCCAACGTTTCCTCGGTCTCGTAGGGTGGCAGAAGCGCGCCGCCCCGCCGTGCCATCCGCTCCGACTTGCCAAGGTGCAGGTCGGAAACACAGAGCAGGCGCGCCTCGGGCATCCAGAGGGCACCTGAAGCGCGCGCCTTAAGGTGGCAACCGGCAAAGGTGAAAGCGTGGGCGTTCATGTTCCGTTCTTAGATCGGAATGTCGGATTTCTGCAAGCCCTAGCCGGTGAGGCCCGCCTTGGCCATGAGCGCGGCGGCCTCTTCCTCGGCCAGCCGTTCCCGCCCCTTGCCGGCCACCGGAACCTTGCCCACTTCAAGAAGGAGCGGGGCGGCCATGGGCGTCACCCGGTCGAGCGTGACATGGTCGATCCGCCCGGCGACGCGCGCCAACATCTCTTCCACACGTCCGAAATCAACCAGCCCCTTCATCGCCTCCTCCCGTGTGATCCGCATCAGGAGATGGTCCGGGTCGTACTTCAGAAGCGTGTCATAGAGGATATCGGAGGAGAAGGTCGCCTGGCGCCCGCTCTTGCGGTTTTGCGGCAGGTTGCGCTCGATCAGCCCGGCGATTGTCGCCGAGGCGCGGAAGGTGCGCTTCATGACGGCATTGCGCGCCAGCCAGCCCTCCAGCACGTCTCGCAGCACCTGTGGGGCAAGAAGCGGTGCCGGGTCTTCCACCGGCTCCAGCCCCCAGATGAGCGTGGCGTAATCCGTGGCGACGAAACCCAAAGGGTCGAGCCCCAGCTCTTCCATCCGGCGGGTAACGAGCAGGCCCAGTGTTTGTTGCGCGTTGCGCCCGGCAAAGCCGTAGAGGCAGGTGTGCGCGCGGCTGTCATGCGAGAAACTCTCGACAAGCAGGCGGTCGCTTCGTGGCAACAGGGACACGTCTCGCTGGAGCGAGAGCCAGTCGCGGATCGTTCCGGGCAGGTCCTCCCAATTGCCGTGGATCAACTCGAGAATGCGCGCGGTGAGGCGGGTGGAGGCGGAAAACTTCGTGCCGCCGAACACGGCGATCTTCGGCGTCTTGTTGGCGGAGCGGGAGACCTGCACGGTCATCTCCTTCAACCCTTCGTAACGAACGATCTGGCCACCGATGAGAAAGGTATCACCCTCTGTAAGGGAGGCGGCGAAGGCCTCTTCGACCTCGCCCAAGGGCTGCCCGCCGCGCCCGCGCATACGCACCTTCAGCAGTTCCGTGTCCTGTATCGTGCCGATGTTCATCCGGATGCGTTGCGCGGCACGCGGATCTCTCAGGCCCCAGAGGCCATCGCGCTTCATCAGCTTTTGCCAGCGGTCGTAGGCGCGCAAGGCGTAACCGCCCGTTGCGCAGAATTCGAGGCAGTCATCGAAAGCCGCACGAGAGAGGCTGGCGTAGGCGCCCACCGTCCTTACCTCGTGGAACAGCTCGCCCTCGTCGAACGGCCCGGCGCAGGCGCGGATGAGGATATGCTGGCAGAGCACATCGCGGGGGCCGGGGCCGCGCGGGTCACCATCGAGATCATGCTCGGCGGCGGCCTCCAGTGCCGCCCGGCACTCCAGCACTTCGAAACGGTTGGCGGGCACGAGCCGGGCTTTCGAGGGTGCATTGTAGCGGTGGTTGGCCCGGCCAATGCGCTGCACGAGGCGTTTCACGTTTTTTGGCCCGCCGATCTGGATGATAAGGTCGACATCGCCCCAGTCGATCCCGAGGTCGAGCGTGCCGGTGCAGACGATGGCGCGCAGCTCACCCGCCACCATGGCATCTTCCACCTTCTGGCGCTGTGCACGGGCGAGGCTGCCGTGGTGAATTGCGATGGGCAGGGAATCGGCATTCGCAAGCCACAGGTTGTGAAAGAATATCTCGGCCTGCGCGCGGGTGTTATGGAAGATCAGCGTCGTACGGTGAGCGCGGACCTGCTCCAGCACTTCGGGGATGGCGTGGGCCGCCCCACCTCCGGCCCAGGGCGGCGGAGCGGCAGTGTCCAGCATGGCAATGTCGGGCAGGGGGCCCGGATCGGCCATGATGACAGGGCAGGGATCGGGGTGCCGGGCGAGTTGGCGTGCCAGGGCGGGCGGATCTTCGACCGTGGCGGACAGGCCCACGCGGCGCAGCCCGGGGGCAAGCGCCTGCAGACGGGAGAGGGCGAGCATCAACTGATCGCCGCGCTTGCTCTCCGCGAGAGCATGAATTTCGTCAATCACCACGCGCGACAACCCTGCGAATATCCGCGGGGCGTCTTCATAGGAGATGAGAAGCGCGAGGGACTCTGGCGTGGTCAGAAGGATATGCGGCGGATCGGCGCGCTGACGCTTGCGGGCGGTGGCAGAGGTGTCGCCGGTGCGATCCTCGATGCGGATAGGCAGGCCCATATCCTCGACCGGACGCCGCAGGTTGCGACGGATGTCGGAGGCCAGTGCCTTCAGCGGTGAGATATAGAGCGTGTGCAGGCCGTCATGCGCGCCGTCGGCCAGTTCGACCAGAGAGGGCAAGAAGCCTGCGAGGGTCTTGCCGCCGCCCGTAGGCGCGATGAGCAGCGTCGCCGGCTCTTCGGCGCGTTCCAGCATTTCCAGCTGGTGCGGGTGTGGGTCCCAGCCATGAGTGGCGAACCACTCCCGGAAACGCGGCGGAAGCGCGGCCATGCGGGTTTAGCGGGTTTCAGGGTCTGACGTCAGGTCGGAAAGGCTATCGCGCAGCGCGGCGATTTCGGACACGATAACGCCGCTCGGATCATCCGGCTCTTCGGACCAGCTGGAAAAACGCTCCAGAAGAGGGACGAACGTGCGAACCTCTTCTTCGGTCCAACTCTTCAGGAAATGCCCGAGCGTGTAGAACTTGAAGGCGCGCACGGCGTGAACGATCCGGTCCCCCTCGGGCGTGACTTGGAGGATGGCGCGGCGTGCGTCTTCCTGGCTGACGCCGCGGCGGACAAAACCCTTGCGGATTAGCTCGGTTGTCAGGCGAGAGGCGCGGGACGGGTCGATGCCCAGACGGTTTGCCACGCTTCCGACCGTGGTTTCACCGCTCGTTTCGTCCCCGAACTCATTGGCCGGCCGCCAGACGGCGATCAGCGCGTCAAGCTCTGCCAGCTCTACCTTCAGGCCAAGCTCGCGCACGGCCCGCACACCAAGCTCTCGCTTGAACACCCGGCGGCGCCAGCGCTGCATGATGGCGTCGAGTTCAAGTGCGCTCTGGGCCAGCGATTCCCCCACGCCGACATGCTCGAGCTTCTCTACGACTTCCCGATCTCTGTCGCCCAATGCAACTCCCCTAATTAGTGTTGTTGACATATGTATGCTGTCAACACATATATACTTCAAGCGGTTTCACCAAGCCCGACGGCTTGAATGTGAAGGGAATACATGTGCGTGCAGCAGTCGAAAAGCCTTTATTGGCCGAAGAAGCGCCCAAGAGCCGCGTTGGTCTGGTCATGGTGGCCGTTGCCGCAACGCTGCTTTTTGCCTCCCTCGGTCAGACAATCGTTACAACGGCGATGCCCACGATGGTGGCGGATCTTGGCGGTGTCGATCACATCACCTGGATCATAACGGCCTTCCTGCTCGCCTCAACGATCGGTGCCCCGATAAGCGGCAAACTCGGCGACCTGTTCGGTCGGAAGATCGTGATACAGGGCGGTATTCTGGTTTTCGTCCTCGGTGCGGCGATTGCGGGATGCGCGCAGTCGATGGGGATGCTCATTGTGGGCCGCGCGGTGCAGGGGCTTGGTGGCGGCGGGCTTATCGTCGTGTCGATGGCCGTTGTGGCCGATGTTCTGCCGCCGCGAGAGCGCGGCAAGGCGCAGGGGCTTCTCGGCGCGGTCTTCGGCGTCTCAACCGTGATCGGTCCGCTCATTGGCGGCTTTCTGGTGGAGGCGCTGAGCTGGCACTGGATCTTCTTCGTCAACTTTCCTGTAGGATTGCTGGCCTTCGTGGTGCTTGGCTTTGCCCTCGAAACACCCGTGCGCGAAAGCAAGGCCAAGCTCGATTTTGCAGGCGCCGGGCTTCTGGCCACCGTGCTCTCGGTGGCGGTTCTCGGCTCCAACCTCGGTGGGACGGTCCTCCCCTGGGGCAGCCCTGAGTTCCTCGGCCTCGTGGCCTTGGGCGCTGCGGCTGCGACCGGGTTCGTCATTGCCGAGCGGCGTGCGGAAGAGCCCATTCTCCCCTTGGGGCTCTTCCGCAACAATACCTTCCTTGTGGTCAACTCAGTGGGCTTCATGGTGGGGGTGGCGATGTTTGGCACCATCACCTTCATTCCGCTTTACTTGCAGGTGGTTCAGGGTGTCTCGCCTGCCGTGTCAGGGCTTTTCCTCACCCCGATGATGGCCGGGCTCATCGCCTCTTCTACGGGGGCCGGACAGGTGATGGCGCGCACCGGTCGTTACAAGATCATGCCAACGCTCTCCACCGGGCTTCTGGCGCTTGCAATGGTGTCGCTTTCAACGCTTTCCGAAGGCTCGCCGCTGTGGCTCGTGGCGGTGTCGATGATCTGCGTCGGGCTTGGTCTCGGACCGGTGTTTTCCATCGGCGTGGCCGCTATCCAGAATGCTGTGCCGCGGCATATGCTGGGCGTTGGCACCGCCTCGGCCAACATGTTCCGCCTCATTGGCGGCTCCATCGGCACGGCGGCCTTCGGCGCGCTCTTTGGCACCGGGCTGGCGGACAACGTTGCAGGTGTTCTGCCCGGTGAGGCCAGCCTGAGCTCGATCAGTGCCGCCACACTGGCGAGCCTGCCACCGGAGGCACAGCAGGAAGTGACCCGTGGCTTCTCGATGGCGCTGCACCCGATCTTCTGGGCGGGCGCGGTGGTGGCGGTGGTGGCGTGCCTCGTCTCGCTTGCCCTGCGTGAGTTGCCCCTGGAACATGGCCCGTCCACGGCATGAAGGTTTGCTGTGTTCTGCCCGGGATCGTGTGCCAGTCATGAGCGAAATCGGCGGACGTTGAATGCGGCACCCTTCGCCTAGGAACTCAGCCAATGGCCAAGGGCCACGCGATCGTCGGCCCGGTTTACGATACGGGCGCTTCAACGTGTCGGCATTGCGCAGCGGCCCCTGTAGGAAATCAATGTCATCAGCCGGCGGGCTATCACGTACACCGTGCCAGCCTGATACGAAAAAACGCGAGCCCGAAGGCCCGCGTTCCTGATCCGTGGCTGAGGCGACGGGCCTTAGTGCACGATGGTCTCTTCCTTGACGAACATGTTCGCCCAGGCGCGGTCGATCAACTCGGGCGTCATTTGGTAGGGGATGCCCTCGAACTCGCAGATCGCGATCATCTGGTCGATCAGGAAGATCGGCTGATAGTTGGCATAGATGTTGTCGATCTCGGGATACTTGACCTTCAGCAGGTGAATCAGCGCATCCTGATCCAGCGGCATGCCGCGCTTCTTGGCGACCATGGCAAAGATCTTGAGGTAATCTTCCTGCTCCGGCCCGTCGATCTTGATCTTGAAGAAGATCCGGCGCAGCGCCGCCTTGTCGAAGATCTCGTTGGGGTGGAAGTTGGTGGAGAAGATCACCAGCGTGTCGAAAGGCACCTCGAACTTTTCGCCCGATTGCAGGGCGAGGATGTCCTTGCTCTCTTCGAGCGGAACGATCCAGCGGTTGACCAGCGCCTGCGGCGGCTCGGCCTGACGGCCAAGGTCGTCCACGATGAAGATGCCGCCCGACGACTTCAGCTGAAGCGGCGCCTGATAGGTGCGGGCGGTGGGGTTGTAGACGAGGTCGAGCATGGAGAGGGAAAGCTCACCGCCGGTGATCACGGTCGGGCGCTCGCAGCGCACATAACGGGTGTCGAAGCGGCCGGAAGTGCGGCGCAGGCTGTTGGGGTCGTCGGCCTCTTCCTCGACGGCGGTATGCACGATCGGGTCAAAGACGGTGATCACCTGACCGGCGTATTCAATGGCGCGGGGGATGAAGATCTTGTCACCCATCGCATCGCGAATACCGTTCGAGATCGAGGATTTTCCGTTGCCCGGGGGGCCATACATCAGGATCGAGCGACCGGCAGAGACCGCCGGGCCGAGGTGGTCGAGCAGGCTGTCGGGAAGGATCAGGTGGCCCATCGCGTCGGTCAGCTGCTGGCGGGTGATCTGGATGTTGCGGATCGACTGGCGCTTCACCTGCTCCTGATACACCTCCAGCGGCACCGGCATGGCGCCGTAGTACTCCGACTGAGCCAGCGCATCGAGCGCACGGGCCTTGCCTGCATCTGTGAGCTGGTAGCCCATCTCACCGGAGCCGCCCGCCGTCATCGAGCCGGTGGCTTCAACCAGCTTTTGCGTGCGGGCAAGGTCCACCAGTTCCTGTGTCACGGGGATCGGCAGGCAGATGGCGGGCGCAATCTCGGCCACGGTTTCCACGTTCTTGCGGAAAATGGTCTTCAGCACGATGTCGCGCATCATTACCAGGGGCAACTGCATGTCTTCCAACCGCTTCGGTGCGGGAGGCGCAATCACATTGGCCACTTCCATATTCATCCGGGTCACCTGCTCTTATTGGCGCGCGTCAAAAAAATTCCCCGAGTTTCGCCCGATAACCGCCCAACGCGTGGACAATACCCGTGGTTAGCCGGACTGTGCATCGCTAATGTGGCCAAAAAATGGACAAGAGCAGCGATGAAAAAGACAAACTCAGGAAGGTTCTTCGCTTTTTTGCTGGCGGTTCTGGCTGTTGAAGCTGGAATTTCCATGTGGCGCGGGCAGTTGCTCGTAGGCAAGCACGAAGGCGACATGTTGCATTTGCTGGAGATTGTCTTCCGCATGGCTGACGGGGAGTGGCCACATCTGGATTTCATGACGCCGATCGGCTTCATGGCCTTCGCCCCCATCGCCCTCTTCGTAAAGCTCGGTGCCGGGGTGGGGCATGCCATCCTCTATGCACAGGCGCTGGTGGGGCTGTGCCTCGTGCCTCTGGCGTGGCGCGCGGGCCTCTCGCGGCTCACAGGCTACTGGCCCTATCTTTTCGGTGCAGTGGTGATCGTGCTCGCCACGGCCCTTGTGCATGGCGAGGCGCAGCGCTCGGTTTCGATCTCGATGCATTACAACCGATGGGCCTGGGCTGCGGCCTTCCTTGCCATTCTCATCGCCACGCTGCCGCCCGTGCCGGAGCGCCGCAACCAGCTGCTCGATGGGGTAGTGGTGGGCCTCGCGCTTGCCTTCATGGCGCTCTGCAAGGTCACATATTTCGCGGCCTTCGTGCTGCCTGTGGCGGTGGGTCTGCTGGCCCACAAGCAAAACCGCAGCTTTGTGGCGGCGCTCACCACGGGCCTCATCGTGGCTGCGCTTGTGACGGCTTTTGCCGGTGTCGATTTCTGGCTGGCCTATCTGCGTGACCTGCTTCGCGTATCCGCCTCGGAGGTGCGCTCCAACCCGGGCGAGCCCTTTGCCGCCGTTGTCGCCGCGCCCGCTTACATTGGCGGCTCGCTGGTCCTTCTGGCGGGGGTCATCCTGCTGCGGCAGGGGGGCAAATCCGTTGAGGGCATGATGCTCCTTCTGCTGACCCCCGGCTTCTTCTACGTTACCTTCCAGAATTTCGGGAATGATCCTCAGTGGCTTTTGCTGCTCGGCATCCTACTCTTTGCCGCGCGGCCGGGACACGAGGTGAAAAACAGCTTCGGCTGGGACATGCGCAATGCAGTCGGACTCGCGGCGGCGGCGGCCTTTGCGATGATCGTGCCCTCGGCCATCAACCTCACATACAGCCCGCTCCGTCACCTCGGGCAGAACCCCGAGCATCACACACCGTTGCTGCCTCGTGCAACGCTTCACGGGGACCTGAAGACAGCGAGTATCCGGGCCCATCGTGCCGAAAAGCGCGTGCCAATGGATGGACCGGGCAGCGGGATGGAAGAATGGGCCGTGCGGGCCGAACGGGAAGAGCCGCTCATGCTCAACGGCGTGCCGCTGGAGCAGTGCGAGATCATGCTGGGCCTGCCCGCTTGGTTCGACTCCATCGCGCGGAGCCTTGAGGAAGGCGGCCACCGGGGCGAACGGATTTTCTTCGCCGACCTGTTCTCTTCGATCTGGCTCTTCGGCGAGTTCGAGCCCTTGGAGAATGGCGCGCCCTGGTATTACGGCGGGCTCCCAGGTTTTGACACGGCTGACTACGTGCTGGTGCCGCTCTGCCCGGTTTTGCCGCCGGTGCGCAAGCTGGTGCTGGAGCGGATCGAAGAGCGTGGCGTGACACTGGAAGAAGTCGAGCGCACGCCTCTCTATATCCTGCTTCGGAAGGGTTGAGTGGCTTATTGCAAGCCGTATTTCGCCGCCATGGCGAGATAGGCGGCAAGCGTTCCGCCCAGTGCCAGACCCATGGGGAAATCCTTGCGCTTCCAGCTTTCCCAATGCGGCACGAGGTTACGCACCGGCGGGATGGCACGCGCGAGGCGATGGGTGAAGAAGGCCGCCAGCATGATCGCCGCGAAGAGCATCATGACGTTGAAAAGGTCGCCCACGGCGATGAAAGGGGCCATGGCGGCGGCAAACTTTGCATCCCCCGCGCCCAGCATTCCCACCATGTTCATGACAAAACCAATCACAAGAACCACCACGAGATGGAGCCAGCGCCAGGCGTAATCGGTGAATGGCAGCAAGATCAGCCCCGCCACGGCAAAGACCGCGACGGTGACCATCACCGCCTTGTTCGGAATCTTCATCCGGGCCATGTCTGACCACGCGACGAAAAAGCAGATCGGCGCGGTCAGCCAGAAAAACCAAAGGCTGGGGTAGGCGGGGGCGAGCATCGCGCCGCGACCGCCTTAGTTGGTGACGTTGTTCTGAAGCGCCCGGAGCGCGCGAACGGCCTCTTCGAAGTGCTGCGGATGGGCGTCGATCGCCTCCTGCAGCAGCCCCTTGCCGGTTTCGACGTCGCCCTGCTTCACGGCTGCCAGCGCGGCAGTGTGCAGCAGCTGCGCACGCTCCACCTGCGTCATCTGAACCAGCGGCAGCTGATAGTTGCGCTGGGCCCCGCGGGCGAGGACGAGGTTGTTCTTGGCGGTGAACAGCTCGGGGTCGTACTGGATCGCTTCGACGAAGAGCTTTTCGGCGCCCGGATAGTCGCCGCGCGAGAGCTTGGAGTAGCCCCAGTTGTTGAGCACGCCGGAGGGCTTGGTGGTGAGGCCAACGGCAATCTCGTAGAAGCTGTCTGCCTTCTTCCATTCCTTGTTGCTGTCGGCCACCATCGCCTCAAGCCGATAGCGCTTGTAGGTCTCGTGGGTCGGGGGGATGCCGTCGAGCGTGGTCTCGGCCTCCTTCCAGTCGCCGTTGCGCAGCAGGGCGTCGGCGAAGTCCACCTTGTCATCCAGCGTGCTGTCTTCGTGCTTGACGACGGCGCGCCAGGCGGCGACGGCCTCGGTGTTCTTCTTGGCCCGCACGAGGCTCATGGCGAGGCCGCGCTTGAGGTCGATCCGCTTGGGGTTCTCGCTGCTGGAGCGCTTGAAGTAGCTGACGGCCTCGTTGGGGTCGGCGACTGTGAGCATGATGTCGGAGAGGCCGTTTTCGTCTACGGCGTTCACCGAGGCCATCGCGCGGGAAACCTCGCCGTCGGCGGATTTCTGGCAGGCCGTGAGGGCCAGGGCACATGTAAGTGCAAGGGAAATAACGATTGTCTGGCGCATTTTGCTGCGTCCTTTTACTGCTCTTGCTGCCTCATGGCGTGCTGAGAAGGAGGTATTCCCCACTGCCCCTGCGCACCAAGTCGAAATTGGTTTCTTGTTCTTCTTCAACACCGTAGCCGGGGATCTTCGAGCGATCCATGGCGAGGTTGAGATTTTTCTTGATCTGGGCCGAATTGCCACTGTCGAGCGCGAAGGCGATCTTGAACACCCTTGCGGCCTCTCCGTAGTTCCCCTTTTCCATCAGGATCACGCCTAAGTTGTTCCAGGCAGGGGGAAATTTTTCGTCCTTCTTCACCGCGCGACGCAGCAGATCCTCGGCCTGCCCGAGACGGCCGAGCTTGAGATTTGCACTGCCGAGTGCGCTCAATACATCAACAGTCAACCCCTGTTCAGCGCCCGCGCGATAGTAGGCGGAAAGCGCCAGCTCATACTCGCCGGCGGACATGAGGCGATGACCGACGATCAATCCGTCCGGATCTTCGTAGCCACGGCTCGCGGGGGCCTTAGTGCCTTGATTCAACCCGGAAAGCTTGTCGGACCCGCAAGCCGCCAGCGCCAGCAGGAGAAGGGCCGCGAGGGCCTTGGGGAGATGTGCAATGTGTGACAGGTGACTGCTCGCCTGCATGTTCTTGTTGCGCGCGAGCATGCGCAGGGCAGGGCTTTCTGGCAACCACCATACCCGCATCTTCCGGCCGTCAGGCGGCAAAAGGGGCAAAAAGGTGACAGGGGCGCCCGGTGGGGCAGGGGGTGAACGGGGGGTATTACAGCACCTCAGCACAAGTGATGCACAACCCATGCACAAGTGATGCACATGTCGGATGACATAGTCGGATGGTTAATGGGATGGGGCGGTGGTGTACGTTCAATTCTACTGAAAATCGCAAAGCTTGAGTTGAACTGATCTGGTAACCTTCTATGGTCTCGCTTAGATATGGGCAGGACACGATGATGCTCAGCAAATGAACAACAGTCAGACAGCTACTGCGAACTATGAGTCGCCTCCGCTTGATGAAGTGGTCCTCGGCGTTCAATTTGAAGCGATACCCGACTTTACCTCGGCGGAGATTGGTGCTGTCAGGAGCCTCTTCTCGGGGGAGTTCCCTCTAGTTCAAGAACAGCCCCCCTTGACGCCACAGTTTGAAGTATTCGGTCGAGATCCCGGCGGAGCTGTTCTCCCTCGCATTAGCCTAGAGCGGGCCCCTCTTCGAAGTAGAATGTGGTTTCTGTCTAACGAGGGTAACCACTTGGTTCAGTTTCAAGAGGATAGGTTCTTATTGAATTGGCGGCGCGGTACCAATGGTGCAGAGTATCCGAGATTTTCCGGTACTTCAGCAGTGTTTTTAAAGAACCTCAGCCTATTGGATGAATACGTATCTCAGACCAGGGGGCAGAAGCTCAAGTATAATCAGGCAGAAGTTTCTTATATCAATATAATAGATATGGAGAACCTCGCAGAAGCTGGCGATTGGCTGAGGTTCTTATCTTTTGAGAATCAAGATATAGAAACAGTTGCGGCCAGCTTTTCTGAGGTAATTCGTGATGAAACCAAGAGTGCACCGTTCGCGCGGCTCCACGTCGAATTATCTACGGTGCTCCGGCGAGATACTCGGAAAAGGAGCTTAAGACTAGGGTTGACTGTTCGCGGGCGCCCAACTGAGATTGGTCAGGATGGTGTGGGCGCATTCGTAAAGCGCGCTAGGGATAGGATCGTAAAACGATTCGGGGAGCTAACCACTCAGAAGGCCTCCATTGCTTGGAGAAAGATAGAATGACTAATGTTAACAGCGATGCGACGGCCTTCCAGCGGCGGAGTATATTTACCGTTATTGACGGTGGCGGAGCAGGGCAGACAAACGCGTTTCAGAGCCTCGACGTTGTCGGTAACTGTTCTAGTTGGGTGCGGGCCTTGGAAAGTCGCTTTGAAGAAGTTACCGCGCTATCGTCGGGTTGGGATGGATATGCTGGTAAGCCAGTTTCCTTTGGATGTGCAACCTTTGCAGCAAACCTGCTTGAGGCAATTTGCATAGACTCCCTGCCGGCTCCCCAACTCGTTCCAGGTTCAGATGGTACGTTGCAATTGGAGTGGCACCTAAACGGCTTTGATCTAGAGTTGGATGTTCTGGGGCCGAACGAAGTGGTAGCATATCGCTTCAACGAGCGGCTTGAGATTGAAGAGACAGAAGAGTTGCAAAATGACTTCGCTCTAGTCGCTGATTGGGTCGATGATTTGCAACGGCATCCTCAAGTGGGTCAAGCGTTTCGTGCTTAATTACAAAAATGCCGCCTTACGATGATCCAAATATCTCCGACGAGGATTTGATCGTGCGCAGGGTGAACCCAGAGCAGCATCTAGTTTACGATGAGAACTTGGGGCGCCAAAGAGTTTCTTCAAAACTGTTTGCCGCTTCTTCGGGTCCGGAAGGCGGTATGTCTGTTGACATCCCAGCGTTGATGGTCGCCGACGGTGTGGTAGCCGAAGAGTTCGTTAAGACGCCCCCTTTTCTTGGTGCCGTTAGTTTCACTGCGGGCTGTATTCGTGAGGCTCACTTAATTGTAGGTTATCATCCTATCCCAGATAACCCATACCACGGGGAAGTGTGGCGCGCACCGGATGGAGGAAGATTCACACGGGCGCAAAAGAAGCATTTGTCCGAGAACTATGAATGGTTCGTGAAGGTTTCTGAGGATTAAGCGAGTTTTTTTGTTTGCCATTCTTCCTATGGTCAATCACCCCCTTCAAAAGAACGTCGCGTTGCTCAGCGTCTCGTAGATCCGATACACCGACGGGCCAATGAGGATGATCATCAGCGGGGGGACGGTGAACATCATGGTGCCGAGCGTCAGCTTGGTGGGCAGGACGTTGGCCTTTTCTTCGGCGCGCATCACCCGCTTGTCGCGCATCTCCTCGGAGAAGACGCGGAGCGCGTCGGCGATCGAGGTGCCGAAGCTGGCGGATTGGATCATCACCGTCACGAAGGAGGCGATGTCTGGCACCCCGCAGCGCTCTGCCATGTCTTTCAGCACGTTGGTCTTGTCTTTACCGGCCTTCATCTCGTGGGCGACGATGGCGTATTCTTCGGCCAGCGCGGGGTAGCCCTGCTCGATCTCCTTGGAGACGCGGATGATGGCCTGGTCCATCGACTGGCCGGCCTCGACGCAGACCAGCATCATATCCAGCGAGTCCGGAAAGCCGTTGGTGATTTCTTCCTGGCGCTTCTTCAGGCGGCTGTTCACCCAGTAGCGCGGCAGGTAGTAGCCGGCGAAGCCGGGCAGCAGCACCATCAGCAGGATCTGCTGCATCGAGAGGTCGCCGTTGGCCGAGCTGATGATGGCCGCCAGCAGGCCGACGAGCAGCATGCCGATGCCGAGGGCGAACTGGATGAAGTGATACATCCGCACCGCGTTCTTGCCGCGGTAGCCGGCCTGCATCATCCGCAGCTTGGCGGCGCCCATCTCTTCCTCGCCCTGGGGTTCGAGGAAGGTGGCGAACTTGTCGAGTTTCTCGGCGTTCTTGTCCTTGGTGCGCAGCCTGGCGCCCTTGCCATCGACCTCGGTCCGGGCCGCGCGGGTGCCGCCGGTGCCCTTGAGCTTGTCCATCGGGTCGGCCTGCCGCTTGAGGAAGGAGGGCAGGGTGAGCAGCACGAGCACCAGCCCGAGCGCGCCGATGGCGTAGAGGGGGCCGAGCTCGCCGAAGGTGGCGACGAGCCATTCGTTGGCGTTTTGGAGGAGTTCCATGCGTGCGGCCTCAGACTTTGATGTTCACCATGATCTTCATGAAGATCACGTTGACGGTGAGAAAGGTGCCCACGACCAGGCAGGCGGGAATGAAGGCGGCGGTGTCCTTCACCTCATCGTAGTAGTCGGGCTTGATGACGTTGATCATGACGATCGCGAGGATCGGGAACATCGACAGGAACATGCCGGACCACTTGGCTTCGGCGGTGATCGCCTTGACCCGGCGGAACAGCTTGAAGCGCGAGCGGATCACCTTGCCGAGGCCTTCGAGGATTTCGGCGAGGTTGCCGCCCGACTGCTGCTGGATGGTCACGGCGACGGCGAGGAAGCGCAGATCCTGCATGTCCATCCGTTCGGCCAGGTCTTTCAGCGATTCAGACATGTCGCGGCCATAGGCGGCCTCGTCGGCGATGACGCCGAATTCGGAGCCGAGCGGATCGGGGACTTCCTTGGCGACGATGTTGACCGCGGAGGAGAAGGGGTGGCCCACGCGCAGGCTCCGGACCATCAGCTCGACCGCGTCGGGCAGTTGCTCTTCGACCAGGCCGAGGCGCTTCTTGGCCTTGCGGTTGACCCAAGTGTAGACGCCGCCGATGCCCATCACCAGCGAGACGATGAGGCGCACGCCGATGCCGGCGGAGGAGGCGACCGAGAGCGCGCCGAAGGCGACCACGGAGAGGCCCAGCATGATCAGAACCAGCGTTCCGGGGGAGAAGGCGATGTTGGCCTTCTGGGCCTTGTTGGCGAGGATCGAGTAGAGCGGGATGCTCTTGGTCGACATGTGCTGCTTCATTTCCTTGCGGAGCTGTTCGAGCACCTCTTCGCGGTTGCCGCCCTTCTCCATCATGTCGAGGCGGCGGTTGACCTTGCTGTTGAGCGAGATCGACTTGCCGAAGACCACCAGGTAGATGCCTTCGACCAGCACGATCACGGCCACGAAGATCAGGCCGTAGATGAGCGGTTCTGCTGAGATTTGCATGTGCTGCGCTCCCCCTTACTGCGCGGCGATGGGTTCGAAGATCGTCGCCGGGAGGTCGTAGCCCCAGGACTTGAACCGGTCGGAATAGGCGGAGCGGACGCCGGTGGCGTTGAAGCGACCGATGATCTTGCCGTCAGACGCCAGCCCGAGGCGCTCGTAGCGGAAGATCTCCTGCATCGAGATCACCTCGCCTTCCATGCCGGTGATCTCGGTGATCGAGACCATGCGGCGGGAGCCGTCTTGCAGGCGCGAGGCCTGCACGATGAGGTTCACAGCCGAGGAGATCTGCGAGCGCACCGCCTTCAGCGGCATTTCGATACCGGCCATGGCGATCATGTTTTCAAGGCGGGAGACGCCGTCGCGGGCGGAGTTGGCGTGGATCGTGGTCATCGAACCGTCGTGGCCGGTGTTCATGGCCTGGAGCATGTCGATCACCTCCTCGCCGCGGGTCTCACCCACGATGATGCGGTCGGGGCGCATCCGCAGGGCGTTGCGCAGACAGTCGCGCTGGCTCACCGCGCCCTTGCCCTCGACGTTGGCCGGGCGGCTTTCCATCCGGCCCACGTGGGTTTGCTGGAGCTGAAGTTCGGCGGTGTCCTCGATTGTGAGGATGCGCTCGCTGTCGTCGATGAAGGACGACAGCGCGTTGAGCGTGGTGGTCTTGCCCGAGCCCGTACCGCCGGAGACGATGACATTGAGGCGGCAGGCGACGGCGGCCTGGAGATAGGCGGCCATCTCCTCGGTGAAGGCGCCGAACTTGACGAGATCGTCAATCGCCAGCTTCTCCTTCTTGAACTTACGAATGGAGACGAGGCTGCCGTCCACCGCGATCGGCGGGACCATGGCGTTGAAACGCGAGCCGTCCTGCAGACGGGCATCGACGTAGGGGTTGCTTTCATCGACGCGGCGACCCACGGCGGACACGATCTTGTCGATGATCCGCAGCAGGTGCTTTTCATCCTTGAACGTGATGTCGGACAGCATAAGCTTGCCCGCCCGTTCAATGAAGATCTGCTTGGGGCCGTTCACGAGAATATCGTTCACGTCGTCATCTTTGAGCAGCGGCTCCAGCGGGCCGAGGCCGGTGACCTCGTCGTAGAGATCCTGGTGCAGGGTCGCGCGCTCTTCCTTGTTCAGCACAACGCCCATCTGCTCGAGCGTTTCGGCGGAGATTGCGACGATCTCGGCTTTCAGGTCGCTCTCGGTGGCGGTTTCGAGAGCGGCGAGGTTGAGGTTGTCGAGCAGCGCCTTGTGCAGCTCGACCTTGATCTCGGAGATCCGCTCTTTGCGCTTCTTTTCCTTGTCCTCGGGCGTGGCCACGGCCGAGACCTTGCCCGGTTTCTGCGGCGCAATCGCGGCGCGCTGAATCTTGGCCTTGGGCGCGGCTGCTGCCGCAGGCGCGGCTGCTGCCGCAGGCGCGGCCTGGTTTGCGGCGTCCGGGGCGGCCTGTTTCTTGTAGCGCGAGAACATGGGCGTAATCCTTCAGGGCTATGCGATCAGCCGGCTTCCTGTTCGACTTTCACGAGGTCGAGCATGGAGTGGGCGAGTTTCTGGACGTCGCGGCGGAATGCGTTCTTGGGGGCGAATTCGCCAAGCGGCTGGCCGTGATCGGCACTGTCGCTGACCTGCTTGGCGCCATTGGCCAGCATCAGCTCGATGTCGATGTCGAGCCCCTCGGCCATTCGCTTGACGCGGGCCTTGCCGGAAAGGTCGGTGAACTTGGGCGAGCGGTTGAGTGCGAAGCGCAGCTTCTCGGCGGGCAGATCCTCGGATTTCAGCGCCCGGATCATCCGCATCACGTTCTGGGCCGAGCGCATATCGAGCTCGATGGTGGCGAAGTAAACCTGCGCAGCCTCCAGCACCGTCTCGGTCCATGCGCAGACGGTGCTTGGCATGTCGATCACGACGAAATCGAAGTTGTAGCGGGCCACGTCGATGACGGCGGAGATATCTTCCGGCGCCACGATATCGAGCGGGAGCATCTCGGCGGGGGCGGTCAGAACCTGGATCTTGTCTTTGTAGTTCTGAAGCGCGGCGATGAAGGCCGCGCTATCCATTGAAGCGGTGTCGCTCAGAAGCTCGTAGACCGCTTCCTTGCGGTCGAGGTCCAGATAGGTGGCGGCGGAGCCGAACTGGAAATCGAGGTCCAGCAGGCAGACGCGGGTGTTGGTGACCTTGTCGAGCGTGGCCAGCTCGTAGGCGAGGTTGACGGCGAAGGTGGTGGAGCCGGTGCCGCCTGCCATGCCGTGCACGGCCAGCACAACGCCGTTGCGATCGCTCGCGGTGTAGACGGTGGGCACGCCGGCCTGGCCGGGGGCTTGCATTTGCATCGGAGCCGGTGCTGGCTCGGGCTTGCGCAGACGCTCGATGGCATCGTGCAGGGCGCTCTCGGGGAGCGGGTAGGGCACGAAATCATCCGCACCGCCGTGCAGCAGCTGGTGCAGGACGATGGGGCTGACGTCTTCGGCGATGACGATGACCTTAACGCCGTTGTCGCGCGCCTTGGTGATGAGTGCGGTGATTTCGGGGAGGGAGCCTTCATCCTTGCTGTCGAGCGCGATGGCGAAGAATTCGAGATCCTTGGCTTCCTCCTGATCGAGAAAAGAGTAGGCATCGGAAAAGCCGAGATCGCCCCAGCTTTCGCCAAGCTCGGTTTCCATGTCTTCGATGAGCAGATCGAAGTTCTGCACATCACGCGACACGGTGCACGCAGTGATTGGCGCCGGTTCTGGCTGCAAAACTGCTGTCATCGTCATTGCCTCACGTCCTTTTCTAGCAACGACACCCGGTAAACCGCGGAAGGGGAGAAGCGCATTTTGCCGGCAACCGCCCCCTTTGGCCCGGGCGCCTGCGCGAGTCGGTATACGCGCACTGCTCCCAATGAAGTGTTGATGCCCGTGAAGTTGGGCAAGATTGCGGCTGAAAAACCGAAATTGTTTGGTATCTGCCGGGGGATTAACCCCTTGGAAGGCTGTTGTTTCTGGTCTGCGGAACAATCGCTCGACTTCTCCACAGTTTTTGTTGCGCAGGCGGAAACGAAAGACCCTGAAACGAGAAACGCGCGCCGGGGTGCGGCGCGCGTTCTGGTGTTCGGATTGGGCCCCCTGCCGCTGTGAGAGGCAGGGCAGGGGAAAGACCCGGCCCGGGTTTAGCGCTCTTCGGCGTCGCCCCCTTCGTCGATGATGACCAGCTCGTGCGGCTCGGTCGCGGAGGTGATCGTCTCGCTGTAGGAGAACAGCGCGTATTTGCCGTCCTGATACTGCTGGCGCTTGCCCAGGAAGCCCGACACCTCGGTGACCGTGCGGCGGTTGCGGCGCTCGCGGGTCTGGGTGTGAACGAGCGGCTGGGTTTCGCCGTAGGAGACCACCGCCTCGAGCCGGGAGCGGGAGATGCCGCGCGACACGAGGTAGTTGACCGCGGCGCGGGCCCGGCGCAGGCCGAGGGCCTTGTTGTAGCCCGCAGAGCCCACCAGGTCGGTGTGGCCGTAGACGCGGAAGCGCACGGTCGGGTAGTTGGCGATCCAGGCGGCCTGCTTGTCCAGCGCGGCGCGTGCAGCTGCATCGAGCGCGGCGGAGTTGAAGGCGAAGGTGATCGTCGTGGGCGCCTCGGCGGCGAACTTCCGGCTGAGTTCGATGGCCGCGTTGAGCTGACCGGTGTGAACCAGATGGTTGTTCATCGTCGCATTGCCGAAGCCGCCGATGTCGAGATCGCTGCCGACCACCTGGCCGGAGTTGGTGCACCCGGCCACTGCGATCGCGGTGGAGAGGATGCCGAAGGTAAGTGCCTTTTTCATGGTCTTCACTCCATCACGTAGCCGTAGGAACCGGAGAAGTCCTGCCGGGCAACCTCACCTGCGCCGCCCTTGGTGGAGGCCCGGGTGGAGCCTGCGCCAGCGGGGGCCGCATCGAGACCGCCGAGGAAGAGCTCGCGCTCTGTGGGCGGGCGGACACGGTCGGTCGGCAGCGCGAGGGCTTCGCCGGTGGTGGGCGACACCAGGTGAGCCGACACGATGATGACGAGCTCGGACTGGTTGCGCTGGTAGTCGGCGGAGCGGAACAGCGTGCCCAGGATCGGGATGTCACCGAGCCATGGCACCTTGGAGATGCCGTCGGTGAAGTCGTCCTGCAGGAGGCCCGCGATGGCGAAGCTCTCGCCGTCCCGCATTTCCACGGTGGTCGAGGTCGACCGGGTGCGGAAGCCGTTCACGGTGAAGCCCGCATCGGTGAAGCCGATGGTGGTGTCGACGCCCGAAACCTCTGCCGTCAGGCGCAGGTTGATGTTCTTGCCGATCACGCGGGGCGTGAAGTTGAGCAGTATGCCGAAGGGCTTGAAGTCCACCGTCACCGAGCCGTTGTCGTTGGCCACGGGCACCGGATACTCGCCACCGGCGAGGAATTCGGCGTTCTGGCCGCTGAGCGCGGTGAGGTTGGGCTCTGCCAGGGTGCGGATGAAGCCGCGGGTTTCGAGCGCTTCCAGCAGGATCGCCAGCTCGACATTGGAGCCGCCGAAGCCGAAGGAGATGGCTCCGGTGCTCTCACCCGAGCGGGTGATGTTGGTGGAGCTGTCGCCGTCGAACAGGTTGCTGAGGTTGTTGCCGTCGATGTAGGTGCCCGAGCCGCCGACAGTGCCGAAGTCACCGCCGCCGGAGATGCCGTTGACACCCACGGACGCGGAGAGCGACTTGGAGACCGAGCGGTTCATCTCGGCGAAGCGGACTTTCAGCATCACCTGCTGGCTGCCGCCGACCGTCATCAGGTTGGACACCCGCTGCGGCGCATAGCGCTGGGCGAGGTCGAGCGCGCGGTCGAGCGACGCGGCCGAGCTGACGATGCCCGAAAGGATCAGGCCGTCATTGGCCGGGCGCACCTCGATGTGTTCACCGGGGAGCACTTCACGCAGGCGTTCTTTCAGCTCGGAGATATCCGGGGTGACCTGCACTTCGACGTTGGTGATGAGCGAGCCATCGGGCGCCAGCAGCGTGAGCGTCGTGCGGCCCGGTGCCTTGCCGAGCACGTAGATGGTGCGCTCCGACAGCGTGGAGATATCCGCGATGCCGGGGTTTGCGATGGAAAGCTCCGCAAAGGCCTCGTCGCTCTCGACGACGACGGCCCGATTCATCGGAACCTTCAGGCTGGAGGACGCCGACCCGGCCATGACCCGGAGGGTCTGGGCGGCTGCGCCTTCGATATGGGGAATGAAAGCAGCAAGGCCCAGCAGGCCCGCCGCCATAAGCGATCTAAGTTTCATGTGACCCTGCCTCTATAGTCACTTCGTTTGAATGGAGCCTTATGGCCCACTTGTGGTGGCCACATCCTGAGTGGCCTTGTGTTTTTTTGCAATAATCAATGTGTTGCGGCGATTCGTTTATGTAGTTTCACAGCAACAGAACGCAACTTGTAGCGGCAAACGCCGGACCCTGCCCCTAGGGATAGCGGCACCCAGACCGTCAGGCAGCGCGGCTCTCCGGATGGGCCGGCGCAGGCACGGCGGATTGGCCTCGGGCGCCGTGATGCCCCAAGGGAAAGGCCCGGCGCCTCGTGGGGAGGGCCGGGCCTTTTGCAAGTGAGATTGCCGTCTGTGAGCGTGCCGCTCTGCTCAGTTGGTGCAGGGGATTGGCTGCTCGATAACCTCGGCCCCTTTGCGGACCTTGGTGGTGCAGATCTTCTCGACCTCGACCTTGCGCACCTCTTTCTCCTGGATCCCCAGGAGGCGCTTCTGGTCGACTTCGACGCCTTCGGCCACGGTCTCGTCTTCTGCACCAACAAGTGAGAGCGACAGGCGGCCGGTGCTTTGGGCCTGGGCCAGCGCAGCGACCTGATCGGGCGAGATGGCGACGGTGACGGTGCGGGCGATGGACGGGCTCTGGTGGCCTTCGTCGTAGGTCTGGTCGACGGCGATGAGGCGGATGCCGGCCTCGATCAGCTTGGTGACCTCACGGCCCTCGATGCCGCCTGTCCAATAAACGTCGACCCTGTCACCGGGGCGCAGGAAGCCCGACACACCGGAGGTCCGGTCGACCTTGATGGCGAAGGCCCGCATGCCCTTGCCAAGGCGGGAGGTGATGCCTGCATCCTCGCCCGGCTCGGTGACCTTGCTCTTCAGCACGGGCTCGAACTTGTTCATCGCGGTGATGACGGTGCGCGGATCTTTCCCGGCGGGGAAGAGATCTTCCATCTCGAGATAGTGGCCCTCGGGGAGGCTGTCTTTCTGCCAGCGGATTGCAACCACGTCTTCGGGCAGGATGGTTTCGCCGTAGGCCTTGTCTTTCTTCACCACGATCAGGTTGACCGTGGGCTTCGCCTTTTGTTGCGCCGCGATCAGCGCGTTCCGTTCGGCGGTGGTTTTGGCGAGGTAGCCCTGCGCCATGTAGACCGCGAAACCTGCCAGTGCGACCCCGATGATCAGGACCAGTCCGAAAACCAAACGCATGGTCTTTCCTTTCTCACTTGCCACGGGTCGGGGGAAAGGCGGTAGAGCCCCACGCGCCGCCCGCGAGTCAAACTTGCTCGTGCTCCCTGTTTCCTCGAGAATTTTGGCAAGAACGCGGCATGGCCACGGCGGCGAGAAGAAATGTTGGTCAAAAGGAAACGCCGGCCCAGGGCCGGCGTGTCATTGTCTCTTCTGGATGTGCCAGCGCCGTTCTGGCGCTGCGGCACTCAGTAACTGGCGATGGACATCGCGCTGACGTAGTTGCCGAGGCTTGTCGAGTGGCTCATCGCGCCCTGGCCGACAACGGTGGCGACGGCGATGCCGAGGCCCACGATGGCGGCTGTCAGCACAACCCAGTCGACGGTCACTGCGCCATCATCCTCGCGCAGAAATTTGGAAAGCATCTTTTCCATGTGTCTTCTCCGGTTTGGGCCGGCTCCCCATGCCGACGATCTTGTGGTTACCCCTGCATTTCTCATTCCCAATTGCGGCGGCAACGTGTTGGGCGCGGGGTAAGATGGTGAAATGACGTAATGGCTAAAGAAACAGTAGGTGCAAGGCGGGGCTGGCGGGACGCCTGAACGAAACACGCCGCCATTGGCGGCCCGCCCTGGCGTGCAGACAACAAAAAACCGCGCCTCCAGGGAGACGCGGCTCTTTTTGGGCTAGACGCCGCGACTTAGTAGGTCGCGATGGTCTGACCTTCCAGGTTGCTGGAGATCTTGCCGGCCAGCGAGGTCACGCCGTTCGAGACGGAGGCGAGAACGGCAATGCCGAGGCCCACGATGGCGGCGGTCAGCACAACCCAGTCAACGGTGACGGCACCGTCTTCGTCGTTGCGGAAGTTCTTGAACATGTTGAACAGTTTCATGGTGTATCCCTCCAAGGATTTCGCTCGTTTCCAGTGTGTTACCTTGGCGGATCATCTCGGACCGGCCTCTGAATTGGCCCGATCCCCGTCTCGGTATGGATGCTAATAAGCCGGTGGAATGGGGCATGAATTTGGCGCGGGTCGTACAATTTTCGAGCGATGGTTAAAAGTGGATGTATTCAGGTTAAGATGCTGTTGTTAAACGATAAAAACTTTTTACAGCGTCGTTTCTAGGATTTGATTGCGGGTGGACTGCGGCAAAATCACCGCGTGTTTCCACCTTTGTTTCGTGCCCGCTGGCTTTGGGGCCGGGTTTTTGCGAGGCTCTGGCAAAACGATAAACGATCATTGAGCAGGAAAGGCGCGAAACATGCGTCATCAAGTTGTGGCCGCGCTGGCCCTGGCGGGGGTTTGCCTCTGCGGGACGGCAGAGGCGGAGACCAAGGGCACCTACCCCGATTTCACCTTCAAGCGCGTGAAAGCGGGCAAGGGGCTGCCCGGCAAGCGTATTACCGTGCAGATCGACCCCAAGGAACAGGCTGAGTATATAGCCGCGCTCCCGAAGCCCTCGGCCAAGACCAAGGCAGAGCCCGCGGTGGCGAAGGAAGGCGAGGGCGAGGTGGTGACGGCGAGCATCGCGCCGACGGCGCTGCCGGATGCGCCTACCTATGGCTGGTTCTGGACCCAGATTTCGCCGGATCTTGCCGACAAGGCGCCCGGGCGGCTGAATGCGGCGGTGCAGATGCTCACCAACGGCCCCGAGGGCCAGACGGTGAAGGCGCCGCGCCTGTCGCACATGAAGAAGATCTCGGACAAATACGGGGCTGAGATTCTCAAGGCGACGATCGGCACCGATGTGTCGCCCGCGCTGGTGCTCGCCGTTATCGGAATCGAGAGTTCCGGGAAGGTAGAGGCCGTGAGCAGCGCGGGGGCGCAGGGGCTGATGCAGCTCATGCCCGATACGGCCGCCCGCTTCGGCGTGGAAGACAGCACCGACCCTGTGCAGAACATAAAGGGCGGCGTGGCCTATCTCGACTGGCTGATGAAGGAGTTCGACCGCGATCCGCTGCTGGTGCTGGCCGGGTATAATGCGGGGGAGGGCGCGGTGAAGAAGAACAACGGCGTGCCGCCCTATGCGGAGACGCGCGATTACGTGCCCAAGGTGCTTGCCGCGTGGACGGTGGCGCGGGGCCTGTGCCTCACCCCGCCGCAACTGGTGAGTGACGGCTGCGTTTTTGCCGGGGGGTAAGCAGGGTGAGCGACGCCAAGCCGCTGGTGCTGGATGTCGACGGCACCTTTCTGAAAACCGACCTGCTGCTGGAGAACTTCTGGGCTGCGCTGGCGCGTGATCCGCTGCGGACTCTGGCGCTGAGTTTTGCGCATTTCCGGCGGCCCGAGAAGCTGAAGGCGGGGCTTGCGGCGATTGCGCCCCTGCGGACTGACCTGATGCCGGTGAATGCCGACATCAGGGCGCTGGCCGCGGAGTCTTCCGCCGCCGGGCGCGAGGTGGTGCTGGCGTCCGCCTCCAACGAGGCGCTGGTGCGGAAGGTGGCCACCGATCATGGCTTCTCGTCGCGCATCTTCGGCTCGACGGAAGAGGTGAACCTGAAGGGCGCCGCCAAGGCGGGCGCGCTGGTGGAGGCCTACGGCGAGAAGGGGTTCGACTACGCGGGCAATGCGCCGGTTGATGCGAAGGTGTGGGACCACGCCGAGAATGTCATCATGGTGGGCGAGCAGCCCGCTGTGGCGGCGCGGCTCGCGGCCAGGGGCCGCAACGTGGTGACCTATGAGGGCGGCTGGAAGCTGGCGGACCTGGTGAAGGCGCTGCGGCCGCACCAATGGGTGAAGAACGTGCTGCTGCTTCTGCCGATGGTCGCCGCGCATGAGTTTTCATGGGGCGTGTTGCTGCCGGTGCTGCTGGGCATACTGGCCTTCTCCGCTGCCGCCTCGTCGATCTACATCGTCAACGATCTGCTCGACCTCGAGGCTGACAGGCTGCACCCCACCAAGTGCCGCCGCCCCTTTGCGGCGGGCACGGTTCCGATAGGGGCGGGGATGATCGTGGGCGTTGGGCTGGGGCTATCGGCCCTGATCCTCGCCGCCGCGCTAAACTGGGCCTTTTTCGGGATCGTGGTGCTCTACATCGCCACCTCGCTGGCCTATTCGCTGAAGCTCAAGCGGATGCGCTGGGTGGATATCGTGGTGCTGGCCTCGCTTTACACCATTCGCGTCATCGCGGGCGCGGCGGCGGGCGAGGTGGCGATTACCACGGCGATGCTCGTCTTTGTCTTCCCGGTGTTCATCACGCTGGGCTGCGTGAAGCGGATCACCGAGCTGGCCAAGGCGGAAGGGGACGAACGCCTGCCGGGACGGGGCTATGGCCGCCCTGACAGGCATGACCTGCTGAACGTGGCAGGCATCGGCGTGTTCGGGGCGCTGCTGATCTTCTTCATCTACACGCTCTCGCCCCAGGCCAAGGCGCTCTACCCCGACCGCTGGCTGCTCTGGGCCGCCATGCCCTTCCTCGCGCATTGGCTGATCCGCATGGTGCGCCTCGGCTGGCAGGGCAAGATGGATTACGACCCCATCGTCTTCGCTGCGCGGGACCGCGTGGGGCTGGGGGTGATGCTCTTTACCCTGTCGCTGATGTTCTGGGCAGCGAAGCTCTGGCAGCAGTGGTTTGGTGGGTAGGAACGCGTGAAGTACCTGCGGTTCGTCCGGCCCAACCGGGGTGAGGACGGCGCGGCGCGGCGGAGGAGCCGGCAATGATCAGGCGCGCCCGTCGGTGAATTGCACGAGATCCCAGAGTGTGCCGTAGAGATCCTTGAACACGGCGACGGTGCCGTAGGGGGCCTCGACGGGCGGGCGGTGGAATGCCACGCCCTTGGCCACCATGGCGCGGTAGTCGCGCCAGAAGTCATCGGTGCGCAGGAACAGGAACACCCGACCGCCGGATTGGTTGCCGATGGCTTCCTCCTGAACGGGCGAGGCGGCGCGGGCGAGCAGGATCGAGGTTTGGCCGCCCTTGGGGCGGACCACCACCCAGCGCTTGTCCTGTTCGGGCTGGTAGCTGTCTTCGACCAGCTCGAATCCGAGGGTGTCGACGTAGAAGGCGATGGCCTCGTCGTAATCGCGCACAACGAGGGCGATATGGGCGATGGACTGGGGCATCAGAGGCGGGCCAGTAGCTCGGCCTTCTTGGTCTCGAATTCGGCGTCGGTGAGGATGCCGTTGGCCTTGAGCGCGGCCAGCTTTTCGATCAGGGCGATGATGGTGTCGCTGTCGGTCGGGGCGGAGGCAACTGGCGGGGAG
>NZ_QTNQ01000130.1 GCF_018424695.1 Vannielia litorea
GTGCCAAGAGCCGCCATCGCCAGCACCAGGCTCGCCTCCAGCGGCAGCGCGGGCACCGGCACCCCCGTCGGGTCCGGGCGCAGGGTGTCACGCATCAGCACGCTGCCCATCAGGCTCTCCAGCGGGATCACGGCTAGGAAAGCCAGCGCCGGGAAGAGCACCAGCTCGCTCAGCGCCCGCGCCTGCCACGCCCAGAGCGCCACGGCGAGGATCAGCACGGTCAGCAGCCCCTCGATCAGCAGAAACTCCGCCGAGCCATCGCGTGGCAGCACCAGCAGCACAAGGCAGGCCGCCGCCATCGCGCCCCAGGGCAGCCAAACGTCAAAACCGCCCCACCCTGCCTTGCGGTTGGCCAGCCCCATCAGCGGAGCGCCACCCGCATGCGTCGGCCCGATCTCGCGCCGCGGGAAGGCCATGGAGGCGAGCACCAGCACGGTGAGCAGAATGGCGAAGCCCGGCATCTCGCCCGAGGGGGCAAAGCAGGCCAGCCCGCCAAGGCCCGCCACGCCCAGGGCCAGAACCGAAACCCAGCGCCACTGCCGCCAGGCGTCAATCCCGAGGCCCGCCACGCCGAGCAGCCCGTAGTAGACGTAGAACAGCGTCGCGCTGTCGGCCTCGCCGCCCACAAGGAAGGGGGCCGCGCCCGCGCCGATCAGGCCGAAGGCCGCCAGCACCGGCCCGTTCAGCCAGCCCAGCAGCAGCGCCCCGACGGACACCGCCACAAGCCCCGCCATCGCCGGGCCCGCGCCGATCAGGTCATAGAGCCCCCGCGCCGCCAGCACCCCGCCGTAGAGCGAGACCAGCCCCGCCGCGCTGAAGGTGTCGGGCAGGTAGGCCACCGCCTCCTTCTCGCCGTGCCGCCGCCTGATCCACTCGCCTCCCGCGATCAGCGCCGCGCCCAGCGCCAGCGCCGCGGCCACGCGCATGACAGGCGTCAGATAGCCCTGCTCGATCCCGTATTGCACAAGGAACAGACCGGCGAGCGCGAGCGACAGGGCGGAAACGGCATAAAACCAGTTGGCCTGAAGCCAAAGCACCATCTTCTGGCTCGCCCCGGGCGCCGGCGGGGCAATCGGCTCGGCCGGGCGGTCCACCGCCGGGTCATAGCCCTCTTCCCACGGCAGCTTGCGGCGGCCGTCCTGCGGCGCGCCCGCCTCGGCAGGCTCCGCTTTTTCGCTCTCTGCGGCAGGGGGCGGCACCTCATTCGCGGTTTTCCGGTCAGGCGTCTCGGTCTCGGTCTCGGTGTTGGCCGCGGCAAGCGTATCCGCTGCGGATGTCTGGGCCGCAGACCGCGCGGCACTCTTCAGCCCCTCGATCTCACCAAGGGCCCGGTCGAGGTTGCGCTGAAGCCGCCCCAGCCCGGATTGCACCGCGATCATCCAGATCAACAGACCAATGACGGCAAGCGCCAGAAAAACAACAACAACGTCCAAAATCCGCCCTCACGGCCCCTCGTCGGGAGACAGTAACCCTTTGTTTCGTCGCAGGGAAGCCGCGCCTCAGCTCTCCTCTGGGCTTTCGCGGTGCCCAAACAGCCCGGTCAGCGCGCGGCGCACGAGGCCGGTCACGCTCGGCCTGCGCCCCTCGCCAAAGGGCAGCGGGCGGCACACCTCCATCGCCGCCACGCCCACCCGCGCGGTCAGCGCCCCGTTGATGACCCCCTCGCCAAAGCGGCGCGACAGCTTGCTCAGCACCCCGCCCCCCGCAACAGAGCCAATCAGATCATCACCCACCGCCACCGCGCCGGTGGCGACCAGATGCGCCAGCACCGTGCGGGTCAGCCGCCATGAGCCGAACACGCCTGCTCGCCCGCCGTAGACTTCGGCAATCCTCCGGATCATCCGCATGTTGGAGGTCAGTGCGGTGAACACATCCGCCAGCGCCAGCGGCACGATGGCCGTCACCGTGGCCACCTGCCGCGCGGCGGCCTCCACCTCGGCCTGAGCGGCCATGTCGAGCGGCACCAGCAGCTCGCGCTCGGCCAGCGACAACAGCGCATCGGCGTCAAAGGCATCGCCCCGCCGCTCCGCGAGCCTGTCGCGGCCCCATTTCGTGTCGTCGCGCAGCGCATAGAGCTTGTCGAGCCGGTCCACCACGGCGCGCGCCTCCTTCAGCTCGCCGCTCACGAGGGCCCCCGCTGCCGCCTTCTGGATGCCATCCAGCCGCGACAGCCGGGCAAAGGCCGCCAGCTCCCGCAGTGCCATGATCGCGAGCGCAAAGAGCGTCACCGCAATCAGCGCCGTGGCGATGTAGCCCAGCACCGGCGCGCGCTCCAATAAGCGCACCACGAAGTCCCATGCCGCGACAGAGACCACCAGCGAGACCACGCCTCCAAGCCCGGCCCAGAACAGCGTCGCCAAACGGCTCTTCGGGCGGGCAGAAGCCGCCGCCAGCCGCTGCATCGCCGCCCGCTCCTGCGGGATCATGTCGGGCACGGGCGGGGCCTTGTCCGGCCCCGGCGCGTCATCCTCCACCTCGAACACCAGCGGCCCGCTCTTCTCGCTCATCTCAACCGATCCCCGATCAGAAACTCCGCCGCCCGGTCCAGCCGGATATGCGGCGGCCCCTCCCCGGGGCTCAGCGACACTTCGGCAGGCGCAAACTTCATCACCGCATAATCGCCATCGAGCCAGCTCTCGCGCCCGCCGCGCGCCGCGCCCAGCAACCGTCCGGGATCTTCAGGCAGCGCGCCGGGATACATCGCCGCCTTCTTGCCGGTCTCCATCAGAGTGCCGCGCACAAGGTCGATCTCGCGGCCCTCGTGCTGGCGCGTCTCCTCCGTGGTGGCCCGCAGCGCGGCGATGCTCATCGCCTGCGTCTTCGCCCCGGCAAAATCCGCCCGGTCCTTCGCCTCGCGCAGCAGCGCCTCGGTGATCGCCGTCAGGTTGCCGTGTTGCCGGTGATGCAGATGGTCCGCCTTGGTGGTGGCAAACAGGATCTTCTCCACCCGATGCCCGCCCAGCAGCCGCGTCAGCCAGCCGTTCCGCCCGGGTTTGAACGCGCCCAGAATGTCGGCCATCGCCTGGCGCAAATCTTCCAGCGCCTTCGGCCCCGCGTGAATGGCCCCGAGCACATCCACCAGCACCACCTGCCTGTCGATCTCGGCAAAATGATCGCGGAAGAACGGCTTCACCACCGCGCGTTTGTAGGCCTCAAACCGCCGCGCCATCTCACGCCGGAGCGAGCCGCGCCCGGCCTCGCCCGGCGGCAGCGGCGCAAAGGTCAACGCCGGGCTGCCTTCCAGCTCCCCCGGCAGCAAGAACCGCCCCGGCGTGCAATCCGAATAGCCCGCCTCCCGCGCCGCCTTCAGATAGTCGGCAAAGGCGTCTGAAAGCCGCTTGGCCACCGGCTCTTCCAGCTTCGCCGCGCCGTCCACGGCCTCCAGCGCCGCCACGAACCCCGCGCCCTGCTCCCGCGCCCGCGCCTTCTCCAGCGCCTGCGCCGCCCAATCGTCATAGCTGAGGTCGAGCAACCCGAGGTCCAGCAGCCATTCGCCGGGGTAATCCACGATATCGAGATGCACCACCTGCGGCCCGCGCAAGCCGCCCAGCAGCCCGCCCGGTTGGACCTTCAGGCTCAGGCGCAACTCGCTCACCGCCCGCGTGCTTTCGGGCCAATGCGGCGCGGGGCCGACCATCGCCGCCAGATGATCCTCATAGGCAAAGCGCGGCACCGTGTCGTCCGGCTGGGGCTGCAAATAGGCCGCGCTGATCGCGCCATCGGCGGCGGCGCGCAGCCCGCCCATCCGCGCGCGATCCATCAGGTTGGCCACCAGCGAGGTGATGAACACCGTCTTGCCCGCGCGGCTGAGGCCGGTGACCCCGAGCCGAATGCGCGGCTCCAGAAAGCCCCCGGTCACCACGTGCCCGACCGTCTCGACGCTCCGCGTCACCCCATCCGCAATGGTGGAAAAAACCACGCCTGCCCCTTTCTCCGTTCCAGCAGATACTTAGGGGGCGTAAGAAGCATTGGCTAGTGCAGCGCAGCCAATCGGCATTCGCCAAGAGGCACGGCTTTCGTCGGCACGCTTGCTCCCATGCCCCTGCACGGAATCAAGGCGAAGCCGCCGTGCAGCGCCGACCCGCCCCCCGGGGCGGCGCTTCGGTAAGGGAAGCGCTCCCCTCGGAGGTCAGATGACCACTGCACCATAAATCGCACCCGAACTGCCGCTGCACGCGCCACCCCGCGGGACGGCGCTGCACGGCTCCCGTCACACGGGTGCCAAACTAACCTGTTGTCAAATCCGCCCGCTCTCCCAAAGCCACCAGATCACCAGCCCCGAGATCACCAGGAAGTTGAACGCCAGCCACCCCAGAATGCCCAGCACGATGCCCTTGCGCCGGTCCGCCGGGTCAACCTCCTCCAGAAACCGCCGCACCATCTTCTCGGCCTTCTCGATGCGCGCCGCGTCATACTGGAAGGCAAACTTCGGCACCTCCATCCGTGCCTCGGTCTCGGCGATATAAGCCGCCTCGCGCCGCACCTTCTTCGGCAACAGCCGCCCGCCCTTGCGCAGCTTCTCCGCCAATGTCTCGCCACGGCGCACGCCCAGCCGCTCGGCCATCATCTGCGCCAGCCCGTCGGCCACCTGTTTCACCGGATGCTCCATGGCGAGGCTTCTATCCGCCTCCGCGCCCGCCGAAAACCCCGCTTGAGCAGGCCCCGCCGCCGCGCTATGCCCAGCCCATGCTGGCCATTACCCGATACGAGGGCGACACCTCCGCCCCCACCCTCCTCATCGCCCACGGCCTCTTCGGCTCGGCGCGCAACTGGAACGTCATCGCCAAGCGGCTCTCGGGCCCCCGCCCGGTGATCTCCGTCGATATGCGCAACCACGGCAAAAGCCCCTGGTTCGACAGCCACAGCTACGCCGACCTCGCCGACGACCTTGCCGAGGTGATCGAGGCCGAGGGCGCGCCGGTCGATCTGCTGGGCCACTCCATGGGTGGCAAAACCTCCATGGTGCTGGCGCTCTCCCGCCCCGAGCTGATCCGCCGCCTCGTCGTGGCCGATATCGCACCCGTCGCCTACAGCCACACCCAGGGCCACCTGATCGAGGCCATGCGCGGGCTTGATCTTTCGGGCCTCTCCTCCCGCTCGGAGGCCGACAAGCGCCTCGCGGCCAGCATCGACGAGGCCTCCGTCCGCGCCTTCCTGCTGCAATCGCTGGATCTCAAGGCCGATCCACCCCGCTGGCGGCTGAACCTCGATGCGCTGGATGCTGAAATGGGCAAGATTGTCGGCTGGCCAGAGCCGACCGGCCAATTCAACGGCCCCACCCTTTTCGCCGCCGGCGGCGAGAGTGACTACATCCAGCCAAGCGCCCGCCCGACGATCAAGGCGCTCTTTCCGGAGGCCCGGCAAATCAAGATCCCGGGCGCAGGCCACTGGCTGCACGCCGAGAAACCCCGCGAGTTCGAAGCCGCCGTCGAAGCCTTCCTGTCCGCATAGGGTGGGCACCTGCCCACCCACCGCTACCCGCTGATCTGCCGCGCCACGAGCACCGAAACCGGCACCGCCGCCACGGCGCCCACCGCCGCCGCAATCAGGATCGGCCAGAGCGTGTCATAGCCCATGACCAGCGAGACCACCACGAAGCTGCCGGCCAGCGTCGTGCCGATGAGCGAATAAAGAACCATTGCGAGCCGAAGCATCTCCAGCCTCCGTGTCAGGGCGCGTCCACAGCGCAGTCTGGCAGGGATCAAACATTCAAACCTTGATATGTATCAACCACGGCCTCACGGGCAGTGCATCTTTCCCTTCGTCAGGTTGTAATCCCCGACGAGCGAACCTTCCGACACCTCGCAACCCGTTGCCTTCTTCACCGCCAGCGCCACGGCTTCGGGGTAGGTCCGCGAATTGGGCAAGCCGAAGTTGGTCCGCACGACCTGAAACTCCGGGTCGTCGGCAAAGACGTTGAAGGTGTAGCCCATCGCCTGCACCTTGCGGGCGGAATAGCCCGGCAGGTCCTCCTTCACCGTGTTGCAGGCGAGAAGGACGAACATGACGAGGCAAAGGACGACTTGGCGCATGGCCCAAGCCTGCGCCACTCATAGTTAACAATTTGCTAACCCCGATCGGACAGCCGTTTCAAACAAGCGGCGGTGGGTTCGGCACATGGGCATCGCGCCGCTCCGACCACTCCGGGTCATCCCTGCGCAGCTTCTTCGTGGCCCAGAGGCCGAAAGGAACGCCCAGCACCAGGCCGATCAGCGCCGCCGTCCCGAAGGCCGCCGCGCTCACCCAGGCCATCGCCAGGAACAGGACCAAAGCCGCACCGGCAATGCAGGCCACGGCGAGGGGGACGAAAACCAGTCTCCAACCATGTTTCATGTCATATCTCCTTTGAAAGACAACCCGGACCTCGCCCGCACTGTTCCCTCAGAGCATCCGCACACACCTATCGACCGCCGCCGTCACGCCCTTCGGCCAAGGCGTCTCTCTGCCCGTCCCGGTTCCGCCCCGTCCACCAGACGCCGAGACACAGCAACAGCGCCGCCACGAAGACCATCGCCGCAAGCCACGCCAACCCGGTGAACAGCAGGAACAACGCGCCCGCCGCGGCCATGACCCCGAGGGCATAGAGGATCACCTTGGCACGGCTCGGCATCTTCTGACTCCTTCCAACAGGCACGGGCCGCAACGCGCGGCCCTTGGATCCCAAACGCCCATCCGGCACCCCGGTTCCCGGAACCGCACCGGCCCGCCCGGGTTGAACCCCGGTAACCCCAAGGCAAGTGATTGATGATCAAACCCGAAACC
>NZ_QTNQ01000131.1 GCF_018424695.1 Vannielia litorea
CACCCACCCCGCGCGCCCCGCCCGCGTCTGCCATTGCAGGCCGTGGCGCGGGTTGAGGGGGCGGGACGGTGACTTCGGGCCTCCGGCGGGAGATACTTGGAGCAAGAAAATGGAGCGGGCCTGCGCCTTTTTGCCCGGTGCGCTGTATCTTTACCCGGGTGGGGTATTTGCGCTATTGGCGGTGCGACACGAAAATTCGGGAGAGACCCATGGCCGAGCACAAGCATGGCGAGATGGATATCAGCGATCATGAAGCCACGTTCAACGGGTTCATGAGCTTTGTCACCAGGACGGTGGTGGTGATACTTGTCTTCCTCGTGTTCCTCGCTCTGGTCAACGGCTGACGAGCGGGTAAACTCCCCCTGCGTGTGTGGCAGGGCTGGAGGCCGGAACTCATGAAACGTGTTTGGGTGGCAATCCTGTTGCCGATGGTTCTGGCCGCCTGCGGGGCGGCCGAGCCGGTTTGGGCGCCGGATGAGCAGGTGAAGCGCGCGCGCTACAGCCATGCCGCGCCGCCCTCGCTCACCCTGGTGACCGTGATCAACAATGAGAGCGGCGCAGGCGGGCATACCGGGCTTGTGGTCAACGGCAGCCAGCGGGTGATCTTTGATCCGGCGGGCAGCTTCAAGAGCCCGCAGGTGCCCGAGCGCAACGACGTGGTGATCGGGGCCAACCCGCGTGTCATGGCGTTTTACATCGACTACCACGCGCGGCCCGAGTGGCGGGTGATCACGCAGGAGGTGCGCGTCAGCCCCGAGGTGGCGCAGCGCGCGCTGGCGCTGGTGCAGAACAACGGGGCTGTGAAGAAGGCGCATTGCGCCCGCTCCACGACGGCGATCCTGCGGCAGCTGCCCGGCTTCGGCCATGTGAAGCAGACGTGGTATCCGAAGCAGGCGATGGAGGCTTTCGCGAAGACGCCGGGTGTGAAGACCGAGGTGTTCCGCGATCCGGTGGAGGAGGAGGGCGGCTATGTGACGCCCAACCCGGAGTTCTTCCGCTAGGGGAGCTGTCAGAGAACGCGCAGGATCGGCTGTCGGGTTACATCGCTCATCCGGAGCCGGGGTTGCCCTGATCCGGCGCCAGCGCCTGTCAGTCTGAGGATGGAATGGCCGGAACCGCGCGGGCTGAAGCCGATCTGCCGACGGTCGCCTGGAGCGCGGCGCTGAGGACGACACGCCGGGCAGAGACCAAGCCGCCATGCGTTGAAAACGCGGCGAAGGCGCGGTTTGAGCCCATGCCTGCCAAATGCATCACGCACGACCGGAAGCGAAACGCCGGACGCCGACCTGCGCCGCGTGGTGCACCAACGATTGCATGGCCCGCTATTCACACAGCTCAGACCAAGTCAGGCCGAACCGCGCGAGATACTTGCGCAGACGGTCGGCATCGTTTCGTGTTGTGCGTTGTGCGCGGGAGACCGCGAAAAGGCGGCGCCCCGCATCGCTGATGGAGCTGGATGCACGGCAGACCCGGATGGCATTGGCGAGTTGGGGGATGTCGAAGGGGTCGAGAGGTGCGTTTGTCACCTCGGCAACGAGCCTTGCATCGTGGTCCTGCTCGGCGGCCTGCCAACGGCGGCGCAGGGTTTCGATCTCCTCGTCCACCTGCGCACGGGTGATCCGGCCGCGTGGCGCAAGGGTGCAAAGGCGCAGGACTGACCCGCCGAAATCGCGGAAGTTTCCGGGCCAGGGTGTATCCGGTGCGCGGGCGAATCGCAGCCAGGCGTCCCGGGCATCGGCGTTGAAGCCGACACGGGTGCCCAGGGTTCTTTCGGCCCGGGCCAGTTCGTACATCAGGTTTGTCTCGAGATCCTCGGGGCGCTCCCGGAGCGCCGGGAGGCGGAAGGTCCAGAGGTTGAGCCGCGAGAGCAGATCGGGCCGGAAGGCCCCCTCCCCGGCCAGTTCCGCGAGGTCGCGGGTGGCCCCGGCGATGATCTGGAACCGGCTGGTCACCTCGGTATCCGAGCCGAGCGGGTAGTAGCGCCCCGTCTCCAGCGCGTGGAGAAGCATCGCCTGTTCATCGGGGCCGAGCTGATCCACTTCGTCCAGGAACAACACGCCACCGTCGGCCTCGCGCAGCAGGCCCGCACGCTCTGTGCCCGGCTGGCCGGTGAAGCTGCGGCGCTGGCCGAACAGGGCCGGGATCGCGGCGGCGCCCTTCAGCGTGGCGCAGTTGACCGAGACAAGCCGGCCTTTCACCCGACGTCTTTGCAACTTCAGCTCGTAGATGCGCGCCGCCAGCTCCGATTTGCCGGTTCCGGACTCGCCCTGCAGAAGGATCGGCGCGTTGGAGAGGCCAGCCACCTGCTCGATGCGCTCGATGAGGGCGTTGTATCGGGCATTTCCGGTTTCGATCCCGCCCTTCAGCAGGTCGCCGTATTCCCGGGTTTGCTGATCGAAGCGTTGCTGGAGTGCGTCGTAGCGGCTGAGGTCAAGGTCGATCAGGTCGAAGGTGCCAATCTGGTTGTCGCCGCGCGGCGGGCCGGTCTGGATCAGGGCGGCGGGGATGTGGCGCGACTCCGACAGGAGAAACCAGCAGATCTGGCCGACGTGCGTGCCGGTGGTGAGGTGCACGTGGTAGCGCTCGCGATCCTCGTCGAACCCGTAGCTCAGCGCGAAGTCATAGAGCTTGGTGTAAACCTCCTCGAAGTCCCACGGGTCATCCATGTTCATCTCGCGCAGCATCACTTCGGTGTCCCGCGACACCTGCTCGATGTCGCGCTTCACCCCGTGGGCCAGCCGCGAGAATTTCCGGTCGTAGAGCAGCTCCAGCCGGTCCACCGGAAACTCTTCAACCTGGCACAGCGACACCGTGGGGCGCCAACCGCGCCGTTTGCCCATGTCGAGTTGCGTTCCGAGGAAGCCGATGACGACGTTTCTCACGAGGAGACTCCAAGTGGATAAGATACGATACAAGAATATCGTATATCGCTTGGTGCAGTCTTGGGAAGTTCTGTGTATTTGTTGAAAAACAATAGGTTAGGGAGGATTTCTGTTTTCCTCGGTCGTGCCGCCGAATCCTGTCAAACAGTCTCCATCGAAGAAGAGTGAAGAGAAGACGGGTGAATCCGCACCCGAAGACACCGGCGGGCCGGGCCCATTCCCGGCCCGCCATCCACAACCGTCACCCCGGAAACGGGGAGAGTGACCAAAGGACAAGACGATGGACGACCTTAGGATTTCACAGCTGACCGGCAGCGACCTCAAGGCCTGGGGCCACCAGCCCGGCCCCCAGTTTCCCGAGCTGCTCAGCCGCGGCAACGAGATGCTGGCGGCTGGCGAAAGCCGTGATGCCATTCGCGAGGTTCTTGCCAGGGAAATTCCGGTGCCGCCTGTCCACATCGCGTTGCACGAGGCCGGGGCGGTGCCGTTCCACGAGAACCTCACCCCTGCCGACGCCGATGAGGCCGCGAACCTCGACAAGGTGCGCGAGACGATGCGCGCGGTGATGCGGACCCCGACCGTTGTGGGCGGGGCGATCATGCCCGATGCCTGCCCGGCGGGGCCGGTGGGCACGATCCCGGTTGGCGGGGTTGTGGCGGCGAAGAACGCCATCCACCCCGGGATGCATTCTGCCGACATCTGCTGCTCGCTGATGATGAGCGATCTGGGCGATGCCGACCCGGCCGAAGTGTTGGATGCGGCGGCTGAAGTGACCCATTTCGGGCCGGGCGGACGCCCGCAGGGCAACCGCTTCACCGTGTCGCTCGACCTGCTGGATGCCTTCCGGGCGAACCCGTTTCTGAGCAACGCCAAGATCATCCGGGCGGCGCAGGAACACATGGGGACGCAGGGCGACGGGAACCACTTCCTGTTTGTCGGGCGGTCGCGCGCGACCGGGCGGACCGCTTTGGTGACGCATCACGGCTCGCGCGGCCCGGGCGCCAAGCTCTACAAGGCGGGGATGGAGGTGGCGGAGGCCCACCGGCGGAAGCATTCGCCGGCGACGCTGAAGCAGAATGCCTGGATCCCGGCAGACAGTGCAGAGGGCGAGGCCTACTGGGAGGCGCTCCAGCTGATCCGGAAGTGGACGAAGACGAACCACAACTCGATTCATCAGGCCACGATGGAGCGCGCGAGCGCGAGTGCCGGTGAGCGGTTCTGGAACGAGCACAACTTCGTCTTCCGCCGGGGCGACATCTACCTGCACGGCAAGGGCGCGACGCCCGGTTGGGAAGGGTTTGCGCCGGATGCCGATGCGGGTGGGCGCACGATCATTCCGCTCAACATGGCGGAGCCTGTGCTGATCGTGCGCGGCACGGATGCGCCGAATGCCTGGGGGTTCAGCCCGCATGGCGCGGGGCGCAACTGGTCGCGGACCGAGCACATGCGCAGGTTGGGCACCAAGACGCCCGATCAGGCGCTGGCCGAGGAAACGGAGGGCCTCGACATCCGGTTTCACGCCGGGAAGGTGGATGCCTCCGAGTTGCCGTCGAGCTACAAGCCGGCGGCAGCGGTGACGGCCCAGATTGAAGCCTTCGGACTGGCCGAGATCGTGGACCAGATCGACCCCTACGGCTGCATCATGGCCGGAGAGTTGCCGCGCTTTCACCGCAAGGGGCGTGGGCGGCGCTGAGACCAAGGCCGGCTTCATGCAGTCGCGTGGGGCCGGCCACAGGCCCGCCTTTCTCGGCCTTCCAGTGCCGCCACGGCGCACCGAACCGGCGAGCAGATAGGGGGTAATGCACAGCCGGTTGAATGGGGCACTTTCCGTTATTCGGGAGCCCCGAACATCACACCACCGCCAAGTGCTACACCGAGGTTGCTCAAGGCTGGCATGCGGTTCGACCTACCTCAAGGATTGGGAGCGGACTTGCTCTGTGCGGGGCTCGAAGGTCGGCCAGAGGCCGAAAGCCTTCAGGGCGATGCTGCCAAAGGCGGTGAGCGCCGGTGCGGGGAGTGAGACATGACCGATCACGTGTTTCACGGCGGTGAACGCGCGGTGCAGGATCGCGTGGGTGTTCCGGCAGACGATCGCGCACGCCGCCCGCGCCATCCGGGCGGAGATCCCCGCGTCGCATCGCGCCTTCTTCGAGGGTCTGTCGGTGCTGTTTGTCGGACTGCTGGATGTGCGTGGCCGTCCGTGGGCCACGATCTGTCCGTTGCCAACGGGGGCGCAGGCGACGCCCACCCGGTTGACGGCTGACGCCCGGCCCGCGCTGGCCGCCCAGCTTGGCCTCGACCTGCAACCGGGCAGCAAGGCGGCGGCGCTTGGGCTGGATTTTGCAACACGTCGGCGCAACCGAGTGAATGGCGTTGTCATCGCCGCAGCGGAGGGCCAACTGTCGATCGCTGTCGAACAGTGCTTCGGCAACTGCCCGAAATACATCCAGACGCGCGATATCCGTCCACCTGCCGCGGCCGTGCCGCCCGCCAGCGGCAGGCGTGTTGCCATGGGCGATGTGGTCACGCGGCGGATCATTGCCCAAGCCGATACGGTCTTCATCGCGACCCACGCCAGCGACGGGATGGATGTGTCTCACCGCGGCGGGAGGCCCGGTGTCCTGCGTCAGAATGCCGACGGCGCACTGTCTGTCCCGGATTATGCCGGCAATCGATACTACAACACGCTTGGCAACATCGAAGTCAGCGGCCGCGCCGGAGTGTTCACTCCGGATTTTGCCAGTGGCGAGGCGATTTTTTTGACGGGCAGGGCCGGGATCGACTGGTCTGCGGCCCGGGCCCGCGAGTTTGAGCGGGCCGAGCGCGTCGTGGACATCCAACCCGAGGCTGTCTGGTATTCGCCCAATGCGGTGCCGCGCGCCACCGTCGCAGCGGAACAAGAGGCGATGAACCCTGATTTGCGCCGCCCGTAACCCGGGACGGCGAAAGGGTGACGTCACCCAACCTGTGCCTGCGGCAGTCAGAAGGTCTGCGTCCGCGCGGCCGACAGGGCCAGGGCCAATGACCTGACCGTGGGCAGCATGGCGTTGAGGGCGCAGGTGGTGGCTTTGGGGGCCCAGGCACGCTTCATTGAATCTGCTTCAGCCGGGCCCCAGGGCCGGCCGGTACACCGCTGCAAGACGTGTGGCCTTGGCAGACTCCATCAAGCCACTGGCCACCTTGGCGGACTTGTCGGTCCTCTCCAGGTGTTTCGCCACGAACCCGGCGGTATCCAAGGTGGCTTGCCGTCCAGCACGGCAACGTTGACGGGCCATCCGATCTCCTCGGTGAGATCACCGAGGCATGAGCTGATGGTATCGGCGAACAGGGCGAGGCAGGCGGCATTTCGGCTGTTGCCGGGGCTGAGGGTGTTCACCCGGTAGAGCCCGTCATCCAGGCAGCGCCGAATGAAACCTTCCTGCTCAAGGGTCGCCAGGCGCCGCAGGATCGCGGGGCACAGCAGGCGCCTCTCCACCGTGGCAGACCTGATCGAAACCGAGCTTCCGCGCCCGCGCCCACCACCGTTGTCGCCACACTGGTCCGGATGGTGGCCGAGGCGCGGTGCTTGGGCCGCTGGGCTACACCATCTACCTGCTGCTGAGCGGCTTTTTCCTCGCCGCCGTTTCGGGCATCGGCATCGGCCTTGCGATGGGCACCAGTGAACGCGTGTTCTACCTCTTCGAGCCGCTGGCCGAAATTCTGCGCCACATCAGCCAAGCGCCCAGGTCGCCCCGTAGAACGCCCCCAGCCCGGCGAGGATGGCGAAGAGCAGGGATTTGCTGCGCCAGCCGGTGAGCACGGTGGCCAGCGCGGCCAGCAGGCGGGGGGCGTCTGTGACGCCGTCGGTGGCGGCGGGCCAGGCGAGCATGGGGGCGACGAG
>NZ_QTNQ01000132.1 GCF_018424695.1 Vannielia litorea
CGCCAGCGCCACGCCCACCACCGCGCCGCCCAGCCCGGGCAGCAGCACCCAGAGCAACAAAAACGCGTGGCCGACATTGTCCCATCCCACCGGGCCGCGGCCGAGCCAGAGTTTCAGCCCGAGGCAGATCGCCAGCATACTGCCGAGGTAAATCGCGCCGCCGAGCGGGCTCATCCAGCGCAGCCAGAAGCCGAGCAGGCCGAAGACGAGGGCCGCGCCGAGGGCGACGGCGTGGAGTTCATGAAACATGGGCGCCACTCTCCCCCGCGCGCGGCCCCGCTGGCAAGGGGTTTCCCGCCTCAGCCGTCCGCCTTGCGGCGTTCGCCCTTGAGCCAGCGCCACAGGTAGATCACCGGCCAGCGCAGCACCGAGACGCCCGCCGCCATGCAGATCAGCGCAATCAGCGGCCCGTTCTCATAGGTGACCCAGCCGAGCAGCGGGATGCCGATCGCGATCAGCACGTAAGCCCGCGTCCAGTGGTTGTCCTTCGAGGGGATCATCGCGGCGAGGTTTGCGGCCAGCGCCCAGGCAAAGAAGCAGATGAGCGAGAGGGTCATGCGCGGGCTTTCCCGGTGAGTTTGCGGAACAGGTGCCCCAGCGGGCGGCGAAAGAAGGAGACGAAGACCGCGAGCGCCAGCACGCCGGGCACCGGCCCCCATTCGGCAAAGAGCAGGCCGATCAGCACCACCGCCCCCGCGATCAGCGCCAGCCCCGGCACGATCTGGTAGCGCATAGGCAGAAAGGCCGTCGCCGTGGCGGCGAAGATCCACAGGAAGACGGCGATCAGGAGCAGGCTCATGGGGCGATCCTTTCGGCCAGCGAGAGGCCAAGCGCGGCCAGCGCGGAGGCAAGCCCCGCGACAGGCACGGCCATGGGCACCCGGAAGGGCGCCTGCGGCGAGTGTAGCTTGAGAGCGACCAGCGATGTGTTAACGGCGGCGAAAACGGCGAGCAGCACCATCGAGGCGATCTCGGCCAGCTGCGCCACCGGCAGCGCCAGGGCCGCGCCGATCAGCGCCGCGCCGCAGGTGAGCGAGGCCAGCACCGGCGTGCCGAAGCGCGGGTGCGCATGGGTGAAGGGCGCAAAGGCGCGGGCCCGACGGCCAAGGCCGAAGAGCACGCGGGCGGCCATCACAAGCTGCGCCAGCACGCCGTTCAATGCCGCCAGCACCGCGATGGCCGCCAGAAAGCCCGCGCCCTGCCCGGTGGCCCGCTCCCAGACCAGCGCCAGCGGGCGCTCGGAGGCGGCGAGGTCGGCCGCGGGCACGGCGCGCAGGGCGGCAAAGCTGACAAGCGCATAAAGCGCGGCGGTGATGAGCAGCGAGGCGATGATCGCGCGGGGCATGGTGCGGGTCGGCTCGCGCGCCTCCTCGGCCATGTTCACCACATCCTCAAAACCGATGAAGGCAAAGAAGGCCAGCGCCGTGGCCGCCAGCACGGCCATGGCACCGGGAGCCACCTCAGGCACGGCTTGCACAGCAGGCTCGGCCAGCAGCCCCGCCCCTGAAACCAGCAGGAGGCCAACAACCTCGACGGCGGTAAAAAGCGCGGCCAGTGCAAGGCTCTCCAAAACCCCGGCGATGGCCACCAGCGTCAGCGCCGCGCCGAGGGCCACGATGGCCCAGCTCGGGGTGACAGCGACAAGTGCCGTGAGGTAGCCCACCCCGCCGCGCAGCACCGCCGCGCCCGAGACGGTGCCCGCCAGCACGATCGCCAGCCCAATGGACACCGGCAGGATCGTGGTGCCGAAGGCCTGCGCCACATAGGCCGCCTCCCCCGCCGCTTCGGGGATGCGCGCCGACAGCTCGGCATAGGTCAGGGCCGAAGGCGCGGCGATAAGGCCGGCAAGGATAAAGGCGAGCGGCGCGTAGCTGCCCGCAAGCCCCGCCACCGCACCGATCAGCACGTAGATGCCGGCCCCCACCATCACGCCGACGCCATAGGCGGTCATCAGGCCCGGCCCGATCCGCCGTTTCAGCGCCGCCTCAGCCACGGCGTGCCTCCCGGCGACGGATCAGCAGGCCAAGGCCCACGCCCAACCCCAATGGCACAAGCGCGAGCGGGCCCGCCTCGGCGCTTTGCGAGATGAGCCCGGCGGCCCATGTCGGCGCAATCCCGAAAAGGGCCATGAGCAAGGCGGCCACCAGCATCAGCACCACGAGCACCGTCAGCGCCCAGAGCGGCCGCGCGACCAGCATGGCCGCGCCGATGCCCAGGGCTGCGAATGTCACGAACACCGGCACCGGCCCGCCCCGCCTCAGCCCTTCAGCCTCTCCGGCAGGTTGTTGGCCCAGGCGCTGATCGTGCCCGCGCCGAGGCACACCACCATGTCGCCCTCGCCCGCCTGCTCGCGGACAAGGCGCACCAGGTCGTCCTCCGAGAGGATCGCGCGGGCGTGGCGGTGGCCGTGAGCGATGAGCCCGGCCACCAGATCATCGCGCGAGGCCCCGGGGATCGGGTCTTCGCCTGCCGCATAAACCTCGGCAATCGCCACCACGTCGGCATCGTTGAAGCAGGAGCAGAAATCGTCGAAGAGGTTGGACAGGCGCGAGTAACGGTGCGGCTGGTGCACCGCGATCACCCGGCCCTCGGTGGCCTGCCGCGCGGCCTTCAGCACGGCGGCAATTTCCACCGGGTGGTGGCCGTAATCGTCGATCACGGTCACGCCGTTCACCTCGCCGACGCGGGTAAAGCGGCGGTTCACCCCGCCAAAGCCGGCCAGCGCCGCCTTGATCTCCTCGGCCTTCATGCCGAGATGGCGCGCCACGGCCACGGCAGAGAGCGCGTTGCTGACATTGTGGTCGCCCGGCATCGGCAGGGTGCAGCCCTCGATCACCATGTCCTCGGTTTGCAGCCGGATGTCGAAATGCGCCACGCCCGCCTTGTAATGCAGGTTCACCGCACGCACGTCGGCCTGGGCGTTGAAGCCATAGGTCACGACACGGCGGTCGGTGACGCGGCCGACGAGGGCCTGCACGTCGGCATCATCGGTGCAGCAGACGGCGAGGCCGTAGAAGGGGATGTTGGAGACAAAATCCAGAAAACCCTGGTGCAGCGCCTCCTCGGTGCCCCAGTGCTCCATGTGCTCGGGGTCGATGTTGGTGACGATGGCGATTGTGGCGGGCAGGCGGTTGAAGGTGCCGTCGCTCTCGTCGGCCTCCACCACCATCCATTCGCCCTGCCCCATCCGGGCGTTGGAGCCATAGGCGTGGATGATGCCGCCGTTGATCACGGTGGGGTCGATCCCGCCCTTTTCCAGCAGCTCGGCCACCAGCGTGGTGGTCGTCGTCTTGCCATGGGTGCCGGCCACCGCGATGTTGGACTTCAGCCGCATCAGCTCGGCGAGCATCTCGGCGCGGCGCACCACCGGCAGGCCCTTGGCGCGGGCGGCGTCAAGCTCGGGGTTGCCCGGCTTGATCGCGCTGGAGATCACGATGACCTCGGCGTTCTCAAGGTTTTCGGCGGCCTGCCCTTCGAAGACGGTCGCGCCAAGGCTCTCCAGCCGCTCGGTGATCTTGCTCTTCTTCAGGTCCGAGCCCTGCACCTGGTAGCCGAAGTTCAGCAGCACCTCGGCGATGCCCGACATGCCGATGCCGCCGATCCCCACGAAATGGATCGCCCCCAGCTGCGTGGGGAGTTTCGTCACGCCTTGCATGATATTGCTTCCGTCCATGTCACTGCCCTCAGTCCTGCTCGCCGGAGTTGTTTCCGGTCGGCTCCACTCGCCCACTCTGCGCCAGCCCGTCCACCAAGGCAACCAGCCGCTCCGTCGCGTCCGGCTTGCCCACGCCGAGCGCCGCGAGCGACATGCGCGTGGCGCCCTCCGGGTTGTCCAGAATTGTGCGCATTTGCTCTGCCAGGCTCTCCGGGTCAAGCCGTTTTTCCGGGATCAGGATCGCCGCCCCGGCGTCAACCAGCCCGCGTGCATTGGCCGTCTGCTCGTCGCGGATGGCGGCGGCGAGCGGGATCAGGATGGCGGGGCGCCCGATCACCGAGAGGTCGGCCACGGTGGAGGCCCCGGCCCGGGTGATGACAAGCTGCGCCTCGGCCATGCGCTCGGGCACATCGGTGAAGAAGGGCTGCACCACCGCGTCGATACCGGCATCGGCGTAGAACTCGGTCACGCGCGCCTCGTCCTCGGGCCGGGCCTGGTGGCTGACGCGAATGTGGCGGCGGTGATGCTCGGGCAGCGCAGCGATGGCGGCGGGCACCACGTCGCTGAGGATGCGCGCGCCCTGGCTGCCGCCCATCACCAGCACCGACATCGGGTAATCGCCGGGCGGGATATAGGCCGCCCCGGCGCGCTCGAGGATGGCCGCGCGCACCGGGTTGCCGATGTCATGGCCCTCGGTGCCTGCGGGCAACTCGGTGGGCCATGTGCCGCAGGCGATGGCGTGGACGCGCTTGGCGAAAAGCTCGTTCACCCGCCCCAGCACGCCGTTTTGTTCATGGATGGCGCGCGGGCGCTTCAGCAGCGTCGCCGCCGCCAGCGCCGGGATCGAGGGGTAGCCGCCGAAGCCCACCACCACGGCGGGCTTGTCGCGCATCATCTTCACCGCCGCCGAAATCGTGCCCCCGGCGATGCGGAAGGGCACCGCCAGCTTGGCCAAGAGGCCGCCGCGGGCGAAGGTGGCCGAAGACAGCTCTTCGATCTCCACCGCCTCGGGAAAGCCGCCCACGTAGCGCGCGCCGCGCGCATCGGTCGAAAGCTTCACCCGCCAGCCCCGCGCCAGCATCGCCTCCGCCAGCGCCTGTGCGGGAAACATATGCCCGCCGGTGCCGCCTGCGGCGATGATGAGAAGGGGCTGCGTCATGTGTCTGCTCCGGCGTTGCTTGGGGTGCAGCCGGGGGAGTGAGTATTTTCAGCAAGAAAATGAAGCAGGTTTCGCGTCACGGCTGCCTCCGCAGCAGGATGTCGCCGATCTGGCCCTGCGGGCGGATGCGGGTGAAGGCCAGCAGCATCCCCACGAGGATGCCCCCCGCGATCATCGAGGAGCCGCCGTAGGAGACGAAGGGCAGCGTCATGCCCTTGGCGGGCAGCAGCCGCACCGCGACGCCCATGTTGATCATCGCCTGCACCCCGAAGATGCAGGCGAGCCCCGTGCCCGCGAGCCGGATGAACGGGTCACGCTCGCGCATCAGACGCAGCAGCGAGCGGACAACGATGGTGGAGTAGAGCAGGATGATGAAGAGCACGAGCACCAGCCCGTATTCCTCCGCCGCCACGGCGATGATGAAGTCGGTATGCGCATCGGGGAGTGACCATTTCACCTGCCCCTCGCCCACGCCGACGCCAAAGAACCCGCCCTCGATGATGGCGTTGGTTGCGTAGCCAAGCTGGGTGCGCGGATCGAGATCGGGAGAAAGGAAGCCGTCGATCCGGCGGGCAAAGTGCTCGGAGCCCTCATAGGCGGTGAGGCCGCCAACAACGACAAGCCCCGCCACGACCACGAGGATAGTGATCGGCGCTCCGGCCACGAAATACATCACCGCCCAGGCAAAGAGGATCAGGCAGGCCTGGCCGAAATCGGGCTGCAGCGCGAGCAGCATCACGATGATGACCGCGAGAATGAAGGAGAAGGACTTGCCCGGCGGGCCCGCCACCTGCTGCGAGGCGGCCATCAGCCAGGCGGCCAGCACCACGAAGCCGGGCTTCAGGAACTCAGACGGCTGCACCGAGGCGAAACCGAGCGAAAACCACCGCGTCGCCCCCTTGCCGAAGTCGGTGCCGAAGACCGGCAGCAGCAGGAGAGCCACGAAGCTGGCAAAGAAGCCCAGCACCGCGAGGCGGCGCACCAGCGAGGGATTCATCATCGAGAAGCCGAACATCACGATGAGAGAAAGCCCGCCGAAAAACGCTTGCCGCTGCACGTAGTAGAACGGGTCCAACCCGTTGCGCGCGGCCAGGGGCGGCGAGGCGGCAAGGCCCAGCAGCAACCCCACGCCGAAGAGCAAGAGGATGCAGGACATCGACCACCTGTCGACCGTCCGCCACCACCTGGGAAGCACCGGCTCGCCCGTCCGAACGGGGGCCGTGCCAAAAACCATCTCTGTCATCAGACTGCCTGATCTGCCTCGTATCGCCCGGTTTTCCGGGTCTGAGACAACCGTAACGCAAGGTGATTCGCATGGGAAGGCATTTTCGAATCACTTTTGGGATGGGGGCTTTACGGGTGGGGCGAAGTGAAAGGCCTCACCCTGGCCGTTGGCTTCTAACGCCGCCGCGTGTGGCCAAACGCCATCCAGGCGCGACGTCATGATGAACAGCAGTCTCCGAAAAATTCTCGCGAGCTGCCAGCGGTGGGGGTCGGCTAAGCGGGACGATGCGGACGTTGCGCTGAGCCGCGCGTCGACGGGCCGCGGTGCGGCGATCCGACGGCGGAGCGGCGCAGTTTATCGTTCTCAATTGCCTGTAAGGCCCGAGCCTTGCGCTGCCGTCGATGTATCGCCGTGCCGAGGGGCGGCCCGGCGATGCGCGGCGGCCTGCGGCCTTGATTCCGCGCATGGGAAGAGGCGGCAAGAGCAGTGATGGGCTCCAAGCGGCCACCGCACTTCGACCTCTCAGGGTTCTCCCCTGCACCAGTTCCCGCAAATGGCCGGAGCCTCACCCCTGCCCTT
>NZ_QTNQ01000133.1 GCF_018424695.1 Vannielia litorea
CCTGGCCCCCTCCGCCATGCCGGCCTTCCAGTGCATGAGCGGGCGCAGGCGCGAAAGCTCCACCGGCTTCGTCATCACGGTGAAATCCTGCTCCGCGCCCGCCTGGGCCAGTTCGGGCGAGCGGTCGGCGGTGATCATGATCGCGGGCACATGGGCCCCAGTGGCCTCCCGCACCGCGCGGATCGCCTCGGTGCCCAGGTCAGCGCCGTCCAGCTGGTAATCGGCCAGCATGATGTCAGGCGGCACCCCCAGATCGGCCAGCATCCCAAGCGCCTCCGCCGTGCCCCTTGCCCCAAGCACGCTTGCGCCCCAGCGCTCCAGTTTGCGCGTGGTGGCGTCCAGAACAGCCGGGTCGTTCTCTACCACCAGCACGATCAGGTCCATATCCGGCAGGCTGCCTTCCCGCGGCGCCATTTCGGCCTCCTTCGCCGCGGCCGGCGGTGCCACGGCCTCCATCTCGATGGAAAAGACAGAGCCCACCCCGGGCTTTGAACGCACACCCACCCTGTGACCGAGGTGGCGGCAGGTCCGATCCACGATCGAAAGGCCCAACCCCATGCCGCTGCCCGGTGGCACGTTATCGGCCCGGGTGAACTCTTCGAATATCCGCCGCTGGTCCTTCCGCGAAATCCCGATCCCCGTGTCCCAAACCTGCAGTTCCACCTTGCCGTCCGGCTTGCGGCGACACCCCACCAGCACCCGCCCGCTCTCGGTGTATTGGATCGCGTTCACCACCAGGTTCTGGATCGAGCGGAAGAGGTAGCGCTGGTCCGACCGCACCCAAAGGCTGCAGGGCACCGCGCTGAGGCGCACGCCTTTTCGAGCGGCAAAGGCCTGCTGATCCTGCGTCACCGTCTGCATGACAGACCACAGAGACACCTCGGTTGGGTTCAGCTGCCCGGTAGAGCTTTCCAGCCGTGAAATATCGAGCAGCGCGTGCAGCAGCTGCTCCATCGAGGTAAAGGCCCCTTCCAGCCGCTCCACCGTATCGGCCATCGGGCTTTCGCGGCTCATGTCGAAGAGTGTAGAAATCAACAGCTTGGCGGCGTTGATCGGTTGCAGCAGGTCGTGGCTTGCGGCGGCCAGAAAGCGGGTTTTCGACGAGTTCGCCGCCTCCGCCTCCTCCTTGGCCAGACGCAGCGCCTCCTGCACCCGCGCCAACTCCTCGAACTGCGCGGTGAGCCGCGTGTTGGCCCGGGTCAGTTCCGCGGTGCGCTCGGCCACCCGCTTTTCCAGCAGCTCCGTGGCGCGGTATTCCAGCGTCACATCCTTGATATCCACCAGAAAGCCCCGGTCCGGCAGCGCGTGGGTGTGCATATCGAGCACCCGGCCAGAGGCGTGTCGCAAAGTCTGGCGCAACCGCCCGTCATTGCCGGCGCGCTCCATCCAGCCGTCAAACAGCGCCATGTTCTCGCTGTCGATCAGGTAGTTGCCCCGAATGAAGCCCACCACCTCTGTAAACAGCGTGCCCGATTGCACCAGCGTGTAGGGCAGCCCCAGAAGCTCGCGAAACCGGTCGTTGTGAAGCGTCACCGTGCCCTCGGCGCTTACCGTGCAGAGGCCAAGGCTCATATGGTCGATGGCGGCCTGCAAGTAGTGCGCGTGCAGGTCGATCAGCTGTGCCTTCTCCGAGCGGTTCTTGCGCACGATGTCGGTGATCTCGGTCTGGAGCACGATCACCGTCTCCCCGCCCGTGCCCTGCTGGCTGATCTGAAACCACCTGTCGCCGCGCAGCGCGATCACGAAAGACGACAGCGCCGTATCGCTCCCGCCACCCTGCCGCTTGCGCAGCGGCGGCGCCACCTGCTCGTCGTCGGGCTCCAGATGGGCCGAATGTTCCATCGCGTCGAAGTAGTCCGACAGCGTCAGCCCGGGCCGGATGCGTTCGGAAATATCCGGCAGCAGGCTGCGAAAGAGGTCGTTGCAGATCCGCAGCCGACCCTCCTCGAAAAGCGCGAAGCCCCCCTCCATGACAGAGAGCGCATCGGTGAGGTTTTTCTGGCTGCGTTCCCGATCATGGCGAAGCTGGCTCAACTCGCTGGAGGCGCGCTCAAGATCGCGCGTCTTGGCCCAGACCTGCCCCTGCAAGGCGATGGCGGACTGAAAGGCGCTGTAAGCCTGGCTGCCCACCTCGTTCTGGCGGCCCGCGCGGCGGACCAGTGCGGCGATGATCTTGGCCTGCTTCTCGACCTGCACCTCAAGCGGATCATCCGGGTCGATCATCAGTGCAGCGCCCGCTCCTTCGGCTCAAAGAAGGCGACGCCCACGAAGGTCTGGTTCACATGCACGCCGCAATGCTGCTCGCCATAGGTGTTGAAGCCCAGCACCTTCCGGTCGCGCAGCACCTCCGAGGCCTGGCGGGTGAGCTGCTTGTGGTCGATTTCGATCCGCCTGAGCACGCAATCGAAACCAAGGATGAACTCCGGCGACCGCCCGCGACCGTCGCGCAAGTCAAGCTCCTGAGCCATGGTCTTCACAATCTCCTGCCCCTTGCCAAGCGTCAGCAACAGGCCCTCGTCAATGGCACTGAGAAAGGAAAGCGCCCCGCCCTCCTGCACCTCTTGGATGGCACGCACATGGTAGAGCGCCGAGTTGCGCACCAGCACCGGGTTCTCGGCAAAGACCTGTGGCGAGAGCGCCTCGCGGGGCACGCCCACCAGCCGGGCGTATTCATCCGCCGCCGGCGCACCGTTGATCTCGTATACCACGCGCTCCTCGGGTTCGGCGCCCGTCACCACCATCTGGTGGCCGGTCGGCAGGAAGTGGTCAAAGCCGATCCCAGAGAACTCCAGATCGGTCTCCAGCATCAGCACCAGCGCCGCGTTGGTATGAAACTTGCCGCCGTGCAGCACCGAGGTCTGCTTGAAGTTCAGCCCGTTGGCCGCGGAGCCGCCGAAAATCGGCATCTCGTCCAGACCGGCTTCCAGGGCGGCCACCAGCATGTCTTCCTGCTTCGAAAGCCCGTCGGTGATCGTGAGCGCCAGCCGGTTCCAATGCGCGGTCCGCTGAAATCGCGCGTCCAGCGCCCGGGCATCATCCGTGATCCGCTGGATCGACAGGGGTTTCAGCGGTGCGATCAGTTGGGAGGCGCAGCGGAAATGGCTGCGCGGAAATGCGAGGGCCAACAAGGCATCGTTTTCGTAGCCATCCGGGGTGATCTGCCCTGCGGTCGTGCAGCCGAACACGAGGCTGCCCGCGAGATGGGCTGCAACGCCCGCCTCCACATCGGAAAGCTCCAGCGCCTCCGGCACGAAGAGCAGGATGAAGCAGGCTTCCCGTGGCAGCAGCGCCTCGGCCACCTCCCGCACAGCCTCGACACCGCCCAAGGCATGGGAAACGGCCACACCTACCAGCGCGTCCCGCTCCTCCCCTGATCCGGCCTCCCTCACCTCAGTTGCTCAGAAACGCCTGCGCGTCGCTCTGTTCGCCGGCCCCGCCGCTGCCGTCGAGGTTCGCGCTTTCAACAAGCACGGCGGCCTGGGTGCGGTTCTGCACGCCAAGGCGCCGCAGCAGCGCGGTGATATGCGCCTTCACCGTGGCTTCGGCAAGATCCATCTCATAGGCAATCTGCTTGTTGGGCTTGCCCACGCAGATCAGCTTCATGATCCGGGTCTGCTGTGGCGTCAGCTCGGCGATCCGGCGGGCCACTTCCTGCGCATCGCGCACCTGTTGCGGCGTCTTGCGCACACGGGTGAAACCCTTGGGCAGGTAGGTCAGGCCGCTGCGCACCTCGCAGAGCGCCGCGCGCAGGTCGGCCATTGGCGCATCCTTGGGCACGAAACCCGCCGCGCCCGCATCCATCACGGCCTGGATCACCTCGTCGCTGGTCAGCGACGAGATCACCACCACCGGCACATCCGGCAACCCCTCCCGCAGCCGCAGGAAGCCGCTGATCCCGGTAACATCGGGCAGCTTCAGATCGAGCAGGACCATGTCAGGCCGAAAATCGCGCGCCAGCGCCTTGATCCCCTCGCCAAGCGTGGTCGCGGTCACGATCTCGCAGCCCTCGAACACATGGCGCAGCGCCGATTCAAGAGCCGCCCCATAAAGCGGGTGATCGTCGATCACCAGCACCGAGCCGATAGCGCACGGTCGTCGCTCAAGCGCCTCATGTTTCATGATTAGTCCTCCCTGTTCAGGAGGCTAGCAGGAAAAATTCGCACTGTGCAACAACGTCGCAGCGGTTGAAACCCTCGGCAGATTTCCGCCACAGCGTGCAAAGAACCACCCGGAGGCAGGCCCTCGCCCCCCTCCGGCGTCATCGCTTGGCGGCCCGCCCCTTCAGGCGTCGGCCAACACGCCCTTCTGCTTGGCCACATGGGTCGCAATCGCGTCCATCAGCGGCGGAGAAAGGCAGTCATAGGGCTCCAGCCCAAGCTCCCTGAGCCGGGCTCGGATGCCGTCCATCCTGTCGGGATTCACCCCGCTCTCGATGATGGATGAGCAGAAGGCGGCAAACTCAGGCGCCGACCAACCGCTCTGATCGCTCAACTCGGTGTGTACGAAATCAAGGCCATGGAACGGATGGCCCTCGTCCTCGATCCGGCCATACATATGCGCACCACAGCCCGAGCAGGCGTGCCGCTGGATCGCGGCAGACGGGTCCACCACGCTCAGCTTGTTGGCGCCCTGCGCCACGGTCACGGCATCCCGGCCCACCACGGCGATCTGGCTGAACACGGCACCATCGGGCTTCCAGCACTTGGTGCAGCCACACACGTGGTTGTGGGCGGTCTGGCTCCCGATCTCGACCACGACAGGGTCGCTCTTGCAGAGGCATTTTATCGTGCCTCCACTGAAACTCGCGCCTCCGGGCGCTACGCCGCCGTCAACGGCCGGATGTATCTTCACTGTATCGTTCATGGCAGGCTCCTCCTCCTTGCCGCCGAACAGTCTGGACCACAGACTCATGGGTCTTCTCCCCCTCTTAGGGTCGGCCGGAATGCCCCCTCGCATCCCCGCTCTGGTGCCATGATGGTGCGATGGCAGCCGCCGTCTGGCAATTCAGCCAAGAGTCTCGGTCTGTCGGGCCAGCAGCGCCCGCGCAATCGGCCTCGCCTCGGGCCTCGCTCCGCCCTTGCCGAAGAGTGCCTCATCGAGGCGGGCCATCGCATCCCGCGCCTGCGCGCTGCCGCCGTCCTGCTGGATCAGCGCGGCCCCCGCCCGCCTCATCGCGGCAAGGTCGCCAGCGCGGGCCGCCCGCCGGATGCGCCAGCGCAACGGATCGGCAAAGCCGGGCCGCGCCCAGCTGCGCTTCCAGAGCAGCGTCACGAGCGCCGTAAGCGCGCTGACGGCAAGGACCAGGCCTGCAAGCCCCGAGCGTTCGGCGCCCGGCGCGCCCGGCGGTGGCACACCGCGCACGGGCGCTGCATAGGCCACCCGTTGCGCCCCGATCCGCACCTGCCGCGCCATCCGGGCCTCGGTGTCATACCACGCGAACTCCATCGGCTCGGTGATCGCCGACACCCCGTTGCCCGGCTGAATCGTCCAGCGCCAGAACGCGATCGAAACCGGCCCCTCCGGCGAAAGCTCCACCAGCCGTTGCTCGGGGTGCGCAAAGACAAGGCCCGAAGGCGAGCGCAACTCGGGCATCGGCGGGATCATCTGCGGTGCAGTCCCCATTGCCGCAACCCGCACGATCCGAAGCACCCCCTCGCCCTCGGCCAACTGGTCCGGCGCATTCGACCAGCTGTCAGACACCTGAAGCCGCCGCGCCGGAAACCACCAGTCACCGACCTCCGGGGCAGGCTCCACATTAAAGCGGACGGGGGCGGAAGCCAGATCATGGTCAAACCAGTCGTCGTTCTCGTCGATGAGGGTGAGATGATGGGTGAAGGCCCCGATCTCCAGCGCACCCGCCGCCTCGGGAAACAGCGCCATCCGCCGACGGAAGTTCTTCACCGGCTGACCCCGCTCACGGGTCTCGTACCAGTAGTCCTCGCCGAGTTGCATCCACGCAAAGCCATCGAGCTCCGGCTGCTCCAGCTTCTCCCGCGCGATATGGCGGCGGTAGATGCCGTGGATCGTCACCAGAACCATCTCCCCGGCAAAAGGCGCGGTATCCCTCTCTTCCACCGTCACCGTCAGCTCAATGTCGCCCGGGCGGACCTCGGCGCTCTGCGCCAAGGCCGCACCCCCCAGCATCAGCCATGCCACCAGAGCCTTCATTGCGGATCCTCGGCCTCGGGCTGGCCCTCGCCTGCCCGCGCCCGGCGCTTCGCCTCATGCCGGATGCGCGCGGCGAGGAAGGCACCGGGCACGTCCTCAAGCGTCTCCAGCCAGCGCTCATCGGCGGTGATGAACTTGTCATCGAACACCTTTCGCACCTCGCGCGCGCCGCCGCTCAACACCTCTGGAAGGCCAACCAGCGCGCCCACATTCGTCACCTCGGTGCCCTGCCCCGCCGCCCGCGCGTTGCCCCGCGCCTCGAAGCTCTCCACCGCCTCGCCGCGCTGGTCACGCTCGGTAAACCACTCCACCACCGAGCCCGCCTCAAGCGCCAGCCCGGCGTAATAGGC